>NZ_CP109000.1:2993549-3624073 GCF_036226605.1 Streptomyces sp. NBC_00704
GGCGACCGCTGACCCGGAGCATTTCTTCGACCTGGAGTCGATGGACGATCCGGGGGCGCTGCTGGCGCGGGCGACGGAGCTGACGCTCGCGTTCCGGGCGGCGGCCGACCGGGCGGTGGAGTTCCAGGCCGTGGCGGCCGCGCAACTCGCCGATCCGCGCCGCTTCGACCGGCTGACGGCGGCGGACATCGCCGACCGGGCCGAGTGGACCGAGGACTACGCGAAGAAGATGGTCGAGTTCGGCCGCGATCTGCTGCGCGGCGACGCCGAGGGCCGGGGCCCCGCCGACACGCTCTGAACACCCCCCGACGGCCCCCACGGCGCCGCTCGCCCGCGTCCCCCGCTCGCCCGCGTCCCCCGGTCGCCCGGTTTCCCGGTCCCGGTCCCGCGCTCGCGCTCGCGCTCGCGGCAACCCTGCCGCTCCCGCCGGTCGGCCGGTGCCCGCCGTGCCGGCACTTCAGGCCTCCCTGGCATATGCCGGGCGGGCAAGATACTCCTCCTCGTCGCCGTGTGTCCCGTTTTCCGGCAACTCTGTGAAATCACCTGTTCACTCCAGGTAGACCTGACGGCATGAGCAGCGCATACGACGAACCTCTCGGCGTCACCCCGGACGGCGCGGCCTGGCTGGCGTCCGCCGGAACGTATCCGCGCAGCACCCTCGCGTTCTGGGAGGAGCGGCCGCAGGCCCCCGTGGTCCTGCCGTGCGGCTCGGTGTTCGACATCGTGAGCGCGCCCGCGCTGTTCGGGCGGCTGATGCTCGACCGGCTGTGGAGCGAGGGGCCGGGCTCCGGCCCGGTGGCCGCGTTCCGCGGACGCACGCTGCTGTTCGCCGCGCCGGGCACCGCCCAGCGGCTTCCGTCGCTGCTGGAGTGGGAGGAGTGGGGCGCCGACGGCCGCCGGGAGGGCCGCGCCGCGACCGTGCCGCCGCTGCTGTGCCACGGCACCGGCGACGCGGTGACCGTGCCCGCGCTCACCCCCTCCGACGCCGGGTGCGCCACCCGCTGGATGGTGGCCCCGGACACCCGTCACCCCTGGCTGCCGGGGCCCGAGATCCTGCTGTGGGCGGCGGTCCGGGCGGCCCGCTCGGCGGTGCGCATATCGATTTCTCCTCCCCCCGACCAGGATGCTAAGGTCTACGACGTCAGCAGGCGCCGCTAGCTCAGTTGGTTAGAGCAGCTGACTCTTAATCAGCGGGTCCGGGGTTCGAGTCCCTGGCGGCGCACAGACGGCAGAGGCCCCTCGCGGAAGCGAGGGGCCTTTCGCATGCCCGGCGCGGGCGCGCTCTCAGAGGTTCACGCCCGGCGTGATCTTCACCGCCCACTCTCCCGACGCGGTGCGCGCCTCCACGTCGACGCGGACGCCGCTGCCGGGGACGGTGAAGCTCTCGCCGAGCCCCACCGGGGCGTCCGCGAGGGGCGGATAGACCGAGTTCTCCCAGCAGGCCTCGGTGTGCGGGTGCGCGTCGAGCACCTCCACGGGGCCGCGGCCCGAGCGGGCGCCGCTGCTCACGCGGTAGACGAGGATGCCGGCGCGGCAGGCCGCGCGGTCGCTGCCCATCGGGCCGCGCGCCTCGAAGGCGAGCGCGCTGTCGGGACCGGTGCGCACCACCGCGAGCTTGACGCCGTCGCCGAGTCCGAAGGCCGGCGGGCCGGAGGCGCGGGCGACCGGCACTCCGGGTCCCGCGGCCAGCGGTTCCAGGGTCAGCCGGGTGGGGCCCGGGCCGTGGACGCACGCCACCTGGCGGTCGTCCAGCCAGCCCAGCTTCCACTTGTGCCAGGCGAACAGGTCGGGGGCGAGGCCGAACTGGCTGCCCATCAGGTCCCAGTCGCCCACGTAGGTGTCCCAGTCGCCCTTGCCGTCGGCGGGCCGGTGGTAGAGGTCGGGGAGGTCGAAGACGTGCCCGGTCTCGTGGGCGAGGACGAGCCGGTCCGGGGGGTGCTTCTCGAAGACGGTGACGACGCGGGGGATGTCCGTGCCGTCGGCGTGCAGCGGGGTCTGGAGGTTGACGACCTTCGTGGCGTCCGAGTCGACGCCGGGCGCGTCCGGGTCGGCCACGAAGTAGACGAGGTCGTAGCGGGAGAAGTCGACGTGCGGGTCGGCCGCGGCGAGGGCGTCGCGCAGGTAGGCGGCCCGGCCCTCGGGGCTCCAGTCGCGCTGTATGGCGTAGGCGGTGGACGGCTTCGGCATGCGGATCCACTGCTTGAGCGGGTGCGAGCGCAGGGCGAACCTGCCGTAGGACGCCTGGCGGAAGAAGCGGCTGGTGGCCGGGAAGTGGTCGGCGGCCAGTTCGGCGGGGGTGGCCATGGGCGTCCAGTCGGGGAAGGACAGGAAGACCATGACCGCGTCCAGGGCGCGCGTCGGGCGGGGGTAGGCCGTGTTCCAGGTGTCCAGGCCCTCGGAGTGGTGGGCGTCGGTGCGGGCCAGGGCGCAGGGCGTCGCGGAGTAGGGCCCGGCGACCGAGGGGCCGCCGATCAGGGAGGTGGCCGCGAGCGCCGAGAGGGTGGTGAACACGGCCGCCGTGCTGCGCAGTCGGGGGCAGGGGAACAGTCGCACGGGTCGCGGCAGACGCGGCACAGAGACCTCCGGAGGCGGTTCACGGGACACCGCCACCCAGCCTGTGTGAATTTGTCGTACTACGCCCTGTTTGTCTGCCCCAGACGAGTGAGGCGGCGGGAAACGGGCATCACCCCGACACCCCCGGAATTCTCACGGAACGTCACAAGCGGTCGTCCGCCCTCAGAACGGGGCCAGGTGCGGGCAGAAACGATCTGTCAGAAGGGTGGGTTGTTCCGGGACACTGGGCAGTGGCTGCGCGGGTCCGGGGGCAGCCTCTATGATCGGCAGACTTTCCTGCACGGACAG
Organism: Streptomyces sp. NBC_00704; assembly: GCF_036226605.1. Classification (NCBI taxonomy): domain Bacteria; kingdom Bacillati; phylum Actinomycetota; class Actinomycetes; order Kitasatosporales; family Streptomycetaceae; genus Streptomyces; species Streptomyces sp. NBC_00704. Next base: position 2,996,412 of record NZ_CP109000.1, read on the forward strand.
AGATCGAGTGCACTGCGGGAGCGAGCGGTGAGCGGAACGTCCGAAGGGCCGACGCCCGCGGCAGACCTCGACCGGTCAGCCGTCACAGAGAGTGACATCGACAGTACGGAAGGCGGCCCGCCGGGGCGCCGGCCGCCGGCCTACCGCTCCGTCTTCGGCGCGGCGCCCCTCGCCATGGCCGTCGTCGACGGCGAGGGCCGCGTCGTCGACGCCAACGACGCGCTCGGCGCGCTCCTCGGCGGCGGCAGCGCGGCGCTGGTCGGACGGGTCGCCTCCGACCTGCTGGACCTGGCCTCCGACCCGCGGACCTGGCACGCCTACCGCGAGGTGCTGCGCGGCCGGCGGGCGAAACTGCGCTGCACCCGGCGGCTGAAGCAGCCCGACGGCCGCTCGCTGTGGACGCAGATCACCGTCTCCCCGCTCGACGCGGGCGAGCCCGGTGTGCTGCTGTCCGTCACCGACGTCAGCGCCCACCGCGACCTCCAGGCGCGGCTGCGCCATCTTCAGATGCACGACCCGGTGACCCGGCTGCCCAACCGCACCCTCTTCTTCGAGCGGGTGTCGGCCGCACTGGAGGCGGAGGCGTACGAACAGAGCGGAACCGGCCGGATCGGCCTGTGCTACCTGGACCTGGACGGCTTCAAGGCCGTCAACGACACCCTCGGGCACCGCGTCGGCGACCGGCTGCTGGCCGCCGTCGCCCAGCGGCTCACGGAGTGCGCCGCCGCGGCCGGGCAGACCCGGCCGAGCGTGCCGCTGGTGGCGCGGCTCGGCGGCGACGAGTTCGCCCTGCTGGTCGAGGACTCCACCGGCACCGACCAGCTCGCCGACCTGGCCGAGTGCGCGCTCAAGGCGCTCCAGGCGCCCTTCGACCTGGCCGGGCACCGGCTGAACGTCTCCGCGTCGATCGGGGTCGTGGAGCGGCACGCCGCCGGCACCACGGCGACCGGGCTGATGCAGGCCGCCGACACGACCCTGTACTGGGCGAAGGTGGACGGCAAGGACCGCTGGACGCTGTTCGACCCCGAGCGCAACGCCCATCTGATGACCCGGCAGGCCCTGGCGTCCACGCTGCGGCCCGCCATCGAGCGCGGCGAGTTCCGCCTCGACTACCAGCCGCTGGTCGGCATGTCCGACGGCCGGCTGCGCGGGGTGGAGGCGCTGGTGCGGTGGGACCACCCCCGGTTCGGGCTGCTGTCGCCGAATCGGTTCGTCGCGCTCGCCGAGGAGGACGGCTCGATCGTCCCGCTCGGACGATGGGTTCTGGCCACCGCCTGCCGGCAGGCCCGCCAGTGGCAGCTGGACAACCCCGACGAGGAGCCGCTGTTCGTCAGCGTCAACGTGGCGGTCCGTCAGGTGTGGGACTCCGACCTGGTGGCGGACGTGGCGAGGATCCTCGCCGAGACCGGGCTGCCGCCGCATCTGCTGCAACTGGAGCTGACCGAGTCCGCGGTGATGGGCTCGGCGGGACGGCCGTTGCAGGCGTTGCAGGCGCTCAGCGAGATGGGCGTGGGGATCGCCATCGACGACTTCGGCACCGGCTACTCCAACCTGGCCTATCTGAGCCGGCTGCCGGTGTCGGTGCTGAAACTGGACGGGTCCTTCGTGCGCGGCTTCCAGTACGAGAGCGACAAGGAGGGGGGCGCCCCGCCGAACCCGGCCGACCAGGTGGTCGTCGAGGCGATGATCGACCTCGCGCACCGGCTGGGGCTGACCGTCACCGCCGAGTGCGTGGAGACGTCCGCGCAGGCGACCCGGCTGCGCAGCATCGGCTGCGACACCGGGCAGGGGTGGCTGTACTCCCGCCCGGTGTCCCCGGACCGCATCTCCGAACTGCTCGGGGCGGACACCGGGACGCGGCCCGCCCCGGACCCCGGCACGCAGTCCTACGCCGTCGGCAACCCGTAGGCGTCGGCGACCAGTTCGTAGGAGCGCAGGCGCAGCTCGCCGCGGTGGGCGTGGCTGGTGAGCATCAACTCGTCGGCGCCGGTGCGCTTGTGCAGTTCGTCGAGTCCGGCGCGGACCTCGTCGGCGGTGCCGTGGACGATGTTCGCGGTCCAGGAGTCGATGAACTCCCGCTCCATCGGGCCCAGTTCGTAGCCCTCCGCCTCCTCGGGGGAGGGGAACAGGCCGGGGCGGCCGCTGCGCAGGCGAAGCATGTTGACGCCGGTGGCCAGGACCTGGCGGCGGGCCTCGCGCTCGTCGTCGGCGGCGAGCACGGAGACGCCGATCAGGGCGTAGGGCTCGGCCAGCACCGCGGACGGCCGGAACGACTCCCGGTACAGGTCGAGCGCCGGGACGGTGTTCTGCGCGGAGAAGTGGTGCGCGAAGGCGAAGGGCAGGCCGAGCACCGCGGCCAGCCGGGCGCTGAAGCCGGAAGAGCCGAGCAGCCACACCGGCGGCCGGTGCGAAGACTGGACGCCGCCCGGCGACGAGCCCTGCACCGGGCCGGGGATCGCGTGGATCCTGCGATAGGGGTGGCCGTCGGGGAAGTCGTCGTCCAGGAAGCGGATCAGCTCGGCGAGCTGCTCGGGGAAGTCGTCGGCGCCCTCGTTCAGGGTGGCGGACCGGCGCAGGGCGGCGGCCGTCGCGCCGTCCGTGCCCGGGGCGCGGCCCAGTCCGAGGTCGACGCGGTGCGGGGCCAGCGCCTCCAGGGTGCCGAACTGCTCGGCGATGACCAGGGGCGCGTGGTTGGGCAGCATGACGCCGCCGGAGCCGAGCCGGATGCGCTCGGTGTGCGCGGCGAGGTGGGCCAGGATCACGGCGGGCGAGGAGGACGCGACGCCCGGCATGGAGTGGTGCTCGGCGACCCAGTAGCGGTGGAAGCCGCGTGACTCGGTGAGCCTGGCGAGGTCGACGCTGGTGCGCAGGGCGTCGGTCGCGGTCCGGCCGGAGCCGACGGTGACCAGGTCCAGCACGGACAGGGGCACGGGGGCGCTCCCGAGCGCGGTACCGCGGATCTCGTCCGCGGCCGCGACACCGGTCGCCGCCGTTCCGGTGGCCGACGCCTCGGCTCCGGCCGTACCGGTCGCCGCCCCGGTGGCCGTCGTCTCGTCCGCCGTCTCGTCCGCCGCCACGGGGGTCCTCCTGTCGTCGACCGTGTGTCCGTCCTCGTCGCACCAACAGGAGGCTGTCCCCGCTTATTCCCGGCCGCCGGGCGGTCCACCGGCTCAGACCTGCACGGTCGGCTCCCGGACGAACAGCGCGCCGAGCCCCGGCGCGTGCACGCGGCGGTCCGTCAGGCGCAGCGCCTCCCAGACGGTGACCTGGTTGGCGGTCAGGACCGGCTTGCCGAGCGCGTCCTCCAGCGCGGGCAGCCAGGCGGCCGTGTGCAGGGCGGTGCCGGGCAGCAGGACCGCCTGCGCGTCGGGGGTGTCGGCCGCCCGCGCGAGGGCGAGCACCTCCGCCTCGCCCCACGCGCCGGCCTCGGCCGCGCCGGCGGCCCCGCCGCCGCGCACGCCGGTCACCTCCAGTCCGCCCGCGCGCAGGAAGTCGGCGAACAGCGCGCTCACGTCCTGCGGGTAGACGGCGGCGACGGCGACCCTGGCGGCCCCGACCTCGCGGGCCGCGTGCACGAAGGCGAAGGAGGTGGAGGAGGCCGGCATCCCGGCGGTGACGGCCAGGGTGCGCACCTGCTCCTGCGCGCCGTCCCAGCCGTGCACGAAGCCGCCGCTCGTGCAGGCCCACACGACCGCCTCGGCGCCGGCGAGCCGCAGCTGCTCAATGCCCTTCGCGAGCCGTTCGGGCGCGCCGATCCCCCTGAGCGCGTCGATCCGGTGCGTGTCCTCGCCGGCGTCCGTGTGGACCAGGTCCACCCGGATGTCGCTGCCCAGGAGCTGCTCGATGCGGGGGTAGTCGTCCTCGGCCGAGTGGCCCGGGTAGAGGAATCCGAGTGCGGTCATGTCCAGCCTTCCTGCTGCTGCTCTTCGTCCGGCGGTACCGGGCCTCGCGCGGTGCGGAGCGTCGCCGCGGCGCACGGGTGTCCGGCGGTTCGGCGGGCCGCGCGCGCCGGGGCTTCCAGCAACGCCTGTACGGTCCCACCGCTCGGGTACCCAGTCGGCGCAACGCCGCCCACACGGTCACCTGGTTGGCCGAGATGACCCGTATGCACGATTCGGGCTCCGGACGGGGGCCGGGCGGGGCCGGGGCCCGGGAGCGGCGCGGGACGGCCGGGCCGGGAGCAGCGGCGGACGGGCGCGGACGCAACGCGGCGGCGCGGCGGCCGTGTTGACGACCGCGGGTCCGGGTGCCAACGTGGTCGATCCGCGCACGTCGGACACGCGGGTCACGGACGAGGGGGGCACCGGATGGGCGACGCCCCGGAGGCTCTCCCGACGCTGCTCGTCCTCGACGCCGACCCCCTCCCCCGGCTGGGGCGGCTCACCGGACGGGCCCGGGTGCTGCACACCGACGAGGCCTCGCTCGCGGAACGGCTCCCGGCCGCGGACGTGCTGCTCGTCTGGGACGTCACCTCGCACGCGGTGCGCGCCGCCTGGCCGGGCGGGGGCCCGCGGCCGCGCTGGGTGCACACCGCGAGCGCGGGCGTGGACCATGTGATGTGCCCGGAAATCGCCGCGTCGGACACGGTGGTGACGAACGCCCGCGGCGTCTTCGACGAGCCGATCGCCGAGTACGTCGCCGCGCTGGTGCTGTCGATGGCCAAGGACCTGCCCCGCACCTGGGAGTTCCAGCAGCGGGGCGCGTGGGTGCACCGGGAGACCCGGCGGGTCGCCGGGGGCCGGGCCGTGGTCGTCGGATCGGGGCCGATCGGACGGGCGATCGCCCGCACCCTGAAGGCGCTAGGGCTGACCGTCGCGGTCGTCGGCCGGGTCCCGCGCACCGGCATCCACGGCCCGCAGGACCTGGACCGGCTCCTCGCCCGCGCCGACTGGGTGATCGCCGCCGCCCCGCTCACCGAGCAGACGCGCGGCATGTTCGACACCCGCCGGTTCGGCGTGATGCAGCCCTCCGCGCGGTTCGTGAACGTCGGCCGCGGACCGCTGGTCGTCGAGGACGCGCTGGTGCGGGCCCTGGAGCGGCGCTGGATCGCGGGCGCCGCGCTGGACGTCGTCACCGACGAGCCGCTCGCCCCCGACAGCCCGCTGTGGCGGGTCCCGGGGCTGCTGATCTCCCCCCACATGAGCGGCGACACCATCGGGTCGTCCGACGAACTCGGCGCACAGTTCGTCGACCTGTTCGAGCGGTGGGCGGCGGGCCGGCCGCTGAAGAACGTGGTCGACAAGCAGCGCGGCTACGTGCCCGGCCACTGACGGCCCAGGGGCCGGTCCCGGCGGGGGCGCGGGCGGTCAGGCGGTGGCCGGGGCGGTGCGGCGCAGCTCCTCCTGCCAGACCGGGCTCGCGAAGTAGTGGTTGTCGTACCGCTCGGAACCGGCCCGGATCTCCTCGACGTCCGCCTCGCCTCGGTACACCCGCTCCAGCAGCCGGTAGTAGTCGAAGCGGTGCAGGCCGGGGGTGAACAGGACGAGCAGTTCGGCGGTGCTGTCGACGCCCGGCGCGAACGCGTGCGGGACGGTCGGCGGGACGGTCAGGAAGTCGCCGGCGCCCAGGGTGCGCACCTCGTCGCCGACCAGGAAGCGCATCGTGCCGTCGAGGACGAGGAAGACCTCGGTCGCCTTGGTGTGGAAGTGGGCGGGGGCGCCGGGCGAGCCCTTGGCGAAGGTCGCCTTGTTGGCGGTGACGGCTCCGTCGGTGGCACCCGCGTCGGCGAGCAGGGTGATCAGGCTGAGGGCGCCGTCCTGCACGGTCTCGGCGCGGTCGGCGCGGACGAGGAGGGGGCTGCTCATGGGGACTCCCGGAGGTCGGTCGATGGTCCGCGGACGAGGCCGCAGGACCGGCACACAGATCAATCTAGGCGGCCGAAAGACCGGGAGAGAGGTTCAATTCCGAGGCACTTCCGTGGGTCAATGCGGTGGGTCGATGCCGTGGGTCGATGTCGTGGGTCGATCCGGCCGACGGCCGCACGTGCGCGCGGCGGGACCGCCCGCCGGGCGGCGGAACCGGGGCGGAGCCGGGGCGGAACCGGGGCGCTCGCGCGGGCGGGGACGCCCCGGTTCCGCCGCGGGCTCGGCGGGCGTCTTTGCCATGGCGACGATCCGCTCCTGACCTGCGCGACTCCCGCGGACGGACCGGCCGGGCAGGCAGGCCCGCCCGGCGGACGGCGGAGCGGGCGGCGGGGTGGGCGGCCATCCGGGCCGAAAGCGATCGGCATGACTCGCGTGAAGTCGGGTAGCTGCGCGCCCATGGCTCGACCACATGCAAACCGACCAGAAACCGCCGGCAGACCCTCCCGAGGGCTGAGCCGCCGTTCGCTCTTTGCGGGAGCGGTGTCGCTGGGCATCGCGGGAGGCCTCGGGGCGGCCGGGTGCAGCCGCGTCCCGGACGGCGGAAAGGTGCTGGGCGGCAGCCTCCTGGACACCCTGCGCGATCAGGGATCCGTGAAGATCGGCATCGCGAGCGAGCCGCCCTTCGGCTACGTCGGGGACGACGGTCAGGCCACCGGAGAGGCGCCCGCGATCGCGGAGGCGGTGTTCAGGAAGCTCGGCATCGACGACGTCAAGCCGGTGCCCGTGGACTTCGGCGCCCTGATACCCGGCCTGAAGGCCCGGCAGTTCGACGTGGTGTCCGCGGGGATGTACATCAACCCGGTCCGCTGTGAGCAGGTGCTGTTCGCCGACCCGGACTATCTGATGCTGGACTCGTTCATCGTCAGGAAGGGCAACCCGCACGGCATCAGGACGTACGCCGACGTCAAGAAGAAGGGGCTGAGACTCGCCTCCGGGAAGGCGTACGCCCAGATCGACTACGCCAGGGCGGCGGGCATCGGCGACGTCCTGGTCCTGCCGGACCAGGTGGCCGGGCTGGACGCGGTGGCCCAGGGCCGGGTGGACGCGTTCGCGGGCACCCGCATCACGGTCAGGTCGGCGGTGGCGGGCTCCGCGCGCGTGTCGGCGACCGAGCCGTTCCAGCCGGTGGTCGACGGCAAGCCCGCCTACGGCGCGGGCGGCTTCGCCTTCCGGCAGTCCGAGCGGAACCTCCGCGACGCCTTCAACGCGGAACTGCTGAAGCTCAAGCAGGACGACTACCGGCAACTCCTGGAGATCGTCGGCCCGTTCGGGTTCACCAAGGCCGACATGACGGACCTGACGGCGAAGGAGCTGTGCGGCTGATGATGAGTGCGCAGTTCTTCACGACCTGGTTCCTGCCGGGCGTCTGGATCACCGTCCAGGTGACCTTCCTCTCGGCCGTCCTGGCCGCGGCGGTCTCCTTCGCGATCGGTCTCGCCCGCGGCTCGCGCCTGTGGATCGTCCGCTTCGTGGCCGGCGTCTACTTCGAGGTCTTCCGCGGCATGTCGGCGCTGGTGCTGATGTTCTGGATGTTCTTCGCGCTGCCCCTCTTCGGCTGGCAGCTGGAGCCCCTGTGGGCCGGCGTGAGCGCGCTGGGCCTGACCTACGGGGCCTACGGCTCCGAGATCGTCCGCGGCTCGCTGGCCGCCGTCCCGACGGCGCAGAAGGAGGCGGGCGTGGCGCTCGACTTCACCCGGTGGCAGCGGCTGCGCCTGATCGAACTGCCGCAGGCCTGGCCGGAGATGATGCCGCCGTTCAACAACCTGCTGATCGAGCTGCTGAAGGGCACCGCCCTGGTCTCGGTGATCACGGTGGCCGACATGACGTTCGCGGGCAACCTGCTGCGGCTGGGCACCAACGAGACCACCCCGGTCTACACGCTGCTGCTGGTCCTCTACTTCGTCCTCGCCTTCGTCATCACCCGCGGCATGCGGATGCTGGAGCGCAAGGCCAAGGCCGGGGTCGGCGAACTGCCGCGCACGCCGCGCGGCGGCGGTGGCGGCGGTGGTGGTGGTGGCGGGACCGGCGCGGGCGGCGGCGCGCGCGGCACGGGCCTGCCCGCCGGTTCGCGGTCCGCGGGAGGTGTGCGATGAACTGGGACTGGAACGTCGTCGACGCCTTCATGCCGCGGTTCTGGGACGGAGTGCTGGTCACCCTCCAGGCGCTGGCCGTCGGCAGCCTGATCGCCTTCGCCCTGGGCCTGGTCTGGGCGCTCGCGCAGCGCTCCGCGCGCGTGTGGGTGCGCTGGCCGGTCGTCGCGGTGACGGAGTTCATCCGCAACACCCCGCTGCTGGTGCAGCTGTTCTTCCTGTTCTACGTGGTGCCGAACTTCGGCCCCTCGATGTCGCCGCTCGCCACCGGGATCGTCGGCCTCGGGCTGCACTACTCCACGTACACCGCCGAGGTCTACCGGGCGGGCATCGACGGCGTCCCGGCCGGCCAGTGGGAGGCGGCCACGGCGCTGAGCCTGTCCAGGGGCCGCACCTGGCGGGTGGTGATCCTGCCGCAGGCGATCCGCCGGGTCGTCCCGCCGCTGGGCAACTACGTCATCGCCATGCTCAAGGACTCGCCGATGATCGCCACCATCGGCGCGTTCGACATGCTCGGCGAGGCCCAGACCTTCAGCAACGAGACCTTCACCACGGAGGCGCTCACCGTGGTGGGCGTGGCATTCATCGTCATCGCCTACCCCGCCTCCCTCCTGATCCGACTCCTGGAGCGACGCCTTGTCCGCTGACACCGACACCGCACAGACCGCCGACGCCCTCGCCAACCCGCCGGTGGACGGCAGCGAACTGATCCGCTTCGACCAGGTCACCAAGCGGTTCGGCGACAACACCGTCCTCGACCGGCTCGACTTCTCCGTCGACTCCGGCAAGCACGTCACGCTGATCGGCCCGTCCGGCTCCGGCAAGACGACGATCCTGCGGCTGCTGATGACGCTGGCCACGCCCGACGAGGGCACGATCAGGGTCGGCGGCCAGTACCTCACCCACGAGGAACGGAACGGCAAGCTCGTCCGGGCCGGCGAGAAGCACGTGCGCGAAGTCCGCAAGAACATCGGAATGGTGTTCCAGCAGTTCAACCTCTTCCCGAACATGAAGGTGCTGCGCAACATCACCGAGGCGCCGGTCACCGTCCTCGGCCTGTCCAGGGACGAGGCCGAGGAGCGCGCCCGCGAGCTGCTCGAACTCGTCGGCCTGAGCGAGCACGTCGACAAGTACCCCACGCAGCTGTCCGGCGGCCAGCAGCAGCGGGTGGCGATCGCCCGGGCGCTGGCGATGCGGCCCCAGGTCCTGCTGCTGGACGAGGTGACCTCCGCGCTGGACCCGGAGCTGGTGGCCGGCGTCCTGGACGTGCTGCGGGACATCGCCCGCACCACCGACATCACGATGCTCTGCGTGACGCACGAGATGAGCTTCGCGCGGGACATCTCGGACCAGGTCCTGATGTTCGACGCGGGCCGCGTCATCGAGTCGGGCCCGCCGGAGAAGATCTTCAGCGAGCCGGAGCAGGAACGCACCCGGGAGTTCCTCGGCGCCGTGCTGTGACCCCGGCCCGGCCCTCTGCGCCGACGTCAGGCAAGGGGGCCGGGCGCGGGGGGCTGGGCACAGGGGGCCGGACAGAGAAGGCCGGGCATATGCTGTCGGAGTAATCCCCGCGAGGGGAGCGGGCGGAATCCTCTCCACCCCCTCCCCGCAGGGCAGTTGGCCGTTATGGTGGAAGCGGTTCACTGACCGGATTACGGCCCACTACAGCAGCGCAGCCGGCACGGCTGACGCAGGGGGAACCGTGGCGCTGAAGCACGAGCCGACCGCGCCGTACCACTCGGCCCAGGAGGCGCTGCGCGTCCTGGAGACGGTGGCACGGCACTCCACCGGTGTCACCGACGACGAACTCGCCCGCGGCAGCGGCCTCGGCGCGGAGCGGCTGACCACGCTCCTGCGCATGCTGCGCCGCGAGGGCTATGTGGAGCAGATCGCCGACGGGGCGTACGTCACCGGCGACGCCCTCGCCCGGCTGGGATCCGCGCACCACCGGGAACAGGCCCTGCACGACAAGCTCCAGCACACCCTGGACCGGCTCCGCGACTGCGTCGGCGCCGCCGTCTACATCAGCCGGTACGTCGACGGAGAGGTCACGATCACGCAGTACGCCGACGGCCCCGCCACGCCGTCCGTCCACGAATGGGTCGACTTCCGCTCCTCGGCGCACGCCACCGCGCTCGGCAAGAGCCTGCTCGGCCAGCTCGACCACAACGGCCGCCGCGACCACCTCTCGCGGCACAAGATGGCCCGGCTCACCTCGCGCACCATCACCAGCGACAAGCTGCTGCTCTCCCGTCTGGAGGCGCAGCCGCCCACGGTCCCGGTGCTCGATCTCCAGGAGTACGCGATCGGCACGGTCTGCGCGGCCGTCCCGATCACCGCCGGCGCCACGGCCGGCTGTCTGGCCCTGTCCCTGCCGGTCGCCCACGCCCACCGGCTGCGCGAGGCGGCCGAGACCCTGAACAGGAACGCGGCGCCGGTACTGCTGTCGCTGGCCATCTGAGACCGGCCCCCGGCGGGCACGGCGAAGCGTGCGGCGGGGTGGTCGGGAGCACCCTCGCGGACCAGGTAGTATTTTCTCCGTCGCCAGCCGCCGAAGGCGGAGGGCGGGAGTCATGCGCCGCTAGCTCAGTTGGTTAGAGCAGCTGACTCTTAATCAGCGGGTCCGGGGTTCGAGTCCCTGGCGGCGCACAGTGGAAGGGCCTCTCGTGGACACGGGGGGCCCTTCGCCTTGCCCGGCGGGACCGGTCCGGACGGCCTCCCCCGCCGCGAGCCGACGGTAGCCGCCCTCTCCGGGCGGACGCCACCACACGGGGTCGGCGCAGTGCGGCCCCTCGTGCCGCAGCAGCGCTCGGTGGATCTTGTTCGTGGCGGTGACGGGCATCCGCTCCACCACCCGCACGAACCGGGGCGCCATCTTCGTGCCGAGGTCGGGCTGGGCGTCCAGGAAGGCGGCGAAGCCGGCCGGGTCGAAGGTCCCGGCCAGCGCCGCCATCACCTGGTCCCCGGTCACCGGGTCCGGCACCGCGTAGACGGCGACGGCCGCCGCCCCCTCGTACCGGGCGAGGATGTTCTCGATCATCGCCGCGGCCAGGTTCTCGCCGTCGACGCGGAGCCGGTCGTCGGTACGGCCCGCGAAGTACAGGTAGCCGGCCCGGTCGCGGAAGAAGAGGTCGCCGGTGCGGTACGCGCCGTCCGCGCCGCGCCGCTCCGCCTCCGCCGCGGGGTTGCGCCAGTAGCCCTCGAACGGGTTCGGCCCCCGGTTGACCAGTTCGCCGATCGCCTCGTCGCCGTTCAGCAGCCGTCCCGCCGCGTCGAACACGGCCGGCGGACACTGCGCGCCCGTCTGCGGGTCGAGGACGACGAGACCGGCGCCCGCCCGGCCGACCGCCCCTGCCGGAGTCCCCGGCGACCACTGCACGGCCGCCCCGCCCTCGGAGGAGCCGTATCCCTCCACGAGCCGCACGCCGAACCGCCGCTCGAACGCCGCCGCGTCCACCGCGCCCGCCTCGGTGCCGAAGCCCAGCCGCAGCACGTGGTCGCGGTCGTGCGGGCCCGGCTCGGTGGCCAGGACGTACTGGACGGCCCGGCCGACATAGGTGAAGTAGGTCGCCCGGTAGCGCCGTACGTCGCTCAGGAAGCCGGACGCCGAGAAGCGCCGGCGCAGCGCGACCCCGGCGCCGGCCGTCAGCGCGGGCGCCCAGTCGGCGATCACCGCGTTGCCGTGGAACATCGGCATGCACACGTAGTGGACGTCGTCCGGGCCGACGGAGAACTGTCCGGCCAGGGAGCGGCCGGCGGCGGCCAGCCGGCCCTGGGTGCAGATCGCGGCCTTGGGCGCGCCGGTCGAGCCGGAGGTGAAGTAGAGCAGGAGCCGGTCGGCCGGGGTGGCCCGCGAGGGGTCCGGGCGGGCGTCCGCGTAGGGGGCGAGGAGGGCGCCGTACTCCGCCGTGTCCGTGCTGAGCAGCCGGACTCCGGGCAGGTCGAGGCCCCGGAGGAGCCGGAGGCGGTCGGAGTCGGTGATCAGCAGCCGGCACTGGGTGTGCAGGATGTCGCGGGCCAGTTCGGGGCCGCGCCGGGTGGAGTTGATCCCGGCGACGGCCGCCCCCGCGAGGGCCGCGGCCGCCAGCCACAGGGGGAACTCCGGGGTGTTGTCCAGCAGCACGCCCAGATGCGGCGGGCCGTCCGGTGGCAGCAGGTCGTGCAGCAGGGCGGCGCGGGCGGCGGCGCCCGAGGCGACCTCGTGGTGCGTGAGGACGGTGTCCTCGCACCACAGTCCCGGCCGGCGGTCGCCCCAGCGGGCCGCGACGAGTTCGGCGACGGTGCCGGTCGCCCCGGTGGACTCCATGGCAGCGAACGGTAGTTGACGTACCGTCAGAAGTGGAGGGCCAGGGCTACGGCATCCGCATCAGATCGCCCGCCTCGTCGAACATCAGGTGGACGCCGATCATGAAGAAGACGCAGAAGGCGAGGACGGCGCCCAGGAAGCCCAGCACGCATCCCGACTCGGCGAGGAGCCGGCCGCGGGCCGGGGCCTTGGCGGTCGCCTCCTCGGGACGGTCCGCCGCGTAGTGGACGGTGACGATGTCGCCCTCCAGGATCGTCCCCGGGCCGTCCACCTCCTCGAAGCGCACGACCCGGCCGTCGCGGGTGGTGAACTCGAAGACCTGGTGCAGGGTCGTGCCGATCGAGGTGTCACCGCCTCCGCTGAGCGTCGTGTACGCCCGCAGGCAGCGCGCCTCCGCGGTCAGGCCGCTGGCCCAAGCGCGGTCGATCCGCCGGGACTTGACCAGCACCCGGGACATGACGAACAGCAGGCCCGCCGCCATGATGCCCGGGATGATGTAGAAGAACGCTTCCATGGATTCCCCCGATGTTCCCTGTAGGCCGGCTTGGTCGAGCCGGCGTGCAGGGAACGTACCCGTGCGCGGGCACGGGGGACCTCAAGCGATGCTCAGGAATGCCGTCCCGTTCAGAACGTGACGTCCGAGCACGCGTAGAAGGCGTTGGCCGTGTCGGCGATCGTCCACACCGCGACGATCACGTGACGTCCGCTGAGCCCGGACGGCAGCGTGCCGCTGTGGGAGAGGGTCGACGGGGGCCGCTGACCGCCGTAGGGCACGGTCAGGAACGGGGTGAGGGTGAGATCGGAGCGGGCCAGGTTGTGGTTCTGGTTCCAGCCCTGCCGGGTGACGTAGTACGTGAAGCCGGTCGTGGCGTGCATCGCGGTGAACTGCCAGCGGAAGGTGTAGCTCTGACCGCCGGTCAGCCTGGTCGTGGGCCATGCCCCGCCCGAGGGGGTCCTCGCGCTGTCGAGCTGGGCGAAGCGGGTGTTGCCGCCGGAACAGATCCGGCCGTCCGCGGGGCCGGAGGCCGGGAAGCCCTTCGGCCCCTCGACGCTCTGCGGCTCCCACTGGATGTCGCCGCAGTTGGCGACCGAGCCGTTCTGGCAGAGCTTCTGCCGGCTCACGGGGAGGTCGGTGTAGCCGTGGCCGCTCGCGCCCCCGGCCGTGAGCACGAAGGCCCCCGCCGTGGTGAGTCCGAGCGCGGCCGCGTACCACCTGGTCTTCTTGCCGGTTCCTCTTCGGGTCTTCTCGCGCATGCTGGCGCTCCTGGTGAACGTGGGGAGTTCAGGAGTTCGGTGAACCGTGCCGTGCAGGTCTAGACCAAGTTCGAGATTATTGCCGATTCTTGGCCATGTCCAGACCAATCACGCCGGCTCCTGCCGCCCCGCGCAGAACGCCACCGTCAGGTCCTTCACCAGCGCCTTGCGCTCGTAGTCGTCCAGCTCCACCAGCCCCCGCATCGTCAGCCGGGTCACCGTGTCCTCCACCGAGTCGACCACGGACGTCAGCACCGTCGCCCGGTGCTGGGCGTCGAGCGCGGCGATCCGGCGGCGGTGCATCGCGGCGGCCACCTCGGGCGCGTACTCGATCCGGACCGGCCGCACCGAGAACACCTCCAGACCGATCGCACCGGCCTCCCCCGCCACCAGCCTGCTCAACGCCTCCCCCGACGCCTCCACCGAACCCCGCCCCGCCCCCGGCGTCTCCACCGGGACCCGCGCCAGCGCCGCCTCCACGCACTCGCGCAGATACGTCTCGTGGTCCTCCACGCCCAGCGTGGCCCGCGCGGTGTCCCGCACCCGCCACACCACCAGCGCCACCACCCGCAGAGCCACACCGCTGCCGTCCGCGGCGGGCATCGGCTCACTGCGCCAGTGCCGCAGCCGCACGTCCACCCGGCGGCGCAGCAGCAGCGGGTTCACCCACAGCAGGCCGGTGCGCCGCACGGTCCCCCGGTAGCGGCCGAACAGGCCGAGCACCCAGGCCCGGCCGGTCCGGCCCCGGGCGAGCCCGCCGAAGCCGAACAGCCCCAGCGCGCCCGCCCCCGCGTACACCGCCCACTGCGCGGGCCCCAGCCCCGCGCCCGCGAACTCCGGCAGCCGCAGCGCCCGCACCGCGACCCGCGGCAGCACCCCGGCCCACCACGAGGCGGCCACACAGCCCGCCACCCCGCAGGCCCCGGCGAACACGCCCAGGACGCCCGGCAGCACCCGGGCCGGCCGCTCCACCAGGCCGGGGTCGACCTGCGCCGCCGGACGCGGCTTGACCGACGCGGGGCGGCGCAGCCGCGGCTGCTCCCCGGTGCCCGTCCGGCTGCCCACCACGGCGGGCGCCAGCGGCACGGGCCGCGGCTCCGGCTCGTCGCGGAACAACAGATGGACGGGGATCTCGGTGGTCGTCTCGTTCTGGATGAGCCGGGCGGGCCGGGCCGGCCCCTCGGGCTCGGGTGTCGGTGAAGTGGTCGTGTGCACTGCGTGCCTCCAGCCTCCGCGCCAGATACGCCATGACAGGGGTGACGAGGGTTACGAGAGTGACGAGGGATGACGAGTGACGAGGGTGACGACGGGGGACGGGGGTGACGGGGGTGACGGGTGACGAGGGGGACGGTGGTGACGAGGGGGACGGGGGTGACGGGTGACGAGGGGGACGGTCGTGACGAGGGTGACGGGCGGCTACGAGAAGAGGCGGCGCCAGGTCTCGGGGCCCGGGTAGCCGTCGGCGGCGCCGCCGCGCCAGCCCTGGGCACGCTGGAAGGCCTCGACCGCGCGCCGGTCCGCCTCGCCCCACAGCGGACCCGGACCCGCCGTGTAGAAGCGGCCGAACCCCTTCGCCACCAGCCGCCTCCCCAACTGCGTGACGGACGCGCTCCGCACCCCCGGCCGGAACGCCGCCCGGCCCGGATACGCGGGAACGCGTGCCCCGGCGGGCGTGCCGTGCGCCCCCGCCGCACCGCTCCCCGCCCCCGCGCCCGCACCCGCACCGGTGTTGCCGGCCCCGGCCGCGGGGGACTGCCCGCCGGAGGCGGACCCGCCGCCGGCCCCGATGTTCCGGCCCTTGCCGGTGACCAGCAGCGACCAGGTCCGCGGGCCCGGCAGGCCGTCGGCGTCGGCCCCGCTCCAGCCCTGCGCCAGCTGGAACGCCTGCGTTGCCCTGCCGTCCGCCGCCGACCAGCGCGGGCCGGGCCCCGAGCCGTAGAAGCGCCCGCCGCCGCGCTCGACGAGGAGCCGGCCGAGCAGGGTGACGTACGCGTTGTCCGCGCCGGGTCCGAAGGCCGCCCGCCCCGGGAACGGCGTCGTCGGCGCACTCCCGCCCGCGGCCTTGCCCTCGCCCCCGTCACCGGCGGCCGCCGCTTCCGCGCCGGCCGGCGGGGGTGTGGTGAGCCCCTTGTAGCGATAGGGGATGTACTGGTCCGAATGGCTCCAATAGGCATAGGGAGTGGCCTGGCGGCGAGTGGTCGGACGGGTCTGCTCGTAGACGACGTAGTAGCTGTGCGTGTAGTCCGTCCAGCCCCCGAAAAGGACCACGTGCGAGCCTTTCTCGGGGTCGGACGCGTTATGGAACAGCAGAATGTCGCCGGGCTGGAGTTCCTCCTTGGTAATCCTCGTGCCGAACTGGTTGAGGCTGCCCGTCCACTCGTTGCCGGGCAGGTTCCAGGCCATGGAGACGAATCCGGAGCAGTCCTGCCGGTAACCGTCGTACCAGTAGGCGCTCATGCTGTACGGAACCTGCGCCGAAACCCACAACTTCGCCCGCCGGACGATGTCCGCCCGGGTGGTCGGGGGCGTCCGGACCGGTCCCGTCACCCCCGGCGGACGCGCCGGCTGTCCGGCCGGCCCGTGCAGCGGCGCCTTGCGTCCCTGCGGGGTCGCGGGTTCGTCACCTGCGGGAACACGCGGCCGGGCCGGCGCCTGCGGTGCGGCGACGACGGGTGCGGCGTGAGCCGCGCCGAGCGCCGCGGCCGTCGCGGTGGCGACGACCAGGGCGCGGCGGGCGGAGGGGCAGCCGCCGAACACGGCGGGCGGGGAAAGGCGGCCCGCCCGCCGCCGCGCCGCGCATCCGGGGCAGTCGCAGTCGCTCTCGGGATCGAATTCCTCGAATACCGGAGCCTCCATGCGATTCCCCTCACACTGCAGCTGGAAATGTCCGCGACTGTGCACGCCCGCAGTTTCTCAACTGTCTTCCGGACGCGCATGCTGACGGTCCGAACGATGTACGGGGAACCCGCCCGGCCCAATGCGGCCGCCCGCCGTCCGCGGCGCGGGCCGCGGGTGGTCCTGGGCACCCTCGCAGGTCCTGTAGAGTTGTCCCGTCAGCAGGCGCCGCTAGCTCAGTTGGTTAGAGCAGCTGACTCTTAATCAGCGGGTCCGGGGTTCGAGTCCCTGGCGGCGCACAGACATCGAAGGCCTCTCGCGAGAGCGAGGGGCCTTCGTTCGTTTCGCACGTTCGCTGGGTACCTCTTTCTGAAGAGCCCCGGCCGGCCCCGACCGTCCGTGGGCTTCGCGCAGCCTCCCGCGCCGGACGCCGGGTCACTCCCGCAACCCGGGCGCGCGCGGTCGAGGACCGGTCCGGTCGACGGTTTCGGGGGAGCGGGCCGCCGACCGGACCAGGTGACGTCACGCCGGACCCGCCCTGCCTCGCGCGACGACGTCCTGGGCCCGGCCCGCAGGACGACGGCGACGGCGACGGTCAGTCCGCCCCGGGCCGCCGTCGCAGACCACGGAACGCGACGACGGCCGCGGCGACGCCCGCGAGCACCAGCCCGACGACGGCCTGCACCGTCCCCGGACCGCGACCGTCCACCCGCACCTCCTCGACCGAGGCCGGCGGAGCCGCCCCGCCCCCGCCCGCCCGCACCGGAGCCACGGGCGAGGCCGACACAACGGGAGACGAGGGAGGGGCGGTAGGGGCGGGAGGGGCGGGAATGACTGACGCGGCGAGAGGCGCCGGAGGGCCGGCGGGGAACGGAGAAGCGGGAGGAACCGGACGGGCGGACGGGGCGTCCGAGTCCCGGGCAGCCCCGGTGCCGGCACCGGCACCCGCCCCGGCATCGGCTGCCGCACCGGCCCCGGCTCGGGCTCCGGCCACCGGCTTCTGCACCTCGATCCGGCTCCGGGTCTTCCCGCCCTTCGCCGGACCGCCCTCGCAGGTGATCCGCACGTCGTAGCCGCCCGCGGCGAGCGAGGAGCGGACCCGGGTGTCGCCGACGAGGGCGCCTCCGGCGTCGTCCGCGACGACGAGCCGCGCGTCCGCCACGAAGGCGGCCGAAGCCGCGGTGGCCGTCCTGCCGCGGCACCCGGTGGCCTTCAGCGTGACCTCGGATCCCGGCGACGGCCTGGCCGGCGTCACGGACACACCGCCGCCCCCGCCCCGGCCCGCCGTGTCACGGCCGCCGTCGCCCGAGGCGTGCCCCGCGGGGACGAGCACCGCGGCGACGACCGCGGCGCCCGCACAGACAGTGATCTTCAAGGAACCCATCGTGAACCTCCAGCTCTCTGGAGACTCCCCCGCCGTGACCCCCGGCGCATCCTGCTGCGGGACGCCGCTGCTCCGTACGGGTGGGCAGCGCGCCGCCGCGGGTTTCAGATCCGGTCGACGAGGTCCGCGATCGAGTCCACGACCTTCGACGGGCGGTACGGAAAGTCCTCGACCTGCTCGGGGCGGGTCAGGCCGGTGAGGACCAGGAAGGTCTGCATCCCGGCCTCCATGCCCGCCAGCACGTCGGTGTCCATGCGGTCGCCGATCATCGCGCTGGTCTCGGAGTGGGCGCCGATGGTGTTCAGCCCGGTGCGCATCATCAGCGGGTTGGGCTTGCCCGCGAAGTACGGGTTCTTGCCGGTGGCCTTGGTGATCAGCGCGGCGACCGCCCCCGTGGCCGGCAGCGCGCCCTCGGCGGAGGGGCCGGTCTCGTCGGGGTTGGTGCAGATGAAGCGGGCCCCGTCGTTGATGAGCCGGACGGCCTTGGTCATGGCCTCGAACGAGTAGGTGCGGGTCTCGCCGAGGACGACGTAGTCGGGCTCGTGGTCGGTGAGGATGTAGCCGATGTCGTGCAGCGCGGTGGTCAGGCCCGCCTCGCCGATGACGTACGCGGTGCCCTCGGGCCGCTGGTCGTCGAGGAACTGGGCGGTGGCCAGCGCGGACGTCCAGATGTTCTCGATCGGCACGTCCAGACCCATCCGCCGCAGACGGGCGTGCAGGTCGCGCGGGGTGTAGATCGAGTTGTTGGTGAGGACCAGGAACGGCTTTCCGGACTCGCGCAGTCTCTTCAGGAAGGCGTCGGCGCCGGGGATCGGAACGCCCTCGTGGATGAGCACACCGTCCATGTCGGTGAGCCACGACTCGATGGGCCTGCGGTCTGCCATGTGCGGGGTCTCCCTGCCGTACGCGAGTACGCGGTTGCTGCGCGTGCACGCGGTCGCTGCGTGCGCCTCAGCCTAGTCACAGGCCCGATCTTGAGGGAATGGCCGGTTCCGGACCGTCCACCGGCTGGGACGCGGGGCAGCGGGCGGGCGAGCGCGCAGGCGAGCGTGGGGGCGGTTCAACGGCGCCGACGGGCCAGCAGCAAGGCCGCGCCGGCGGTGAGGAGGCAGCCGGCGGCCGCGGCGAGCACCGCAGGCGACGTCAGGCCGGTGCGCGCCAGCTCGGCGGCCTCGTCGGCGAGGGAGAGGCCGCCGGTGCCGGCGGAGGCGGAGGGGTCGGGACGGGGGACGGGGGGTGTCGCGTCACCGGCCGCGGCCCCGCCCGTGGCGTCGCTCCTCGGGTCGGCCGGCGTACGGGCCGTCGTCCCGGCTGTCGTCCCGGCCGTGGGAGCGGTGGCGGCGTCGGTGGCCGGGCCGGTCGTGGGGTCCTTCGTGTCGCGGCCCGTGGCCGGGCCGGAGTCCGCCTCGACCGCGAAGCGGTAGTCGTTGGACTGCCCGATCCAGTCGCCGTCGTCGCCGTGCCGCTGGACGACCGCCGCGTTGGCGGTGACGGCGTTGGCCTCGGCGTCCGGGGCCAGGGCGAGTCGCAGCTTGACGGTGAGGGTCCGGCCCGGGCCCACGCTGAACCCGGAGAAGGCGGCGGAGGCGTCGTCGCCGCCGGTGAAGGCGCCGACGAGTTCGTCGTCGTCCGTGTGCTCGAAGCGGACCGGCCAGGGGCGGCCGCCGGCGTAGAAGTCCAGCCGCGGCTGGGACGGTTTCAGTTTCCGTCCGGCGTCGACCAGGACGACCACCGGATGGATCGCGGCGCAGGTGCGGCGGGTGGTGTTGGTGAGGTCCAGATACCAGACGCCGTATCCGCCGCCCGCCCGGTAGGAGGCCGGGCCGCCGTGGATACGGGTCCTGAGGGGGAAGTCACCGGCGGCGGCGCCGGAACAGCCCGGACCGGGTTCCGCCTGGGCGGGCGCGGAGAGGAGGGCGGCGGGGAGGAAGGCGGCGGCCGCGGCGAGGCACAGGGAGACGGGCGGGCACAGTCGCATGAATACGTGAGCCTGCCCGGCCTCCCGCCCCGCACCCCGAAGGCGCACCGCACGACCGTGCGAATCCCCTCGTTCGGACGAGCCCGGCCTGAACTGCCGGGCCCGGCCGGTTCACCCCGCTCGGGCCCGGTTCACCCCGCTCGGGCCCGGTTCACCCCGCTCGAGCCCGGTTCACCTCGGTCAGGCTCGGGGCGTGGCCGCGTCGGACCGCCCGGCCGCCGTGCCGGACCACATCGGAGCGCCCGCCCGACAGTCGTGCCAGACCGCCGTGCCAGACCGCCGTGCCGGGCCACCGCGCCGGGCCGCCGTGCCGGACCGTGTCAGCCCGTCTCGCGGCCGAAGAGGGGGGCCAGGAGCAGTTGGGCCGCGCCCCGGGCCACCGCGCCGGCGCCGTGAGGGGCGAGGCGGACCCGGACGGCGTCCTCCGGCGAGCCCTCCCTGCGGGCCCGGGCCCGCAGAACGGCCGTCACACCGTGGAGGAAGGGTTCCGGCGCGGCCGCGATCGCGCGGCCGCCGAGCAGCACGGCGTCGATGTCGAGCAGCCCGGCCAGGTTCGCCGCGGCCTCGCCGAGGACGCGCGCCGCCTCACCGGTGTCCCCCCGGCCGAGGGCGGCCAGGCACAGGGCCTCGACACAGCCCCGATTGCCGCAGGAGCAGGGCGGCCCGTCCAGCTGGATGACCTGGTGCCCGAACTCACCCGCGCCGGTGCGCGCGCCACGGTGCAGGGTCCCGCCGATGACGAGTCCCGCGCCGAGGCCGGTGCCCAGATGGACGCAGGCGAAGGAGCCGCCCTCGCCGTCGACCGCGAGACCGAGCGCGGCCGCGTTGGTGTCCTTGTCGACGACCACCGGTGCGCCGAGCCGCTCCGCCAGGGCGTCGCGCAACGGGAACCCGTCCCATTCGGGGAAGCCGGTGACCCGGTGCAGCACCCCCCGGGCATGGTCGAGCGGCCCGGGAAGGGCCACCCCGACCCCGAGAAGGGCCGGCGCGACGGGGATGCGGTCCGGCGTGACGGCAGCCACGGCAATGCCGTGCGCGGCCACCGCGGAGGACTCCGCTACCGCTGCCGTCGTTCCCGCCCCGGCCGCCTCTGCCCCTGCCGCTACCGCTGCCGCTGTGGAAGGGGCGTCGGGGGGGCCGGCTGCAAGGAGCCGTGTCACCTCCCGTGTCACCGCGTCCAGCACCGGCCGCGCCCCGGCCCCCAGGGACAGCGGCGTGCGCCGCTCCCGCACCACTCGTCCGTCGAGTCGGGCGAGCACCACCCTCAGCTCGTCGCGGTCGAGGTGGACCCCGACGGCGTGGCCCGCCTCGGGCACCAGCCGCAGCACCGTGCGCGGCTTGCCGCCGGTGGACGCGCGGCGGCCCGCCTCCGCCGCCAGCCCCTCCTGCCGCAGCCGTGCGGTGATCTTGCTGACGGCCTGCGGGGTGAGCCCGGTGCGCTCGGCGAGTTCCAGGCGGCTGATGCCGTCCCCGCCCGCCGTGCGCAGCAGGTCGAGCACGAGCGCGGTGTTGTGGCTGCGCAGGCCCAGGAGGTTGACGCCTGCGTCCGTCCTGTTCACTGCCGGCCTCCGGCGGTCCTGTTCACGGGCCCATTCTGCCCCCTGCTTGCACTTTGGCAACAGCGTTGCGAAAGTGGGGACCATGACAGGTACTCCTCTCCGCGTGGGTCTGATCGGCTACGGCCTGGCCGGTTCCGTCTTCCACGCCCCGCTGATCGCGGCCACCGAGGGCCTCGTCCTCGACACGGTGGTCACCTCGAACCCCGAGCGGCAGGAGCAGGCCCGCGCCGAGTTCCCGGACGTACGGGTCGCCGTCTCCGCCGACGAGTTGCTCGCGCGCGCCGACGAGCCGGATCTGGTCGTCATCGCCTCCCCCAACAAGACGCACGTCCCGCTCGCGACCGCCGCGCTGAAGGCCGGCCTGCCGGTCGTCGTCGACAAGCCGGTCGCGGGCACGGCGGCCGAGGCGCGTGAGCTGGCCGCCCTCGCCGAGGAGCGCGGGCTGCTCCTGTCCGTCTTCCACAACCGCCGCTGGGACAACGACTTCCTGACCCTGCGCAAGCTGCTGGACGAGGGCGAACTGGGCGACGTGTGGCGGTTCGAGTCCCGGTTCGAGCGGTGGCGGCCGCTGCCGAAGGGCGGCTGGCGGGAGTCCGGCGACCCCGCAGAGATCGGAGGTCTGCTCTACGATCTCGGCAGTCACGTCGTCGACCAGGCGCTGGTCCTCTTCGGCCCGGCGCGGTCCGTGTACGCGGAGGCCGACGTCCGCCGGCCCGGGGCGCAGACCGACGACGACACCTTCATCGCGCTGACCCACGCGAGCGGGGTCCGGTCCCACCTGTACGTCTCGGCGACGACCGCCCAACTCGGCCCGCGGTTCCGGGTGCTGGGCTCGAAGGCGGGCTATGTGAAGTACGGCCTCGACCCGCAGGAGGCGGCGCTGCGGGAGGGCGAGCGGCCCGGCGGCACGGGGGCGGACTGGGGCACGGAGCCCGAGGAGCTGTGGGGCCGGGTGGGCGCCGGGGAGTCCCCGCTCACCGGCGGCGGGCGACCCGAACGGACCCTCCCCGGCGACTACCCGGCCTACTACGCTGCGGTGGCCAGGGCACTGACCGACGGCGGCCCCAACCCGGTGACCGCCGTCGAGGCGGCCGCCGCCCTCGACGTCCTGGAGGCGGCCCGCCGTTCGGCACGAGACAAGGTGGCGGTGACGCTGTAATGGGCACCCACGAACTCACCCCCAAGTTCACCCCGGAGATCACCCCGAGTCTGGAGGAGCTCCAGGCCCAGGAACGGCGGCTCGTCTTCCGCCGGTTCACGCATGACGACGCGTGGGCGCTCGGCTCGCTCCTGGTGGAGCTGGCCCGCGAGCGCCAGGCGCCGGTCGCCGTCGACATCCACCGCGCCGGCCAGCAGCTGTTCCACGCGGCGCTGCCCGGATCGGCCCCCGACAACGACGCCTGGATCGCGCGCAAGCGCCGGGTGGTCGAGCGCTTCGGCGCCTCGTCCTACCTGGTCGGGACGCGCTACCGCGCCAAGGGCACGACGTTCGAGGACTCCTCCCGCCTGGACCCGGACACGTACGCGGCCCACGGCGGCTCCTTCCCGATCACCGTGGACGGAGTGGGCGTGATCGGCGCGGTGACGGTCTCGGGCCTGCCCCAACTGGAAGACCACCGCTTCGTGGTGGAGGCACTGGAACAGTTCCTGGAAAAGGACCTGTAGGCCCCCACAGCGGCGCCCCCACCCTGAGAGGGGCGGGGGCGCACCCCTGACCGGCTCCGGAGAGACACCTTGAGAGGGGCGGGGGCCGCCTCCCTGATCACTCCGCAGGAGCGCCTTGAGGGGCGCGGGGAACTGCGCGCCCAGCCACGAACGGCCCGCACCCGACGGACGACCGCACCCCCACCCCGCCCTGATCGCTCCGCAGGAGCGCCTCAGGGGCGCGGGGAACTGCGCGCCCAGCCACGAACGGCCCGCACCCGACGGACGACCGCAGCCCCCACCCCCTCGGTCCCGCCCGGACAGCCCCGCCCGGCCGGGACCGCCGGCCCCGTGGAGGCCCCCGGCCCGGTGGGCCCCCCGGCCCGGAACTCCGCCCGCACCCAGCGGAGCGCTACGCGTCCTTGAACGCCTGCCGCTGCCTCCCCAGCCCCTCGATCTCCAGTTCCACCACGTCCCCGGCCCGCAGGAACGGCTTGGGCTCGGGTGCGCCCAGCGCCACGCCCGCGGGCGTCCCGGTGTTGATGACGTCACCGGGGTACAGGGTCATGAACTGGCTGACGTAGCGCACGACCTCCCCTACGGGGAAGATCTGCTCGGCCGTGGTGCCGTCCTGCTTCAGCTCGCCGTTCACCCAGAGTTTCAGGGACAGGCTCTGCGGGTCGGGGACCTCGTCGGCGGTCACCAGCCAGGGCCCCAGCGGGTTGAACGTCTCGCAGTTCTTCCCCTTGTCCCAGGTTCCGCCGCGCTCGATCTGGAACTCCCGCTCGGACACGTCGTGGGCGACGGCGTACCCGGCGACGTGCGCGAGCCCCTCCTCGGCCGACTCCAGGTAGCGGGCCGTGCGCCCGATGACGACCGCCAGCTCGACCTCCCAGTCCGTCTTGACGGACCGGCGCGGCACCAGAACGGTGTCGTACGGCCCCACGACGGTGTCCGCCGCCTTGAAGAAGACGACGGGCTCGGCGGGCGGCTCGGCCCCCGTCTCCCGCGCGTGGTCGTGGTAGTTCAGCCCGATGCACACGATCTTGCCGATCCGCGCGAGCGGCGGTCCGACCCGCAGCCCGGTCGCGTCCAGGGCCGGCAGCTCCCCGGACTCGGCGGCGGCCCGGACCCGGCCGAGCGCCGCGTCGTCGGCGAGCAGCGCCCCGTCGACGTCCGGGACGACCCCGGAGAGGTCCCGCAGGACCCCGTCGGAGTCGAGCAGCGCGGGACGCTCCGTTCCGGCCGTACCGACTCGC
The DNA here is from genome assembly GCF_036226605.1 of Streptomyces sp. NBC_00704. NCBI lineage: Bacteria > Bacillati > Actinomycetota > Actinomycetes > Kitasatosporales > Streptomycetaceae > Streptomyces > Streptomyces sp. NBC_00704. The sequence continues at coordinate 3,020,585 of NZ_CP109000.1, forward strand.
AGCAGCTTCATGGTGACAATCTCCCTCGATCGCGGGTCGTCCGCCGACGGGTGCAGCCATCGGATGACTGGTCGATCCTCCAGACCGGGCGTCCGCTCCGCAATACCCGGTTCACGTACTGGACCGTCACCGGTGGAGGACGGCCCGCTCGACCGCGCTCCACGTCGTGCTCGTGATCACGTACAGCGCGGCGGCCAGCGGCACGACGGCCATGGTGACCAGCGTGAAGAAGGACATGAACGGCATGGCCTTGGTGAGCGCGCCGACGCCGGGCGTCTCCTGGCCGCCGGTCACCGGCGGCGGCGTCCGCCTGGCGCGCAGGTAATTGAAGGACGCGACGGCCGTGACGACGGCGAAGAGCACGAAATAGACCAGCCCTGCCTCGCCGAACGGGCCGCCGTGGGCGAGCGCGTCCGTCCAGCGGTCGCCGAGGGGCGCGGTGAACAGGTGGTGGTCGAGGAGCGCGCGGCCCGCGCCGTCGGCGGAGGAGCCGGAGAAGAGGCGGTAGAGCAGGAAGAACGCGGGGAGCTGGAGCAGGCTGGGCAGGCAGCCGGAGAGCGGCGACACCTTTTCCGCCGCGTGCAGGTCCAGCACCGCCCGCTGGAGTTTCTCGGGGTTCTCGCCGTGCTTCTCGCGCAGTTCCGCGATCCGGGGCTGCAACGCCGCACGCGCCTTCTGCCCCCGGGCGGCGGCCCGGGACAGCGGATGCACGAGGAGTCGTACCGACGCGGTGAACAGGACGATGGCGGCGGCCGCGGACGCGGTGCCGCACAGGGGCTGGAGCAGGTCGGCGAGGTGCTCGACCAGGCCGGCCAGGACGGACACGGGCGCGGACAGAAGTACTGACGGATGTGCGGACATGGGTGAGGAGCCCTCCGGGGGTCTCGTCGTGCCGACGGTCGGGGAATGCGGCATGACGACCCGCGCGGGGTCACGGAGAAGAGGCGGTCCGGGCCCTACGCGGCGGTCGCCGGGAGGGCGTGGCCGGGAGCCCGGGGGCGGGGCCGGCCGGAGGCGTCGGGATCGCGTTGCGGCAGGAAGGCCGTACGCCGGGCCCGGTCCCTGATGGCGGTCCGGACCCGCGTGGGCGGAACGGCGGGCGCGCTGCGCGCGGCGACCAGCGCGCAGACGGCGAGGGCCGATCCGGCGGCGGCGGTCGCGGCGAGCGCGACGGCGGCCGAGACGGCCGGGAGGCCACCGGAGTCCAGGAGGAGGACGTCCACGACGAGCAGCAGCAGAAGGGGGACGGCGCGCGGAAGCGGGACGACACGCACGAGCGGGCGGGACGTCCGTCGCGTCGCCGGACGCGAACGCCGACGCGGGCGCGAGCGCGGGTGCGGCACCGGAACCCGGTCTCGGAACACGTCTCCCCCTCCCCTCCACCGTCGTCGGCAATCGGTCATCGGCAATCGGTCATCGGTTTATACCCCACACCGGCGGCCACGGTCAGGCCCCTCCCCGCCCAAGGCCCTTTTTGTATCAGGGGTTTGACACAAGATCCCGCTCACGGCATCTTGTACTCACCTCTTGTACTTACCACTTGATACAAGTATCCGCCGGGGGCCCGACATGCTCGACACCGTCTCGCCAGAACGCCTGCTGGCCCGCGCCGACCTCTGCGCCCGCTGGGCCGGGTTGACGCTGGGCGCCGTACTCGCACAAGCGCTCGGCGCCATGGACAGCGACGACCTGGCCATGCGCTTCCTCAGCGCGGTCACCGCGTTCGGTCTGTGCGCGGTCGGCGGCGTCCTGCTCGGCGACTCCCTGACGCCGGCTCCGCAGGAAGCGGTCCGCACCGCCGCCCTCGCCCCCCGCCGGGTCCGCGACCACGTCCCGCCCCGGATGGCTCCGCTGCTGCTCTTCCAGACGGCGTGCCTCCTCGTCTTCCTGACGGTCGGATCGCTCGCCGCCTCCCCCGACCCGGCCGGCCGCGCGGGCCGGGCCATCACCGTCACCTGCCGGAGCGTGACCAGACCCCTGAGCCCCTGGCCCGGCCTCTACTACGCCGCTCCCCTCCTCGCCTCCCTCGCCGTCGGCACCGCCGCCTGCGTCTGGGCGCTGCGCCGCATCGCCCACCGCCCCGGCGACAACCAGCAGCGCCACGACCGCTCGTGGGCGATCACCGCGGCCTGGGGGCTGCTGGTCTCCAGCCAGCTGCTGATGGTGCTCGGGATGATCGGCAGAGTGCTGTCCCGCACCACCTGCGCCGGCATGCTCGGCAACCTCACCGCGCTGGTGATCTACCCGCTGAGCCTGGTGACCCTGTTCAGTCTGGGATGGTGCCTGTTCACCATCGTCGTGCCCAGGGCCGTCGGCGATGAGTGAACCCGCGGTCCGCGTGGACACCACGAGCCAGGTGCCGCCGTTCGAGCAGATCCGCGCCCAGCTCGCGGCCCTGATCGTCACCGGACGGCTGACCGAGGGGGAACGGCTGCCGACCGTGCGCCAGCTCGCCGCCGACCTCGGCCTCGCGCCGGGCACCGTGGCCCGCGCCTACCGCGAACTGGAGGCCGCCGAACTCATCCGCACCCGCCGGGGCGCGGGCACCCGAGTGGCGGCGCCCCCGGCCGGACCCGCCCACGCCGATCCCAGCCGGCTCGCCACCCTGGCCCGTGACTTCACCGCCTCCGCCCGTGCCCTGGGCGCGGACACCGAGGCCGTCCTGACCGCCGTCAGAGAGGCCCTGGAGGAAGGGTCGTAGACGAGCGGAGGAGACCGCGAGACGCCCCGGACGGACCGGGCCGAGCGCCCGCGAGGAGTTCCGTGGGGAACCGGCGGGGAACCGGCGGGGAACCCCGGCGACTCTCCATGACCATGCACACGCTCCGCCGCCCCCACGCGACCAAGCGCCGCGCCACAGCCCTGGCCCGGCGCACATCGCGCCTCGCCCGACCCACATGGCGCCCCACCCTGCACGCGTCGAACCGCGTCCGGAGCGCGGCAACGCGCCTGGCCGGGCAGCTGGTGCGCTTCGCCCGGGTCCAGGCGCGCTGCTGCGCGTTCGCGGTCGCGCTGTTCGGCGGCATGGCCGTCTCCAAGCTGCTCGCGTCGCACCTGTCCTTCCCGGTGGCCCGCTACGACCTCCTCCTCGTCTACGGCGTGCTGCTCACCGCCGTGGGCTGCGCGCTCGGCTGGGAGACCCGGCGGGAGGTGGCCGTCGTGGCCGCCTGCCATGTCCTCGGGCTCGCCTTCGAGCTGGTCAAGGTGCGGGTGGGATCCTGGAGCTACCCCGAGTCCGGACTGACCAAGATCGCCGGCGTTCCGCTGTACGGCGGCTTCATGTACGCGGCCGTCGGCAGCTACGTCTGCCGGTCCTGGCGGCTGCTCGACCTCACCCTGACCGGCTACCGCGCCCGCGCCACCGCCTTGACGGCCGTCGGCCTGTACGCCAACTTCCTGAGCCACCACTGGCTGCCCGACCTGCGCCTGCCGCTGGGCGCTCTGCTGCTCGTCGCGACGACGGGGACCTGGGTGCACTTCACGGTCGGCGAGCTGCGCCACCGCATGCCGCTGGCGCTCGCCTTCGCGCTGATCGGCTTCTTCCTCTGGCTCGCCGAGAACATCGCCACCTACCTCGGCGCCTGGACCTACCCGTCCCAGCTCCACGGCTGGGAGCCCGTCCCGGTGTCCAAGTGGATCTCGTGGGCCCTGCTGATCAGCGTCACGTTCGTCATCTGCGGGGCGCGACGCAACGGGCCTCCCCCTTCCGCCCACGCCCACGGCCAGGCTCCCGAAGAAACCCCCTCACACAGCGACGTCCGCTCCACCGACGCGGCGCTACCCGCGGGGACGCGTCGCGACCAGCACGGCCCAGACGACCATGCGGTACCGGGACGTGTACTCGGGCGTGCAGGTGGTGAGGGTCAGATAGCGGCCGGGGGCGTCGTAGCCGTAGGCGGGCCGGGTGAGGGACCGGGGAACGGGCCGGATGACACCCGTGTCACGGGGTGACGTCCGCGGCAGGATCCTGCCGACGACGTAGGTGTAGGCGGCGTTGCGGGTCTCCACCTCCACCTCGTCGCCGCTGCGGAGCCGGTCCAGCCGCCGAAACGGCTCACCGTGGGTGTTGCGATGCCCGGCCACCGCGAAGTTGCCCTGCCGGCCCGGCTGTTGGGTGCCGGCGTAGTGACCGACGTACCCCTTGTCGAGCACGTCCCGCCTGCTCGTGCCCTCGGCGACGGGGACCCGCAGACCGAGACGCGGAATGCGCAGGACGGCGTAGGCCTGCGAGGAACGGGGCGTCCCGCCCGGCCGTGAGTCCCGCGCGCCGCCGCCGGGTCGCCCGAGCCCGCCGCCCGGACCGCCGTCGAGCCCGCCGTCGTCGTCACCCGGGCCGGAACCGGATCCGTCACCAATCCCCGGCCCCGCCCCCTCACCCGCATCCATTCCCGTTCCCGGTCCGGCACCGCCCCCGGCCCCCCACGCCCGCTCCAGCGCCTCCACCCGCCGCTCGGCGCCCTCCCTGGCCTCCCGGTTGGTCCACCACAGCTGATGGACGACGAGGAGCAGCACCAACACCCCGGCGGTGACCAGCACTTCGGCGCCGCTCCAGAGCACCCGCCGGTACCGGGCGCGCCGGCGCCGCGTGCTGTGCTGAACGAGGGGGATCCGCACGCGGGCACGATAGGCGGCGAGGCCCGAGGTCTCCAGACCGTTCGCACGCTCGAACCCGCCGCAGCCCTTCCTCCACAGGTTTGAGAAAGGGCTGTCAGAACTCTCGACAACACCACGGAGCACCCCCGATGCTTCGTGACGCACGGCCCAGCAGCCGCACCACCGCGCAGCCGCATCCCCCACAGACGCAAAGCCACGCACCCACGCACCCACGCACCACCCACGCACCGGCACTGACGCACGCAGGCACTCACGCACTCACGCAGTCAGGCACTTACGGACAGCCGCACCGACGACGCCGGTTGGGACGACCGGGCGTCGATCGCAGTCATGAAGCGGAGAAGTCATGATCCGACGCAGGACACTGCTGACGGCCACCGGAGGCGCGCTCCTCGGAAGCGCCCTCGCGACGGGCACCGCCCGGGCCGACTCCACCGTCGCCGTCAACCCTTCGACGACGTACGGCACATGGGAGGGCTGGGGCACCTCCCTGGCCTGGTGGGCGAACGTCTTCGGCGCCCGGGACGACTTCGCGGACATCTTCTTCACGACCAAGTCGGTGTCCTACAACGGCAGGACCCTCCCCGGCCTCGGCCTCAACATCGCCCGCTACAACCTGGGCGCGTGCAGCTGGAACAGCGTGGGCGGCACGTCGATGGCGGTCTCGCCCAACATCCCCGGCTTCAAGCAGATCGAGGGCTACTGGCAGGACTGGAACAACGAGGACCCGACGTCGTCGGCCTGGGACTGGAGCGCGGACGCCGCCCAGCGCGCGATGCTCCAGAAGGCGGTGTCGCGCGGCGCGACGACGGAGCTGTTCGCCAACTCCCCCATGTGGTGGATGTGCCTGAACCACAACCCGTCCGGCGCCTCGGGCGGCGGGAACAACCTCCAGTCCTGGAACTACCGCCAGCACGCCTCCCACCTGGCGGCGGTCGCCTCGTACGCGAAGGCGAACTGGGGCGTGAACTTCGCGACGGTCGACGCCTTCAACGAACCCTCGTCGTCCTGGTGGACGGCGACCGGGACGCAGGAGGGCTGCCACATGGACGCGACCGTCCAGGCGGCCGTACTCCCCTACCTGCGCAGCGAGTTGGACAAGCGCGGCCTGACGGCGACGAGGATCTCCGCGTCGGACGAGACCAGCTACGACCTGGCCCGCACCACCTGGAACTCCTTCTCGTCGACGACGAAGGGGTACGTCAACCGCGTCAACGTCCACGGCTACCAGGGCTCGGGCGGCCGCCGCGATCTGCTCTACACGGACGTGGTCACGACCGGCGGCAAGGCGCTGTGGAACTCCGAGACCGGCGACAAGGACGGCACCGGCCTCACCATGGCGGGCAACCTGCTCTACGACTTCCGCTGGCTGCACCCGACGGCGTGGGTCTACTGGCAGGTCATGGACCCGTCGGCCGGCTGGGCGATGATCCGGTACGACCCGGACACACTGGCGGCCGGCGCGGTCACCACCAAGTACTACGTGATGGCCCAGTTCAGCCGGCACATCCGTCCCGGCATGACGATCCTCGACACCGGCGTCAGCTATGCGGCGGCGGCACTGGACAGGAACGCGAAGCGCCTGGTCATCGTCGCCGCGAACACGTCGTCCTCGGCCCAGACCCTGACCTTCGACCTGTCCCGCTTCACCACGGTGACGGGCGGCTCGTCGGGCCTGGTCCCCCGCTGGAACACCCTGACGAACGGCTCCGGCGACCTCTACACGTCCCACTCGGACACGCACCTGAGCGGCAAGTCGATCAGCGTCCCGTTCGCGGCGGGCGCGGTGCAGACCCTTCAGGTGGACGGGGTGACGATCTAGGGCAGCCGGTATGGTCCGCGCGCGTGGCGGGACGTCGAGGCGGGCGCTGGCCTGCACATATCTCCATTTCGTCAGTGGGCGGCGCTACGGTGTCATCCATGCGCCCCGACACGCCCGCCGAGAACGTCGACCACACCGCCGAAGCGGCACGCCTGGAGCGGACCGCCGGCCTGTACCCCGAGGACGCGGAAGCCCTGCTGTTGCAGTCCGCGGCCCACCTGGAACTGGCCGGCGACCGCCCCGCCGCGACGACCCTGTACGACCGCCTGCTGTCGTCCTCGGACAGCCTGGAGAACCCGCACCTGATCCGCGCCCTGAAGGCCGCGAACCTGTGGGAGTACGGCCACGAGGCCGAGGCCCGAGCCATCATCGACGGCATCCGCGCCACCGCCCCGCGCGACCCGGCCCCCTGGGTCATCGTCGCCGAGTCGCTGGAGGCCCACGACGAGCTGGAGGCCGCGCACAAGACGTTCACCGAGGGCGTCACCCTGCTCCTGGCGGACGTCCCCGAACCCCCGCCGCACGCCTGCCACCCCCTGCTCTTCGGCCGCCACCGCGTACGCCGCATGCTGGGCGCGGGCCACGACGACTGGGATGTGCTGGCCGACACCCTCCACTCCTCGCCCGTCCCCCTGGACGAGCTGCACGACCCGAAACGCGTCTGGTCCCTGGGCTCGGACAACCCGGCCGAACTGCGGGCGGAGATCTCCCGCCTCCGCGCCGAGCTGGGCGCCTACCGCGAGGAACTGTCCCGCCCGTTCCCGGTGGCGGTCCTGCACTGGCCCACGGACGAGCTGGCGGAACTGGTCGCCGCCTACCCGACGCTGTCGGACGAGTACCCCTCGCACGAGGAGCACCTGGCGACCATAGAGGCGTCCCTGCGCGAACTCGCCGCCTCCGGCACGGCCAACCTGGGCATCGTCACCGGCACGGTCCCCTCCTACGAGGCCTTCGCAGCCTCGGAGGCCTCCTCCCCGGCAGACACCGACCTCCTCCCCCAGTACGCGACGACCCTGGCAGCAAGGGGAAGGGCCACGGAATGGCCGCCGGAACGGGGGGCGGGGTGCTGGTGCGGGTCGGGTCGCCCTTACGGAGGGTGCCACGGGGCGAGCGTGTAACACCGCTCCCGTCACAGTCGAAGGGCCACGGCGAGGTCGAGGGGCCGGCGATCGCCTTCAAGGCGGGCGTCGGTGGCGATCGCCTCGCCCCCTTGCCCGCAGGCGGCCTCTCTCCTGTCCCGCGACGCAGAGTCGACCGTCATTCGATCACTCAGCCCTCCAGTGTCAGCGGCGCCTGCTAGAAACTGTCGTGGCGCAACTGACAAACGAGGGGGGCCGCGTGGCTCAACCAGGGGATCTGTCACAGCCTGTCCCAGGTGTGTACGAGGAGCTCATCACCGAAGGTATGCAGGCAAGGATCGAGCAGCTGAACGCCGCCGGTTGGAAGCCGATCCACGCGGAGGTGAGTGCCGAGTCTTCCCCGCACGTCCTGGCGCGCCACATCGGTGAGGCCGTCGAGCGGCGGTTGGGTCAGCTCTCCCCTGACAAACAGGTGGCCGCAGCCAACGAGATCATGAGGTCCCTGGTCGACAGCATGCCGGATCCGGACTTGGACGCATTCGGAACCGCCATCGTCGATGGCCCCCGCCAGCTTCTCGCTCTCGCCGAGCAGGAGGCTCCGGGCGTGTACGCCATCAGGCCCCTGACGCCTCTGTCCGAGACCGCGCTGATCACCAACGCGCCGGACGATCCGAGCCTGGGCGCGGAGTTGCGGGCAGAGCTCGCCACCGCCGACCGCATCGATCTGCTCTGCGCGTTCGTGAAGTGGTACGGCATAAGGGTCCTTGAGGACTCGCTCCGCGCCGCCAAGGAACGTGGCGTCCCGATCCGGGTCATCACGACGACCTACATCGGGGCCACCGATCGTCATGCCCTGGACCGGCTCGTGCGTGAGTTCGGCGCAGAGGTCAAGGTCAACTATGAGATCAGGTCGACGCGTTTGCATGCGAAGGCCTGGCTGTTTCGCCGCAACACCGGCTTCGACACGGCGTACGTGGGCAGCTCCAACCTGTCCAAGGCAGCCTTGCTCGACGGCTTGGAATGGAACGTACGGCTGTCCTCTGTGGCCACCCCCAGGGTGCTCGACAAGTTCGAGGCGACCTTCGACGCGTACTGGGCAGACACGGCCTTCGAGGCATACGACCCCGACCGCGATGGCGAGCGGCTGGCTCGGGCACTCGCCCAGGCGGGTGGCACCGGACCCGGCGGGGACATAAGAATCAGTCTCTCCGGTCTTGAGGTGCACCCGCTCCCGCACCAGAAGGACATGTTGGAGCGCCTCCGCGTGGAGCGCGACGTCCGAGGCCGCAATCGGAATCTGCTTGTCGCCGCGACGGGAACGGGCAAGACCGTCATGGCCGCATTGGACTACCGCACCATGCGAGACGCGCGCGGCGGAGAACTTCCCCGTCTCCTCTTCGTCGCCCACCGCAAGGAAATCCTGCAACAGTCGTTGCGCACCTACCGAGAGGTGCTCGACAACGCCTCCTTCGGGGAACTGCTTCACAGCGGCAAGGAGCCCCGCGACTGGACGCACGTCTTCGCCAGCGTCCAGTCCCTCAACCTCCAGCGCCTGGAGGAACTCGACCCTGAGCGGTTCGACGTCATCGTCATCGACGAGTTCCACCACGCCACGGCCGAGACGTACCGGCGCGTCATCGACCACTTCCGGCCGGCCGAGCTCCTGGGCCTCACGGCGACCCCGGAGCGGATGGACGGGTGCAATGTGCAGGACGAGTTCTTCCACGGCCGGATCGCCGCAGAGCTAAGACTCTGGGAGGCCCTGGAAAACGACCTCCTCTGCCCCTTCCACTACTTCGGGCTGCCAGACGGTACGAACCTGACCCGTCTCGACTGGCGTTCGGGCGTCTATGACCGACATCAGCTCGGCCACCTCTACACGGGTGACGAGGCCCGGGCCCGCATCGTCATCAAGCAGGTCAAGGACAAGATCTCGGCCCCTGCTGCGATGCGTGCGCTGGGATTCTGTGTGACCAAGGACCATGCGCATTTCATGGCGGAGTGCTTCCGCCGAGCGGGTTTCCAGGCAGCAGCGCTCGACAGCGACTCCAAGCCCGAGGTGCGTCAACGGACACTCGACGACCTCAAGGCAGGTCGCATCCAAGTGATTTTTTCCGTCGACCTGTTCAACGAGGGCCTGGACATCCCGGACGTCGACACCCTTCTGTTGCTGCGTCCCACCAATAGCGCGACGGTCTTCCTCCAGCAACTCGGCCGCGGACTGCGTCGCACGCCGAACAAGCCGGTACTCACCGTCCTCGACTTCATCGGCCAGCACCGCGCCGAGTTCCGCTTCGAAGAGCAGTTCCGGGCTCTGACCAACCTCTCGCGCAACCGTCTGGTCGACAGCATCGAGCAGGACTTCCCGCAGTTGCCGTCGGGCTGTCAGATCATCCTGGAGGGTAAGTCCAAGGACCTTGTCCTGGACAACATCCGCACCCAGCTCAAGGCCACGATCACCACGTTGGCCAAGGAAGTGAGGGACTACAGCACTCCGCGGCTGGCCGACTACCTTCGCGAGAGCCGACGCGATATCCAGGAGCTCTACAAGAGCGACAATTCGTGGACCAAGGTCCTGCGTAGGGCGGGGTTCATCCGCGGTGAAGAGCCGCCGGGCGAAGCCGACCTCCTCAAGCGTGTTCACGCCTTCCTGCACGTCGACGACCCGGACCGGATCCACGCATACCTTCGGCTGGTCGCCGACGACGCACCGGATTACGACTCGTTGTCCGTGCAGGACCAGGCATACGCCCGCATGCTCTTCTTCAACCTGTGGGACAACGCAGGCGGGTTCTCCAGCTACCGCCAAGGGCTTGAGTCACTGCGCGGCCAGACAGCGCTACGCGACGAACTGACGCAGGTCCTGTCCTACGCTCTGGAAGAGGCCGACCACTTCCCCCTCCCGCTGGAGGGTTCACTGGCTCCCATCCCGTTGAAGATCCACAGCTCCTACAACCGCTCCGAGATCCTCTCGGCGCTGGGGATCGCCAAACTCGGCGGTCAGATGCCGCGAGCCTTCGGACAAGGGGTGCGGTGGGTTGAGGAGTTCAACACCGACGCTCTCCTGATCACGCTGGAGAAGAGCGAACGGGACTTTTCCCCGACGGTCCGCTATAAGGATTACGCGCTCAGCCCGACCCGTTTCCATTGGGAGTCCCAGAGCACCACTCCGGCGGACTCCGAGACCGGCCTGCGGTACCGGCACCACGCCCAGCGGGGCAGCCACGTCCTGCTCTTCCTCCGCCGCTACAAGAGCAACAGCATCGGCAAGGCCGAGCCGTGGATGCTTCTTGGGCCAGCCATCTATGCCGGCCACACCGGCAGCAAGCCCATGGCGATCACGTGGGATCTCCAGCACGAGCTTCCTGCCGATGTGAGCTCCTACGCATCCATTACGAGCTGACCCGGCGCGGTTCGGACAGAAGCCCTGGTCTCTGCCTCGAAGTGCGCCTGCACCCGGTCGAGGAAGTCGTCCGCGTCTCGGCCGTGTGTGTGAAGCCAATGGAGGAGGTCGGCGATGATGTCGATCGCCGCTTCCTCCGCTCGGGCCAAACTCAGCCGCCGGGAGCCGACGAGCGCGGCATCCGGGACACCCGCTCCCCCGTAGACCCCCAACGTCCCTTCGGCCCTCCTCTTGCATGGATCGCCGTCGGTCGAGCGCGATGATCCCGACTCCGCAGCCAACTCGCACCAGGTGACTTTCCGATCGGCGCGCGGCTCGACACCCCAGCGAACGGCCATGGCGTCGATGAGGGCCATTCCTCGGCCGCCTTCGGATTCAGCTCCCGCCCGGAGCAGGGTGGGGAGAGTCCGAGGGTCCGGGTCCTCGATCTCGATCCGAACACGGCCGCCGTGCATGGAGACCGAGAGAGTGGTGGGCGTACCCGGGCCCACGTGCGTGATGACGTTGGAAAGCAGTTCGGTCGCGCAGATTTCGGCGGCCTCGATCACTTCAGGAAGCCCCCACAACCCCAGGTGGAGGCGCAACAGCCGTCGAAGCGCCGCCGCCTCCTCCGGTTCCGCCGCGAAGGCAAGACTCCACGGCTTCCTCAACGTGCGTTGGTCGTTGTGCACCACGGCGAGACCTCCCGACGAGTGCCGGTTGCTCCATGCAATCGGCCACGCACCGAGAGTTGCATTGAAACTCTCAAAATGGAACTCTCATCAGGAGCGGAAAGGAGCGCGGATCCCGGGAACGCGCCCCCGCGCACGCCGTCTTGTCCCGAGCTCCGGCAACCAGCACGATCCTTACGATCCACATGAAGGGCCTTGGACATGGCAGTTGGACCCACCACCCGCAGACGCCAACTCGGCGCCGCCCTCCGTCGTCTACGCGAGGCGAAGGGGCTCCCTCTGGAAGAGGCAGGCTCACGCGTGGGGATCTCCAAGGCGACGTTGAGCCGCTACGAAACCAAGGAAGGCATCGTCAAGTGGCCTGCGGTCGACGCGCTGTGCCGCGAGTACGAGGCCTCTGACGAAGAACGGCTGGCGCTGGTCGAACTCGCCAAGGGCGCCAAGATCCAGGGTTGGTGGCGCTCACTTGCCGACCCCATCCCTGAGTCCATGAATCTCATGCTGACACTCGAGGACGAAGTCGTCCGCGAGGACCACTACGCCTGCATGTACATCCCCGGCCTTCTCCAGACACGCGCCTATGCCGAGGCCGTACATCGGGCCTCGGAAGTGCAGTGCGCGGAGCAGGAGGTTCAGCACATGGTCGACATTCGCATGAAGCGGCAGGAACTGCTGGACCGGGAGGAGCCGCCCCACCTCTGGTGCGTCATCGATGAGGCAGCACTGCGCCGCCGGGTGGGCGGCCGCGACGTCATGCGGGAGCAACTCCACCACCTCCTTGCAGCGTCCCAACGCCCCCATGTGACCGTCCAGGTTCTGCCGTTCTCCAAGGGGGCACATGCGGCGGCCGTCGGCAGCTTCGCGGTCCTGCGGGGCCCGTCCAGAGAGTTGGACGTGGTCTACGTGGACCTGATCGGGGGCGGGCTGTTCATGGAGAAACCGCCGGAGCTGGAGCGCTATAGGTTGGCGTTCGAATACCTCAGTGCGCAGGCGCTCGACCTGGAGTCCTCAGCACAGGCCATTGACCGCATAAGCAAGGAGTCCTGATGACCTCGCCCTCCCCGCGCGAATGGTTCAAGTCCTCCCACAGCGGGGGCAGTGGAACTGAGTGCGTGGAGTGCGCGCGAGGCGAGGCCAGCTTCCTGGTGCGCGACTCCAAGTGCCCGCACGGGCCGGTCATAGCCGTCCAGCATCACGCGTGGGGTTCCTTCATAGCGGCGTTGCGGCGGGATGGGCTGGAAGTCCGCTGACGGTGCCTACCGGGCAGCAGTCCCAGAAGGCGCCGTCGTGTCTGGCAAGTTCTGGCAAGCTTCTGTCCTCCTGGGTGTTGGGTCGGCAGGCTCTGGCATACGGATCGTCACCCACGACGGAGGTGGACCCCATGGCCCTGCGTAAGCTCGGCAAGGATCCTGAGAGCCCAAGCGGTGGTTCCCCCACGGTGTATCTGGACGAGGAGACGGACACCTACCTCGTACAGGGCTGGAAGGTGGTGGACGACGGACGGCTCAACCAGATGGACATTCCCGGTCACGAGTCCGTCGTGGAGATTCCACGGCGCATGGTCCAGTTCTTCTTGGAGGTGCAGGGTGACCGCGGTGCCGACGTTTGAGGAACTGTTCCGCGACTGCCGCGAGTCCGCAGTGCATCTGGAGATGCGGGACGCCTACATGAAATCGGACCCGGCGTACAGGGATTGGCTCGCCGACGTCGCCATCGACCCCGCCGACAGGTGGGGCGACTGGCTCGCCCTGGTCTCCGACGCGACGAGGCGGGGTGTGAAGGTGCGCCGGGCTCGCATCGTGTCCGAGCCGGTGAGCCGGTACATCCGGTTCGAGTACGAGGTCACGGACGGCCTGAACATCGCCGCAGGCGAGGACGTGCGCTGGCTGCCGCGTAGGAGGGCAACCGGCATCACTCTGCCCGGCAACGACTTCTGGCTGTTCGACTCCTCCTTGCTGCTGGTGAACCACTTCGACGGCGAGGGGGAGTGGCTGGAGCCCTCCACCAGCACGGACCCTCACGAGGTGAAGCTGTGCGCCGACGCCTTCGAGTCGGTGTGGGAGCTCGGCGTGCCTCACGCCGACTACCGGATCGTGTGATCGGCGCGAGAAGTCCACACCCGAGAACATGTCATCCCCGTACTCCAGCGTTCAGGAAGCCCGCAGGACCCTCGGCCGACGCCTGCGTGAGATCCGGCTCGACGCCGGGCTGACCGCGCGGGCGTTGGCCGCCCTCGCCGGCTGGCACGAATCCAAGTGCTCCCGGTACGAGAGTGGAGCCCGTAGCCCCTCCGAAGCAGATCTGCGAGCCTGGGCACTGCATTGCGGAGTGCCCCACCTCGCCGTCGATCTCGTGACGACGCTGCGCGGCATAGACGGCATGCACGTGGAGTGGCGGCGCATGGAGCGCGCCGGGCTCCGTCGCGCGCAGGAGTCAGTGGTGCCGCTCTGGGAACGCACCCGCCGCTTCCGCATCTACTCGTCCTGGCTCATTCCCGGACCTGTCCAGACCGGCCCCTACATCGAGGCGCTGCTCCGGGCGATCCGCGACCGTCGGCGGCTGGTCGATGACGTGGAGGAAGCGGTGCGTGTCCGGCTCGCCAAGCAGCACGTCGTCCACGAAGGCGACCACAGCTTCGCCATCGTGCTGGAGGAGGCTGCCCTCCACCACCGCATCGGCGGCCCCGACGTCATGGCAGGACAGCTCGGCCATCTGCTCACCGCTGCTTCGTACCCTTCGGTCTCCCTTGGGATCATCCCCCGGACGGCCGACCGCTCTCGTATCTGGCCCGTGGAGGGCTTCTTCCTGTACGACGGAGAAGTAGTCAACGTCGAGCTGGTCTCCGCGCACCTGACCGTCAGGCAGACCCACGAGATCGACCAGTATGCGCAGACCTTCACAGCACTCTCGGAGTTGGCTGTCCACGGATCCGCGGCTCGCCAACTGATCACCTCGGCGATCGACTCGCTCGCATGATTCCCGGCAAGTACTGGCACGTTCGTTGAGGTGGCACAGCGCCCGTTCCTAGCGTGATGTGTATGGCAGACAACGCTGTTTCGGGGCCGGAGACATCCAGTCCCGGCGTGGGTGAGCTCTTCTACGACGTGGTCCGGGACCGTGTCGGGGAGGTCGTGGCACGCCGGAAAGGGCAGGCCTTGCTGCGCCCGTTGGGCGGAGGTCAGACGTGGGAAGCGGACTCTGACGGGCTCCGACTGGCTGACGCAAACGACCGTCTGCGTGCACGTGTGAACGAGCTGAACGCGAGGCGGCTGTGACGGCCCTCCGTTCCCGGTGGCGATTCGTCGACTACACCATCGCGCACGTACCCGAGAGCGGTGTGACGTGGGACATCTTCTGCGCCACTGACGGCTGTGGCGAGTCACAGACCGCCAGGACGGACGAAGTGTGTGCTGAGTGGGCGATGCGGCACGCGGCCATGTCGGGTCATGCCCTCTTCCGGCGCACTTGCAGTGACCGCGCTGTCGTCACCAGGCAGACCTGAGCCCGATACGCGGCCGCCTCACGACGCCCGCACACAAGCGCCTCACCACGTGCTACTTCGAGCGTCGCCCGGCTGCCCCGGTCAGGCAGCCGTTCGCCAAGTCCCCTCACCCGACTCCCCGAGTACGCGACAGGCAGGCGGAGTTCCGGCGGAGTTCCGGGAGAGGGCTGTCCGAAGGTCCTCCAACTGTGAAGGAGTCCATCCCATGACACTCACCGCGGTCGCCACCGAGACCCGCACCGGCCGTTCTCTGGTCACCGGCGCCGAGTTCGGCACGCTCGCCGCGTTCTGCGCCGACGAGTACGGCCTGGAGCGCTGTGTCGCCGAGCGGGTCGTCGACCAGGCCCTGGCGCTCGTCTTCGTCATGGGGACCAGTGGCGACGGAGCGAGCATGGCGCCGTCGCGGCTGGTCGATCCCGGGTGGCACACGCTGATCCTGCACACCGGCTGGTACGCCGAGTGGTGCGAGCGCAGCTTCGGCTACTTCCTGCATCACCAGCCGAAGGCCACAGTCCGTACGCGCGGGCTGATGACCGACGTCGTGGGCCGGATCCGTGCCGCGGGCTTCGAGGTCGACGAAGGGCTGTGGGGCACGGCCGCCGAGTGCAACCCACCCGCATGCTGCGGCGACGGCGACGGCTGCTGACAGCCGACGCGCCCTTCCACCAGCCGGAGTCGTCCGTCCCCGCGGCCGACTCCGCCCCGGCGTAAGAACGGACACACCCATGGGCCTGACAGAGTTCACCGCCACCGGCCGCGTCACCGTGTTCCCGCTCCGCCATCTCGTCGTCGCCTACTCCACCCGATCCGGCGATGCCCGCGGGCTCGGTGACATCGGGGTCGTCGGCGTCGTGGACGAACAGTCCGACGGCGACGAGCTCTGGCGGCTCGCCGCCGACCTCGGAGGCCGGACCCAGGCCCAGGACCGGGCCCGCTGGATCCTCACCCAGGCGAGCCGCGCCCGTGTGGTCAAGGCGTACTCGGACCTGCCGGACGTCAAGTGGACCGCACACGTTCGTCGGCGGTTCCCGCTCGACGCGCTGTTCGCCAACCACGAAGTCCTCATGACGGGGCGGATGACCCTGGACTGAGAGTGAGACCGAGACTGAGGCTCCGTGACACCGACACCGACACGGACACGGACACGGTCGTGGTCGCGGTCGCAGTCGCAGTCGCAGTCGCAGTCGCAGTCGCAGTCGCAGTCGTGGTACCTGTACGGGCACCCGGGTCAGGGGCTGTGACCGACGCCACCGGAACCTGCTCCGTGGGGCGGAGAGGTAGGGGTGTGAGGTCCAACGGAGACAGTGAAGTGGCGTCGGGCGATGGTGACGACGGGGTTCGGTTGCGGGGGCGGGTCCGGAAGGGGGAGCGGGCCGCTTTCGGGGAGCTCTACGAGTTGTACGCGACCGCCGTCTACAACCATGCCCTGCGGCTGACCGGCGACTGGTCGGTGGCCGAGGAGGTCATGTCGGAGACGTTTCTCGCCGCCTGGCGGGGGCGGGCGGACGTGGCCGTCGAGGGTGGGTCGTTGCGGCCCTGGCTGTTCGGGATCGCCACCAACAAGGCGCGCAACGCCGACCGGAGTCTGCGGCGCCGGCTCGCCTTCCTCGCCCGGCGGGCGTCGGCGTCCCAGGAGGTCGACGACTTCGCCGAGGACGTCGCGGGCCGGGTGGACGACGCCCGGCGGCTGGCCGACGTACGACGGGTGCTGGGACGGCTCCGGCGGCACGAGCGGGAGGTCATCGCGCTGTGCGTGTGGGGCGGGCTCGACTACGCGCAGGCCGCCGAGGCGCTCGGCGTTCCCGTCGGGACGGTGCGGTCCCGGCTGTCGCGGGCGCGGGCCCGGCTGCGGGAGTTCATGGACGCGGAGGAACGCGGGAGGCATACGCCGCATTCCTCGCATACGGGTTTTATGGAACCGCGTTCCCGTCGCGGAGAGGTAGAGAGTGAGACCGCGTTCGCGGTCCTGCCCCTTCAGGAGGAAGCCCGATGAACGCCACTCCGGCCGGACCCGAGCAGGGTGAGCGCGCGGAACTCGACGAGTTGGGGGAACTGGCGCGGCTGTTGCCCGCCGGGCCCGTCGAGCAGGTACTGCCTCCCGGGCGTCGTTCCCATCACAAGGACGTTCTGATGCAGCTCATCGACCGTGATCGACATGATCTCCAGGACGGGACGGAGGGCGCACGGCGGCTGCCCGGTGCCCGCCCGGCCCGTCGCCCCGGCCCGCTGTCCCGGCCGGCGCGGTCCGCTCTCGTCGCCGGGGCCGTCGCCGTCGCGCTGGCGGCCGGGCTCACGCTCGGCGTCGGCGCGGACCGGCACGGCGGGGACCCGGACACGCGGGCGGGCGCTTCCGGCACCCGCCCGGCCGTCGGTCGCAGCGCCGTCGTCACGCTGGACCGGATGGCCGCCGTCGCCATGGACACGGTCGTGCGGCCGGTGCGGGAGGACCAGTTCGTCTACGTGCGCAGCCGGGTCGCCGAGAACGTGGGCGAGTGGGAGAAGCCCGTGAAGCTCGGGCCGCTGCACGAGCGGCAGGTGTGGTTCTCGCAGGAGCAGGGGCCCGTGGTCGACGTCGGGCTGATCCGGGAGGACGGACAGGACTGGCCGATCGAGGTCGGCGTGCCGGACGGGACGAACCCGAGGGACTCCGCCGTGCCGGCCGGCGCCCGGCGGCCCACCTACGCCTGGCTCGCCTCGCTGCCCACCGAACCCGGGCGCCTGCTGAAGCGGCTCTACCGCGAGACCCCGGTGGAGAAGGGCGACGACCGCGACCAGGAGGTCTTCGACCGGATCGGGGATCTGATCGGGGAGCAGGTCATGCCGTCCGCGACGGCCGCCGCCTTCTTCAAGGCCACCGCCCGCATCCCCGGCGTCACCGAGGTGGACGACGCGGTGGACGCCGTCGGACGTCACGGCATCGCCATCGCCCGGGAGGACGTGCGGCACGGCACCCGCACCGAGTGGATCTTCGACGCCCGCACCCTGGACTACCTGGGCGAGCGCACCGTCTTCAGCCGGGACACCGCGCGGGCCAAGGCGGGGACGGTCTCCGACTCCGCGGCCGTGCTGGAACGCGCCGTCGTCGACAAGCGGGGGCTGGAGCCGGACGAGCGCCGCCGGGCCGGGCGGAGCTAGCGCGCGCGTCTCGCGGCGGCCGCGCGGACCTTGTTCCGGCCGAGGTCGCCGGCCGCCGAGAACGCCCTTGCCCGGCCCGTGGAGAACGGGCCGGGCAAGGGCGTTCGTGACCGGGTGAGCGGTCCTGCGGCTAACCGAGGGCGACGACCACCGATCCCGACCCTTCGGCCAGATAGTCGTGGTCCGGGTAGTAGTCCACGTGAAGGTGGTCGTCCCCGTCCGCCTCCGAGGCGAAGCCCTCGATGTTGTCGGCGAGGAGCGCGAAGGCCTCTTCTCCGCCTTGGACATCGAGGCATTCGCTGTCTCCGGACGACGAGATCATGATCTTCCCGCTTGCTCGCCGGACACTCATCCGTGCCAACGACCTGCTGTAGGGGAACGGATCGGAGACCTCCTCAAGGGGAAACTCCCCGTGCCCGTTCCGCAACTCCCGGCCCAGGGCCAGCAGTTCGGAGCGGGTTCCGGAGAGCTCCAGCTCCCCGGTGGAGTCACCGCGCAAAACCTTCACCGTCACGCCTCTCTCTTCGCCTACGGCCAGTAGTCGCCGGACCGGATCGTGGACGGGTCGATCGCCGTGTGCGGATCCTTGAGCGGACCGCTGGTGACCGTTTTCCCATTGACCTGGGTCTCCAGGTTCAGGTGCGGCCCGAGTTTCTGGACGTGCCCGCTTTCGGGGTTCACGTCGAACCTCGCGATCTTCCTGACCTGGTTCCCGGACGCGTCGGTCGACACGCTCATGAACTGGACTCCGCCGCTGCCGGACCGCACCACCGTCGCATGGTCACCGACGTGTGCCACGGCTCGGCTCACGGCCTCGTCCATCGAGATGCTGCAGTTGTGGACCAGGACCGGCGTCGCACCGGCCAGCACATAGTACGTGTGCAGGTCAGGCCGCTCCTACCTGCAAGTTTGCTGGGCAGCAGGTGATTTGACAGTCGCCGGATGTTCGTGCTCGTGCGCTGGAGTCTGCTGGTGTTGCCGTCGCTACTGCCGTCAGTGGTCTACACCGCCTGGGGAATTCCAGGAATTCCGAATGCGTGTCAAGCGGCTTTGTCGTGTGGGGTGAGGCTGATGGTCAGGTCGGCGCCGAGAGCGTGAGCCAGGCGGCGCAGGAGGGGCAGCGTGGGTACGGTCCCGCCGCCTTCGAAGCGGGAGATCTGCGGCTGCTTCATCCCGCACCGCTCGGCCAGCTCGGCCTGGGACAGCCCGAGCTCGATGCGGCGGTCGTGGACGAGTTGCCCGAGCTCACGGGCGAGCGCGGAAGGCGGGTCCTGCATGGTTCCTCCCCGCCTCAGGCCGCTGGGGCGACGATGGTGACGGTGGGCTCGTCTCCGCCGGCGAGGTGCACGTCCACCGTGAGGTCCAGTGCGCGGGCCAGGCGCATGATGACCGCGATGGGCGGCAGTTCGGTGGCCGTCTCGATGGCTTCGATGTCATCGACGTCGACGTGCATGCGCTCGGCGAGGTCGGCCTCGCTCAGGCCCAGCTGCTTACGCCGGTCGTAGACGGCCTTGCCCAACGTCATGGCGAGGCCGGCCTCTTCGTAGACCCGGTCGTACTCGGGGTCAGCGTCCAGGTGTTCGCCCAGCAGATGGCGGTGGCGGCGGGTCCTCCATTCGCTGTGGTTCATCGGTTCTCCTTGAGGTCGCGGCTGTAGAGGTCGTGCTCGGCGGCGGCTTCGTGCTCTACCTCGCACAATCGCTGTGCGGCGTGGGCGCGGTCCACTTCGGCCTGCTCGCGCATCTTGGTCTTGCGGAACACGGTGAGCAGCACGACTCGTCGGCCGGGCGCCAGCCAGTAGGTGATCCGCTGATGGGCATCGCCCAGGCGGAAGCGCAGCTCGCGGAGCTTGCCGCCCAGGTGGCGGGAGTGCGGTTCGTCGAGCGTGGTGGGCTGCTCGCCAAGCAGGTCGGCGACGCGTTCGGCCTGCTTGTACTGATGGGCGGGAATGTTCTCCAGCCACAGCCGCACCTCCGGCTCGATCTCGATCGAGTACCGCCCGCTGTCCATATCTCCGATGATATATGGCACGGGGTGCAAGAGCGCGACTTCGCAGTTCAGGTCGTGTGCCGTCGCCGCGACCGCAGCCGCTCCAGCGGCGCACACCCCCGCACTCCCCCCCTTCGTCCTGATGCCACGGCGCCGCCCGCAAACCCAGCGGCAACCGGCCGAGGCGGCGCAGGGTCGGCTTCTTTCGGCAGGATCAGGCCCGAGCGGGAGAGGCAGCGTACGGCCTGGCTGGTGCGTCGCCCAGTCTTGCGGCACGGGGCCGGGGCGGGAGGGGGCGGCCCCCGACGGGCGGCCGGGAGCTTCGCTCCCCGCCGGAGGCAACGCCGACCACCGCCCTCGGTGAGACCGGCGACAACCATGAGGGACGGCCCCCTGGCCAGCCCCTGTGCGTACGATCCGGCCGTAGGACGGTCGTAGGCGACAACTTGCTCCGCCAGGAGCCCGGTTCCGGTCATCCCGGCAATCTGACCGGTTGCCGCTCTCGCAGTCCTGGACCGTTCCCTTGCCGGGGCGGCTGGCCTCCCGAGCGAACGGCGGGCTTGTCGGCGACGGCGGTCAGCCAATGCGGGCGGGGCCCGCCTTGAACCTCGTAGAGAAAATCTGAACGCACGCCCTCCGCCCCCATCCGGCAATGGGGTCAGCGGTCGCTGGTCTCCAGGGACTCGACACGGGCGCGGAGTTCGGCGAGCTGCTCGACGGCCTCGGCCAGCGCCTGCTCCAACGCCTCAACGCGGGCCGTGGTCCCGCCCGCAGGAGCGCTCGCCTCCCCCGGGCCTTCGTCCTTGGTGTGGTCGTAGTGAGCGACGAAGGCGCCCTTGCCGGGACGGGAGACCGCCCACCCCTCCTGCTTGAGCAGGGTCATGGCCTTCTGCACGGTCAGGCTGGAGGCCCCGAACTCCCGCATCAGCCCGGCCTGCGTCGGCAGCGCGTCCCCCGGCCGCAGCCCGCCGGAGCGGATCTGCTCCCACAGGGTCTCGGCGATGACCTCGAACGTCAGCTGCACCCCGCCGCCCGTCGGCCTACGCCCGCGCCGCGTCGCCATTACGCCCGCCACCCCGCCGTCTTCCGTGCCGTGTATCAGCTATTTCCGGCCCGTCCAAACCGGGAAACCGGCCCCACACTACCCGCGTCCCGCCGCCCACAGAAAGGAATGAGGAGGGATGCACTTGAATGCGCCTGGGGGCCGATGTTAACGTCACGCACCCGCCGGTGATCAACACCGCGCCCCGCCGACCAGCCCTTACTGGTCCGGCCCCCGCGCCCAACTCCGAGGCGCCCCCCGTTCCCTGTGAGCCGATCACTTCGGGCTGCCCACGCCACCCCGCGCCGTACCGCTTCCGCGCTCCCGCCGAAAGGCCGCTTTCCGCATGCCCGCACAGCTTCAACTCCCGTATCCCGCGACCATTCCAACCGTCTCGCGTCCGCCGTCGGCGTTCACGACGCCGAGCTACCCGGCGGACGTCACCGCCTCTGCGGCGACAGGGCGGGCGCTGGAGCGTCGCGCCCGGCTCACCGCCAGGCTGGCGAAGCTCGCCGCCACCGGCCAACTCGCACCCCTCGCACGACAGATAGCCGGACTCGGCGGCTGCGCGCATCCGATCCGCCTGACCGGGCACCGTACGCGCCTGGACGCCGTTACCGGTGCGATCCTCGACCACTTCGACTCCGGCCGACTCCCGGCGGGTGAACTGCTGGTCCGCTGCGGCAACCGCCGTGCCACCCGCTGCCCCGCATGCTCCACCATCTACCGCTACGACACCTACCAGCTCATCGCCGCCGGACTGCGCGGTGGCAAGACCGTCCCTACCAGTGTCGCCGCGCACCCGCGCGTGTTCGCCACCCTCACCGCGCCCGGCTTCGGGCCCGTCCACAACCAGCCCGACACCGGCCACTGCCACTGCGGTCAGGTCCACCCCGACGACGACCCGCTCCTCGGCACCCCGCTCGACCCCGACCGCTACGACTACGCGGGCGCAGTGCTGTGGAACGCGCACGCCCCGGCCCTGTGGGCACGCTTCACCACCCACCTGCGACGCGAGATCGCTAAGGCCGCCGGGCTCACGCAACGGACCCTGCGCCACCACGCCACGCTCTCCTACGCCAAGGTCGCCGAGTACCAAAAACGCGGCCAGGTCCACTTCCACGCCGTCATCCGCCTCGACGGACCCACCGGCCCCACCAGCACCCCACCCGACTGGGCCACCACCGGGCTCCTCGACCACGCCGTCCGCGCCGCCGCCCAACGCACCCGCGTCCACCACGAGGGCGAACCGCCGAAGCAGCCGCAGCCCGCCGGACACCTCCCCGCGTCCCTGCCCCAAGCCTCAGATCGGGCGCGGTGGTTGGTGTTCCGGTTCGGGCGGCAGACCGACGTCCGGGCGATCCGCGGCACTGACTTCACCGGTGGCGGCCCGGTAACCGAGCGGCACGTCGCCGCCTACATCGCCAAGTACGCCACCAAAGGCGCCGAGACCACCACCGGCACCCTCGACCGCCGCCTCCGCCTCCTCGCCGAACTCGCCACCCACGACATCACCGACCACGCCCGCCACCCGACCCCAGCACGCCCACCTCCGCCTGCGCCAATGGGCCCACATGCTCGGCTTCCGCGGCCACTTCTCCACCCGCACCCGCCACTACTCCACCACCCTCGCCCACCTCCGAGCCGAACGCACCGCCTGGCGGACCAGCCGACCCGACACCCAGACCCCCACCCCCGCCCCCGCCCCCGCCCCCGCCCCCGCATCGGCGTCGGCGTCGGCGGAGACGCAGGCCGGTCAGACAGGCGGCAGCCCGATCGGTGACCGCACCGGACACCCCACTGACCTGGCCCCCGGTCACCGTCCCGATCACCGCTACAGCGCCGGTCAGCGCGTGGACTCGGACACGACGCTGGTCATCTCCCACTGGCAGTACGCCGGAACCGGCCTCCTACCCGAACTCGAACACCTCGCCGACCTCCTGGCCGCAACACGGCTGACCCGACCCGAGCAACCGCCCCACACCCGGCGCTCGAAGCGCTCCAGTGACCGCGCCGGTCACCCGGTCGGTCACTCTGATCGGCTGACCAGTGCCGTCCGGTCAAGGGCCATCGCGTGACCGCCGGCACGGAACTCCTCACCGTCCCCCAGGTCATGGCCCGCCTCCAACTCGGCCGCACCGCCGTCTACGACCTCCTCCGCACCCACCAACTCCCCTCCCTCACCCTCTGCCGAGCCCGCCGCATCCCCACCCACGCCCTCACCGACTTCATCCGCACCTGCCTCGACCAGGAAGCCGCCTGATGACCACAGCCCGCCCCGCTCCGTCCCGCCGCTCCCGCACCCGTGCGAACGGCGACGGGACCGTCTACCAGCGCAAGGACGGCCGTTGGGAGGCCGCCGGATACGTCCTCGCCCCCGGCAACACCTGCAGGCGCGTCCGGGTCTACGGCGCTACCCGTAAAGACGCGATAACCAAGCTCACCGAGAAGATCGCCGCCAGCAACCGCGGCCTTCCCATCGCCGCAGCCGACAGCACCGTGAGCGCCTACCTCGCGTACTGGCTGGACGGCGTCGCTGTTCACCACCTGCGGGAGAACACCCACAACCGCTACGCGGCCTCCATCCGTCTCCACCTCAATCCCGGCCTAGGCGTCAAGAAGCTCGCCCGGCTCACCACCCGCGACGTCCGCACCTTCCTCGACGGGCTCCGCACCACCTGCCAGTGCTGCGCCCAGGACCGGGACTCCGTTCGGCGGTCTTGCTGCACCATCGGCCAGTGCTGCGGAAAGCGGCTCTCGCCGCTGACCGTGACGTACGTCCACGCCGTGCTCAAGTCCGCGCTGGAACACGCCGTCCGCGAGGATGAGCTTCCGCGCAACGTCGCCCGGAACGTCAAGACGACCACACCCCGCCCCAGGCGCTTCCAGCCCCTCACCGCCGCCGAAGCCCGGCAACTCCTCCGGGCTGCCAACGGCGACCGGCTTCACCCCCTGTACGAACTCGCCCTGCGCACCGGACTCCGCAAAGGCGAACTCCTCGGCCTCCACTGGGAAGACCTCGACCTCGACGGCGGCACCGCCACCATCCACCGCTCCCTCCAACGCACCCGCAGCCAGGGCCTGACCGTCCTGAACACCAAAACCCTGGCCTCCGAACGGCGCATCGCCCTCCCCACCGAATGCGTCAACTCCCTCAAGATCCACCAGGAACAGCAACAGGAAGAGCGCCAGGCGGCCGGAACGGGCTGGACAGACAACGGCCTCGTCTTCACCACCCGGAATGGCAGGCCGCTCGACCCCACCAACCTCACCCGCCGCTTCCACCGCCTCCTCCACAGCGCAGGGCTCCGGACGATCCGCTTCCACGACCTCCGACACTCGACCGCCACCCTGCTCCTGGAGCAAGGCGTCGATCTCGTCGTCATCAAGGAACTCCTCGGCCACGCCCACATCGGCGTCACCGCCGGCGTCTACGCCCACGTACGCCTCCGCCTCCAGCGCCAGGCCATCGACACCCTCGGGGGCATCCTCAGCCAGACCGACGCCCCGGACGACCCGCCCACCGCAGCCGTCGTCCGCTGACGTTGCCGTCACCGTTGCCGTCACAAGACGCCAGGCCCCGCCGGAGATCATTCCGGCGGGGCCTGTTTGATCTATTTTCCCGAGCAATTTAAATGCCTGACTATTGGGCGTCCCGCAACAGGCGCGTACCGAAACCCTTGACTCGGTTCAACCTATCCGCGTGAAGAAGTATCACTCGCTGGGATCGTATAGGAAGCCGCGAGACTCTCGTCGAAGAACACGACCAGCTCGTCAGGCATATACGTGAACCCCTCCCCCTCAGCCGCCCCTAGAGCAATAACCAGGCTTGACTTATTGGAGAATCCAAGGCGATACGCCCACGGCATTTCAGGACACCCGTCGTTGGGAACGTGCCAGGCAGGAATGATTTCCACAATATCCGCCCCAAGGAACCTCCCCCAATCGAGATGGTCGCTCACGTCGACAGTGTCCCCAGGCAAGTCGGCGTCCGACTCTCCAGGTTCCCTGAACTCGATTGCCATCCCTTCGTTGAGGCCATCCATCGCCCAAGACAGGGACAGTGCAGCCCCGGTGCTCATGACCAGATCAACGGCCATGTCGACTTCATGAGCACGATCCTCCCTATGCCCTTCGGGCCAGGTTTCCCCCTGCGGAACTACGTAGCGGACCGCACTCACAGACGCCCCCGCGATCGCACCCCGAAGGTCAGCGAGACTAGCGTCGCCGCGCGCCTTTGCATCCCACGGCTCGATTACCAACATGCCTAGTACCGCCCGAAGTATTGGAACTGTCCATTTGCGTCGAAGGTTGCACCGATCCCGCGCCCACCAGCAGGGTCCGGCATGATATACCGCGTTCCGCCCGCGAAGTTGCCGGAATTGACAGCGGACGTAGCGGTTTGCGGATTGGTCAGAATGTCGTCCAACAAATCCTGTCCGGCAGTCTTCAACTCCTTGCCGGGAACCACAGGAAGATCGCCGCGGTTCATATGCTTCTGGTATTCACGCCCTGCATGAGTCGTCTTCCCCTTGGCTGGACGCATTCCACTCTGCGAAAGCGCATCCAGATCGGGGCAGCCTCCGGAGTTATGCACGAGCACAGGAGTCTCGCCCGCCAGCACATAGTACGTGTGCAGGTCGGCGACGGTGAGGTTGTACATGTCGGCCGCGCCGGGCCGGGCCAGTACGCCGATCAGGGAGACCCGGCTGCCGTCGGCGCTCTTCAGGGTGTGGCCCAGAGCGAGTCGGCCGGCCTCGGTCCAGGCGTGCGCGGTGTCGTCCCAGAAGGGATGGTGAGCGGTGGTGCGGATGGTGACGACCTTGCCGTCGGTGCCGCGGGCCTCCAGATCGACGAGGTCGTCATCGTGATGGAGAAGTTCGGCCGTCACGGTACGCGGACCGCTTTTGCCGGTCTTGGGGTCCGTTGCGAGGACCTTGTCTCCGATCCTCACGTCGACGATGGGCTTGGTGGTGCCGTCGGCCATGAGGACTTCGGTACGGGGATCGAAGCTGTTCCGGCAGCCGCCGGCCACCTTGCTCTCGGCTCCGGCGGCACCGCCGAGATAGGCCATGAACAACTCGCTGGTGATGCCTTCGATGACCCTGCCGCGTGCCACTTCCTTGGCCTCGTCCACGCACTGGCTCGCGTTGTAGACGCAGTAGGTGGCCGCGATCTCCTTGGCCGTCTTGGCGTCGGCGGCGTCGCCTGTGTGCAGCACGTAGAGGTAGGCCTGGCGGCAGCCCTCGCGTCCGTAACAGGCCGAGCCCGCCTTGGCCGACTCGTAGACCGGGTTGTACCAGAAGTCGTCGGTGAACTCCCCGTCCATCGAGCTGGCCCAGTAGTTCTGAAGCTTGTCGATGTCCTTGGTGACCGGGGTGTTCTGTGCGACCCAGTGCTTCTTCGCCGCGTGGGAGCGCTTGTAGATGTTGCCGCGGTGGTAGTCGGACGTCCCGCTCTTCGCGTCGTAGCCGACTTCCTGCTGCTCGTGCTTGCTGCAGTACTTGACGTCGTACTGGCAGGAGTTGGGGCGCGAGCCGATCTCCGTGCCCGCGGGGTCGGAGTAGGTGAGGGGGTTGTTGTTGGCGTAGGTGTAGCCGTGCATCTGCTGCGGGTCGCCGGGTGTGAAGACCGGGTCGACCGACAGGAAGCGGCCCGTCGCCGGGTCGTACTCCCGTGCGCCGAGGTGGGTCAGGCCGGTGACGGTGTCGGTGGTGCCCCCGACGAAGCCCTTGGTGCCGGTCCAGGTGTCGGGGACCGGGCCGCGCAGACCGCCGAACGGGAGAACGCGACGCTGGGTCAGCGCCTGGGAGGTGGCGTCGACGGACAACTGGGCCGTGCCGTGGTGGTCGGCCAGGGTGAAGGAGAAGGACCCGTCGTTGGCCTGGACGGCCTGGTGGCCGCCGCCGACGTCGAAGTAGCGGGTGCCCGTGGCGGTCGTGGCGCCCTTGGCCAGGGTGACTTCGGTGGCGCCGAGGTAGAGGGTGGTCTCGGTCGGGGTGCGGCCGATCAGACGGTTGCCGTCGGCATCGTAGAGGTAGTCGGTGACCTTGTCGCTGCCGCCCTCCACCGGCTGGGTGACCTTCGCCAGGTGGCCTTCGGCGTCCCAGTCCAGGGTCTGGGAGGTGCCGTTGCCCAGTTGCCGGGTGTGGGTGAAGCCTCCGACGTCGTAGGTGAAGCTGTCGGCGGACTTGACCGTGCCGGTGGTGGTGTCGATCGAGCTGAGGGTGTGCGGCCGGGCCTTACCCGGGTCGGGGTAGTGGTAGTTGCGGCTGGTGTCCGAGGCGCCGGAGGCCGTGGCGTGCTGGGTCTCGGAGAGCCGGTTGCCGACCTCGTCGTACCTGTAGGACGTCCAGTACGGGGCCGGGCCTCCCACGACGGCACTGCTGGGTGCGGTGGAGCAGCCCGTGGCCGACTGGGCCCACGCCTCGCTCAGCCGGCCGAAGTAGTCGTAGGAGAAGCACTGGTTGTCGGTTCCGGAGCGGGAGGTGTCGGAGACGGAGAGGACGTTCCCCGCCTCGTCGTACTTGTAGGTGTTGAACTGGTCGACACCCGTAACGTCCTGCCGGTCCACCCGTGAGGTCTCCAGGCGCTGGGTGCCCCAGTGGTAGGTGTCGGTCTCGAGCGTGGTCTTGCCGCCGTTCGCCGACATGGCGTACTGCAGCGGCTTGCCCGTGAGGCTGTAGCTGGTGCTCGACTTCAGGTTCAGCGGACCGCTGACCCCGATGGGCCGCAGGGTGTGGTCCTCATAGGTGTGGGTGACGGTGTTGGCGGCCAGGGCACCGGCCTTGGGGTAGCCGATGCTCTGCACCGTGCCGGAGGCGTTGTACGCGGTCGTCGACAGATAGGTGCCCTGCAGGTCGCCCTCGGACGACGGGATCGTCACCGAGGAGCGCAGCGGCCGGTACTGCCGGTCGTAGGAGACGACGCTCGACTTGTATTCCTGAGTGCCGCTGAACCGTGAGCTGGACGCGAGGTGGCCCTTGGCGCCGGTGACGGTGTCGTAGACCCACTTGGCGCGCAAGGCGCCGGTCGCGGAGTTGTCGCGCAGCTCGGTCTTGCGGCCGAGGCCGTCATAGACGTACGCGAGTACCGTGCCACGGCCGTCCCTGGTGCTTGTGACATGGGAGCGGTCGTCGTAGTCGTTGTGGCCGGCGCCCTTGTCGGGGTCGATGGTGTCGGTCAGCCGTCCCATCAGGTCGTACGTCCACGTCCAGCCGTTGCCCGCCGGGTCGGTGACCTTGGTCAGTTCACCTCGGGGCGAGTAGCCGTAGGAGGTCGCGTCGTAGGCGGCGTCGAGGTCGTGGGAGTGGAGCAGGCGCAGTTCGGTGGTGTTGCCGCGAGCGTCGGTGAGGCTGGTCTGCGCGGTGCCGCCGGCCGGCGGGACGACCGTGGTGCGGTCGCCGCCGTAGATCGTCTTCGTGACGCCGAGGACGGTTCCTCCGTCGCCGTTGCCGGCGATCTGCTTCAGCTCGCTCACCCGGCCCAGGCCGTCGTAGGTGTAGCGGTTCTGGGTCTCGACGGTCAGCGCGTTCTCGGGCTTGAACAGTGTGGTGGAGGGGGCGGTGGTGTCGGTGTAGTAGGTGGCGAACTCCTTCGACTTCAGTCCGCGTTCGTCGTAGAAGGTGTCCGCGAGCAGCGTTCCGCCGTTCGGGCCGGGGGCCTGGGTCTGCCGGGGCCGCAGGAATCCGTCGTAGAAGGCGTAGGTCGTGTCCTGGGCGCCGTTGTTGCCGAGCGTCTTCGTCGCCACGACGACCGGCTTGTCGTCGGTGATGGTGTAGCTGAACTCGTAGCTGGGGGTCTGGCCCGTGAGTCGGTCCGCCAGCCACACCTTGGCGGTACGGCCCAGTGGGTCGTAGGCGTAGGTGATGACCTTGCCGTTGGTGTCGGTCTCCGTGAGCGGTTGCCCGCGCAGGGTGTCGTAGGCGGTGGTCGACGTCTGGGTGGTCGTGTTGTCGCCCGTGGTGGCGGGCGGGGTGGTCACGGAGCCGCTGGCGGGAAAGCCGGTGGTCGGGTTGTAGGCGGTGGTGGTCGTCCGGCCGTCGGTGCGGGCGGACCTGGTGAGCGCGCCGGCGGAGCTGACGGTGACGTTGGCGGTCAGATCGGTGGTGGTCAGCGCCCGGCCGTAGCCGTCGTAGGTGGAGGTGGACTCCAGGTAGAGGGCACTGGAGCCGCTGTACGTCTTGAGTTTCGCGGTGCTGGTGGCGTCTCCCCTGGTCGCCGCGGCGCCGTAGGCCCCGCCGTCGTAGGCGGTTCGGACATCGGACATGACGTCGTCCGGGCGGCTGGTGGTGGCGTCGCACGCCTTGGCGACCGTCTCCACCCGAGCGGGCGCGTCGAGGGGGACGCTGCCGGAGACGTAGGTGGTGCGGGTGCACTGGTCGTCGGCCGCGGTCGTGGTGTCACCGAGATCCTCGGCCCGGGTGACCAGGCCGGTGGCGGCGTCGTGGGTGTCGGAGGTACCGGTGGTGCGCCACTTGACGCCGGCGCCGTCGTCGAGCGAGGTCCAGGACCTGCTCGAGTCGTTGCCGGTGAGGTTGGCCGTCACGGTGCCCCAGGTTCGGACCTTCTTCGCGGTCTCCTTGTACCAGGGGCGGTTCACCGTTTTGGAGAGGACCTTGCCGTCGGGAGCGGAGTAGGTGACGGTCTTGTACGCGAAGCCCGCCTGCGACTCGTGGTCGGTGATCGGGTCGCCTTCGCCCGCGCCGAGGGTGACGGACACGCTCTTCGTGCCGCCGGAGGCGGACTTGCGGTCGCCGTCCATGCCGCGCAGGAAGTAGCTGTCGGTCTGCGACTTCATCGCCGAGGCGCCGCCCTGGCCGCCGGTGCGCACCCGCACATGACCGTAACCGCGCCACTGCGACCAGGTCTTGGACTTCTCCTTGGTCATCCCGTCGTCATCGTCGTAGTGCCAGGCCGCGCCGTCCAGGTAGTCGTACATGGTGACTTGGTCGGGGGCGCCGCCGGTGCGGTCGGTGGAGGTGACCGTCTTCACGACGTACTTGTTGAACCACTGGCGGTCGGGATCGTCGGTGGAGCTGCCGCCGATGTACTGCGGGAAGCAACGGGTGGTGTTGGTCTCCGGGGTGGGCAGCGCGGTGGCGTCACAGACCGGCTCGGAATAGCCGACGTCTATCTGGCCGCCCGACTCGTCCGCCACGGTGGACAGCCGGGACTTGATGTAGGGGGCGTAGCCGTCTCCGATCTTGTCGAGGCGGTTGGCGAGCTGGGTGTAGCCGAAGGTGATCTTCGGCAGGGTAATCGAGGCCGTGCCGTTGTAGCCGGTGCGCTGGACCGAGTCGAGCAGCAGCTGGTAGTCGGTGTCGGCCATGCCCCAGCGGTGGGTGAGCTTCCAGCCGTCGACGTTGCTGTAGGAGCCCGATACCAGGACCTGGGTGGTGACGGATGTCAGCCGCTTGCGGGTGAAGAACGCCGGGGAGAACCGGCCCTTGTCGCAGTCGGTGTCCGCCTCGCAGTTCAGGTCCCACGGGGTGTCGTACCAGTACTGCGAGCCCGTGGAGATGGACGAGCAGGTGGTCGAGCTGTCGGGGATGCACCGCTCGCTGTCGGTGAAGTTCACCTTGGCGAGCGCCTTCGCCGAGTACACGGCCGTGGACTTCAGCCCGTACTCGATGCGATCCAGGGTGCCGCCGCGGACGTAGGGGGTGTCGTCGGCCGCCTTGAGGTTGCGGCCGTAGGAGTTGGTTTCCTTGTCGTAGTAGTAGGCGACCGCGTTGCCGTGCGGGTCGACCACGTAGTCCAGGTTCCAACGCCAGCCCTGCTGGCACCAGGACGCCGCGAACGTGGAGGCGTTGCAGGGCTCACCGGAGTTGTTGCCGAAGACCGGCACGGTCCAGGTCGAGTCGGTGGTCTCGTTGCCACTCGCCCAGCCGGGCAGCCGGTTATAGCCGAAGTAGTACTGCGTCCCGTCGGGGCTCGTCACCCGCCAGTACTCGTCGTTGCGGGCGCCGTTGGAGCGGACGTCCGCCGTGGTGCCGTAGATGCGGTCGACCTTCGTGCCGTCGTCGTTCTGCAGCTTGAAGGAGTTGGCGCCGGTGGGGACCAGTTCGCCGCCGGAGCCGTTGAGCGAGAGCGTCGCGTTGTCGTACGCCCAGCAGAGGTCGCCCGGCTTGTTGCCGTCGGCGTTGGTGACGCCGTCGTCCGCGCACCCCTTGTAGCTGCGCTCGATGAAGCCGGGCGACAGGTCGAAGCCGTCGCCGACCCAGGAGGCCTGGTTGTTGGTGTTTCCCGTGCGGCCGTCGATGCCGCCGGAGGAGTAGGACAGACCGACCTGCGGTGTCAGACCGCCTGGCACCTGCGGTACCGCCATGTCGTACGACCAAGCGAACGAGCCGCTGCTCTGATCCGTGCTCCAGGTCGCCGAGGCGGACAGCGACGTGGCCTTGTAGTCGCCCTTGTCACTGCCGGCCGAAGCGGTCGCCGCCAGGACGGTCGCGGTGTTCGCGCTGAGGGGGACGGCCTCCGTCCTCAGTGTCTGTTTCTCGGTGTCGTTGACGGTCGCGACGGGCTGGACCGAACGGCACTGTGCTTTCTGTGGGGTGGTCAGCGCGCAGGCGGGCAACCTGACGAGGGTCAGCCGGTCCGCGTAGCCGCCGCCGTACAGACCGGCGAAGGAGGAGTAGTCGAGTGCGGCACGCACCGTGCCCGCATGCTGTGCGCCGCCCCTGCCGGGGGTCAGGGTGAAGACCGGTCCGTCGACCCCCGTCCTGCGCGCCGCCGCGCGGGGCAGCGAGGTCACGGTGTAGGTGCCGGTCGCCGCGTCGGCGGAGCGCTTGACCTTGGTGTCCAGGGTGAGCGGGAGTCCCTTGACGCGCGTCGTCCCAGGGCGCAGCGTCACCGCCGCCGCGTTCGCCTCGGGCCACCTGGTGGCGGGCGCCTCGGCGGGCGTACGGGGCCCCTTGGTCAGTTTGCGGGGCAGCGCCTTGCTCGCCGGACCGCCCGCGACCGGGGACTCGGACTTCGGCAGCGCCGGCTTGGTCCAGCCCTGGGCGACGGCCGGTACACCCGACGCCTGGAGCAGCGTCGCGGTCAGCACGGCGGCCGTGGTGATGGCCACCCGGCGCCAGGGCCGGACCGTTCTCTCGCGTGATCTGGTCTTCATGGGGTCTTTCTTCCTCCCGTTCGAGTGCTCCGGGGCGGAGGGGAACCGCGCACGGCGGAGCGAAGAAGTCGGCTGGGGGGGGCGGGACGGGCCGCGATCGGCGGCGCGTCCCGCCCCCGGGCTGCCGTGCCGGTCAGTCGCCGCTGGGTACGACCGTTTCCACGCCCGGCAGGCCGGCGGCGAGGTGGTCGATCTGTGTCTCCGTCAGGGCGCCCTGGAAGATCCAGACGTCGGAGAGCGAACCGGGGAAGTACTGGCCTGACGTGGCTCCGGTCGTGTCCCGGCCGAGTTGCAGGGTCTTGGCCGCCTTGTAGGTCAGTACGTTGTCGGACCACGAGACGGTGTCGGCGCAGCTCGCGTCGTCCTGTGCCCCGTCGCCGTCGGTGTCGGCGCAGGCGGTCTCCTGGAGTTCACCGTTGACGTAGAGGCTGAGTTCCTTGGAGAAACCGTCGTAGACGAGCGCCACGTGGTTCCAGTCGGTGGGGCTGTAGAACAGGCCGTTACCGACGTCGGTGACCGCGGCCGAGTCGCTGTCGGAGTCGGCCGTGGCGATGCGCCAACGGCCGGGATCGGTTGAAGGGGTGGCGCTGGGCTCGTAGCGCACCGCGAAAGCGCTCCTCTTGGAACCCGGAGCGCTCAAGACGGTGACCGGACTCGTCGGGACGGCGGCCGTCTGGACGAACGCGCTCACGGTGAAGCTGGCGCTGGTGTCCACCGGCACCACCGCGGCGGCCGAGTAGTCGTCCGTGCCGTCGAGCGTGACGGTGCCGTCGACCCCGCCCAGGCCGGCGTCGACCCCGCCCTTGCCGGCCTGGGCTCCGTTGTACAGGGTCATGGAGTTACCTGCCGACGACGCGTCGGGGGACGTCAGCGGGCTGCCGGTGGCCGTCTCGAACTTCCAGCGGCCCTTGACCACCGCGCGCTGCTTGAACAGCTGCTGCACCTCACCGGCCGACACCGGTCGGTCGAACAGCCGCACGTCGTCGATCTGGCCGGGGAAGAACGAGGTGGCCTTGCCCTCGAAGGCACTGGCGCCGATCTGTACCGCGCCCCCGGCGTACCAGGTCGAGGGAAGGACGGCGGTACCGGCCAGAGTCCCGTTGACGTACAGCGAGAGCGTGTGGGCGACGGTGTCCTGCACGCCCACCAGATGCGTCCACTCCCCGCCGTACGCGGTGGTGCCCGTGGGCTGGACCGCCCGAACCACGGTGGAGTCGGCGGTGTCGGCGCTGTGCTGGTTGAACACCCATCGGTCGTACGAGCTGGAGTAGTACAGCTCCGGCCCCGTCACCACGGCGCCGATCTGAGAGGCGACGGTCGCGGCGTGGGTCGGCTTGGTCTTCGCCAGCTTCACCCAGGCCGAGACGGCGAAGCTGTAGGAGGTGTTGACCTGTGGGGTTCCCGTGGTGGCGTAGTCGTCGGTGCCGTCCAGGGTGAGCGCGTTGCCGTCCACCCCGGCCGCGCCGGCGGTGGCACCGCCCTTGAGGACGGCCGGGTTCACATCGGCCCGGCCGCTCAGCGCGGGCACGTCGGCCGCGTCGTCCATGTGGAAGACCATCCGGGCCGGACGGCCGCCACTCGTGTTCGAGCTGTACAGGCTCGACACCTCGGCGGTCGTCAGAGGCTTTTCGAAGGTCTTCAGCTCGTCGATGGCGCCGGGGAAGAACGACGTGGGCGCGCCGCCGGCCAGTCCGGCGCCGATCGTCATGCCCCGTCGTGCGTTCCATGGGGTGCTGTAGGCCGCCGTACCGGCCAGGGTGCCGTTGACGTACAGCTTGAGCAGCTTCTCGCCGGCGGCGTAGACGCCGACCAGATGGGTCCACTCGCCTGCCTTGACCCCGCCGGCGGCGGCCTGCGTGGCCTGGACCGGGGTGCCGGTGGCGGTGTCGGCGCTGTACTGGGTGAACGTCCAGCGGTCGCCGGCCTTGGCGTAGGACAGCTCGAAGCCCGGCTTGTGGTTGCCCTGTTGGGAAGCGACGACCGCCGATCCGGGAGGCATGGCGGACAGCTTCACCCAAGCGGACACGGAGTAGCTGATGTCGGTGTTGACGGTGGCGATGTCGGTGGCGGCGTAGTCGTCGACTCCGTCGAACTGCACCGCCGTGCCGAACTGGCCCTCGACGTTCGGTGTGGGGCCGCTGCGCAGGGTCGCTGCCTGCTCGGGCGCGGTGCCCGCCGCCTGACCGGCGCCGGCCGCCTCGTTCATCGACCAGTCGGCCCGTTCGACCTGACCCGCCTTGACCCGGAACTGGTAGGTGCGGATCTCGGAGGCGTTGCCCGCGGTGTCGAAGGAGCGTGCGGTGAAGGTGTTGAGGCCCGGCTTGAGGGGCAGCACGGGGACGGTCTTGGCCGCTCCGGCCGACGTCGCGATCGCGTTGGCGGCGACCGGGTCGCCGTTGAGGCCGTACCAGTACTTCGTCACGTCGGAGACCGCGCCGGTGACCGTGAAGTTGCCGTACTGGCCCACTCCGTCGTACCAGGGATCGTCGGGGTCCTCGGGGTTCGAGGCCGGGTAGGCGGCCGAGGAGATCGTCGGCGCCTTGGGCACGCTCGTGTCGTAGACGAAGTAGCAGCCAGTCGCGCCCGTGGACGACCACGACGAGTACTGGGCGCCGTCGTAGGAGCGGACGTACCAGTTCACCGTCTTGTTGGTGGGGATGGAGGACGGCAGGGTGAGCACGAAGTCGGAGCCGGACTTCTTCGCCGTCGTCAGGGCGGGCTTCCAACGGGCGATCACGCCCTTGCCGTCACCGGCATCCCAACTCGCCGCGAACTGTACGGAGACGGAGTCGCCGTCCGGGTCTGTGACGTCGTTGGCGTAGATCTTGCCCAGCGTACGCACGCGCGCGGCGCCGGCGGCCGCCTTGCAGGATCCGCCGTACTCCATGGTCAGCTGAGCCGTCTTGACCTGCGACGGCGGACGGTTGTACTGGACACGCAGGTAGGCGTCGTCCGAGAACCGCTTCCAGGCGTATCCGTCCGACTCGCTCGACGCCTTCATGCCGAAGGTCATCGTCGACCACTTCTTGTCCGCCGCCTGCTGCACCGCGGCCTTCACGTCGAACTCCGCGTCCTTCGCCGCACAGCCGGTGAAGCCGTAGGCGAAGGACGCCGTCCTGAGGTGGTCGATCCAGAAACCGGACGCGTTCTGCGAGTTCCAGGTCGTCGCGGAGGAGATGTCCTTGGTGCGCCACAGCTCGACGCTGCGGTCCGAGCAGGACGCCGACCACGTATTGCGGACCACGAACTCCGCCTGCAGCACGGTCCGCCCGGCGAACTTCGAGGTGGGGATGCGATAGAAGAGCCGCTTGGTGTCGTTCGGAGCGCAGTACGACCAATTGCAGTAGCCGAGGCCCGCGTCCGGGTCGCCGTTGAACTTCCACTGCGGCGAGGACGCCCAGTACTTGGAGGCCATCGTCCACGCCGAGGCCTTGGGGGAGTACCACTGGGGATCGATGAACACGGGATACACCGTGTTCTTGCCCCTGAGCACGCTGCGGTCGGGCGTCAGCACGAGCGAGTCCTGCCCGGCGGATACGTCCACTGCGACCGGCGCCACGTTCGCGGACTCCGCGGCGACGGCCTCGGACTCGGCGGGACCGACGGTGGCGGCGGAAGCGGCAGGGGCGGGCGTGGGGCGGGTGCCCGCGGCCGTCGAGCGCTTCGGCGCGGCTGGTGACGCCTGCGGAGCGGACCCGGCGGGAGACGCAGACTTTGACGTGGTGTCCGGGGCCTCGGTGCTGGAGTCCCACATCACCGGGCGAGGGGCCTCGAAGACCGGGCTTCGGGCGCCGTCGTCGATCGCTGCCAGGCCGCCCTCGGCGGTCTCCTTGACCTGCATGCCCTCGGCGTTCATCTTCAGGCGCAGGGTATTCAGTTCGGCGCTCGCCGCCGCCTCGGCGGACTTGACGACCAAGAGCTGGGTGAACCCGTCCTGCTGTGCCGTCATCCGCAGGTCGACGCCGGGCAGCACCTCCGGGTAGGTGACGGCGTTCCCGTTCAGCTCCGGGCTGGGCAGCTCACCGGGCCAGGACAGAGCCAGCTCGCGGCCGTTCCTCGCCATCCGCACCAGCGGGGCCGACCCCCCGCCGGAGAAGGTCAGGCCGACGGTCGCCGCCTTGGGCGCCACCGTTCCGTCCGCTCCGCGGGTCAGGGTGGTGTCGATGTCCCGCCACACACCGTCGACCCGGGTCCGCACCGGGCGCAGGTGTTCGCGTGCCTCCAGGTGCCCCTCGGGGGTGGCGTAGACCTCGCTGCTCTCGCCGCGAAGGGAGGTGATCTCCACGCGCTTGCCTGTGCGCGCGGCCTCGGCCAGCGCCTTGATGTCCTCGCCCGAGCCGTCGTCCGCGGGCGTCCTGGCCTTTCTTCCCGTGTCGGTGGTCCCGGCGGCCTCGGCGGCTCCCCTGGACGAGGCGTCAGACCGTTCACCCACCGCAAGAGCGCTGTGGGATGCGCCCGTCGCCAGCGCCAAGGCTGCGCAGAGAACCGCGCCGGCTGTGCGCAGCCGACGTCTCCCCCCGTGCGTATTCATATGAACTGCTCCCCCGTCAGGCGCTGTTGAGCCGCGCCTGGATATGTTCGATCAAGTGGCCGGGTCGCAAGATATGAGCACAGCCGAACTCTTCACCAGGGACTCACAAGCGGACAAAGTTCATCACAGTCACTAAGCAAGCACAGCCGAGGAATGACATACCTCACGTTTGGTCGCTGAATTCGACGCAATTCGAGGCCGGTGCCCCGGTTCGGTCAGGACCCCGGACTTCGGACAGCGACCAGCCGGCCGTCGTCATCGACAACACAGCGATGCCGCAAGGAGATTGACGCAATCCGACGCCTGACACCACGACGCCCGATCAGGCTCGTGTCGCGTCCGCCCGGGGGGCGCCGGTGGGCCGTCCCGGAACGCCTGTTCCCGCTCCCGCGCTCTCCTTCGACCGGAACGCCCGCCGGTAGCCCTGTGGGCTGGTGCCGGCGACCTTGCGGAAGCATTCACGGAAGGCCGTCGGGGAGCCGAAGCCCGCCTGGGCGGCGATCCGTTCGACCGGGTAGGCCGTCGACTCCAGCAGGTACTGGGCGCGTCGGACCCGGGCCCGGTGCAGCCAGCGCAGCGGCGTCGTGCCGGTCTGCTCGCGGAAGCGGCGGTTCAGCGTGCGGGTGCTCAGGCCGGCGTGCTCGGCGATCCGGTCCAGCGTCAGGTCGTCGCCGCAGTTGTCCTCCAGCCAGACCAGGAGCGGTTCCAGGGTCGCGCCGGCCGGGGCCGGTGTCAGGTCCTGGGCGATGAACTGGGCCTGGCCGCCCTCCCGTTCGAGCGGCATGACCGACATCCTGGCCGCCTGGGCGGCGATCGCCGAGCCGTAGTCGCTGCGGATCATGTGCAGGCACATGTCGAGGGCCGCCGCCGCGCCCGCCGAGGTGAGGAACCGGCCGTGGTCGACGTACAGGACGTTCGGATCCACCTCCACCCGCGGGTGGCGCAGGGCCAGTTCGCGTGCCGCCGCCCAGTGCGTGGTCGCGCGCAGCCCGTCCAGCAGGCCCGTCGCGGCGAACACGAACGCGCCGACGCACACGGAGGCGATCCGGGTGCCGTTCGCCGCCGCGTCGCGCAGTGCCTCGGCGACCCCCGGCGGCAGCTCGTGCGGCGGGTCCGCGACGCCGGGCAGGATGATCGTGTCCGCCTCGGCCAGCGCTTCGAGCCCGTACGGCGCGCGCACGGTGAACGCCCCCGCGCTCACCTCCCCGGAGGGGGCCGGCGAGCAGACCCGCACCCGGTACGCGGGGCGGCCGTCGGGCAGCCGCGCCCAGCCGAAGGCGTCGATCGGGGCGGACAGATCGAAGGGGACGACCCCGTCCAGGACCAGTACGGCGACGGTGTGCATGGCGCGATGCTAGGCAGCCGACGGGATTTCGCCAAGCCTGCGACCGGGGGCGGGGAGGGGGTGCGCGGCGCGGGGACGGGCGGACGTGGGCCGTTCTGCCGTGGTCGCGTGCGGGTTCGGCGGGACGGGCGGTCGGGCGGGTGCGGTGGCGGGAATCCGTCGGCCTCTGGCATTCCCGCCGCTTCCGCGTGATCTTCGTGCCGTCTAGCGTCGGTGCGTGACCAAGTTCCTCCTCGCCCTCCACGTCCTCGCCGCGATCGTCGCCGTCGGGCCCGTGACCGTCGCCGCCAGCATGTTCCCGCCCGCCGCGCGCAAGGCGCTGGCCGCGCCCGAGGACACGGGCGCGGCCGGGACCGTGCGGCTGCTGCACCGCATCTGCCAGGTGTACGCGGCCGTGGGCATCGCCGTCCCCGTGTTCGGGTTCGCCACCGCGAGCGCGATGGGGGTGATGGGCGACCCGTGGCTGATCGCGTCGATCGTGCTGACCGTCCTGGCCGCAGGCGTCCTGCTGATCCTGGTGCTGCCGCGGCAGGAGGTGCTCGTCGAGGGGCGGGGGGCGCGGGCGACGACCGTCCGGCTCGCCATGTTCACCGGCGTGTTCAACCTGCTGTGGGCGACGGTGACGGTCCTGATGATCGTCCGGCCCGGATCGACGACGGGGGCGTAGGCGGACCGGGGCGGGTCAGGGGACCCCGCCCCGGTCCGCGACGCGTCAGGCCGACTCCGGGCCGCGTCAGGCCGGCTTCGCGCCGCGGCCGGCCACGCCCTTGGCCTTCGCCGCCGCCGCGCTCAGCGGCTTGGCGATGTCCTCCAGGGAACGCCGTTCGGCGTTGACCGCCAGGAACGCCGCGACCAGGCCCGCCAGGCACATCAGGGTCGCGCCGACGCAGAAGGCGAGGACCGTGTCGCCGACCTTGCCGGTGTCGGTGAGCTTGGCGAACAGCAGGGGGCCGCTGATGCCGCCGGCGGCCGTGCCGAGGGCGTAGAAGAAGGCGATGGACATCGCGCGGGTCTCCATCGGGAAGATCTCGGAGACCGTCAGATAGGCGCTCGACGCGCCCGCCGAAGCGAAGAACAGCACCACGCACCAGCAGGCCGTCATCGTCGTCGCGTTCAGCGAGCCCTGGTCGAACAGCCAGGCCGTGCCGAACAGCAGCAGACCCGACAGCAGGTACGTCGAGGAGATCATCACCCGGCGGCCGACCGTGTCGAACAGCTTGCCCAGCAGCAGCGGGCCGCAGAAGTTGCCGATCGCGATGACGGCGAAGTAGTAGCCGGTGTTGCCACTCGGCACGTCGAAGAACTTCGTCAGGATCGCGCCGAAGCCGAAGGTGATCGCGTTGTAGAGGAACGCCTGGCCGATGAAGAGGGAGAAGCCGAGGACCGCGCGGCGACGGTACTTCGAGAACACCGTGCGGGCGATCTCGACGAAGGACACGCTGCGCCGCTGGTGGATCGTCAGCTCGCCCTCGGCGCGCGGCAGCCGCTCCCCCTTGTCCTCCTCGATCTGCTTCTCGATGGAGGTGACGATCTCCTCGGCCTCGCGGTCGCGGCCGTGGATCAGCAGCCACCGTGGGCTCTCCGGGACGTGCCGCCGCACGAGGAGGATGACCAGGGCGAGGACGGCGCCCAGGGCGAACGTCAGCCGCCAGCCGACGTCGGCCGCGAAGATGTCCGTGTTCAGCGCGACGATCGACAGCAGCGAACCGGCGACCGCGCCCAGCCAGAAGCTGCCGTTGATGATGAGGTCGACGCGCCCCCGGTACTGCGCCGGGATCAGCTCGTCGATCGCCGAGTTGATGGCCGCGTACTCGCCGCCGATGCCGAAGCCGGTGAGGAAGCGGAAGAGCAGGAACCACCAGGTGTCGAAGGAGACGGCGGTCAGGGCGGTGGCCGCCAGATACACCGCGAGGGTGATCATGAAGAGCTTCTTGCGGCCCCATTTGTCGGTCAGCCGGCCCCAGAAGAGCGCGCCGATGCAGGCGCCGGCCACGTACAGCGCGGCCGCGATGCCGGTGACCTGCCCGGAGGTGATGGGCAGGCCGCTGCCCGGCTCGGACAGCCGGCTCGCGATGTTCCCGACGACCGTGACCTCCAGGCCGTCCAGGATCCACACGGTGCCCAGTCCGAAGACGATGGTCCAGTGCCAGCGCGACCAGGGCAGCCGGTCCAGGCGGGCGGGGATGTCTGTGGTGATCGTGCGGTCTCTCTCGGCCGGCACGGCAGCTTCGGCGCTGGTCATGGGCTCCCTCCTCGGCACGCACGCTCCTCGTCGAGCGACGCGGTCCGTGTTCCCGCGACCAGCGCCTTCAAGCCCCGCATACCTGGACGCCCCGCACAGCCCGCGCCACCGCCGGGCCACGGACGTCCGCACCACCGCCGGGTCACGGGCGTCCGCGCCGCCGCGTCGACGGGACGAGGGCCGCGCGGCCCGCTGCCGGGGGCGTCCGTGCCGGGGTCAGGCGCCCAGGGCCCGGGCCACGGTGTAGATCAGCAGGCCGGCCAGTGAGCCCACCACCGTGCCGTTGATGCGGATGAACTGGAGGTCCCGGCCGATGTTCGCCTCGATCTTGCGGGTGGTGTGCTCGGGGTCCCAGCTCGCCACCGTGTCGGTGATCAGCGAGGTGATCTCCTTGCGGTACGTCGTGACGACGTGCACCGCGGCCCCCTCGACCCAGCTGTCGACCTTCTCCTGCACCTTGGGCTCCGTCGCCATCCGGGCCCCCAGCGACAGCAGCGAGGCCCGCACCCGCAGACGCAGCTCGCTGCGCTCGTCCTCCGCCGCCGCGACGATCATCGAGCGGACGGCCGTCCAGGCGGACGCGATCAGGTCCTGGACCTCGCCCCGGCCCAGCACCTCGCCCTTGAGCCGCTCCACCCGCGCGCGGGTCTGCGTGTCGGACTGGAGATCCGCGGCGAAGTCGGTGAGGAACCGGTCGAGGGCCCCGCGGGCCGGGTGGGAGGGCATGTCCCGCATCTCCGCGCAGAAACGCAGCAGCTCCTTGTAGACGCGCTCCCCGACCTTCTTGTCGACGAACCGCGGGGTCCAGCCGGGCGCGCCGCCCTGCACGGCGTCCATCACCGAGTCGGCGTGCAGCACCAGCCAGTCGTGCGCCCGCCCCACCACCAGGTCGACGGCGCGCCGGTGGCCGCCGTCCGCCACGATCCGCTCCAGCAGCTTTCCCATGCCCGGCGCGATCTCCTGGGCGTCGGCGCGCCGGGTGATCGCCTCCCCCACCACCGCCTGCACGTCCGAGTCGCGCAGCACCGTCAGCGCGCCGCGCAGCGCCGTCGCCAGCTCGGCCGTCACCCTGTCGGCGTGGGCGGGATCCGCCAGCCAGACGCCCAGCCGGGTGCCGATGCCCACCGAGCGCAGCCGCCCGCGCACCACGTCCTCGGAGAGGAAGTTCTCGCCGACGAACTCGCCCAGCGAGACGCCCAGCTGGTCCTTCTTGTTCGGGATGATCGCCGTGTGCGGGATGGGCAGGCCGAGCGGGTGACGGAACAGCGCCGTGACCGCGAACCAGTCGGCGAGCGCGCCGACCATGCCCGCCTCCGCGGCGGCCGCCACATAGCCGGCCCAGGGGCCCGCGCCCCGGTGGGAGGCCCACTCGGCGAGGACGTACACCACCGCCACGAACAGCAGCAGCCCGGCCGCGGTGAGCTTCATCTGCCGTACCCCGCGCTGTTTCTCCTGGTCCGCGGGGGTGAAGGAGGTCATGGCCCGGTAGGACGGGGCCGCGTCCGGTGCTGCCGCTTCGGTACGTTCCATTTGCTCCACCCGTTCGGTGATCCCGCGCACATTGTCCCTTCCTGACCGACTCCCGGAACGGAACAGGAGTTCCCGTCGTCTGTCAGAGCGGGGAGATCGAGGGCGAACTCCTGCACCGATCGGGAGCCACGGGCTCCCCGCGCACGAGGAGACACGCACCCGCATGACCGCCAAGCATCATGGTTATGCCCTGCTGTCCGCGATCGTCGCCCTCGTCCTGGGTCTGTCCGCCGCGATCTACGTCACAGCCGCCGCCGAGCACGGCCCCGGCCACCGGCCCGCGCCCGGCGCCGTCGCCGCGGGGCGCGGCCCGTACCGCGCCGCCCCCGTGTCCACCGGCGTCTGGGTGGGCGCCTGGACCGCGGCCCCGGCCGGCGCGGAACCGGGCACGGCGGCCGGCGGCACGGCGGGCCGCACGGTCCGCGACGTCGTGCACACCGGCGTCGGCGGGAGCGCCGCCCGCGTCACCCTGTCCAACCTCTACGGCGACCGCCCCCTCACCGTCACCCACGCCACGCTCGCCGTCGCCGCCCACGACGACGGCCCGGCCGCCGACCCCGGCACCCTGCGCCGGCTCTCCTTCGGGGGCGCCGCCTCCGTCGTCGTCCCGGCCGGCGGGCAGACCGTCAGCGACCCCGTCGCCGTCGTCGTCCCGGCCGACACGGACGTCCTGGTCAGCGTCTACTCCCCCACCTCGGCCGGGCCCGTCACCTACCACCCCCGCGCCCGGCAGACCAGCTACGTCGCCGAAGGTGAGTCCACCGAGGACACCAGCGGCGCCGCGTTCACCGGGACCACCCCCTACTGGCGCTACCTGACCGCGCTGGACGTCCTCGGCGACGAGGCCGACGGCACCGTCGTCGCGTTCGGCGACTCCCTCACCGACGGCGTCACCTCCACCGCCGACGCCAACCACCGCTGGCCCGACGTCCTCGCCGACCGGCTCCGCTCCGCCCGCGCCGCCGACGGCTCCGCACCCCGCTACGCCGTGGTCAACGCCGGCATCAGCGGCAACCGGCTCCTCGCCGACGACCCGCGGCGCGGCGCCTCCGGCCTGAACCGCTTCACCCGCGATGTCCTCGAC
Organism: Streptomyces sp. NBC_00704; assembly: GCF_036226605.1. Taxonomy (NCBI): domain Bacteria; kingdom Bacillati; phylum Actinomycetota; class Actinomycetes; order Kitasatosporales; family Streptomycetaceae; genus Streptomyces; species Streptomyces sp. NBC_00704. Next base: position 3,063,696 of record NZ_CP109000.1, read on the forward strand.
CGCCCCCGCGTGAAGGCCGTCGTCATCGACCTCGGCGTCAACGACATCCTGCGCGGCACGCAACCCGCCGCCCCGGAGGCGATCGTGGCCGGCCTGCGCACCCTCGTCGACCGCGCCCACGCGCGCGGCATCAAGGCCGTCGGCGCCACCCTCATGCCGTTCCGCGGCCACCGCGGCTACAGCGCCGCCCGGGAGGAGGTACGGCAGCAGGTCAACCGGGCGATCCGCGCGGGCGGCGTGTTCGACGAGGTCGTCGACTTCGACAAGGCGCTGCGCGACCCCTACGACCCGCGCGGCCTGCGCCCGGAGTACGACTCCGGCGACCATCTGCACCCCGACGACCGCGGCTACCGCGAGATGGCCCGCACCCTGGACCTGGCGCAACTGACCGCCTCCGCACCGGCCCGGCTGTAGCGGCAGCGGCAGCGGCCCACGCACCGCGGCGGACGCCCGCCGATTACCGCACCGGCCCCGGCCACGGCCCCGGGCCGGGGCGACCGTCAGTCCTCGACGTACCGTTCCCCGCCGCCCCGGCCATCCCGGTCGCCCTGGCGGTCGCGGCCCTCCCGCCGCTCCCGGCGTTCCTCGCGCTGCCGTTCCGGCCGCAGGCCGAGGTCGTGGTGGAGGTCGTGGTGGAGGTCGTGCCGCCCCTCCAGCACGGGCCGGTGCGCGTCGTGCGCCTCGTCCCGGAGGGCGGCGTGCGGCTCATGCCGGGCCGCCCTGCGGTCGCGCTTCTCCTGCTGCCGGGCCGCCCGCGTCTTCTTGCGCTCGATGCCGACCCCGCCCCAGAAGGCGAACCCCGTGACAACCACCCGCGGCAGGCCCGGATCGCCCGGCACCCCGCTCTCCCGGTGGTCGAACCCGCCCATCACGCCGACACCGCGCACCACGACCTCGACGCCCGGCGGCACGACGATCTGCATCCCGCCCATGACCGCCACACAGGTGATCTCGACCTCGCCCGCCGAGAAGTCCGCCTCCCGCAGGTCGATCTCCCCGCCGCCCCAGAAGGCCACGCAGTTCAGACGCCGCGGCACCGTCCAGCGGCCCTTGCGCTGGAAGCCGGACATCACCCCCAGGGCCCACGACGACCCCCCGCCGCCCACGATCCGCCCGTCCGGGCCCCCGCCGCGTGCGGGCTCCTTGTGCAGCGGGACCACCGGCGGCGGGACGACCCCGGCGGCCGGCAGGTCCCGGGTGATCGGCGCCAACTCCCGGTACGTGCGCGCCCGGTACGTCTCCTCCAGCCGCTCCTCGAACTCCGCCATGTCGAGACGGCCGTCGGCGAGGGCGTCCCGCAGCACCTCGACGACCCGCTCACGATCGGCGTCGGAGGCACGAAGGTCCGGGGCGTCCGGGGCGTCCGGGGAATCCGGGACTGCGTCGTCGGTCATGTCAGCAGCCTACGAGTTCGCGGTCCCCGGCACTACGGTGCGCCGCTGCGACGGCGTACCGCCCGAACTCCCCGGCCCGTACAGCATCTTGGCGATCACCGCCTCGATGTCCGGCTCCCGCACCGACAGGTCCACCAGCGGGTAGCGCGCCGCGATGTGCGCCACCAGCGGAGCGGCGGACGCCGACGCCGGGAACGCCAGCCACTGACGGGGCCCCTCCACCCTCACCACCCGCGCCGCCTCCCCCGCCTCGATCGGCGGCAGCTCCCGCTCCAGGTCCACCACCAGCGTCCGCTCGCTCTCGCCCGCCTCGTGCAGCCCCGCCAGCGCGCCGTCGTACACCAGCCGACCGTGGTCGATGACCATCACCCGCGAGCACAACTGCTCGATGTCCTGAAGATCGTGCGTCGTGAGCAGCACCGTCGTACCGCGCTCGGCGTTCAGCTCCCGCAGGAACTCCCGCACCCGCGCCTTGGACACCACGTCCAGACCGATCGTCGGCTCGTCCAGGTAGAGCACCTCCGGATCGTGCAGCAGCGCCGCCGCGATGTCGCCGCGCATCCGCTGCCCCAGCGACAGCTGGCGCACCGGCACCTCCAACAGCGCGCCCAGGTCCAGGAGTTCCACCAGCCGGTCGAGGTTCTCCCGGTAACGGCCGTCCGGGATGCGGTACATGCGGTGCATCAACCGGTACGAGTCGATCAGCGGAAGGTCCCACCACAGCGTCGTGCGCTGCCCGAACACCACGCCTATGCGGTGCGCCAGCCGCGTCCGCTCCCGCGACGGATCGATCCCGGCCACCCGCAGGCGGCCCCCGCTCGGCGTCAGGATCCCCGTCAGCATCTTGATCGTCGTCGACTTGCCGGCCCCGTTCGGACCGATGTACCCGACCATCTCGCCCCGCGCCACCCGGAACGAGATCGCGTCGACCGCCCGCACCCGCCGCAGCTCCCGCTTGAGGAAACCGGTCCTGCGACGCACGTCGAAGACCTTCTCCACCCGGTCCACCTCGATGAACGCACTCTCCGACACCGTCACCCTCAACTCCCCGTGCTCCGGTACGACCTCAGTCCGACCCGCCACGCCAGCCCCGCCGCCGCACAGCACACGGCCGCCACCAGCGGCGGCGCGAACGCCGCCCACCCCGGCAGCCCCAGCGGATACGGCCGCCCCAACACATAGGACGCGGGCACCCAGTTGACGAACGCCAGCGGGAACACGAACGTCACCCCCCGCACCAGCTCCGTGCCGAACACCGTCGGCGGATACTGCAACAGCGTCTGGCCGCCGTACGTGAACGCCGCCTGCACCTCCGCCGCGTCCTGCGCGACGAACTGGAAGGCCGCGCCCGCCACGAACACCGACGCGAAGATCGCCCCGCCGCTCAGCAGCATCACCGGCACCAGCAGCACCTTCGGCGCCGACCACGCCACGTCCGTCGCCACCAGCGCGTACCCGAACACCACCGCCCCCTGCACGATCCGGCTCACCCGGCGCAACGCGAACCGGTCCGCGGCCACCTGGGCCAGCACCGGCGCCGGACGCACCAGCAGCGTGTCCAGCGTCCCGTCCCGCACGCGCGTCCCCAGCCGGCCCGCCGAGCCGATCGCCAGATCCGCCAGCCCGAACGACATCGCCGACAGCCCGTACAGGAACGCGATCTCCGGCAACGAGTAACCGCCCAGCGCGTCGACCTGCGAGAACATCAGCAAGATCGCGACAAAATCCAGCCCCGTCACCAGCAGGCCGCCCAGCGCCGTCATCACGAACGACACCCGGTAGGCCAGCGTCGAGCGGATCCACATCCCCGCGATCAGCCGGTACGCCCGCAGCCCCTCCGCGAGCCGGCCCGCGTCACCCACCCTGCACCACCACCCGCCGCGTCGCCGCCCGCTGCACCAGCCGGCCCACCGCCAGCAGCGCCACCGCCCACACCGCCTGGAAGGCGAACGCCGACCACGGATCGACCTCGCCCATCAGCACGTCCGCCGGCATCTGCAACAGCGCCGCCCACGGCAACGCCGCCACGACTTCCCCCCACGGCTGCGGGAACGCGTTCAACGGCAACGCCATCCCCGAGCAGAACATCCCCGTCACCACCAGCGTCTGCATCGCTCCCGTCCCGTCCAGCAGCCAGAACCCGCTCAACGCCACCAGGAACCGGATCCCGTAACTCACCACCATCGCCAGCCCCACCGCCGCCAGGAACGCCGCCCACACCGCCGGATCACGCGGCAACGCCGTCGGGAACACCAACGCGCCGAACACGAACGGCACGACGCCGCGCCCCACCAGCTGGAACACCGCCCGCCCCACGTCCACCGCCAGCCACCACGCCTGGAGATCCGCCGGCCGGTACAGATCGACCGCCACGTCCCCCGTGCGGATGCGCTCGATCAGGTCCGCCTCGAAGCCGCCGCCCTGGATCGCCAGCGTCGCGAACAGCGCCTGCCCCAGCCACACATAGGTCACCGCCTGTGACTGGTCGTAACCGCCCAGATGCGGCCGCGCGTCCCACAACGCCAGATACGTGTAGACGAGGATCAGGCCGAAAACCGTGTTGGTGAACACCCCCGCGGCCGTGGCCACCCGATAGGTCGCGTACCTTCGGAAACTCCCCACCGCGACGGCCGCGTACAACCGCGCCGATCCCAAGGCAACCCTCCTCCTCGCCCACGAGTCACCCCTGGTGCCCCCGTCGGCACCGAAGCGCAGGAGCCTAGTGCGCCGCCGCCGTCGCGCGCCACGCGATTTCCGGCACAAACACGCGCCGATTGTCGGGAACGGAACGCAGGGTGCGAGAGTCTTCAACAGGGGGCGCAGAAGGCGTACGAGGCTTACGAGGCGTACGGGAACGTACCCACGCGAAATCAGGAGTCCTGCAGCACATGAGTGACGATCCGCAGCCGCAGCAGCCGACCGAAGGCTGGGCACCAGGAAAGCCCGAGGCGGGTGACGGGGGAAGCGAGAACAAGGTGAAGCGACCCAAGCGCACCGGACTGCGCCGCCTCCTGCCCACCTGGCGCATGGTGCTGGGCACGTTCGTCCTCGGCGTCCTGCTGGTCGTCGGCCTGTTCTTCCTCGGCTACTCGATGGTCAAGATCCCGCCGGCCAACGCACTCGCCATGAAGCAGTCCAACGTCTACCTCTACGCCGACGGCACCGAGATCGCCCGCGACGGCACCGTCAACCGCGAGAACGTCGACCTCTCCCAGATCTCCAAGGACGCCCAGCACGCCGTCCTGGCCGCCGAGGACCGCGACTTCTACACCGAGTCCGCCATCGACCCCAAGGCGATGCTGCGGGCCGGCTGGAACACCGCCACCGGCAAGGGCAAGCAGTCCGGCTCCACCATCACCCAGCAGTACGTGAAGAACTACTACCTCGCGCAGGAACAGACCGTCACGCGCAAGTTCAAGGAGTTCTTCATCTCCATCAAGCTCGACCGCGAGAAGTCCAAGGACGAGATCCTCGAGGGCTACCTGAACACCAGCTACTTCGGCCGCAACGCCTACGGCATGCAGGCCGCCGCCAAGGCCTACTACGGCGTCGACGCCGCGAAGCTCACCGCCGCCCAGGGCGCCTACCTGGCCGCACTGGTCAACGCGCCCAGCGAGTACGACGTCATCGCGCACCCCGAGAACAAGGCCGCCGCCCAGGCCCGCTGGAACTACGTCCTCGACGGCATGGTCACCAAGGGCTGGCTCAGCCAGACCGCCCGCAGCGGCATGAAGTTCCCCGCGCCCAAGGAGACGTCCGGCGCCGACAACGGCATGTCCGGTCAGCGCGGCTACCTCGTCAACGCGATCAGGGACCACCTCAAGAACAACAAGATCGTCACCTCGGAAGAGCTGGAGAGCGGCGGCTACCGCATCACCACCACCCTCGACAGGGCCAAGCAGAAGGCCTTCGTCGACGCCGTCAACGACAAGCTCATGTCGAAGCTCGACCCGAAGAAGCGCAAGGTCGACTCCTACGTCCGCGCGGGCGGCGCCGCCGTCGACCCCAAGACCGGCAAGATCCTCGCCATGTACGGCGGCGTCGACTACGTCAAGCAGTACACCAACAACGCCACCCGCCAGGACTTCCAGGTCGGCTCCACCTTCAAGCCGTTCGTCTTCACCTCGGCCGTCCAGAACGACTCCACCACCCAGGACCGCCGGCAGATCACGCCCAACACGGTCTACGACGGCACCAACAAACGCCCCGTCCAGGGCTGGTCCGGGCCCTCCTACGCCCCCGAGAACGAGGACTACGTCAACTACGGCGACATCAACGTGCGCACCGCCACCGACAAGTCCGTCAACACGGTGTACGCGCAGATGGCCGTCGACGTCGGCCCCGCCAAGGTCAAGCAGACCGCGATCGACCTCGGCCTGCCCGCCACCACCCCCGACCTCCAGCCCTACCCCTCCATCGCCCTCGGCACCGCCAACGCCAGCGTCCTGAACATGGCCGAGGCCTACGCCACCCTCGCCAACCACGGCAAGCACGGCGCCTACACCCTGATCGGCAAGGTCACCAAGAACGGCGCCGACGTGATGGAGCTGCCCGCGTACAAGGCCACCCGGGCCGTCAGCCGCGAAGCCGCCGACACCACCACCTCCGTCCTGCGCAGCGTCGTCGAGAACGGCACCGCCACCGAGGCCCTCGCCGCCGGCCGGCCCGCCGCCGGCAAGACCGGCACCGCGGAGGAGGACCAGGCCGCCTGGTTCGCCGGCTACACCCCCGACCTCGCCACCGTCGTCGCCGTCATGGGCCAGGATCCCGAGACCGCCCACCACAAGTCCCTCAAGGGCGCCATGGGCCTCGACCGCATCAACGGCGGCGGCGCGCCCACCCAGATCTGGGCCCAGTTCACCAGGAACGCCCTCAAGGGCACCCCGGCCTCGGAGTTCAACCTCCAGATCCAGGACGGCGGCGAGGAGTCCGCCTACCCGTCCACCCCGCCCTCCTCGGACGAGCCCGGCGACGACGAGTCCACCGGCAGCACCCCCTCCGGCGACGCCACCAAGGGCCGGACGCAGGGCCAGACCCAGGGGCAGACGGGCGGCGCCCACACCACCGGCGGCGCCAACGGCGACACCACCTCCGGCGCCACCGGCAACGGCGGCACGAACACCGGTGCCACCTCGGCCGGCGCGACCGGCGGCAGCCCCACCACCGGGGGCGCCACCTCCGGCGCCGACTCCGGCGGGACCGACGGCGGGGGCGCAGCGGCCGGCGCCACCGACGGCGGCGCCACCGGCGACCCCGGCAACTCGGGAGGCACCACCGTCGGCCCCCAGCTCACACCCGTCCGCCGCGACTAGCGACCGCCCGCCGCCCGCCCGTCCGTCCGCGCCCGTTCCGCGCGGGCGGACGGCGGCGACCAGCGGAGTACGGCGCTCTCCGGTCAGTGGCTTCCGGTCAGTGGCCTCCGGTGACCTTCAGCCCCACCACGGCGACGAGCAGCAGACAGACGAAGAAGATCCGGGCGGCGGTCACCGGTTCCCCCAGCACCGCCATCCCCACCACCGCAGCCCCGGCCGCACCGATCCCCACCCACACCCCGTACGCCGTCCCGATCGGCAGCGAGCGCGCCGCGTACGACAGCAGCACCATGCTCGCGACGATCCCCGCGCCGGTGAACACACTCGGCACCAGCCGGGTGAACCCCTCGGTGAACTTCATCCCCACCGACCAGCCCACCTCCAGCAGACCGGCGACGACGAGCAGAACCCAGGCCATGGGGCACCTCCGGAACGACGACTGACACAGGACAGTGCGTGCGTCGTCTTTGCGGATCCCGGTACGGCGCGTCTCGTCGGGTGCCTTCGACGATAGCGAAGGAAACACGAAAGGGGCTGGTGACCGCGGTCACCAGCCCCTTCTCCGTCGTCGCCCCGGAGGGCTCCGCCACCGTCGGCTCAGAGGTACAGCCCCGTCGAGTCCTCCGACCCCTCGAACCGGTCCGCGGCGACGGCGTGCAGGTCGCGCTCCCGCATCAGCACATACGCCACGCCCCGCACCTCCACCTCCGCCCGGTCCTCCGGGTCGTACAGCACACGGTCCCCCGGCTCCACCGTCCGCACGTTCTGCCCCACCGCGACGACCTCCGCCCACGCCAGCCGGCGGCCGACGGCCGCGGTGGCGGGAATCAGGATGCCGCCACCGGAACGCCGCTCGCCCTCGCCGGTCTCCTGCCGCACGAGCACACGGTCGTGCAGCATCCGGATGGGCAGCTTGTCGTGCCGGGGATCGAGGTCGTCTCTCTTGGCGCTCACAGCACTGAACCTACCTGCCCGGAGCCGATCCGTGAGCGGGCGGGTCCGGGGCGGTCCCGGACCCGGTCAGCCCTGGCGCCGGCGGGCCCCCAGGGCCAGCAGCCCCACGACCCCGACGACGACGAGCGCCGCCGGCACCACCCGCTCCAGCCGGGGTGCGCCGTCCTCGTCCACGAACTGCGCCCGCACCTCGCTCACGACCCGGTTGACCTGCACATAGGCCCGGCCCAAGGTGTGATCGACATTGGCGACGACCTTGGCCTTGGCGTCCCCGACGATGGTCTTCGGGTGCACCCGCACCCCGATCTCGTCCAGCGTCTCCGCCAGCACCTCGCGGCGGGCCCTGATGTCCGCCTCGATCTGCGCCGGGGTTCTGGTGTCCGACGTCTCCGCCACGGTAAGGCCTCCGAAGTCAGCCGATTCTTGTTCTGCGATCCCAGTCCCGGACAGTCTGTCAGCTCCGCGCGCCGCCGCACTGTCAGGACCCCCGGTTAGGCTGGCCCGATGAGCGAGCGACTCCAGCCCGGGGACGTGGCCCCCGACTTCACCCTCTCCGACGCCGACGGCAACCAGGTCTCCCTGTCGGACCACAAGGGCCGCAAGGTCATCGTCTACTTCTACCCGGCCGCGCTGACCCCAGGCTGCACCAAGCAGGCCTGTGACTTCACCGACAACCTCGAACTGCTGACCGGCGCCGGCTACGACGTCCTCGGCATCTCCCCGGACAGCCCCGAGAAGCTGGGGAAGTTCCGTGACAAGGAGTCCCTGAAGGTCACCCTCCTGGCCGACCCGGACAAGACCGCGCTCGACGCGTACGGAGCGTTCGGCGAGAAGAAGAACTACGGCAAGACGTACATGGGCGTCATCCGCTCCACCGTCGTGGTGGACGAGGAGGGCAAGGTCGAACGAGCCCTCTACAACGTCCGCGCCACCGGCCACGTCGCCAAGATCATCAAGGACCTGGGCATCTGAGGCCCCCTCCCCCGCACGGACGGCCCGGGCCGGACCCCCGACCCGGGCCGCTTCACATCCCCAGCGGGACCGTCAGGCAGACGGTTCGTCACTCGGCGCTCGGAAAACCGCGCCGCCTGTGCCCTCACCGCCCCGCGCCGGCCGAGCCGTGGCGTCGCCGGAAGGGCAGGACCCACTCGCCGGGTCGGGCGTGGCCCCGTACACTGAGGGCCGCCGGTCGAGCTTGACGACCGTGTGAGCGGCCTTGGCGGAATTGGTAGACGCCTCGCGTTTAGGGCGCGCTGGGAGCAATCCCGTGAGGGTTCGAATCCCTCAGGCCGCACTCACCTTCATCAGCGAGGTCCGACTTGCGGCTTCCGCAATCCGGACCTTGCTGATGGACACTCCTCAGCCCAGCAGTTCCCGTACCGCCGGCACCAGTTCCCGGAAGGCCTTGCCCCGGTGGCTGATGGCGTTCTTCTCCGCCGGTGTCAGTTCCGCGCAGGTGCGCGTCTCGCCGTCCGGCTGGAGGATCGGGTCGTAGCCGAAGCCGCCCGCACCCGCGGGGGCGAAGCGCAGCACTCCGCGCAGCCGGCCCTCGACGACGCGTTCGGTGCCGTCCGGGAGGGCGAGGGCCGCGGCGCAGGCGAAGTGCGCGGCCCGGTGTTCCTCGGCGATGTCGGAGAGCTGGGCCAGGAGGAGGTCCAGGTTGGCGCGGTCGTCGCCGTGTCGGCCGGACCAGCGGGCCGAGAAGATGCCGGGGGCGCCGTTGAGGACGTCGACGCAGAGGCCGGAGTCGTCGGCGACGGCCGGGTGGCCGGTGGCCTGTGCGAGGGCATGGGCCTTGAGCAGGGCGTTCTCGGCGAAGGTGACGCCGGTTTCCTTGACGTCGGGGATGTCGGGGTAGGCGTCCGCGCCGACGAGGTCGTGGGGCAGTCCTGCGTCGGCGAGGATCGACCTGAGTTCGGTGATCTTTCCGGCGTTGCGGGTGGCGAGGATCAGGCGGGTCATGCGCCCAGTATCCCCAGTGCCGTGGGCCGTCCCTACGGTGTGCAGACCTTGGTGAGTTCGCCGGCCGCGTCGGTGACGGGGCTGAGGTCCGGGGTCTCGTCGCCGTTCTCGATGGCGGTGCGGACGTTGGCGACGGCTGCCTGGAGGTGGTCGACGGCCTTGTTCACGTCGGCGTTGTCCGACTTGTCGCCGATCGATTCGAGGTCGTTCTCGATGGCGGTCAGGGACTCCTGGGTCTGGGTGGGGTCGTTCGCCGCGTTGCGCACGGCCTGCTGGAGGTCGGTGACGCTGTCGGCGATGGAGTCGGCGGTCTGGACGCAGTCCAGTGCCTTGTCGACGGCGGCGCAGCCGGTCGCCGTGAGGGCCAGGCCGAGGGCGGCGGCCGCGGTGGCGGCGGCGATGAGGGCGCGGTGGGTGCGTGGGCCGGCGGCCGTGGTCATCGGTGGTTCCTCCCGTTGTCAGGCCCAGGAGGACCCCGTCGGTGCACTGGCGAAGACGCGCCGGAGGGCGGGCCGGTTGCCCGTGCCCGCCGCGTTCCCGGCGTGCCGTTTACTTTTCCGGAAGGGCGTCGAGTGCCGCGCGCTGGAGGGCGGTGAGTTCGGCGCAGCCGGAAACGGCGAGGTCGAGAAGGGAGTTGAGTTCGTCGCGGGCGAACGGCTCGGCCTCGGCGGTGCCTTGGACCTCGACGAAGCGGCCGTCGCCGGTGCAGACGACGTTCATGTCGGTGTCGGCGCGGACGTCTTCCTGGTAGCAGAGGTCGAGGAGCGGGACTCCGGCGACGATGCCGACGGAGACGGCGGACACCGTGCCGGTGAGGGGCTGGCGGCCGGCCTTGATGAGCTTCTTGCCCTGGGCCCAGGTGACGGCGTCGGCCAGGGCGACGTAGGCGCCCGTGATGGCGGCGGTGCGGGTGCCGCCGTCGGCCTGGAGGACGTCGCAGTCGAGGACGATGGTGTTCTCGCCGAGCGCCTTGTAGTCGATGACGGCGCGCAGCGAGCGTCCGATGAGGCGGGAGATCTCGTGGGTGCGGCCGCCGATCTTGCCGCGGACGGACTCGCGGTCGCCGCGGGTGTTGGTGGCGCGGGGGAGCATGGAGTACTCCGCGGTGACCCAGCCTTCGCCGCTGCCCTTGCGCCAGCGGGGGACGCCTTCGGTGACGGAGGCGGTGCAGAAGACCTTGGTGTCGCCGAAGGAGACGAGGACGGAGCCCTCGGCGTGCTTGCTCCAGCCGCGTTCGATGGTGACGGGGCGGAGCTGTTGGGGGGTGCGGCCGTCGATTCGAGACATGGCGCTGAGCCTAGCCGCACATGCGGAAGGGGCTCCTCCCGCGGTGGGGGGAGCCCCTGGGGCGAGCCGGGGGGCTCGTCACATCATGTCTTCGATCTCCGCCGCGATGGGGTCGGCGTCGGTGCCGATGACGACCTGGATGGCGGTGCCCATCTTGACGACGCCGTGGGCGCCGGCGGCCTTCAGGGCGGCTTCGTCGACCTTCGAGGGGTCGTTGACCTCGGTGCGCAGGCGGGTGATGCAGCCTTCGATCTCTTCGATGTTGTCGAGGCCGCCGAGTCCGGCGACGATCTTCTCAGCCTTGGTGGCCATGTTCCGCTCCCTGATTCCCTGATGCGCGCCGCAATTCTTGGCTGAACCGCTTTGTCGCAGTAACCCACAGTTGGCCCATCTTCGCGAGCGATTGCGCGGTGTGTGTCCGAGGATGACGTCACAGCAGCCCAATCGTCCGTAGCTGGTCTACACCACCTGACAGGCGGTCGCCAAACGATGAGTGCCGAGAGCGCGCAGACCGACGTCAGCCCGGCGCGCCTGCGGTGGCAGCGCGCGTTCCAGGGTCTGCAGAAGATGGGTCGCAGTCTGCAGTTGCCGATCGCGGTGCTGCCGGCGGCCGGCATCCTCAACCGCCTCGGCCAGCCTGATGTGTTCGGGGACGACGGGCTGGGCTGGACGAACGTGTCGAAGGTGATGGCGGGTGCGGGCGGGGCGCTGCTCGACGGTTCGCTGGGGCTGCCGATGCTGTTCTGCGTCGGTGTGGCGATCGGGATGGCGAAGAAGGCGGACGGTTCGACGGCGCTGGCGGCGGTGGCCGGGTTCCTTGTCTATTACAACGTGCTGCAACAGTTCCCCGAGGACTGCGGGCCGGGTTCGAAGGTCATCCCGAACATCGGGTGTCAGGCGACGGACAACACGGTGGGGGCTTTCACGTACCAGAATCCGGGGGTGTTCGGCGGGATCGTGATGGGTCTGCTGACCGCTTATCTGTGGCAGCGGTATCACCGGACGAAGCTGGTGGACTGGCTCGGGTTCTTCAACGGGCGGCGCCTGGTGCCGATCATCATGGCGTTCGTGGCGATCGCGTTCGCCTCGCTGTGTCTGTGGGTGTGGCCGCCGATCGGTGACGGCCTGGAGAGCTTCAGCGACTGGTTGAGCGGGCTGGGTTCGTGGGGTGCGGGGATCTTCGGTCTGGCGAACCGGGCGCTGCTGGTGATCGGGCTGCACCAGTTCCTGAACGTGCCCATCTGGTTCCAGTTCGGCAGCTACACGAAGCCGGACGGGACGGAGGTGCACGGTGACATCAACATGTTCCTCGCGGGCGACCCGAACGCGGGCCAGTTCACGTCGGGGTTCTTCCCGATCATGATGTTCGCGCTTCCGGCGGCGGCGCTGGCGATCACGCACTGTGCGCGGCCGGGGCGGCGCAAGGAGGTCGGCGGGCTGATGCTGTCGGTGGCGCTGACGTCGTTCGTCACGGGCATCACGGAACCGATCGAGTACTCGTTCCTGTTCGTGGCGCCGCTGCTGTACGCGGTGCACGCGCTGCTGACGGGTGCGTCGATGGCGGTGACGTGGGGGCTGGGCGTGCATGACGGGTTCAGCTTCTCGGCGGGGCTGATCGACTACGTCATCAACTGGAATCTGGCGACGCGGCCGTGGGCGATGATCCCGATCGGGCTGGGGTTCGCCGTCGTCTACTACGCGGTGTTCCGGTTCGCGATCACGCGGTTCGACCTGAAGACGCCGGGGCGGGAGCCGGAGGAGGAACGGGAGGACGTCACCAAGGCCTGAGCGGAGGCCCGCGGAGACGGGGCGGGCGTCCGAGATCCGGCACGGGGCGTAGTTCTTCGGTTGCACGTTTGACGGGTTCCTTATATCGCCACCATCGTGCTAGAACATGGTCTACACCACTCAGTGGTGTAGACCATCACCGATGGAGGAAGTCTATGAGCACCGCCACCGCGCCCACGGCGGCCCCCGCGAAGAAGCGGGGATCGGGCCTTTTCCAGGGCCTCCAGAAGGTCGGCCGAAGCCTTCAGCTGCCCATCGCCGTGCTGCCGGCGGCGGGCATCCTGCTGCGGCTGGGAGTCCCGGACATCGCGCACAAGCTGCACCTGCCCGACAAGGTCACGGAGGTGTTCGCCTCGGCCGGCGGTGCGATCTTCGACAACCTGCCGATGCTGTTCTGCATCGGTGTCGCGATCGGCTTCGCCAAGAAGGCGGACGGCTCCACCGCGCTCGCCGCCCTGGTCGGCTTCCTGGTCTACAGCAACGTCCTCAAGGCGTTCCCCGTGACCGAGGCGAAGGTCCAGGCGGGCGCGGACATAGCGGCGACCTACAACAACCCCGGTGTCTTCGGCGGCATCATCATGGGTCTGCTGTCCGCCGTGCTGTGGCAGCGCTACCACCGCAAGAAGCTGGTGGACTGGCTCGGCTTCTTCAACGGCCGTCGTCTGGTGCCGATCATCATGGCCTTCGTCGGCACGGCCATGGGCGTCTTCTTCGGCCTGGTCTGGGAACCGATCGGTGACGGCATCTCCAACTTCGGCGAGTGGATCACCGGTCTCGGCACCGTCGGCGCGGGTCTGTTCGGTCTGATCAACCGCGCGCTCATCCCGGTCGGCATGCACCAGTTCGTCAACTCCGTGGCGTGGTTCCAGATCGGTGACTTCAAGGACTCCGCCGGCGCCGTCGTGCACGGTGACCTGACCCGCTTCTTCGCCGGTGACGCGAGTGCGGGACAGTTCATGTCCGGCTTCTTCCCGATCATGATGTTCGGTCTCCCGGCCGCCGCGCTCGCCATCGCCCACACCGCGCGCCCCGAGCGCCGCAAGGCCGTCCTCGGCATGATGATCTCGCTCGCGCTGACGTCCTTCGTGACGGGCGTGACCGAGCCGATCGAGTTCTCGTTCATGTTCATCGCCCCGCTGCTCTACGCGATCCACGCGGTGCTCACCGCCCTGTCGATGGCGATCACCTGGGCGCTCGGCGTGCACGCGGGGTTCACCTTCTCCGCGGGCTTCATCGACTACGCCCTGAACTGGAACCTGGCCACCAAGCCGTGGCTGATCATCCCGATCGGTCTGGTCTTCGGCGCGATCTACTACGTGGTCTTCCGCTTCGCGATCACGAAGTGGAACCTGCCCACCCCGGGCCGTGAGCCCGAGGAAGAGGTCGAGGACCTCACGAAGGCGTAGACGCCGGCGTGGACGGAGACCTCGTCCACGGACACGGACACGCGAAGACCCCCGGAGCCCTGAAGGCGGATTCTCGGGGTCCTCGCAACACCTGATGGCTTATGCGGCCGTCAGTAGATCACGCAGGCGCTCGGCTGGGGTTCTCCAGCCGAGCGTTTTGCGTGGCCGGCCGTTGAGTTGCTGGGCAACGTGTTCGAGGTCTGCGGGACTGTGCGCGGAGAGGTCGGTGCCTTTGGGGAAGTACTGCCGCAGCAGGCCGTTGGTGTTCTCGTTCGATCCGCGCTGCCAGGGCGAGTGGGGGTCGCAGAAGTAGACTGGCACGCCGGTGGCCACGGTGAACTGCTTGTGCGCGGCCATCTCGCAGCCCTGGTCCCAGGTCAGCGAGCCACGCAGGTGCTCGGGCAGGGTCTGGATCAGCGGCACCAGCACATCGCGGACTTCCTCGGCCGTGTGCCCGCCGGGCAGATGTCCGAGCAGGACGTAGCGGGTGGAGCGCTCGACCAGGGTCACTATCGCGCTCTCGCTGCGGGGGCCGACGATCAGATCGCCTTCCCAGTGGCCAGGAACAGCCCGGTCCTCGACCTCCGGCGGCCGCTCGGAGATCATCACCATCTCGTCGACGAAGCGGCGAGTGCGCTGCTCCGGGCTGCGGTGGGGCTTGCGGCGGGTGCGTCCGGTGCGCAGCGCCAGGGCGACCTCGCGGCGCAGTCCGCCGCGGGCCTGGACGTAGACCGCCTGGTAGATCGTCTCCGGACTCACGCGCATGCTCTCGTCGTCGGGGAACTCGATGAGCAGAGCGTGGCAGATCTGCTCGGGCGACCAGCGTTCCTGGAGCTTGGCCGTAGCGAAGTCGCGCAACGCTCCTTCCCGGGCCAGCTTGGAGTCCTTTGGACGCGACCGGCTCTTCGCCCATGCCCGCTGGGCTTGGTGCGGCCGGTAGACGCCGTTGACCGCACGGGCGTCGATCTCACGCTTGACGGTGGAGGCCGGCCGGCCGAGTGCCCGTCCGATCGCGCGCAGCGAGCGGCCCTCACGGCGCATGTCGGCGATCAGCTCCCGCTCGGCCACGGTGAGGAAACGGGGGTGCAGCCCGGCCTCGACCGCGGCAACGGACGGCTTCGACGCGGCAGTAACGATGGTGATCACACCGGTCGTATAGTCGATCAGGCGGCCGTCTGCATGCAGGCGCGAGTGGCCGATCTGCCGGATCCCTTGGTCCCAGTCCCGAGCGGTGCGCTCGTGGACGCCGACCTGCGCGGCGGCATCGCGGCGATGGACTCCGGCCGCACGCAGCCGCTCGTACTCCGCCCGACCGGGATGCCCGGATGTGCCGGGCTTGCCGCGACCTCGGACACCAGCCTGACGGGCCCATCCGAACGCCGTATTGCGGTTCACTCCGACTGCGCGAGCGGCAGCGGTGATGCCGCCGTCCTCCCGATCCAGCGCCTCGAAGAACTTCGCCTTCAGCACCTCAAAATCCACGATCCCCGCAACTCCCTGAACTCCAGGGTGTTGCGGGGATCAATAGAACCCGCCTGAACCGCTCCGGGGGTCTTCGTCCGCGTGCGGGGGATCAGATCTCGTACGTCTGCCGTGGCGCGGCCAGTTCGACCGGGCCCGCGAAGGTCGTCCGGGCGTCGGCCAGGTTGACCTGGGGGTCCGTCCACGGGGGGATGTGGGTCAGCACGAGCTTGCGCGCGCCCGCCCGGCTCGCCGCCTCGCCGGCCTCGCGGCCGTTGAGGTGCAGGTCGGGGATGCTCTCCTTGCCGTGGGTGAAGGCGGCCTCGCACAGGAACAGGTCGCTGTCGCGGGCGAGTTCCTCCAGGGCGGGGCTGGCGCCGGTGTCGCCGGAGTAGGTCAGCGAGCGGCCGCCGTGCTCGACGCGGATGCCGTAGGCCTCGACCGGGTGCGCCACGCGTTCGGTGTGCACGGTGAAGGGGCCGACGTCGAAGGTGGACGGCTTGACCGTGTGGAAGTCGAAGACCTCGCTCATCGAGGAGGCGGAGGGCGTGTCGGCGTAGGCCGTGGTGAGGCGGTGCTCGGTGCCCTCGGGGCCGTAGACCGGGATCGGGTCGCAGCGTCCGCCGTCGTGCCGGTAGTAGCGCGCGACGAAGTAGGCGCACATGTCGATGCAGTGGTCGGCGTGCAGATGACTCAGGAAGATCGCGTCGAGGTCGTACAGACCGCAGTGGCGCTGCAACTCGCCCAGGGCGCCGTTGCCCATGTCGAGAAGCAGCCGGAAGCCGTCGGCCTCGACGAGGTAGCTCGAGCAGGCCGATTCCGCGGACGGAAACGACCCCGAGCAGCCGACGACGGTGAGCTTCATAAAGCAGAATCCTCCGCTGGCGGGTGACCGAGAAGTACCGGAAGGGATCCGAGGGGCGGACCGTTGAACGAGTGATCGTCAAAGGGGGCGACAGGGGTCGTGCGGTCCGTCGAGCGTAAGGCGCAAAACCTCGGGTCGCTCCTCCACCAGGGGCTGTTGTGGGCGAACTCACCTGTGGTGTCACCGGTTCGGCTGGACCGGCGGCGCATGGGGTGCGGAGAGGGCGCGCGGCGGAAGTCGCACGCCGGTAACGTCATCGTATGCACACGTCCTGGTGGCTCGCGCTCGCGGCCGTGGTACTTCTCGCGCTGATCGCGACGGTGGTGGACGGCTGGGGACGGGGGCGGCGGCCGCGGCGGCCCGGGGACCGACCGCCCGGTCGGCGCGCGGACCGTCCGGCAGGTCGCTCGACCACCCGTCCGAAGGGTCGGCCGGCCCGTGACCGAGGCCCGGCGGGGCGGCCGAAGCCCGCGGAGATCTGGTGGGCGGACGTGCCGTTCGAGGACGGGCCGGGCGGGAAGGACCGGCCGTGTCTGGTGCTGGTGGTGCGCGGTGACCGGGTGACCGTCGTGAAGATCACCAGCAAGTACCACGAGGAGCGGCCCGGGGTGATCCCGCTCCCGCCGGGCTCCGTGGGCGACGCGCACGGGCGGCCGAGCTATCTGGAGACGGACGAGCTGCGCCAGGTGCGGCTGCGGGACTTCCGGCGCCGGGTCGGCGCGGTGGACCCGGCCCTGTGGGACCGGGTCCGGCACCTGGCCTAGGCCCGCCTACGCCCAGAGCTGGCCTTGGACTGTCGCGATGGCCTCCTCGGTGGTGGCCGCGGTGTAGACGCCCGTCGAGAGGTACTTCCAGCCGCCGTCGGCCACGACGAACACGATGTCGGCGCTCTCGCCCGCCTTGACGGCCTTGTTGCCGACGCCGATCGCGGCGTGCAGGGCCGCTCCCGTGGAGACGCCGGCGAAGATGCCCTCCTCGCGCAGCAGCTCGCGGGTGCGGGTGACGGCGTCCGCCGAGCCGACCGAGAAGCGGGTGGTGAGGACGGAGGCGTCGTACAGCTCGGGCACGAACCCCTCGTCGAGGTTGCGCAGGCCGTAGACGAGGTCGTCGTAGCGCGGCTCGGCGGCGACGATCTTGACGTCCGGCTTGTGCTCGCGCAGGTAGCGGCCGACGCCCATGAGGGTGCCGGTGGTGCCGAGGCCGGCGACGAAGTGGGTGATGGAGGGCAGGTCGGCGAGGATCTCGGGGCCGGTGCCGGTGTAGTGGGCGCCCGCGTTGTCGGCGTTGCCGTACTGGTAGAGCATCACCCAGTCGGGGTGCTCGGCGGCCAGTTCCTTGGCGACGCGCACGGCGGTGTTGGAGCCGCCCGCGGCCGGGGAGGAGATGATCTCGGCGCCCCACATGGCGAGCAGGTCCCGGCGTTCCCGGGAGGTGTTCTCCGGCATCACGCAGACCATGCGGTAGCCCTTGAGGCGGGCCGCCATGGCGAGGGAGATGCCGGTGTTGCCGCTCGTCGGCTCCAGGATCGTGCAGCCGGGGGTGAGGCGGCCGTCCTTCTCCGCCTGCTCGACCATGTGCAGGGCGGGACGGTCCTTGATGGAGCCGGTGGGGTTGCGGTCCTCCAGCTTCGCCCAGATGCGGACGTCGGTGGACGGCGAGAGCCGCGGCAGGCGCACCAGGGGGGTGTTGCCCACCGCGGCCAGCGGGGAGTCGTAGCGCATCGGGGTCGGCGGCCGATCAGGCCATGCCGCCGGCGACGGCCGGCAGGATGGTCACGGTGTCGCCGTCGGTCAGCTTGGTGTCGATGCCGTCGACGAAGCGGACGTCCTCGTCGTTGAGGTACACGTTCACGAAGCGGCGCAGCTTGCCGTCGTCCACGATGCGGGCGTGGATGCCCGCATGCCGGGTCTCGAGGTCGGTGAACAGGTCGGCGAGGGTGTCACCGCTGCCCTCCACCGCCTTCTGACCGTCGGTGTACTGGCGGAGGATGGTGGGGATGCGGACCTCGATGGCCATGGCTGTGGGCTCCTGTCGGATGGTGTGGGCAGCGCGGTTACGTGCGGGTGGGACTCCCCCGCGCTCGGCTGCGCCCGCGGGGGCGGTGCCCCCATCGGCTCTCGGCCGTACGGCGGCGGGTACAGCGTCAACAGATGGCGCTGGCGAGCCTGCACAGGTCGACGTGCAGCCGCGCCACGAGCAGTGCGCCCGGCGTCTTCGTGCTCACGTCGTTCAGAACCATGGGCTCATCGTATCGATTCCCGGTCCGCCTTCCGGAATGCGATCCCACATGGTGGACGATGCGTGGTCGTGGAGCGAGACGCGGGTGCGTGCGTCTTCGGAGAAGGCACCGGTCCCGGGGGTGGGTCAGACGATCAGACGACAGGCTTTCCCGTCAGCTCCACGCCCGCCGCGCGCATCTCCGCCAGGGCCCGGTCGGTGGTGTTCTCGGCGACGCCGGCCGTCAGGTCCAGCAGGACCTGGGTGCGGAAGCCCTCGCGGGCCGCGTCCAGGGCGGTGGCGCGGACGCAGTGGTCGGTGGCGATGCCGACGACGTCCACCTCGTCGATCTGCCGGGCGCGCAGCCAGTCGCCGAGGGTGACGCCGTTCTCGTCGGCGCCCTCGAAGCCGCTGTAGGCGGCCGCGTAGTCGCCCTTGCTGAAGACGGCGTCGACGGCGCCGGAGGCGACGGCGGGGGCGAAGTTGGGGTGGAAGCCGACGCCCTCGGTGCCGGCGACGCAGTGCGCGGGCCAGGAGTGGACGTAGTCGGGGTTGTCGGCGAAGTGGCCGCCGGGCGCGATGTGGTGGTCGCGGGTGGCGACGACGTGCCGGTATCCGGCGGGGGCCTGTCCGATCAGCTCGGTGATCGCGGCGGCCACGTCGGCGCCGCCGGCCACCGCGAGGCTGCCCCCTTCGCAGAAGTCGTTCTGCACGTCAACGACGATCAAGGCGCGGCGCATGGGCGGTGTCCTTCGATGGCGGTCCCCGGCTCCGCAGAGCGCGGGGGAGGGTGAAGTAATCGAGCCTAGAGACTTTGCCGGTCGTACGGGAGGGGGCTGCGCCCGGCGGTCGCCGGGCGCAGCTCCGGACAGGACCTAGCTACCCGACCGGTCGTGGACATACTCCGTGGGAATGACGGGTTCGCCGCGCGAGAGCTGGGTCGCGGACAGGGGCAGGCCGGCGCGGGCGGCCCGGTGCCGGTCGCGGACGGCGTCCAGGGGTTCGCGGGCGACGACGGAGCCGCCCTTGACGAGTTCGACGAGCAGCGGGCGGTCGGCGAGTTCGGCGGGCATGGCGCCGGTGCCGACGACCTCGGCCTCGGCGACGCCGTGGGCGTCCAGGCGGCGGGCCGCCCACTTGCGGCCGCCGACGGAGGTCTTGCCGCCGGAGGACTTCTTCGCCACGGGGACGAGGGGCGAGGCCGGGTCGTCGGACCCGGCGCGGGCGACGAGCTTGTAGACCATGGAGGCCGTCGGGTGGCCGGAGCCGGTGACCAGCTGGGTGCCGACGCCGTAGGCGTCCACGGGCGCGGCGGCGAGGGAGGCGATGGCGTACTCGTCGAGGTCGGAGGTGACGATGACGCGGGTGCCGGTCGCGCCGAGTTCGTCGAGCTGGCGGCGGACGCGGTGGGCGACGAGGAGGAGGTCGCCGGAGTCGATGCGGACGGCGCCCAGTTCGGGGCCGGCCACCTCGACGGCGAGCCGGACGGCCTCGGTGACGTCGTAGGTGTCCACGAGGAGGGTGGTGCCCCGGCCGAGGGAGTCGACCTGGGCGCGGAAGGCGTCCCGCTCGCTGTCGTGGAGGAGGGTGAAGGCGTGGGCGCTGGTGCCGACGGTGGGGATGCCGTAGCGGAAGCCGGCGGCCAGGTCGGAGGTGGTGGCGAAGCCGCCGATGTAGGCGGCGCGGGAGGCGGCGACCGCGGCGAGTTCGTGGGTGCGGCGGGCGCCCATCTCGATGAGGGGGCGGTCGCCCGCGGCGGAGGACATGCGGGAGGCGGCGGCGGCGATGGCGGAGTCGTGGTTGAGGATGGAGAGGATCACGGTCTCCAGCAGGACGCACTCGGCGAAGGTGCCCTCGACGCGCAGGATCGGCGAGCCGGGGAAGTACACCTCGCCCTCGGGGTAGCCCCAGATGTCGCCCGAGAAGCGGTACCGGGCGAGCCGGTCCAGGGTCTCGTCGTCGACGATGGCGCGCTCGCGCAGGAAGCGCAGGACGTCGGTGTCGAAGCGGAAGTTCTCCACGGCGTCCAGGACCCGCCCGGTGCCGGCGACGACGCCGTAGCGCCGGCCTTCGGGGAGGCGCCGGGTGAAGACCTCGAACACGCTGCGCCGTTCGGCGGTGCCCGCCTTCAGCGCGGCTTGCAGCATCGTCAGCTCGTACTGGTCGGTGAAGAGCGCCGTGGACGGAACTTCCACCGGCAGCCCAAGGTCCGCTGTGTTCATGGCAGGGGATGCTACCCCCTTTTCGTCGGTGTGACGATTTCAGTGCGCCGTGGCAGCATGGACGGTGTGACGTCACCCGCTCCCCTTGAGACCGAACGCACCGAGCCGGCGGAGGAGGTCTTCGCCGTTCCCGAGCCGGACGTCCCCTGGGTCACGATCGTCCACAACGATCCGGTCAACCTCATGAGCTACGTGACGTACGTCTTCCAGACGTACTTCGGGTACTCCAAGGACAAGGCCACCAAGCTCATGATGGACGTCCACCACAAGGGCCGGGCGGTCGTCTCCAGCGGCTCGCGCGAGGAGATGGAACGCGACGTGCAGGCCATGCACGGCTACGGCCTGTGGGCCACGTTGCAGCAGGACCGGAAGTAGCCTGCCCTCCTATGCCTGGACACTTCGAACCGCTCCCCGGCGGCGGCGCGGCCGTCGCGCTCGACGACGTCGAGATCTCCATCATCCGGTCGCTGGCCGTGCAGCTCCTGGAGCTGATCGGGCCCGGCCCGGCCGAGGACGCCTCCGACGACCCGCTCGCCGAGCTCTTCGCCGAAGGGCCGAGCGAGCCGCCCGCCGACCCGGTGCTCAGAAGGCTCTTCCCGGACGCGTACACGGACCCCGAGGGCGCGAAGGGCGCGCGGGGCGCCGACGAGCAGAAGGCGCACTCGGCCGAGTTCCGCCGGTACACGGAGAACGACCTGCGGGCCGGCAAGCGCGACAACGCCCTCACGGTGGTCCGCTCGCTGGACGCGCTGGCGGCGGAGGCGGCCGACGCGGGCGGGGCGGTGCTGAAGCTGTCGCCGCAGGAGTCGCAGGCCTGGCTGCGCGCGCTGAACGATCTGCGGCTCGCGATCGGCTCCCGGCTGGAGATCACCGACGAGGACGACACCGACCTTCTCTACCGGCTGCCCGACGAGGACCCGCGCAAGCCGATGGTGATGGCGTACCTGTGGCTGGGCGGGCTCCAGGAGACCCTGGTGACGACCCTTATGCCGTAGTTCGTCCGCACTTTTGTTCGCTCAGAGGACGCTCAAATCCGGATAACGATCGCATTACCGCGGCGGCCGGGAGTGTCCTCTTTGTGTCTCGTTCATCCGCTTCTTCTTGTGTCCTGCGCCACAGGCCTGCCGGGTGACCGATATTGCGGGCGTGATAAATCTTCACGACCGCCCGGCGAACACCACCCGTATGTTCGGCCGGGTGCGCCACCGAGCCGGTTGATCGCCGGCCAGGCACCGCTCCATCAATCCGGGGGGATCGAAACCCGATCCGGGACCGACGAGAGGCCCGGTTCGGCATGGAGAAAGGCGCACCACACATGACCTCTGAGAAGGTCACTGACACCGCTGTCACTGACACTCCCGAAGAGGGATACGAACGCGGACTCGGCAGCCGCCAGGTCCAGATGATCGCCATCGGCGGCGCCATCGGCGTCGGGCTCTTCCTGGGCGCCGGGGCGAACATCGCCAAGGCCGGTCCCAGTCTCATCCTGATGTACGCCCTCGCGGGCGGGATCATCTTCTTCATCATGCGGGCGCTGGGCGAGCTGCTGCTCTACCGCCCGGTCTCGGGCTCCTTCGCGGAGTACTCGCGCGAGTTCCTCGGCCCGTTCTTCGGCTACTTCACCGGCTGGACCTACTGGCTGATGTGGGTCGTCACCGGCATGGCCGAGCTGACGGCCGCCGCGATCTACGTCAACTACTGGTTCCCGGCCGTCCCGCAGTGGGTGACCGCGCTGGTGTTCCTGGTGATCCTGTTCGGGGTCAACCTGATCTCCGTGAAGCTCTTCGGCGAGCTGGAGTTCTGGTTCTCGATGGTGAAGGTCACCGCGCTCATCGGCATGATCGTCATCGGCCTCGGCGTCCTCACCTTCGGCTTCAGCAGCGCCGGCGACACGGCCGCGGTCTCCAACCTGTGGGCCTTCGACGGCTTCTTCCCCAAGGGCGTCGGCTCGTCCCTGATGACCCTGCAGGGCGTCATGTTCGCCTACCTCGCGGTCGAGCTGGTCGGCGTCACGGCGGGCGAGTCGCAGAACCCCGAGAAGACGCTCCCGAAGGCGATCAACACGCTGCCCTGGCGCATCGCGCTGTTCTACGTCGGCGCGCTGACCGTCATCCTGTGCGTGGTGAAGTGGACCGAGTTCGCGCCGGGCGTCTCGCCGTTCGTCGAGGCGTTCGCGAAGATCGGCATCCCGGCGGGTGCCGGCATCGTCAACTTCGTCGTGCTGACCGCGGCCCTGTCCTCGTGCAACTCGGGCATGTACTCCACCGGCCGCATGCTGCGCAACCTCGCCGACAGCGGCGAGGCCCCGGCGGCCTTCCGCAAGCTGTCGTCGACGAAGACGCCGGCCCTCGGCATCACGGTGTCCATGCTGTTCATGGGCATCGGCGTGGTCCTGAACTACGTCGTCCCGGAGAAGGCCTTCGGCTACGTCACCTCGGTGGCCACCGCGGCCGGCATCTGGACCTGGCTGATGATCCTGATCAGCCACGTGCTGTACCGCCGCGCGGTCGTCGCGGGCCGGCTGCCCGCGTCCAGCTTCCCGGCGCCGGGCGGCTCCGCGTTCAGCTGGGTGGCCATCGTGTTCCTGCTCTTCGTCACCGGCCTGATCGCCTACGACGCCGACTCGCGCGTGTGCCTGTACGTGATGGCGGGCTGGGCCGCCGCCCTCGGCGTCGGCTGGGCGGTCCTCAAGAGCCGCAACCCGCAGATCACCGACCGGCGCGAGCCGGAGCTCGAGAAGGTCGGCTGACCGGACGCGGGCCGTCCCCGGGAGGGCCGGCCGCAGGGAGCACTCGTGGCGCCCCCTGCGGCAGCCGCCCAGGACGCCCGCGAGCGGGCCGCCGCGCACCGTCCACCGGTGCGCGACGGCCCGCTCGCCGTTTTCCGCACGGCCCGCCGGCCGCCCGGCGCACGCCCGCCGACCGCCCGCCGTACGGCTGCCGGGACGCCACCGCGCGGCTCCGGGCCGGTTGCCTATCCTGGCGACCATGCTGACCATCACCCGGGCCCTGCACGACCAGATCGTCGCCCATGCCCGCAAGGACCACCCCGACGAGGCCTGCGGCGTCGTCGCGGGGCCGGCGGGCACGGACCGCCCCGAGCGCTTCGTCCCGATGCTGAACGCGGCCATGTCCCCCACGTTCTACGAGTTCGACTCGGGCGACCTGCTCAAGCTCTACCGCGAGATGGACGACCGCGACGAGGAGCCCGTGGTCGTCTACCACTCCCACACGGCGACGGAGGCGTACCCGTCCCGCACGGACATCTCCTACGCGAACGAGCCGGGCGCGCACTACGTCCTGGTCTCCACCGCCGACGCCGACGGCCTGGGCGAGTTCCAGTTCCGCTCGTTCCGCATCCTGGACGGCGTGGTCACCGAGGAGGACGTGCGCGTCGTCGAGGCGTACTGAGCGGCGGCCCTACGCGGCCGCGCTCCCCAGCAGGGACCGGATGGGGCGCCACAGCTCCGGCCCGGCCGTGACGCCGGCCGGGACGCCGCCGCCCGGCGGGGTGCGCCATATCAGGCCGTCGGGATGGTGCAGGACCGCCGTGATCTCGTCCGGGGTCGGCGGAGCGGCGTTGCCGCGCAGGTAGACGGCGCGCAGGCCCAGGTTGCGCAGCCTGGTCAGGGCGCGCGCCCGGTTGCGGGCGTGGACGAGGACGCGGACGTCCGGAACGGGCCCCGGGAGGCCCTCCCGGGCCGGGGGGCGGGGCAGGTTCAGCGCCACCACCACCATGCCGTCGGGCAGCTTGCAGAAGCCTCCTGCGGCCATGCGGTCACACCCCCGTGTGCGTCGGTGTCGAGGTCGGTGTCAATAAGAAGAGCACAGGAGGCACCTAAACACGATCGGCGGCAACCCGCCAGGGGTTGCCGCCGATACGCGTCTGACCTGCTAGAACTCGGCTACTTAGCCGCGGGGCCGACCTTCACCTTGATCGTGGAGCCGTTCTTCGGCTCGCTGACGATCTTGATCGAGGTGTTGGTGTCAGTGATCTTGACACCGGCCAGCGGGGTCGAGGCGTCGTAGTACGTCGACTTGCGGTCGTCGAAGACCGAGACGCCCGGACGGGACTTGATCTTGACCGCGACGTCCGCCTTGTGCAGCGTGATCGCGTCCGTCCGGAAGGTGCTGAAGGTCGAGTCGAAGCTCTGCAGACGGGCGTTCATCACGGTGCCGTCGGCCCACTTCAGCGGGGTCGGGTGCGAGTCCACCGGGAGGATCTGGCCCTCACCCGGGTGCGCGGTGGTGTTGTTGTCCATCTGGGAGGTGTCCCACTTCCAGATCAACAGGCCGTTCTGGTACGCGTAGTGCTCCACCCAGTCCGGACGGGTCTTCGTGAAGCCGAAGTTGTACGGGCCGACCTGGAGGGTCTTGTCGTACGACACGTACTGGCGGTTCTCGGCGATGTAGTACTGCGCGTAGTCGTCGCTGATGGACGCGCCGATGCGCGAGAAGCCGTTCGCCTTCCAGGCCGGGTCGGCGCTCTCCGCGTTGTCGGAGAAGAGCGCGGCGCCGTCGGCCGTCACCTTGATCTCGTCGGCCGTGAAGCCCTTCTGGGCCACGCCGCCGTCGGTGGCGTAGCGGAAGCGCAGGCTGATCTTCTTGCCGGCGTAGGCGTCCAGCGGGAACGTCAGCTTCTGGTACGAGGCGACCGTACCGGTCAGCGCGGGCTTGCCGCTGCCGTCACGCGGGATGGCGGTGCCGTCGGCCAGCGTGCCGTCCACGGGCGTGTAGTTGGCGCCGCCGTCCGTGGAGACCTCCACGTACGCGTAGTCGTAGTCCTGCTCGGCGTCCCACCAGGCGTCCATCGTCAGGGCGGCGGAGGACTTGCCGGTCAGGTCGACGTCACGGGTGAGCGTGTTGCGCAGGTCGTTGCCGCTGCCGCTCCACCACTGCGTGGCGCCCTCGGCCGGGGCGACCACCTCGGTGGTCACCTTCTTCTCCGGCAGCTGGACCACGAGCGCCTGGGCGTTCTTGGTGTTGTACTCCGCGACGCCCAGCGTGTGGCTGGACTTGCGGCCCGCCGCGGCGACGTCGTAGTCGAGCCAGCCCAGCTGGAGCTTGTCCCAGGCGTTCATGTCGCCGGGCAGGTCGCCGATGGCCTTGCGGCCGGTGCCCAGCCAGGAACCGGAGGACATCAGCGTCCAGAAACCGGTGGAGTTCTCACCGGTGTTGGAGGTGTCGTACTCGTCCGGCAGGCCGAGGTCGTGGCCGTACTCGTGCGCGTAGACGCCGAGTCCGCCGTTCTCCGGCTGGATGGTGTAGTCGCCGACCCAGACGCCGGTGTCGCCGACCTGGGTGCCGCCGAGCTTGTTGGTGTCCGGGCCGGTGGCGCCGGCGTCGGTGCCGAAGGCGTACCAGCGGTGGGCCCAGATGGCGTCCTCGCCCTGTGCGCCGCCGCCCGCGGACTCGTCCTCGCCGGCGTGCACGATCTGGAAGTGGTCGATGTAGCCGTCGGGCTCGTTGAAGTTGCCGTCGCCGTCGTAGTCGTAGCGGTCCCACTGGTCGAAGGTGGCCAGCTCCGCCTTGATCTGCGCCGGGGTGGCGCCGGCCGCCTTGCGCTGGGCGACCCAGGCGTTGACGCCGTCCTGCACCGCGTACCAGGCGCCGGTGGAGGCCTTGTTGGAGCCGTAACGGGCCTCGTTGTACGGGACCTTGACCCAGTCGGTGACCTCGCCCTCGACCGAGTAGCGGCCCGAGGACTGCTTCTCGTAGTACTTCTTCAGCGACTCGGTGTTCTTGCCGGTGCCGAAGTACAGGTCCTGGAAGTGCTTCTGGTTGTAGTCCGCCTGCCAGGCCGTGGAGTTGTCCTTGGTCCGGTCGGGCGCGGCTATCCGGTTGTGCAGCGGGCCGGCCGTGCCGCCGTAGCGGGCGTCGACCTGGTCACCGAACTCGACCAGGATCGTGAAGATCTTGTCGGTCTTCTCGCGACTCAGCTCGACGTACTTGCTGCTGCCCTTGCGGCTCTTGAGCTGGACGACCTTGGACCCGTTGCGGTCCTTGACCGTCGCCTTGCCCGATATGACCTGCTTGAGGGCTTCCTCGCGCTGGGCGTCCTGCGTCTTGCTGAGCGGTCCGTCGAAGTCGTGCTCCTTGGCCTTCGCCGGCTGCGGGTCACGGCGGTCGACCGCCGGGGCCTTCGCCGCGCCGTTCTCGGCGGCCTGCGCCACGGCGAACGTGGTGTACGTCGCCGAGGCCGCGGCCAGGGCGACGACGGTCGCGACCGTCCGATACGTCCAGGATCTACTGCTCACTTGATGTCCTCCCACGCACGCGCCCGTGCGCGCGGAAAGGGGGGATCCCTGTCAAGGAAGGTCCGCGCGCTGTTATACGCGTGTAGTCAAGTGACGCCATTTGACTACTGGTTTGCGAGAAAAGACAGACCTTGACTTGGACAAGTCAAATGCATTATCGGGAGCCCGTGTTCGCATTGCGGACATATGGCGGAAACATGACGGACCATGAGGGCGATGACGGGCGCGTGGGCCGTCCACCTGCTGGACGTCATGACTCCGTGCGCCCCCTGTGCACCGGCACCGTGGGTTAGGTCACGCTTACCGCTCGTTCCGCTCGGGCATGCAGGCGAATAGAGTCCGGACCGCCCCCGCTTCCGAGGACACGATTGCCATGCCTCGTCCGACCGCCGCACAGCTCACGTACGGTTCCTGCACCGTCATCTTCTCGACGCTCGCCATGCTGCTGCTGTCACAGACGAGTTCGGGTCCCGGGATCGCCGTCGTCGCCGTCGCCGCGGTCGCGCTCGGCGTCCTCGTCGCCATGACGGTGCCGACGCCGAAGCCGTCGAGGACCGTCGCCCGTTCCGCGAAGAGCGCGAGCACGCCCGCGGGCGCGTCCGCCGCCACGAGTGCGGCGGCGAGCCGGCCGCAGGCCGTCGGCGTCCCCCTCACCGTTCCCGCGCACGCGCCCGTGCCCGCGCACTCGCCCGTGCAGGCACATCCGCCCGTCCAGGCGCCCGTGCCGGCCTCGGTCGCCTCGGCGTCCGAGCCCGTCCGCGAGCGCACGGCTTCCTGAACCCCGGTTACACGGACACCCGCGTGCGGACGCCGGACGGCCCGCACTCCCCCCGTCGGGGGTGTGCGGGCCGTCGGCGTGCGCGGCGGGCCGGGCGGGGTGTCGGCGTGCGCGGCGGGCCGGGCCGGGCGGGTCGTCAGCCGGTGCTGACGACCACCGTCTTGGCCGCCTTGTCGTGCAGGCCCTGCTTGTACGGCTTGTCGAAGTAGCTCCAGCCGCCGCAGACCGCCGTCCACAGACAGGCGCAGCAGAACGCGAACGGCACCCACAGCACCAGCGCGCGGATGAGCGACGTCTGCACGGAGGGCGTCGAGCCGTCGTCGAGGTCGGCCACCCGCAGGCCCAGCCACTTCTTGCCCAGCGTCCGGCCCGACCTCGTGGTCAGGACCGTGTCGTAGGCGACGTACAGGATCACCGCGACGAGTTCGCGGCCGAAGGTCTTGCCGAACTCGATCTTGTCCGCGTTCATCGTGTACTGCGCGACCCCGAAGGCCCACGCCAGCAGCGTCACCACGATGAAGACGAGGACCATGTCGATGATCCGGGCGAGCGTGCGCCGGCCGCTGTCGGCGAGCGGCGGCATCCCGGCGAGCGGGTCGGCCGGACGGCCCCCGTAGGGGTCACCGCCGTAGGGATCGCCGCCGTAGGGGCCGCCCCCGTACGGGCCCCCGCCGTGGGGGTCACCCCCGTAGGGGCCGCCCGCGGACGGGCCGCCCGGGGGCGGGGGCTGCCCCGCGCCCGCGCCGTACGGCCCTTGCGGGCCCTGGGGCTCCTGCGGCCCCTGAGGGCCGCCTCGGGGCCCCTGGGGCGGGTCGTACGGCGAGCCCTGCGGGGACTGGGGGGGCCGTTTTCTGAACGGGTCGTCCTCCGGCGGCTCGCCGCCGCCGGAGCCGGGGGGCGGTTCGGTGGTCATGCCCCCGAGTCGACCCCGAACCCCCGCGCTCCGCATCCGGCGAGCGGCCGTACGGGGTACCGGACGTGCGGTCAGCCCGCGACGAACGTGTGCGCCGCCTTGTCGTGCCAGCACTGGCGCCACGGCTTGTCGAACAGGCCCCAGACGACGCCCACCACGCCGACGGCGAGCAGACCGGGGACGCTGTAGACGAGCCAGCGGCGCACGGCCGCCCCGTACGTCGGGGGCTCGCCGCCCTCGATGTCGCGCACGTCCAGACCGAGCAGCCTCTTGCCCAGCGTGCGGCCCCATTTCGCGGTCGGCAGCGCCTCGTACACGAGCCCGAAGACCAGCAGGACGGCGAGAACGATCCCCAGGTAGACGGACGTGGTGCCGTCGATCAGCCAGACGGTCACCGTCTCCCCGCTCAGTCTGGCCGCGTCGATCTTCTCGTCGACGTGGTCGAGGGCCCGCACGCCGAGCGGCACGGCGGCCGCGCCGGTGACGGCCGCGAGCACGACGGTGTCGACGAGGCGGGCGGCCAGCCGCTTGCCGATCCCCGCGGGACGGGCCGACGCGTGACGCCGGGCCGCCGCCTGGAAGATGTCGTCCACCGGCGGCTTCCAGGGCGCGACGGGCCCCTCCTCGGCCCCCGCGAGCCGGTGCACCTGCTGCGCCCACGAGGGCTGCCCGCCACCGGGACCGGCGGGCGTGACCGGCGTGACCGGCTGCCGGGGGACGCCCGCGGCGGGCTGCTGCGGGACCGCCGGAGCGGCCGGCGCGGCCGGACCGTGAGCGGAGGCGGGAGCGGGGGCGGAGGCCGCTGCGGGGCCGGTCTGCGCGGGCCCGGCCTGCGGGGACGCGGGCGCGGCCGCGGGCCGGTTCGCGGCCGCCTTGCCGGCGCCGAACCCCGGCGTCGCGGACGCGGCGCCGCCGGCCGCGGACGGGACCCGGCCGGGCGTCTGCGCGCCCGCCTGCTCCGGGAACGAGGAGGCGGACGCCGGGCCCTGCGCGCCCGGGGCGAGGGGCGCGGCGGGCGCGGCGTCCTGCCCGCCGGTGCGCGGGGCCGGCGCGCGGAAGGTGACGGTGCCCTCGTCGGGGACGAAGCCGGGGGTCCCGGACGGGGCCGGGGCCGCGCCGGGGCCCGGCGTCGGGCGGCGGAAGACGAACGTGCCGCCGGAGACCACGTCCCCGGCGCCCGCGCCGGCGGCGTCGTCCGGCTCCGCGGGCGGGATCGTCGCCATGCCGTCGGTGCTGGTCGAGCGGCCCTCGGGCGGCGCCGGGGCGGGCGCGGGGGTGCGCGGGTCGGCGCCCTGCGGAGCGCCCCAGGAGACGCGGCGGTCCTGGTCGCCGCCGAAGCCGGACTGGTGGGCGCGGTCGGCGCCCCAGGCGGAGGCCGGTTCGGAGCGGCCGGTGTGGGGGGCGGCCGGGGCGGGGTCCTCGTCGAAGAAGTGCGGGCCGGTCTCCTCGACGGCGGGCACCGGGCCGCCGGAGGGGGGTGTGAGCGGCCGGCCGTCCGAGGGTGCGGGCCGGCTGGTGCCCGGTACCCAGGAGGCACCGTTCCAGTACCGGACGTATCCAGGGATGGAGGGGTCCGGGTAGTACCCCTCGCGGGGCCTGTCGTCGCCGGGGGCCGGGGTTGGGGCGCTCATGTCCGTCGTCCCGTATCTGCTCGGGGGTGGGATGGGGGGACCACATTTATCAGACGCGCGCGTGAGCCAGGGCGGCTCTGGCCATACGGCCACCTTTCCGGGCAACCCCGTGCACGCTCTTCACACGTGCGGAACCGCCCGGCGGGGCCCGGCGCGCACGGTCGCCGGAAAAGTTCTCCGAACCCGCGTAATGGTCGCCGGGTCACGCCCTCTCCACTCGTACGGGCCCGTCCGAGGCCAGCCGCGCGGGGGGCCGGGGCCCGTCACGGGTTCCGCACCGAGAGGAGAACGTCATGCATCACACCGTCGTGGAGCGCGAGCTGGAGCTGAGGCTCATCCTGTCGCCCGAGCGCGGCATCCCCGTCCCGGCCAGGCTCGGCTACCGCAGCGACGACCCGTTCGCCGTCCATGTCACCTTCCACATCGACTCGCAGACGCCGGTGGCCTGGACGTTCGCCCGCGAGCTGCTCGTGGAGGGGGTGTTCCGGCCGTGCGGGCACGGGGACGTGCGGGTGTGGCCGACGAAGGCGGAGGGCCGCGCCGTCGTGCTGATGGCGCTCAGCTCGCCCGACGGCGACGCCCTGCTGGAGGCGCCCGCGGCCCCGGTCTCGGCCTGGCTGGAGCGGACCCTGCGGGCGGTGCCGCCCGGCTCCGAGGGCGCGCAGCTCGGCATCGACGACGCCCTGGCCGAACTGCTCGCCCCCTCCCCCAGGCTGTCGGCGTCACTGGAGCAGGGAGGAGCGGCCCCGGCGGACGACGCGTGGCTGCGCGACCCGTGGCCGGGCGACGAGCCGGGGGACGCGAGTGAGTGACCGCCGCCCGCGCCCGCGCCCGCGACGGCGGCGGAGCCGGGGGGCGTGGTGGGGCCCCGGGGACGCGGTACGACCAGGGCCGGGGACCCCGGCACGGCCGGAAGCCGGGGACCGCGGCGCGGCCGGCGGCCGGGGACCGACCGCAGCACGGCCGGGAGCCGGGGACCGACCGCAGCACGGCCGGGAGCCGGGGACCGAAGCGCGGCCGGCGGCCGGGGACCGACCGCGGTACGGCCGGGAGCCGCGGCGCGGCCAGGGGGCCGGGAGCCGCGGCGCGGCCGGGAGTCGGGGCGCGGCCGGGGGCCGTGGTGGGGCCCGGAGGCACGCTGGGCGCGCTGCGCGGGTCAGAAGAGTTTGCCGGGGTTGAGGATGCCCAGGGGGTCGAAGGCGGCCTTGACCGCGCGCTGCATCTCGAGGCCGACCGGGCCGATCTCGCGCGCCAGCCACTCCTTCTTCAGCACGCCCACGCCGTGTTCGCCGGTGATGGTGCCGCCGAGTTCCAGGCCGAGGCCCATGATCTCGTCGAAGGACTCGCGGGCGCGGCGGCGTTCGTCGGGGTCCGCCGCGTCGAAGCAGACCGTGGGGTGGGTGTTGCCGTCGCCGGCGTGGGCGACAACCCCGATGGTCAACCCGTGCTTCTCCGCGATGCGTTCGACGCCTTCGAGCATCTCGCCGAGCCGGGAGCGGGGCACGCACACGTCGTCGATCATCGTCGTGCCCTTGACGGCGTCCAGCGCGACGAGCGCCGAACGCCTCGCCTGGAGCAGGAGTTCGGACTCGGCGGCGTCCTCGGCGGGGACGACCTGCGTGGCGCCGGCCGCCTCGCACAGCGCGCCGACCGCGGCGAGGTCGGCGGCCGGGTCGGGGGTGTCGAAGGCGGCGAGGAGCAGCGCCTCGGTCGTGTCGGGCAGGCCCATGCGGGTCAGTTCGTTGACGGCCCGGACGGTGGTGCGGTCCATCAGTTCGAGGAGGGACGGCACGTGTCCGCCGGCCATGATCCGGCACACCGCGTCGCAGGCGGCGGCGCCGGACGCGAACTCGGCGGCGAGCGCCAGCTGCCGCGGCGGCCGCGGCCTCAGCGCCAGGATCGCCCGCACGACGACGCCCAGCGAGCCCTCGGAGCCGACGAACAGGCGGGTGAGGTCGTACCCGGCGACGCCCTTCGCGGTGCGGCGCCCGGTGGACATCAGCCGGCCGTCGGCGAGCACCACGTCGAGTCCGAGGACGTACTCGGCCGTCACCCCGTACTTGACGCAGCACAGGCCGCCGGACGCGGTGCCGATGTTGCCGCCGATCGTGCACGTCTCCCAGCTGGAGGGGTCGGGCGGGTAGTACAGGCCGTGTTCGCCCACGGCCCGGGACAGTGCCGCGTTGACGACGCCCGGTTCGACGACGGCGACGCGGTCGACCGGGTTGATCTCGATGACGCGGTCCATCCTCGTCAGGGACAGGACGATGCAGCCCTCGGTGGCGTTGGCGGCGCCGGACAGGCCGGTGCGGGCGCCCTGCGGCACGACCGGGACGCGCAGCGCGGTCGCCGTGCGCATGACGTGCTGGACCTCTTCGGCCGTGCGCGGCAGCACGACGACGGCCGGGGCGCCCGCGGGGCAGAAGCCCGCCATGTCGTGGGCGTAGGAGGCCGTGACGTCCGGGTCGGTGAGGACGGCGTCGGCGGGCAGGCCGGCCCGCAGACGGTCGGGGAGGCGGTCCGTCGTCTCGTCACGCGGCGCTTGCGAACGGCTCATGATCACAGGTTCGCACCCGGGGCCATCGGTGTGAACCCCGCCCGCCGGAGCCTTCGGCTGACGTCATACGGTCGTCGTACTGACGCACAGTGAGCGCCATGGAGAAGGTCTCTCGGTTTCGTCGGCGGCTGCTCGTGGGCTCGCTCGTGGGATGTCTCGCGCTGGGCGGCGGGGTGCTGCTGTGTCTGCCCGGCGAGGGTCCGGCCGGGCGGGCGCCCGTGGCCGCTCCCGGGGCGCAGGCGGGCACGGCGGTCCGTTCGGGGGCGCCGGCCGCGCTCGCGGACCTGGCGGAGCTGGTCGGCGAGCGGGAGAGCCGGGTGCGGGAGCACCCGCAGGACGCGCGGTCGTGGGCGGTGCTCGGCGCCGCCTATCTGGAGCAGGGCCGGCGCACCGCCGACGCGGCCGCGCTGTACCCGAAGGCCGAGCGGGCGCTGCGGACCTCGCTGAAGGCCCGTCCGAAGAACAACGCGGACGCCCTCGACGGGCTGGCCGCGCTCGCCAACGCGCGCCGTGACTTCCCCGCGGCGCTGGCCTGGGGCGAGGCCGCGCGCAAGGCGGCGCCGCGCCGCTGGACGACGTACGCGCAGCTCATCGACGCGTACACCGGGCTGGGCGACTACAAGAAGGCCGGCAAGGCCCTCGACCGGCTGACGGCCCTGCACTCGGGGCCCGTCGTGCGGGCGCGGGCGGCGGGCGTGTACTGGGACCGGGGCCGGCGCGAGGACGCGCAGGCGGCGCTGGCGGACGCGGCGGCGGGCGCCTCCTCCCCGGCGGAGCGGGCGGCCTGGCTGGAGCGGGGCGGGGAGCTGGCGTGGGAGCGGGGCGAGCGGGAGAACGCGCTGCGGCACTTCCAGGAGGCGGTGCGGACCGATCCGGACATGCGGGCCGCGCAGGCGGGGCAGGGCCGGGCGCTGGCGGCGCTGGGGCGGACGTCGGAGGCGCTGAGCGCGTACCGGACGGCGCTGGCGAGGCAGCCGTCGCCGCAGTACGCGCTGGAACTGGGCGAGCTGTACGAGTCGCTGGGGCTCGCTCAGGCGGCGCGGGTGCAGTACGACCTGCTGCGGGCGCGGGTGCGGGAGGAGGCGGCGGGCGGGGTGGACGGGGAGCTGGTCCTCGGCCGGTTCGAGGCGGACCACGGGGATCCGGCCGCGGCGGTGCGGCGGCTGCGGGCCGAGTGGCGCCGGCAGCCGGGGATCGCGGTGGCGGACGCGCTGGGCTGGGCGCTGCACCGGGCCGGGCGGGACCGGGAGGCCCTGGGGTTCGCCAGGACGGCCACCGACCGGGTGCACGGGGGCGCGGTGCGCAGCGCGCCGTACCTCTACCATCTGGCGGTGATCGAGCGGGATCTGGGCGCGGAGGGGCCGGCGCGGCGGCATCTGCGGGAGGCGTTGCAGATCAACCCGTACTTCTCGCCGCTGCTCGGGCCGGTGGCCCGGGCGGCGGCCGGGCAGCTGGGCGACGAGCCGGCCCCGGCGGACCTGCCGTCCTGAAGCGGTGGCCGGACGCCGGACGGCCCCGGCGACCTGCCGTCCCGAGGCGGCCGGACGTCGTCCGGCCCCGTCCGGGACCGTCCGGCGCCCGCCGACGTCCGCCGGCGCCGTTCGCTGCGAAGCCTCGGCTCCGGCGCCCTTCGCCTACAGGTTGCCGCGCTTGGCCTGTTCGCGCTCGATCGCCTCGAAGAGGGCCTTGAAGTTGCCCTTGCCGAAGCCCATCGAGCCGTGGCGTTCGATGATCTCGAAGAAGACGGTCGGCTTGTCCTGGACCGGCTTGGTGAAGATCTGGAGCAGGTAGCCGTCCTCGTCGCGGTCGACGAGGATCTTCAGCTCGCGCAGGGTCTCCACGGGGACGCGGGTCTCGCCGGCCCACTCGCCGAGGGTGTCGTAGTAGGAGTCGGGCGTGTCGAGGAACTGCACGCCGGCCGCGCGCATCGTGCGGACCGTCTGCACGATGTCGTTGCTGTTGAGCGCGATGTGCTGGACGCCCGCGCCGCCGTAGAACTCCAGGTACTCGTCGATCTGGGACTTCTTCTTGGCGACGGCCGGCTCGTTGATCGGGAATTTGACCTTCAGGGTCCCGTCGGCGACGACCTTCGACATCAGGGCGGAGTACTCGGTGGCGATGTCGTCGCCCACGAACTCCTTCATGTTGGTGAAGCCCATGACCTTGTTGTAGAAGCCGACCCACTCGTTCATCCGGCCGAGTTCGACGTTGCCGACGCAGTGGTCGACGGCCTGGAAGGTGCGGCGGGCCGGCGGCTCGACGATCGGGTCGGCGCTGACGAAGCCCGGGAGGTAGGGGCCGTCGTAGCCGGACCGCTCGACGAGGGTGTGGCGGGTGTCG
The DNA here is from genome assembly GCF_036226605.1 of Streptomyces sp. NBC_00704. NCBI lineage: Bacteria > Bacillati > Actinomycetota > Actinomycetes > Kitasatosporales > Streptomycetaceae > Streptomyces > Streptomyces sp. NBC_00704. Next base: position 3,099,039 of record NZ_CP109000.1, read on the forward strand.
CCGTAGGTGGCGATCGCGGCGAGGACGACGGTGCCGTGCTCGTCCTTCACCTCGTACGGCTCGGCGATCGAGCGCGCGCCGTGCTCGACGGCGTAGGCGTGGGCGGCGCGGGCGTCCGGGACCTCGATGGCGAGGTCGACGACGCCGTCGCCGTGCTCGGCCACGTGCCGCTCCAGGAAGTGGCCCCAGGGGGTCGCGGCCTTGATGACGGAGGTGAGGACGAAGCGGGCGGAGCCGTTGGTGAGCACGTACGAGGCGGTCTCGCGGCTGCCCGTCTCCGGTCCGGAGTAGGCGACCAGCGTCATGCCGAAGGCGGTGGAGTAGTAGTGCGCCGCCTGCTTGGCGTTGCCCACGGCGAAGACGACCGCGTCCATTCCCTTGACCGGGAAGGGGTCGGCCTGCCGGGCGGTGTCGGGAGTGTGGTGTGTGGTCTGCGTCATAGCCGAAGGGTCGCCCCGGTCGGCAAGGTGCGCAATAGTTCGCTCCATCGCTGCGCAAGGTGTTCAGCGGTACGGCGGTTTCGGCGGGCTTTCTGTACAGGATGACCATCAGGGAGGCGGGCGGTATGGCGATCGATCGTCTGGACGGCCGGATCATCGTGCTGCTGGCACGGGAGCCGCGGCTGGGGGTGCTGGAGATGTCCCGGCGGCTGGGGGTGGCGCGCGGGACCGCGCAGGCGCGGCTGGACCGGCTTCAGTCGAACGGAGTCATCCGGGGCTTCGGGCCGCAGGTCGATCCGGCGGCGCTCGGCTACCCGGTCACCGCGTTCGCCACGCTGGAGATCCGGCAGGGCCAAGGGGCCGACGTGCGGGCGCACTTGGACTCCGTGCCGGAGGTGCTGGAGCTGCACACCACGACCGGCAGCGGGGACATGCTGTGCCGGCTGGTGGCGCGCTCCAACGCCGATCTCCAGCGGGTCATCGACCGGGTCGTCGGCTTTGATGGCATCGTCCGGGCCTCCACCGCGATCGTGATGGAGAACCCCGTTCCGCTGCGGATCATCCCGCTGGTGGAGCAGGCCGCGGACGACCGCGAAGGGCCCGGCAGACCTGTGGGGTGAGCAGCGTTGAGCTTCTGGGAGTACCTGGACGACCGGCACCGGCAACTGCTCACCGACGCCTGGGAGCACGCGAGCGTCGTCTTCCCGTGCACGGTGGCCGCGACGCTGATCGGGGTGGTGATCGGGGTCGCCGCCCACCGCAGCGCCTGGGCGGGCGACCTGGCCACCGCCTCCGCCGCGACCGTCCTGGCCGTCCCCTCGCTCGCGGTGATCGGCTTGCTGATCCCGGCGGTCGGGCTCGGCCTGCCGCCGACGGTGATCGCGCTGACCCTGTACGGGCTGCCGCCGATCGTGCGGAACTGCGTCGTCGGGCTGCGCGGCGTCGATCCCTCGCTGGTGGACGCGGCGAACGGCATCGGCATGTCCCGGCTGACCCGGCTGGCGCGCGTCGAGCTGCCGCTGGCCTGGCCGCCGATCCTGACGGGGATCCGCGTCTCCACGCAGATGCTGATGGGCATCGCCGCGATCGCCGCGTACGCCTCCGGGCCGGGTCTCGGCAACGAGATCTTCCGCGGGATCGCCTCGCCGGGGAGCAGGAACGCCCTCGACCAGGTGCTCTCCGGCACGCTCGGGATCATCGTGCTGGCCCTGCTGTTCGACGCCGCCTACGCCGTCGTCGGACGGCTGACGATTCCCAGGGGGATCCGTGTCTGAGCCGCACGGCGCGTCGATCGAGCTGGAGCACCTCACCAAGCGCTTCCCGGGCAGCGCCGGGCCGGCCGTCGACGACGTCACCCTCCGGATCGGGGCGGGCGAGACGGTCGTCCTCGTCGGGCCCTCGGGGTGCGGCAAGTCGACCACGCTGAAGATGATCAACCGGCTGGTCGAGCCGAGCGGCGGGCGGATCCGCATCGGCGGCGAGGACGTCACCGGCATCGACCCGGTGAGGCTGCGCCGCACGGTCGGCTACGCGATCCGGTCGTCCGGTCTCTTCCCGCACATGACGGTCGCGCAGAACGTCGCGCTCGTGCCCCGGATGACCGGCTGGCCGAAGGCGCGGATCCGCGACCGGGTGGACGAGATGCTCGACCTGGTCGGGCTCGACCCCGGCGAGTTCCGCGACCGCTACCCGCGCCGGCTGTCCGGGGGGCAGCAGCAACGGGTGGGCCTGGCACGGGCGTTGGCGGCGGATCCGCCGGTCCTGCTGATGGACGAGCCGTTCGGGGCCGTCGACCCGGTCACCCGCGGTCATCTCCAGGACGAGCTGATCCGGATCCAGCGCGACCTGCGCAGGACGATCGTGTTCGTCACCCGCGACTTCGACGAGGCGATCAGGCTCGGCGACCGGATCGCGGTGCTGCGCGAGCGCTCCCGCATCGCCCGGTTCGACACCCCGGAGGCGATCCTCACCCACCCGGCGGACGGCTTCGTGTCCGGTCTCGTGGGGGCCGGAGCGGCGCTGAAACGGCTCGGTCTCAGCCGGGTGCGGGACGTGGCGATCACCGGCTGTCCCACGGTGACCGTGGACGACCCGCTGCAGACGATCGTCGGCCGGCTGCGCTCCCGGGGGTCGCGCCCCGGCCGTCCTGGTCCGGCGGGAGGCGCGAACGAGGTCCTGCTGCTGGACCGGCGCGGCCGGCCCCTCAAGTGGCTGCGCCCCGCAGACCTGACGCGGGGCTCCCTGGGGCGGGCGGGGACCCCCGTCGGCGGCACGGTGACCCGCGACGCCACCCTGCGCGACGCGCTGGAAGCGGTGCTCACGGACGACGCCGGGCGGGTCGTGGTCACCGGGCGGCGCGGCGAGTACACGGGCGTCGTCGACATGGAGACCCTGCTGAACTCCGTCCGCGCGCTGCTGGAGGCCGACCGGAACGAGGCGCGGGCAGGGCGAAGGAAGGCGCCCGCGGTGCGGAACGAACCGGCGGAGGCCGGGGAGGCCCCGGCCGCGCGGACGCGTGCGGAACGGGAGGGCGCGGTCGGGACGGCTCCGGCATGAGCGCCCCGAAGGTCGACGGCGGGCCGGCGGAAGAACCGGGCGGGCGGCGGGCGTACGACGGGACGGGCCCGCCGGGGCGGGAGGCGGCGGGGCGGGAGGCGGCGGGGCGGGAGGCGGCGGATTCCGCGCTCCGGGCGTCCGCTCCCCCGCGGCGGCGCCTCACCTGGCGGAAGCTCACCGTGCTGCCCGCCTTCGTGGTCGCCCTGCTCCTGGCGACCTGGCTGTGGTTCGAGCAGGCCGACCTGGACACGGTCACCGAACACGCGCTCTCCGGCGGCCAGGTGACCGAGGCGCTGTGGCAGCACGTCCAGCTGACGGTGATCTCCACGTTCTTCGTGCTGGTCATCGCGATCCCGCTGGGCGTCCTGCTCACCCGGCGCCGCTTCCGCGGGGCGGCCCCCGTCGCGCTCGCCCTCGCCGACGTGGGCCGGGCGACCCCGGCGATCGGCCTGCTGGCGCTGCTGGTGATCTGGCTGGGCGTCGGCCGCCGGGCGGCCCTGGCCGGCATGGTCGCCTACGCCGTCCTGCCCGTGCTCTCCCACACCGTCGCCGGGCTGAGGGCGAACGATCCGGCGCTGCTGGAGGCGGCCCGCGGGATCGGCATGTCCCCGGCCGGCGTGCTGTCCCGGGTGGAACTGCCGCTGGCGGTCCCGCTCGTCCTGGCCGGCGTCCGCACCGCGCTGGTGCTGAACGTCGGCACGGCGACCCTGGCGGCCTTCGGCGGGGGCGGCGGCCTGGGCGTGCTGATCACGGCCGGCATCACCGACCAGCGCATGCCCGTGCTGGTGCTGGGCTCGGTCCTCACCGTCGCCCTGGCGCTGCTGGTCGACTGGCTGGCCTCACTCGCCGAGGTGCTGCTGCGGCCGCGCGGACTGGAGGCCGGCGCGTGAGACGGGCCGCGCTCCCCGCCGGGACGCCGCTGCTGACCGCCGGCCGCGGCCCGGGCAGCGGCTCCCCCATGGCCGACGACGTCCCGCCCGGCTCGATCGGACACCGGCAACGCGGTGGCGCGGAGGCCGAACACCGAGGTGGCTGTCGACGGCCGGGACCGCACCAGGCGGCGCCGGAGAAGGATGAAGGACCAGGGCTTCGTGACGTGACCCCCCGGCACCGCCTCAGCAGCTGGGGACGGAGCCCTTGCCGTGCTCCAGCGCGACCAGCGCCCTGACCGCACCCTGGAGGCTGGTGACCGGGACCAGCCGCAGCCCGCGGGGCAGATCGGCCTTCGCGTCGGCGCACTCGTCCTTCGGCACGAGGAACACGGTCGCGCCGTCCCGCCGCGCGGCCTGCGTCTTCAGTCCGACGCCGCCGACCGCGCCGACCTTGCCGGACCCGTCGATCGTCCCCGTGCCGGCGATGGTGCGGCCGCCCGTGAGGTCGCCGCCGCCGCCGTCGCCGTCGAGCTTGTCGACGATGCCGAGCGAGAACAGCAGACCGGCACTGGGCCCGCCCACGTCGGCCAGCTTCAGCGTGACCTTGACGCCGTCGTCGGAGAGGTCCAGGTACTTCAGCGCCGCCTCGGTCGCCGCGTCCTGGGACTGCCGCATCTGCTCGGTGTTGTGCCGCTCGATCTCCTCGGTGCTCTGCCCGCCGGGGTAGACCGAGTCGTGCGGCATGATCGCCTGGTCGGTGCGGAACCAGCCGTCGATCACGTCGGAGAGCCTGACGTCGGTGTCGGGGTTGGTCGCCTCGATCGTCGTCATCCGCAGCTGCCCCGTGGTGTGCCGGGTGGGCGCGCCGGAGATCGTGATCACCTCGGCGCCCTTGTTCTCGCCGAGGACGTTCGCCGTCATGCCCGGCTGCGCCACCGAGAACGGCAGCGGCGCGAACGCGGCCGCGGCGAGCAGCGCCACGACGGGCAGCGCGCAGACGGCGAGGGCCTTGGGGCGTGAGAGGCGTGAGAGCACGGGGTCAATCTAACGCGGGGACGCGCCGCACCCGTGGCCGCCCGCCGGTCAGCGCAGCGCCTCGGCCACCTCGCGGGCCGCGTCCACGACCCGCGGGCCCACCCGCTCGGGCACCGCGTCCGCCAGCATCACGACGCCCACACTGCCCTCGACGCCGGTCACGCCGAGCAGCGGGGCGGCCGCGCCGCTCGCGCCGGCCTCCAGCTCGCCGTGCGTCAGCGTGTAGCCGGGCTCGTCCGCGCGACGCGCCGACTTCTGCCGTGCGGAGAGGATCGCCCGGCCGGCCGCCCCCCGGTCCAGCGGATGCCGGAACCCGGCCCGGTAGGCCACGTGGTAGTCCGTCCAGGACGGTTCGACGACGGCGACGGCGAGCGCCTCCGTGCCGTCCACCAGCGTCAGATGCGCGGTCGCCCCTATGTCCTCGGCCAGCGAGCGCAGCGCGGGCAGCGCGGCCTCGCGCACCAGCGGATGCACCTGCCGGCCGAGCCGCAGCACGCCGAGGCCGACCCGGGCCCGGCCGCCCAGGTCGCGCCGGACCAGCGCGTGCTGCTCCAGGGTGGCCAGCAGCCGGTAGACGACGGTCCGGTTGACGCCGAGCTTGTTGGACAGCTCGGTGACGGTCAGGCCGTGGTCGGTGTCGGCCAGCAGCTTGAGTACCTTCAGCCCTCGATCGAGCGTCTGGGAGGTTTCCGCGGTCACGACGCCCACTCCTTAAGTGGTGAGGCCGGCGGCCCTCCGTCGCGGCGGATGCGTCACCGAGTCCCGTCAGTGACGCGCCACAGAGGCCGCCGATCGACAGACGGGTCCGGCATGTCCGGGCCAGGTCGCTTCACGGCTGCGCTCCGCGGCGGCGCTGCCACGGGGCGTGTGCGTAGCGGGACAGTAGCGAAGCAGGTTCGCTGAGCGGAAGGCTCCGTCCAGAATCCGGTCAGTGGCCGGGAGGGACTTCCTGCGTTTGTCCCGATACGTACGGAGCACGCCCCCGGCCGCACGCCCCTGCCGGACGGCACCATCGGACGGCCTCGTCGGGGGTTCCGTCGGAGGGTTTTGCCGGACGGTCCCGTCGGACGGTTCCGCGCGTCCGGGGAACTCGGGAGACGGAAGCGCACCAAGCGCCTTGAAAGCCCGAAGAATTCTCTGCATCCGGAAGACCCTGAATGTTCTATACACCCTGAATGTCCATACCGTCCGGGACGTCTGAGGTGTTCGGGCCGTCCGGGGATCGGCTCTGCCGCCCGGCGTCGCCGGGGGTCAGCGCATGCGGGTGGCCCACTCCTGCACCTTGGCGATCCGCTGCCGCAACTGGCCCGCCGTCGCCTCCGCGCTGGGCGGTCCGCCGCACACGCGCCGCAGTTCGGTGTGGATCACACCGTGGGGCTTGCCGCTCTGGTGGACATACGCGCCGACCATCGTGTTGAGCTGCTTGCGCAGCTCCATCATCTCCTTGTGGGAGACCACCGGCCGCCGCTCGGCGGGCAGTTCCAGCAGGTCCGCCTCGCTGTCGGGCTTCTTCCTGCTGTGCGCGATCTGCTTGGCCTGCCGCTTCTGCAACAGCATTTGCACCTGGTCGGGTTCGAGCAGTCCCGGGATGCCGAGGTAGTCCTGCTCCTCCTCGCTCCCCGGGTGGGCCTGCATGCCGAACTCGGCCCCGTTGTACATCACCCGGTCGAAGACGGCCTCGGACTCCAGCGCCTCGAAGGCGAACTGCTCCTGCTCGCCGGTGTCCTCGTCCTGCTCCTTGTTCGCCTCGTCCATCTCCTTCTCGGACTCGGCGTACGGATCCTCCTCGCCCTCCTTCTTCGGCTTGTCGAGGGCGTGGTCGCGCTCGACCTCCATCTCGTTGGCGAAGGTGAGCAGGTCGGGCACCGTGGGGAGGAAGACGGAGGCGGTCTCGCCGCGCCGCCGGGACCGCACGAAGCGGCCGACGGCCTGGGCGAAGAAGAGCGGCGTGGAGATCGTCGTGGCGTACACCCCGACCGCGAGGCGCGGCACGTCGACGCCCTCGGACACCATCCGCACCGCGACCATCCACCGGTCGTCGCCGGCGCTGAAGTCGTCGATGCGGCGGGACGCGCCGGTGTCGTCGGACAGGACGAGGGTGGCCTTCGAGCCGGTGATCTCCCGGATGAGCTTGGCGTAGGCGCGGGCGGAGTCCTGGTCGGAGGCGATGACGAGCGCGCCGGCGTCCGGGATCGCCTTCCTGACCTCGGTGAGCCGCTGGTCGGCGGCGCGCAGCACGCTGGGCATCCACTCGCCGCGCGGGTCGAGGGCGGTGCGCCAGGCCTGGCTGATCGCGTCCTTGGTCATCGGCTCGCCGAGCCGCGCGGCGATCTCGTCGCCGGCCTTCGTCCGCCAGCGCATGTTGCCGCTGTAGGAGAGGAAGATGACCGGCCGCACCACGTTGTCGGCGAGCGCGGACCCGTACCCGTAGGTGTAGTCGGCGGCGGACCGCCGGATCCCGTCGTTGCCCTCCTCGTACGTCACGAAGGGGATGGGGTTGGTGTCCGAGCGGAACGGCGTGCCGGTGAGCGCGAGCCGGCGGGTGGCGGGCTCGAACGCCTCCAGGCAGGCCTCGCCCCAGGACTTGGAGTCGCCGGCGTGGTGGATCTCGTCGAGGATGACGAGCGTCTTGCGCTGCTCGCTGCGGTTGCGGTGCAGCATCGGCCGCACGCCGACGCCCGCGTACGTGACGGCGACGCCGTGGTAGTCCTTGCTGAGCGGCCCGGCACTGTACTCGGGGTCCAGCCGGATCCCTATCCGCGCGGCCGCCTCCGCCCACTGCTTCTTCAGGTGCTCGGTCGGTGCGACCACGGTCACCTGCTGCACGACGTGGTGGTGCAGCAGCCAGGAGGCGAGGGTCAGCGCGAAGGTCGTCTTGCCGGCGCCGGGGGTGGCGACGGCGAGGAAGTCGCGCGGCTGCTCCTGGAGGTACTTCTCCATCGCCCCCTGCTGCCAGGCGCGCAGTTTGCTGGCGGTGCCCCAGGGGGCGCGGCCGGGAAAGGCGGGCGACAGGTGGTGGGAGGTGGAGCTGGTGGCGGCGGTGATGGTCACGGTCTCCGGGTTCGGGGTCGAATCAAGAGGGTCCGCGCGAAGCGCGTCGGAAGGGCGGATGCGCGTGTCGGGTGGCGGACGGACGGGCTGACTCCGTCCTCGCGGACGGGGGACTCGGGCGGGCGGGACGACCGGGCCACCCTACCGGCGGCCCGGCGGTGCCGACGCGCGAACGACGCGCGGTCGCCCGCGGTTGGGACCCAGGTCACAGCGCCCGCGGCCCCTCCGCGATCACCGGAGCCCGGTCCACCTGGCCCCCCACACCCGACGCCACGCCGATGACCAGGCCCTACGCCGCTGCGCCACCCGCCTCACGACATCACCCACGCCCTGCGGGTACTACGGGTCCCACCCGGGTTACGGGTGCCAATCGGCTCACGAGCGTTATCCGCGCCCGGCGGGTATTGCGGGTCCCACCCGAGCCACCGGTGCCAACCGGCTCACTGGCGGTGCTCAAGCCCTGCGGGTACTACGGGTCCCACCCAGGTCACGGGTGCCAACCGGCTCACGAGCGTTATCCGCGCCCAGCGGGTATTACGGGTCCCACCCGAGCCACCGGTGCCACCCGGCCCACCGGCGTTGCTCACGCCCCGCGGGTACTACGGGTCCCACCCGAGCCACCCGTACCACCCGGCTCACCGGCGTTGCTCACGCCCCGCGGTTACTACGGGTCCCACCCGAGCCACCCGTACCACCCTGCCCACCGGCGCTCCTCACGCCCCGCAGGTACTACGGGCCCCACCCCGAGCCACCCGTACCGCCCGGCTCACCTGCGGGTTTCTGGGTGCTGGTGGAGGCGGGTGGTCACCCAGGCTCCGAGGAGCGCCACCGCGGCCATCGGGAGGAAGACGGCGGCGAAGGCGGCCGGATGCGAGGCGCCGTCGGCGGCCGCGGACGTCGTCGCGTGCGCCACGTTCCCGCCGCCCAGCGCGGCGAAGGCGGCGCCGCCGACAGCGAGCAGCAGGACGTTGGACAGGCCGTCCGAGATCTGGAGGGCGGCCGAGTTGGAGCCCGCCTCCTGCGGAGCGGACAGTTTCAGCAGCAGCACGCTGGTGGAGGAGATCACGAGCCCCATGCCGAAGCAGCCGAAGCCCCAGGCGACGGCCACCGTCCACGCGGGCACCGCGGGCAGCAGCACACTGGGCGCGGCGGCGATGGCGGCGGCCGCCAGCACCATCCCGAGCGCCATCAGCCGCTCGCGGTACGGCTCCGCCCAGGGCCGCGACTGAAGCCACGACCCCAGGGCCCAGGTGCCGCCGCCCGCGGCGAGCGAGAACCCGGCCAGGGTCGGGCTCAGCCCCCGCTGGGTCACCAGCATCAGCGGCACGAAGGACTCGGCGGCGATGAAGGACCCGGCGGCCACACCGCGCAGCAGCACGACGGAGGGCAGGCCCCGGGCGGCCCGCCAGGTGCCGCGCGGCAGCAGTCCGCGCACGGCGGGCACGAGCAGCGCGAGCCCCGCGGCGGCGGGCGCCGCCGAGAGCGGCCGCAGATCCTGGGCGGCGTACTGCAGGAGCCCCGCGCCGAGGGAGATGGCGAGGGCGAGCCGGATCCGCCGCCGGTCGAAGGGCGGGGCGTCCGTCCCCTCCACGGGCCCGCTGGCCCGCCGGCGTATCTGGGGCAGCGCCAGCGCGAGCGGTGCGACGACGAGGACGGGGATGCCCAGGAAGACCCAGCGCCATCCCAGGTGCTCGGTCACCGCGCCGGCGGCCAGCGGCCCGACCACCGACGGCACCACCCAGCAGGCGGCGAACGCGGCCATGATCGCGGGCCGCAGCCGTTCCGGATAGGCCCGTCCGACGACGACGTACAGCGCGACGATCACCAGCCCGCCGCCGAGCCCCTGCACGGCGCGGCCGAGGATGAACACCCACATGACCTGGGCGCTTCCCGAGAGCAGCAGCCCCGCCGCGAAGGCCCCGATCCCGCCGCCCAGCGCGCCGAGCGGTCCGCGCCGGTCCGACAGCTGTCCGGCGAAGACCATTCCGAACAGACTCGTCGTGAAGTACCCGGAGAACGCGAACGCGTACACGGACACCCCGTCGAGGTCGCGTGCCGCGACCGGCATCGCGGTGCCCACGGCGGTCGCCTCGAAGGCGATGAGCAGCACCACGGAGACGATCCCGACGGTGAGGGCCCGATGGGCCCGCCCGAGGACGGTCCCGTCCTCGTCGGGCGGGACGGGGCGGGACCGGGTTTCGTCTGCGACACCGTTGTCGCGGGGTTCGAGGGCTGCCATGGTCGTCAGCGTAAGGGGCGCCACCGACATCTGCCCCTGTCCGTGGACGGGTCCGGGCCTGGGACCTCGGTCCTACGACCACCGCCCGTCCGCCCGTTTCATGAACGGCGTGTGGCAGTCCCGTTGCGGGCCCGGCGCATCCCTTGAGCCCCGTCCCGCCCGGCCCGTACGGTCGACGTACCAAGTCCGGACGGGGCGCACCACGAACCCCCGACCGACCCGGCCGTGTGCCCGAGTGGCTTAGGGACTCGCCTGCAAAGCGAGTTACGCGGGTTCGATTCCCGCCATGGCCTCGATCTCGATCGCTGTTCGCCCCACGGGGCGGCGTGCAAGGACGGTTCCCCTCGGGGGCCGTCCTTTCGTGCGTGTGCGGGTCGGTGAGGGGCCGTCAGCCGGTGGGGCGGGGGGCGTCGTCCGGGTGGGACCGCTCACTAGCGGGGCGGAAACGCGGCGGTGCTTCAGGCGGGTGGGCCGGGGTGGGCCGTCGCACCGTCGGACGGCAGGGTGCAGGGGGTCGGGTGGGCCGAATCGGACAGGGTGCGGCACATCGTGTCGGCGAGGCGGTCGTAGGTCGCGGTCAGGGCGTGCACCGCGGTCAGGGCGTGCTCGTGCCGGGTCAGCCGGAGGGTGAGGGCGAGGGTCGAGATGTCGGCGTTGAGGGGGCGCAGGCCGAGGTCACGTTCGCTCCGGACGAGCACCGCGCCCGTGGCGCCGTCCAGGACGATGGCGGTGTCCGCCGTCAGGCCTCCCAGGCGGATCAGCCGGTCGGCGCCGGCCGGGAGCCGCTGTCCCGCCAGGGCGTCGCCGTCGCCGTGGCCGTCGGCCTGGCTGTCGGCGGCGTGCTCGGCGAGGGTCCGCAGAGGCGCGTCCGTCTCCACCGAGAAGCGGGCGGCCTTCTCCGGCAGGCCCCGCTCGCGCAGGAAACGGCGGGTGGGGGCGTGGGTGAGCGCCTGCGGGCAGTCGACGTCGTCGAAGCGGACGACCGCGCCGGGGCCGGACTCCTCGCCCAGGAAACGCGCCGGCAGGTCGAGGGCCAGGCCGGACGCGGTGCACGGGCCGGTCGCGGGGGCCAGCGGGCGGATCACCGCGGCCAGTTGCCGAAGGAGGCCCGGCATGACCGACGCGCCCGGCATGACCGGCGTGGCGTACCGCGTGTGTTCCGGGCCGGTCTCGTCCGGCTCGAAGACCGCCAGCAGTCCTCGCCTTGCCTCCGCCACGGCCCTCGGGCCGAGCCGGCTCGCGTAGGCGGTGAACTGGCCGCGCAGGGCCGCCAGTTCATCCACCGCCGTGGCCAGGCGCACCAGTTCCTCCAGGCCGGGCGCGAGCGGGAGGGAGGCCGGCAGGCCGGGGTGGTCGTGCGGGAGGGAGGTGGCCGGGATCTCACCGCCCGGGTACGTCGACAGGGCGTCGTGCGGCGGGCGTTGGGGCAGGGCGGGGCCGGTCGTGGCCGGCCGGCGGTGCTTCGGTGCGTGTGCGGCGTACGGGTTCAGCTCGTCCTCGGTGAAGATGATCGTCGGCGTGGTCGTCGGTGTGGTCGTCGTCGTGGCGGTGGTGGTCCTGGTCGTGCCCATCGGTCCCCCGTGCGGAAAGTTGCGTGCGCCGTCCCACTGCTCCGCAGCCTATGCGGACCCACTGACAACGGCTGTGACCAGCGGCAGCGCCCGGCACGCCCGACACAGGTCCCGTCTGACAGACGTCGGGGCGGGCCCGCGAGTTCCCCTCGGCCCGGACGATCTCGGGTGAACCCGGCGCAAGCGCCGGTCATCTGAGAGGGGCTCAGGTGACCCGCGAGGGGATCAGGTGAAGTAGACGCCGCCCAGCACCACGACCACCGCGGCCGTCAGGAACAACAGGATCCAGGCCAGCAGCCTGCCCACGCCCGGCGGGGGCTCGTAGCGCTCTCCGGGGCCCGGATCCGGCTCGCTCACCGGTCCGTCACCACGGCCGCCTGCGGCCTTATCGGCAGCCGGTTCACCGGGCGGCCGGTCGCGGCGCGCACGGCGGAGGCGATCGCCGCGGGCGAGGTCACCACCGGGACCGCGCTGGCCGCCTTCGCCCCGAACGGCGCGACCACGTCCCGCTCCTCGACCAGCTTGACGATCCGGATGTCCGGGGCGTCCAGGGCCGTGGGCAGCGCGTAGCCGGTGAGGTCGGGGTGGCGGATCAGGCCGCGCGGGGTGCGCAGGTTCTCGGTGAGCGCGATGCCGACGCCCTGGGTCACGCCCGCCTCGATGCGGGCGGCGAGCTGCGCCGGGTTCAGGATCCGGCCGACGTCCTGGGCGACCGCCAGTTCGACGACCCGCACCGAGCCCAGTTCGATGTCGACGTCGACGACCGCGCGGACCGCGCAGAAGGCGAGGCCGACGAAGGCGTCGCCCTGACCGGCCGCGTCCAGGGGCTCGGTGGGGTGCGGGCGGCACTGCGCCGTCGCCCACAGCTCCTTGCCCCGCATCTCCTCCGTGACGGTCGTCGACAGGACGCCGTCGTAGGAGGTGATCTTGCCGTCGGTGATCTGCAGCAGTTCCGTGGACATGCCGAACTTGTGCGCCAGGGGCTGCAGAAGCTGGGTGCGGACCATCTTGGCCGCGCGTTCCACCGCGCCGCCGGAGACCCACGTGTGGCGGCCACGGCAGCCGGGGCCCGCGGGCGGCTGGTCGGTGTCCACGGGGGCCACGTGGACCTCGTCGACGCCGAGGGTCTCCTGGACGATCTGACGGGCCAGCGTCGTGAAGCCCTGGCCGGTCTCGACCGCCGCGCACAGGACCGTCGCGACGCCGTCCTGGACCTTCACGGTCGCCGTGGAGACCTCGTCCGCGCCCTCGGCGCCCAGCATGTGCACCATGCCGAGGCCGTAGCCGACGCCCCGGCGGACCGCGCCCGGCTCGCCCGCGCCCTCGGGGCCGCCGGGCAGCAGCCAGTCCTCCTCGGGCGTGTCCTTGGGGAGCGCCGGGAGGGGGTACTCCTGGACGGCCTGGAGCAGTTCGGCGACGGGCGCGGGGCAGGTCACCGTCTGGCCGGTCGGCAGGACGTCGCCGGTCGCCATCACGTTGCGCAGCCGCAGCTCCGCGGGGTCGACGCCGAGTTTCTTCGCCAGTTTGTCCATCTGCGCCTCGTAGGCGGCGCAGACCTGCATCGCGCCCTCGCCGCGCACATGGCCCGACGGCGGGTTGTTCGTGCGCACCGCCCAGCCCTCGATGAAGGCGTTCGGAACGACGTAGGGGCCGCAGGCGAAGGAGACGGCGGCGGCCAGGGCCTCGGCGGAGGTGTCCGCGTACGCGCCCGCGTCCAGCAGGATCTGCGCCTCGACCTTCACCAGCCGGCCCTCGGCGTCGGCGTGGTGGCGGTAGCGCAGCAGGGTGGGGTGCCGGTGGGCGTGGCCGAGGAAGGACTCCTCGCGCGTGACGGTGAGCTTCACCGGGCAGCCCGTCTTCAGGGCGAGCAGTCCGAGCGGCAGCTGGAAGCCCTGGTCCTCGCGGTCGGCGGTGGCGCCGGGCACGCCGGTGACGACGATCTTCACCCGTTCGGGTTCGAGGCCGAAGCAGGCGGCGGCCGTGTCCCGGTCGGTGTGCGGGTCGGTGGAGGCGAGGTACAGCTCCACGCCGCCGTCGGGGCGGGGCACGGCGAGGCCGGCCTCGGCGCCGATCGGGGCGGGGTCGGCGCGGCCGATGCGGTACTGGCCCTCGACGACGATCTCGCCGGCGGCGGCGGGGTCGCCGTGGTGCAGGGGGATGTGCCGGATCAGGTTGCCGTCGGGGTGCAGGGGCTCGGCCTCGAAGGCGAGTTCGGGGTCGATCACCGGGTCGAGCAGCTCGTACTCGACGATGACGGCGGCGGCGGCCATGCGCGCGGTGTCCGGATGATCGGCGGCGACGGCCGCGATGGGCTCGCCGTGGTGGCGCACGACCTCGGAGGCGAACACGGGCCGGTCCGCCGTGCCGCGGCCGTGCAGGGCGCGGCCGGGGACGTCCTCGTGGGTGACGACGGCCCGCACGCCGGGCATCTCCCGCGCGTGGGACGTGTCGACGGACAGGATGCGCGCGTGCGGGTGCGGTGAGCGCAGGACGGCGGCCCACAGCAGGCCCTCGGCCCACAGGTCGGCCGCGTAGGGGAAGGTGCCCTCGGTCTTGGCGCGCGCGTCGGCGGGCTGGAGGGAGGCGCCGATGCCGTGCGGGACGGGCTCCGGGGGCGCGGCGGCCTCCACGGGGCTCGCCGCGACGACTGCTTCGTTGCTCACGCCTGGCCTCCGTCCTGGCCCTGTCCGTACGCGGGGTCGTGCGGGTGGGGCTGTGCCGGGTTCTCGAAGGCGGACACGTGGACGCCGCCGGCGCCCGGTCCCGCCTGGTGGGGGATGCGGGCCTCGTCGCCGTCCGTCTCGGCGTCCGCGGCGGCGTTCGCCTCGCGTTCGGCGACGACGTCCTGGACGGCCCGCAGGACGCCCCGGTACCCCGAGCAGCGGCACAGGTTGCCGCACAGGGCCTGGCGGGCCTCCAGCTCGGTGGGGGCCGGGTTGCCCTCCAGCAGGTCGTGGACGGTCATCGCCATGCCGGGCACGCAGAAGCCGCACTGCACGGCCCCGCACCGGGCGAGCGCCCGCTGCACGTCCGAGGGCTGTCCGTCCTCGGCGAGGCCCTCGACGGTGCGGATCTCACTGCCGGCGGTGGTGACGGCCGGGACCAGGCAGGAGGCGACGAGCCGCCCGTCCACCTGGACGTTGCAGGCTCCGCACTCGCCCTGCGAGCAGCCGTCCTTGGCGCCGGCCAGGCCGAGGCGCTCGCGCAGGACGTAGAGCAGCGACTCGCCGATCCAGGCGTCGGCGACGGGCCGGTCGGAGCCGTTGACGCGCAGCACGTAGGCGGCGAGGGGGTGCTCCTCGTGGAGCGGCGGCGGTGCGTCGTCGGGGTCCTCGGCGGTGCCGGAGGCCGGGGTGTGCGGGTCCGCGTCGGCGGTCGCGTCGGGCCGCGGGACGGTCCCGGTGCCGTCCGGGGTGTCGTCGGCGGCCGGGGCGTCCGCGGGGGCTTCCGCCGGGGTGCGGGCGTCGGCGTGCGCGGCGTCGGCCTCGGCGGTCCGCTCTGCGGGGGCGCCGGGGGCTTCGGCGGGGGCCTGGGGGGCCCGCTGGGCGTGGCCGGTGTCCTCGGCGGGCTCGGGGGCCCCCTCGGCCTCCACGGGGCCGTCCGGGGCCACCGTGTACGCCTCGGCGGAGATCTCCGGGGCGTACGGTCCGGAGGCGTGCGACGAGGTGTGGTCCGGCGCGGTGTGGTCCGGCGCGGCGTGACGGTGGTCGGCCGTCGCCGGGGCGGGGTTGTGCGGGGCGACGCCGTGCGGGGGCGTGTGCTCCGGCGCGTGGCCGAACGGGGTCTGCTCCTGCGCCTGCCGTGCGGCCTCGTCGGCGTGCGGCTCCCAGGGCGCCTCCGCCGGTTCGGGCGCGCCCGTCGCCCAGGGCGCGGGCGCGCCGCCGGGGAGGGTGGCGGGGGGCGTGCCGCCCCACTGCTCGACCAGGGACGACGTGGTGAACTCGCCGGACTCGTCGGGCAGGTCGCCGCCTGCCACGGGGATCGACCACTGGCCGGTCACGTCGTGGCCGGAGGCGTGCGGGGGCTGCTGCGCGCCTCCGGGCGCCGAGGTGTCGTCGAAGGTCCACTGGCCGGTCGCGCCGGGGTGGTAGGTGAACCGGTCGTCGCCGACGGTCTGCGGGGTGCCCTGCGGGGCGGGCCAGTCGCCCGCGCCGGCGGGGGCGGCCCAGGCCGCGGCAGGGTCCTCGGGGGGCGCGACCGCTATCTGCGGCGGCACGTAGCCGTGGCCCGGCGCGGCGAGCGGGCTGTCGCCGCGGGCGGCCAGGAAGGCGTCGATGCCGCCCTCGGGGAGCTTGACGAAGGCGGTCGCGCCGTCGTCGTAGTCCCCCTGGGGCAGCGGGTCCCAGCGGCTGCCGCCGCGCGGCGCGCCCTGGTCCCGCGCGTCGCCCTGTTCGGGTCCGGGTCCGGGTCCGTGTCCGGGTCCGTGCTGGTCGTCGCTCACGACAGCGCCCTCCCCAGTGCTCGTCGGGCCAGCGCGGCGACGGTGCGCCGCAGGTGCAGTACGGCGGGCGGAAGTTCGGGTACGGAGCCGTCGACGCCCGGCGCGGGGTCGGGGATGCAGGCGGCTGCCACGTACTCCCCGAAGGCGGTCAGGGCCTCGGGGACGATGGTGCGGCTGTTGTCCCAGTCGATCAGCCGGGCGACCCACTGCTCGGCGTCCAGGGGGCGCAGCGGCATCGGCGCTATGGCGCCGACGGCGCACCGGACGCCGCGCCGGGCCGGGTCCAGGACCAGCGCGACGGAGGCGACCGCGCGGCCGGGGCCGGTGCGGCCGGTGGCCTTGAGGAAGACCTGCGGGGCGTGCAGCAGCGGCACGCGCACGTACCCGATGAGTTCGCCGCCGCGCAGCATGTCGACGCCGGCCAGCAGGTGCGAGACGGGGATCTCCCGGCGGGCTCCGCCCGGGCCCGCGATGATCAGGGTCGCCTCCAGCGCGGCCAGCACCGGCAGCGCGTCGCCCGTGGGGGCGGCCGAGGCGATGTTGCCTCCCAGGGTGCCCGCGTTGCGGATCTGGGGCGGTCCCGCGGCGCGCGCGGCGGCGGCGAGCGCGGGGATGAGGGCGGCGAAGTCGGGACGGCCCATGCGGGCGTGCGTCAGTCCCGCGCCCAGCAGGGCGTGGCCGTCCTGGTACTGCCAGCCGCGGATCTCGCTGATCCGGCCGAGACCGACCAGTCCGGTGGGCCTGAGCTGTCCCGAGTTGACGGCCGCCATGAGGT
The DNA here is from genome assembly GCF_036226605.1 of Streptomyces sp. NBC_00704. Taxonomy (NCBI): domain Bacteria; kingdom Bacillati; phylum Actinomycetota; class Actinomycetes; order Kitasatosporales; family Streptomycetaceae; genus Streptomyces; species Streptomyces sp. NBC_00704. The sequence continues at coordinate 3,116,019 of NZ_CP109000.1, forward strand.
CGGTGCCGCCGGCCACGGGCACGGCGGCGGGCATGGCGGCCAGTGCCGCCACGGCCTCGTCCAGTGTCGTGGGCAGCGTGACGGCCTGCGCCGCCTGCGGTGCGTGCGTGCTCAAAACCGGCTGCCCCTTCCCGCTGCCCCACCTGGTCCCACCTGTGTTGCCGTACGGTACGTGCTGACAGGGCGGACGTGGCAACTCTGGCACATGTTCGCCACACCGGGACGCGGGGGTCCGCCAGGAGGCATTCGCCCACGTCATCCGGGAGACGGTCCGTTTTCTCACGGCATCGCCGCTGTGCGCGAATTGCCACTCTTCGGTGACCCTGGCGGGGTTTCTCCCGCACGCGCGCGTGGGCGCAGGACGTCACCGGTTCGGGGGCGGCCCGTCGATCGGACGCCCGAGGACGCCGGGACGCCGCTGCCACGGCCGGGGCCCGGACGGCGGACGGTAGCCGACCCCCACGGCGTCGAGCCGCCCGTAGTGGGCCGCCATGCGCCGCTCGAAGCCGGCGACGTCGCGCTCGGCCGGTGCGGGCAGACCGCTCCAGACGACCTCCGCGAAGGCGGCGAGCCGGGGGAACGCCTGGTAGTCCACGCGCGTGTGATCCTCCGTCGCCTCGGTCCACAGGTTGGCCTGCGCGCCCAGGACGTGCCGTGCCTGCGCGGGCGTCAGCTCGGGCGGAACGGGCTCGAAGCGGTAGACGTCCTCCAGGGTGCGCACGTAGCCGATCGGGACGGGTTCGTCCGGGCCGTCGTGCTGGCGGTGGTCGAGGTACACCTGCTGCTCGGGGCACATCACGACGTCGTGCCCGGCCCGCGCGGCGGCGATCCCGCCGGAGCGGCCCCGCCAGGACGACACGGCCGCCCCCGGCGCGAGGCCGCCCTCCAGGATCTCGTCCCAGCCGATGAGACGGCGCCCGCGCGCGGAGAGCCACCGGTCGAAGTGGCCGATGAACCAGGACTGCAACTCGTCCTCGTCGGCGAGCCCGAGTTCCCTCCTGCGCGCCTGCGCGGCCGGTGAGGCCCGCCACTCGTCCTTGAGGCATTCGTCGCCGCCCACGTGGACGAACTCCGACGGGAACAGCTCCAGCACCTCCTCGAACACCCCCTCGTAGAAACGCAGGGTGTCCTCGGTGGGGGCGAGGACATGCGGGCTGATGCCCCAGGTGTCCCACACGGAGAGCGCGCCGCCTTCCCGTCCCCGGGCGGAGAGGACGTCGGTGTTGCCGAGTTCCGGATACGCGGCGATCGCGGCCTGCGAGTGACCGGGCACGTCGATTTCCGGGACGACGGTGATATGCCGTTCGGCGGCGTACGCGACGATCTCCCGGATGTCGTCCTGGGTGTAGAAGCCGCCGTGCGGCCTCTCGTCCCACAGGGGCGAGGCACGATGGCCGAATTTCGTGCGCGAGCGCCAGGACCCGATCGCGGTCAGCCGCGGATGCCTGAGGATCTCCACGCGCCAGCCCTGGTCGTCCGTCAGATGGAAGTGGAAGACGTTGAGTTTGTGCGCGGCCATCAGGTCCAGATAGCGCAGGACGCCTTCCTTGGGCATGAAGTGCCGGGCCACGTCGAGCAGGAGCCCGCGCCAGCGGAAGCGGGGCTCGTCCTCGACGGTGATCTTCGGCAGCTCCCAGTGCCGGCCGGGGCGCACCGGTGCCCGGCGGAAGGCGTCGGGGCCGAGCAATTGCCGCAGCGTCTGCGCCCCCCAGAAGACGCCGGCCGCGCTGCCGCCGGCGATCAGCCGGTCGGGGCCGCCCAGGGCCAGCCGGTAGCCCTCGGGGGGCAGCGCCGGGTCCACGGCCAGCCTGATGCGCGACTCGCCGTCGCCGTGACCGGGGAGGGGAAGGCCCGTCGCCGCGCCGACCGTCGCCCGCAGCCAGCGCGCGACGCCCTCGGTGCCGGGGCCCGCCTCCAGCCGGGTGTCCGCGTCCAGGCGAGCGAGGCCGCGCCGGTCCCGGGTGACGCGCAGGGGCGCCGGAATGAGGTCCATCATCAGTCCCTGACCGCTCCGTCCGGCCCGCCGGCCGGCCGTCGCTGTGCGAGTACGGAAGAAACCACCAGTGCGACAGCCGTGGCGGTGCGTGCCGCCCCGGAGAAGGCGCGTACGCCGCGTTCCGCGGTGTCACGCGGCCTGCCCGCGGGGCCTGTCGCGGCGGTTCCCGCAAAGCTCTCGGAAACGCTTTCCGCGGCCCTTGCCGCGGGCACGCCGAAAAGGGCGTCGAGAACGCGCCGCGAGACCCCGGAACATGATCGGCGAGACGGCCCGGAAGGGGAAGCGGAAGGCGAAGCAGAAGCGAAGGGGAAGCCAAGGGGAACGGGAATCGGAATGGCTCGCGGCGGTCGCCCGGGGGGAACACGGGAGCCGGAGCGGTCGGCGCGGTCGCGGACACGCCGAAGGCCCCCGGACGCGCCGGAGCGCGCCCCGAGGGCCTCGGGGAAGTGAACGGGCTACTTCTTGTCGCCGTCGCCGCCCTTGCCCTTGTCGTCGCCGCCGCCCGCCATGGACTCGAAGATCTCCTTGCACATGGGGCACACGGGGTACTTCTTCGGGTCGCGGCCGGGCACCCAGACCTTGCCGCACAGCGCCACGACGGGCGTCCCGTCGAGGGCGCTCGCCATGATCTTGTCCTTCTGGACGTAGTGGGCGAAGCGCTCGTGGTCCCCGTCGCCGTGCGACACCTGCGGCGTCGGCTCCACGAGGGTCCCCGTCCCCGTGCCTCGCTGGGGCTGGGGCTGGGTCTCAGGCTCAAGAGTGCTCATGGCGCCAAGCGTACTGAAGGCGGGCGGTGATCCCCACGCGCCTCGGGTGGACGGGCCCCCGGGCGGGCGGCCGCGGGAGGGCGGCCTCAGTTGAGGGAGGCGTCGTCCGGATAGGTGGCCACCATCGCCAGTTCGCTGCGCTGGCGGCGCAGCACCTCGCGCCACAGCCGCTCGGGCGCCGGCGAGGAGACGTCGCCGGGTTCGGACTCCACGACGTACCAGGCGCCCTCCACCAGCTCGTCCTCGAGCTGGCCGGGCCCCCAGCCGGCGTATCCGGCGAAGATCCGCAGGGAGCCGAGAGCGGAGGCGAGGAGTTCCGGCGGGGCCTCCAGGTCGACCAGGCCGATCGCGCCGTGCACCCGGCGCCAGCCGAGCGGCGCCCCGTCCACGGCCGCGCCGCCGGGGATGACGGCGACCCCGAGGGCCGAGTCGAGGGACACCGGGCCGCCCTGGAAGACGACGCCCGGCTCGCCGGCCAGGTCCGCCCAGTCCTCCAGGATGTCGCTCACCCCCACGGGCGTGGGCCGGTTGAGGACGACGCCGAGGGAGCCCTCCTCGTCGTGGTCGAGGAGGAGCACCACCGCACGGTCGAAGTTCGGGTCCGCCAGGGCGGGCGTTGCCACGAGCAGCCGTCCTGTGAGCGAGGACACCTCGGTCATGCCAGACATGATCCCGCATCTTCCCGTGATGTGGGGAGCCGATGCGGGGCCGAGCGTGCGGGCAGGTCGGGCGCGTGGGCGCGGCGCGGGCGCACGCGGTGGCACGGGCGGCCGGCGGTGACCCCTCGTGGCCGCCGGGAAACGGTTCGTGTTGTGACACAGCCATGACGTCCCGGGACCGTCCTCGGGCTTACGGCACAGGGGTGGACGGCGATTACTCTGTCTCCTCTGGCCCTGCCCCCACCCAACGGCCCCTGCCCCAGTCCACCATCCATGGAACGCGAGACACATGACCGTCAACGGCTCTGACGACGTACTGCTTGTCCACGGCGGAACCCCGCTCGAGGGCGAGATCCGGGTCCGCGGTGCGAAGAACCTCGTACCCAAGGCCATGGTCGCCGCCCTGCTGGGCAGTGAGCCGAGCCGGCTGCGCAACGTGCCGGACATCCGTGACGTGCGGGTCGTACGCGGCCTGCTGCAACTGCACGGGGTGACGGTCCGTCCGGGCGAGGAGCCGGGCGAGCTGGTGCTCGACCCGACCTACGTCGAGAGCGCCAACGTCGCCGACATCGACGCCCACGCGGGCTCCAGCCGCATCCCGATCCTGTTCTGCGGCCCGCTGCTGCACCGCCTGGGCCACGCCTTCATCCCGGGCCTGGGCGGCTGCGACATCGGCGGCCGGCCGATCGACTTCCACTTCGACGTGCTGCGCCAGTTCGGCGCGAAGATCGAGAAGCGGGCGGACGGCCAGTACCTGGAGGCCCCGCAGCGGCTGCGCGGCACGAAGATCGTGCTGCCGTACCCGTCGGTGGGCGCGACCGAGCAGGTGCTGCTGACGGCGGTCCTGGCGGAGGGCGTCACCGAGCTGGCGAACGCGGCGGTCGAGCCGGAGATCGAGGACCTCATCTGCGTGCTGCAGAAGATGGGCGCCATCATCGCGATGGACACCGACCGCACGATCCGCATCACCGGCGTCGACAAGCTCGGCGGCTACAACCACGCGGCGCTGTCGGACCGGCTGGAGGCCGCCTCCTGGGCGTCCGCGGCGCTGGCGACCGAGGGCGACATCTACGTCCGCGGCGCCCAGCAGCGGTCGATGATGACGTTCCTGAACACCTACCGCAAGGTGGGCGGCGCGTTCGAGATCGACGACGAGGGCATCCGCTTCTGGCACCCCGGCGGCCACCTGAAGTCCATCGCGCTGGAGACGGATGTGCACCCCGGCTTCCAGACCGACTGGCAGCAGCCGCTGGTGGTGGCCCTGACGCAGGCCACGGGCCTGTCGATCGTCCACGAGACGGTGTACGAGTCCCGGCTGGGCTTCACCTCCGCGCTCAACCAGATGGGCGCGCACATCCAGCTCTACCGGGAGTGCCTGGGCGGCTCGAACTGCCGCTTCGGCCAGCGCAACTTCCTGCACTCCGCGGTCGTGTCGGGCCCCACGAAGCTCCAGGGCGCCGATCTCGTCATCCCCGACCTGCGCGGCGGCTTCTCGTACCTGATCGCCGCCCTCGCGGCCCAGGGCACCTCGCGCGTGCACGGCATCGACCTGATCAACCGCGGCTACGAGAACTTCATGGACAAACTCGTCGAGCTGGGCGCGAAGGTCGAGCTGCCGGGCAAGGCGCTCGGCTAGGCGCCGTCCGGCCCCGCGCACGCACCACGATGGGGCGGTACCCGGAATCCGGGTACCGCCCCATCAGCGTTCTCAGCGGAGGCGCTTACTTGCCCTTGGCGGCTTCCTTGAGCTTGCTGCCCGCGGAGACCTTCACGCTGAAGCCGGCCGGGATCTGGATCGGGTCGCCGGTCTGCGGGTTGCGCGCGGTGCGAGCGGCACGGTGGGTGCGCTCGAAGGTCAGGAAGCCGGGGATGGTGACCTTCTCGTCGCCCTTGGAGACGATGTCGCCGACGACCTCGGCGAACGCGGCCAGCACTGCGTCGGCGTCCTTGCGGGTCACCTCGGCGCGGTCGGCCAGCGCGGCCACCAGCTCACTGCGGTTCATGTTGTTACTCCCGTGTTCTTCTTGCCGTTGAGGCGTGCCACGCGGCGGAGCCGCATGTGGGGCACAGCGAAGTCGATGTGCTCGCGCCCAGGGACGCATCCTGCCCCTACCTGCGGCGGGAAAGCCAATCCGGCACCCGCACTCAGGCGTGAGACAACCCATGTGTGTCACACGAAGGCGCGCCAGGCCGCAACCCTAGAGGGCCGCTCACGGCGCGAGGTTCCGCGACGCGCCGTCGCGGGGGCCGCCGTGGCGATCCTCACAGCCGCCGCGGCCCCCACAGGCCATGCCACAGAGCCTACGAGGCCGAGGCGCCCGCCGCCTTCGCGGCCTCCCGTACGGCGCCGGCCACGGCGCCCGCGACCTTGTCGTTGAAGACGCTCGGGATGATGTAGTTCGCGTTCAGCTCGTCCTCGCTCACGACGTCCGCGAGGGCCTTGGCCGCCGCGAGCATCATCTCCGTGTTGACGGTGCGGGACTGCGCGTCCAGCAGGCCGCGGAAGACGCCCGGGAAGACCAGCACGTTGTTGATCTGGTTGGGGAAGTCGGAGCGGCCGGTGGCCACGACCGCGGCCGTCCGGCGGGCGACCGCCGGGTCGACCTCCGGGTCCGGATTCGCGAGAGCGAACACGATCGAGCCCTCGGCCATGGCGGCCACGTCGTCCCCGTCGAGGACGTTCGGGGCGGAGACGCCGATGAACACGTCCGCGCCGCGCACCGCCTGCTTCAGGGTGCCGGTGAGGCCCTCGGGGTTGGTGTTGTCCGCGATCCAGCGCAGCGCGGAGTCGGGGGCCGCGTCGACGAGGTCCTCGCGGTCGGCGTGCACCACGCCGTGGATGTCGGCGACGACCGCGTTCTTGACGCCGGCCGCCAGCAGCAGCTTGAGGATGGCCGTGCCGGCCGCGCCCGCGCCCGACATGACGACCCGCACGTCCCCGACGCCCTTGCCCACGACACGCAGGGCGTTCGTGAGGGAGGCGAGGACGACGATCGCGGTGCCGTGCTGGTCGTCGTGGAAGACGGGGATGTCGAGGGCCTCGCGCAGCCGGGCCTCGATCTCGAAGCAGCGGGGGGCGGAGATGTCCTCCAGGTTGATGCCCGCGAAGCCGGGGGCGATGGCCTTGACGATCTCGACGATCGCGTCGGTGTCCTGGGTGTCCAGGCACAGCGGCCAGGCGTCGATGCCGGCGAACCGCTTGAAGAGGGCCGCCTTGCCCTCCATGACGGGCAGCGCGGCCTTCGGGCCGATGTTGCCCAGGCCCAGCACGGCCGAGCCGTCCGTCACGACCGCAACGGAGTTGCGCTTGATGGTGAGGCGGCGCGCGTCCTCGGGGTTCTCGGCGATCGCCATGCAGACGCGGGCCACACCCGGCGTGTAGATCATGGACAGGTCGTCACGGTTGCGGATGGGGTGCTTGGACTGCATCTCGATCTTGCCGCCGAGGTGCATCAGGAAGGTACGGTCCGAGACCTTGCCGAGGGTGACGCCCTCGATGTGGCGCAGCTGTTCGACGATCTCGTCGGCGTGCGCGGTCGAGGTGGCCGCGATGGTGACGTCGATGCGCAGCTTCTCGTGGCCGGAGGCGGTGACGTCGAGGCCGGTCACCGAGCCTCCGTTGGACTCGACGGCCGTGGTGAGCTGGGAGACCGCGGTTCCGCTCGCGGGCACCTCCAGCCGGACCGTCATCGAGTAGGAGACGCTGGGCGCCGTTGCCATGGCCGACTTCCTCTGCACTGCTGGATCGCGGGTTTGCCGTCCGATCGTCGCACCTACCGGCGAGTACGTGAAAGCCGCCCCTGATTGCGATCGTTTTGTTCTCGGACGGGTCCGGACCCGCACAGAGGAGAGGCCCACGCCACCAGGTGGCGTGGGCCTCTCCGTCGTTCACGACACCGGCCCGCCATGCTCGCCTCGCGGCAAGTGGTCGCTCGTAGCGACGAAGGTTGGGCCCGGGGGCTTGGATCGAGCCGGTGTCACGTCCAGGCTAACAAACGGATGCCCGAACGCCATTCCCGTCCGCGCACTTCGTCGCGACGAATCCGGGCGGGAGCGCTCGCTCAGTCCCGCAGGAGGTCGGGCACGCCGTTCGCGTCCGGCTCGTCCCGGTCCCCCGACACCACGGTCAGCTGCTGGGTGGCCCGGGTCAGGGCGACGTACAGCACCCGCAGGCCGGCCGGGGACTCGTCCGCGATCTCCGCGGGCGAGACGACGACCGTGGCGTCGTACTCCAGGCCCTTGGCCTCCAGGCTGCCGAGGGCCACGACGCGGTCGCCGAGCCCGGCCAGCCAGCGCCTGGCCTCCTCCCGGCGGTTCATCGCGACGACGACGCCGACGGTCCCGTCGACCCGTTCGAGGAGGCGTTCGGCCTCCGCGCGCACGGTCGACGCCAGGGAGCCGCGGACGGCCGTGAACCGGGGCACGACACCCGTCGACCTGACCGCCGACGGGGACTCGGAGCCCGGCATGGCCAGCGCCAGCACCCGGGCGGCCAGCTCGGCGATCTCGGCCGGGTTGCGGTAGTTCACCGTCAGCCGGAAGCGGCGCCGGGGGCGGGAGCCGAGGGCCTCGTCGCGGGCCTCCGCCGCCTCGTCGGGATCCGACCAGGAGGACTGGGCCGGGTCCCCGACGACCGTCCAGGTGGCGTGCCGGCCGCGGCGGCCGACCATGCGCCACTGCATGGGGGTGAGGTCCTGCGCCTCGTCGACGATGACGTGCGCGTACTCGGTGCGCTCCTGGGCGAGCCGCTCGGCGCGCTCGCGCTGGGTCTCCTCGCGCACCGGCATCAGCTCCTCCAGGCCGGTGAGCTGGTCCAGCGGGTCCAGTTCGCGTCTCCTGCGCGGGCGGGCCGGGGTGCCGAGGATCGCCTGGAGCTCGTCGAGCATGGCGATGTCGTGCACGGAGAGCCCGTCGCGCTTGAGGGAGCGGGCCACCTTGCGGACCTCGCCGGGGTTGAGGATGCGGCGGGCCCAGCGGCCGAGCCTGCGCTCGTCGGCCATGGCCGCCAGGACGGACCGCGGGGTCAGCTCGGGCCACCAGGCGTCGAGGAACGCGATGAACGCGTCCTCGGTGCTCACGTCCTCGTCGAAGGAGGAGCGCAGTTCGGCGGCCAGCTCGGGGTCGCTGTGCCGGCCGGCCGCGCCGGAGCGCTCCCACAGGGCGTCCAGGAGGAGCTTGCGGGCGCGCGGGCGCAGCAGGTTCACCGGGGCTGTGCCGCTGAGGGCGCTCTGCCGGACGCGGTCGAGGTCGGCGGCCTCCAGCTCCAGGCGGCGGCCGAAGGCGACGACGCGCAGGCGGGTGGGGGTGCCGGCGGGCGCGGCCGTCCCCCCGGACGCGCCGGGCTCGTCGGACTCGTCGGACATGTCGAGGGTCGGCTGGACCGGGCGGGTGGGGCCCCGGCCGGCGTCGCCGCTCTCCAGGGCTCCGCGCGCGGCCTTGCGCAGCACCTTCAGCATCCGGTACGAGCCCTTGGCCCGGGCGACCGCCGGGGAGTCGTACTGGGTGGCCTCGGCGCCGTCGACGAGGGAGCCGATGGCGCGGACGGCGACCTGGCCCTCCTCGCCCAGCGAGGGCAGGACGCCCTCGGTGTAGGCCACGAGCAGCGGGGTGGGCGAGACGATCAGGATGCCGCCCGCGTACCGGCGCCGGTCCTGGTAGAGCAGGTAGGCGGCCCGGTGCAGGGCGACGGCGGTCTTGCCGGTGCCGGGGCCGCCCTCGACGTAGGTCACGGAGGCGGCGGGGGCGCGGATGACGAGGTCCTGCTCGGCCTGGATGGAGGCGACGATGTCGCGCATGGTGTGGCCGCGGGCCTGGCCGAGGGCGGCCATGAGGGCGCCGTCGCCGATGACGGGCAGCTGCTCGCCGTCGAGGAAGGCCTTCAGCTCGGGCCGCATCAGGTCGTCCTCGACGCCGAGGACGCGCCGTCCCTTGGAGCGGATCACGCGGCGTCGCACGACGCGCCCCGGGTCGACCGGGGTGGACCGGTAGAAGGGGGCGGCCGCGGGGGCCCGCCAGTCGATGACCAGCGGCGCGTACTCGGAGTCGAGGACGCCGATCCGGCCGATGTGGAGGGTCTCGGCGATGTCGGCCGTGTCGTCGGGCCGGACGGCCCCCTCCGCGGGCTCGACGGCGGTGTAGGCGCCGTCCGCGCCCTTCTTGCCGTCCTTGCCGAGGAGCAGGTCGATCCGTCCGAAGAGGAAGTCCTCGAACTCGTTGTTCAGCCGGTTGAGGTGGACGCCGGCGCGGAACACCTGCGCGTCCCGCTCGGCGAGGGCGCCGGGCGTGCCGACCTGCCCGCGCCGGGCGGCGTCGTTCATGAGGAACTCCGCCTCGTGGATCTTCTCCTCGAGGCGTCGGTACACCCGGTCGAGGTGTTCCTGTTCGACGTTGATCTCTCGGTCCCGCACCGAATCCGGCGCTTTTTCCCGGACCGATCCGACCGCGGTCTCCTGCTGTGCCTGAACGGCCACCGGGCCCCCTTCTGACGTGCTGGGCAGCCGTCAACCGTACGCGAAGGGGGCCCGCGAAGCCATGCGCGGCTACGCGTCGATCTGGACGAGCTTCTTGCCCTCGAAGGTCATGACCTCGAAGTGGTCGATCTCGTTGGCCTTGAAGGCGGCGCCGCCCATGACGTAGAGCGGGTTCTTGGCCTGCTCGGTCTTGGCGTTCGGCAGCCCGTATCCCCACGTGGGGACCGACCAGGAGGAGACCGTCTCGCGCTCGCCGTTCTTGCCGACGGCGATGAGCGAGCACTTCTCCGGGCCCGACACGTTCTTCAGCTCGACGCCGATCTCGGTGCCCCAGGTCTTCTCGCCCATGGCGACGGTCGCCGAGACCTTGGAGGCCGGGTCGGTCGCCGAGACGCGGCTGGCGAGCGTGTCGAAGGTCGACTTGGCGGTGTTCGCGGACTTCGTGGCGCTCGCCTCGACGCCCTTGCCCCCGTCGTCGCCGGTCGCCGCGAGGACGGTGAGCGGACCGCCGATGATCAGCGCGGCCGCGGCCGCCACCAGGAAGAACGAACGGCGGCGCTTCTGCGCGCGGCGCTCGGACACCTCGTCGACCAGGCGTTCCGCGAGGCGCGGGCTGGGCCGGGCGGACAGGGAGTCGCCGATCGCGGGTGTGCCGGTGCCCGGCAGGTCCGCGAGGGCGGCCAGCATCGGCTCCATCCCGGCCAGCTCGTCGAGCTGCTGGGCGCACCACTCGCATCCGGCGAGGTGCATCTCGAAAGCGGTTGCCTCGGCGTCGTCGAGGATGCCGAGGGCGTAGGCGCCGACGGTCTCGTGCTCGCTCGGGCTCGGAGACCCCACTGACCCCTGCATGGGACCAGACATACCCGAACCACCTGCTCCGAATCCCCCGTAACTGCTCATCACGCCGTCACCCCCCGCTCCTCCAGAGCCAGCTTCATCGACCGCAGGGCGTAGAACACCCGGGAGCGCACGGTGCCACTGGGTATGCCCAGCGTCTCAGCCGCCTCGTTGACGGTACGCCCCTTGAAGTACGTCTCGACGAGCACCTCCCGGTGGGCCGGGGTCAGGTCGTCGAGCGCGTCGGACAGCGTCATCAGCCACAGCGCCTTGTCGATCTCGTCCTCCGCAGGAATGACCTCCAGCGGCGACGGGTCGACCTCCTGCGGCCGGGCCTGCCGGCTTCGGTGGCCGTCGATGACGATGCGGCGTGCGACCGTCACCAGCCAGGGGCGTACAGAACCGGTCGCCCGATTGAGCTGGCCGGCGTTCTTCCAGGCACGGATCAGCGTCTCCTGCACGACGTCCTCGGCGCGCTGGCGGTCTCCGGCAACCAGGCGCAGGACATACGCAAGCAGGGGTCCGGCATGCTCCCGATACAGAGCACGCATCAGCTCCTCGTCAGGTTCCGAGGGCTGGGACATGCGATGTCGGGCCCTCGATCCACGTTCATTGGCCACGGCCGCATCCTTGCGCACGCCCACCTCCGGTGTCCGGGGGTTCCCCCAGTCAGTCGCTCGACGACGGGTACGCAGACGGGGTGTGGAGTGTTCAAAACAAGGGGACACTTTTCTTCCGGGTGTCATGACGAGGCGGACATGGGGGCACATTCCCACCGTCTTTTCTTTACATTTCCGCCACATCGACAAGATCGGGCCGACTGCCCGCCGACCGGCCCGGGTAAACTGTGTGTAATCGAAATCACGTCCCGGATTCCGCTCTTGCACCGCACGAAAGCCGCATACCAGGCAGCGGGTTGTGCGCCGACGCACCGTCAACTGCGGGCGAGCGCCGCCCGTCTGCGGTGCCTCGCGACCCGCTCCCGGTTCCCGCAGACCTCGCTGGAGCACCAGCGCCGGCGCCGCCCCCGGGACATGTCGACGTAGACGAGGGGGCAGTTGTCCCCCGCGCACTGCCTGAGCCCCGTGCGGGCCACCGGATCGGTGAGCAGCTCCACCGCGTCCCGGGCCACCGCGGCCAGCAGCGCGGCGCATCCGGGCGCTCCGTCCAACGCCCGCACGAGCGAGCCGTCTTCGCCGCGCACCGCGCGCGGGGTGGGGGGCGCGGCGCGGGCCGCCTCGTTCACCCGGGCCAGGGCGCCGTCGTGGTGGGCCGGGACGCCGCCGTGGGGCGGGGAGCCGTTCTGGGCGAGCCGGCCGTGCACCAACTGGCCGACCGAGCGGCGAAGTTCCCGGAAGGCGGGCGGCCAGGCGGCGTCGGCGCGGGTGAGCGGGGTGTCCGGCGGGACGAGCCCGCAGCCGTGGATCCACGCGCACAACGACCCGACGGAGTCGAGGCGTTCGCAGGGGTGCGCGGTCGCGAGCAGGTCGAGGCAGATCCGTCCGGCGTCGAACCGCAGCTCGTCCATGCGCGCGTCACCGCCAGCCGAGGAGCACCCTGAGTAATCCGTCCCCCTCCACAGTGCCCGGCCCCGGCCCCGACCGGAACCCCCCGATCCCGCCGACCCGTCAGGCGTCCGCGTACTTCGCGTCCGCGGCCGGGTCCAGGGCCAGACGGTAGCCCCGCTTGACCACCGTCTGGATCAGCTTCGGCGCGCCGAGGGCCGTGCGCAGACGGGCCATCGCCGTCTCCACGGCGTGCTCGTCGCTGCCCGAGCCCGGCAGCGCCCGCAGCAGCTCCGACCGCGGCACCACCCAGCCCGGCCGCCGGGCCAGCGCCCGCAGCAACGACATCCCGGCCGGCGGCACCGGCCGCAGGCACCCGTCCACCAGCACCGCCTGCCCCCGGATCTCCACCCGGCGCCCGGCGACCGGCAGCACCCGGGCCCGCCCCGGCAACTCCTGGCACAGCAGCTGCACGAGCGGCCCGAGCCGGAACCGCTCCGGCTGGACGGTGTCCACGCCCCGCGCCTGCAACGGCAGCGCGGTGACCGGCCCGACACAGGCCGGCAGCACGTCGTGCTGCAGGGCGCGGAGCAGTTCGGGCAGCAGCCCGCGCTCCTGCGCGCGCGAGAACAGGGAGGCGGCCGCGGGCGCGCTGGTGAAGGTGATCGCGTCCAGCCCGCGCGAGACGGCCGCGTCCAGGAGCCGGTCGAGCGGCGCGATGTCCTCCGGCGGCATCCACCGGTAGACGGGCACCCCCACGACCTCCGCGCCCGCGGCCCGCAGCGACTCCACGAACCCGGGCAGCGGCTCGCCGTGCAGCTGGACGGCGACCCGGCGGCCCTCGACGCCCTCCTCCAGAAGCCGGTCGAGGACCTCCGCCATGGACTCGCTGGACGGCGACCACTGCTCGGTGAGCCCCGCGGCCCGCACCGCGCCCTTGACCTTGGGCCCGCGGGCCAGCAGCTCGACGCCGCCGAGCCGGGCGAGCAGCTGTTCGCCGAGCCCCCAGCCGTCGGCGGCCTCGACCCAGCCACGGAAGCCGATGGCCGTGGTGGCGACCACGACGTCGGGCGCCTGGTCGATGAGGTCCTTGGTGGCGGCGAGCAGCTCGCCGTCGTCGGCGAGCGGCACGATCCGCAGGGCGGGCGCGTGCATGACGGCCGCCCCGCGTCGCTGGAGCAGCGCACCGAGCTCCTCGGCCCGGCGCGCGGCCGTCACGCCCACGGTGAAGCCCGCGAGGGGCCCGTGTTCGCCGGCGCCCCGGGGGGCGGTGGCCGGTTGCTGCTGTTCCTCGTCCATAGTTCTCGTCCCGCTAGGTTCGCGTTCCCGCCTGCATGCCGACGAGCCTGTCAACGGCGCGTGACAGGCTCGGTTCGGCTTCATGTCGCCGGTGTTACGTCACACCTCCGCATAGCTGAGCTGGGGCTCCGCCTCGGATGCCGAGCTGGACGCGGTCACCCTGCCCGCCGGGCGGCGAAGGTATACGGCCCAGGTGACGGCGAAGCAGGCCGCGTAGAAGGCGAGGAAGGCGACGAACGCGCCGGTGCCGGAGCCGTAGGAGAGGAACGACTGGCGGAACGCCAGGTTGATGGCGACGCCGCCGAGCGCGCCCACCGCGCCGATCAGTCCCATGGACGCGCCGGACAGCCGGCGACCGTACGCGGCGGCCTCCTCGCCCTCCAGGCCCCGGGCGACGGCCTTCGCCTGGAAGATGCCCGGGATCATCTTGTACGTCGAGCCGTTGCCGAGGCCGGTCAGCACGAACAGCACCACGAAGACGGCCACGAAGAGGGGCAGCGACTTCTGCATGCTGGCGAAGACCAGGACGGCGGTGGCCGCGCCCATGCCGACGTAGTTGTAGAGGGTGATGCGCGCGCCGCCGTACCGGTCGGCAAGCCTGCCGCCCACCGGGCGGATCAGCGAGCCCAGCAGCGGGCCGATGAAGGTGAGGTAGGCGGCCTGGAGGGGCGTGCGTCCGAACTGGTTGGTCAGCACCTGCCCGAAGGCGAAGCTGTAGCCGATGAACGAGCCGAACGTGCCCACGTAGAGGAAGGACATGATCCAGGTGTGCGCGTCCTTCGCGGACTCGATCGCCGCGCCGGCGTCGTTCTTCAGGGTCGCCAGGTTGTCCATGTACAGCGCGGCGAGCGTGGCGGCGACGACGATCAGCGGGATGTAGATGCCGAGCAGCACGCGTGGCCCGCCGCTCGCGCCGATGACGGCGAGGGCGATCAGCTGGATGACCGGCACGCCGATGTTGCCGCCGCCCGCGTTCAGCCCCAGCGCCCACCCCTTCTTGCGGAGGGGGAAGAAGGCGTTGATGTTGGTCATGGAGGAGGCGAAGTTGCCGCCGCCGATGCCCGCGACCAGGCCGACCAGCAGGAACGTGGTGAACGAGGTCCCCGGCTCCATCACCGCGAACGCGGCGACGCTGGGGATCAGCAGCAGAGCGGCGGAGATGATCGTCCAGTTGCGTCCGCCGAAGAGCGCGACGGCGAAGGTGTACGGCACCCGCACGACCGCGCCGACCAGCGTCACCATGGACGTCAGCAGGAACTTGTCGGCCGGGGTGAGGCCGTACTCCGGGCCCATGAAGAGCACCAGCACCGACCACATGGTCCAGATCGAGAACCCGATGTGCTCGGAGAGGACCGAGAACAGGAGGTTGCGGCGGGCGACCTTCTCGCCCTTCTCGTTCCAGAACGCCTCGTTCTCCGGGTCCCACTCCTCGATCCAGCGGCCCCCCTTCCTCACGGGCGACGGGGGTTCGGGGGCTGTACTCGGGGCTGTACTCGGGGCTGTCATGACGCCTCCACGTGCTCCGGGCTCGGGTGGTCCGGGGGGATGAGCGGTGATGAGTCCCGAAGGTAGGGAGGGCGCGTTTCCGCGCTGTGGCTGTGGGTGACCGGAAAGGAACGTTGCTCTCACCGTGCGGACGGGCCCGGTGAGAGGTCGCGGCGCGCGCTCAGCCCTGCGGTGGCTGCCCGTAGGGGTGGGGAGGCCGAGGCGGGTACGGGGCGGGCGGGGGCTGCTGCGGGTGCGCCTGGGGCTGGGGCCGGACCTGCCCGTACGGCTGCTGGGCGGGGGGCTGCGCATGCTGCTGGGGGTACGGGTGCTGCCCGTACGGGCCGGGCTGGGGCTGGGCGTACGGCGTGGGCTGGGCGTACGGGCCGGGCTGGGGGTACGGGTCGGGGCCGGGCTGGGCGTACGGGCCAGGGGCGGGCTGGGCGTACGGGTCGAGGCCGGGCTGGGCGTACGGGCCGGGGGCGGCCTGGGCGTACGGGGCGGGCGCGGGCTGGGCGTACGGGTCGAGGCCGGGCTGGGCGTACGGGCCGGGGGCGGCCTGGACGTACGGGGCGGGCGCGGGCTGGGCGTACGGGCCGGGCGGGCCGGCGGGGGCGTGGGTGGCGGGGGCCTGGGACGGAAGGCCGGTGCCGTAGGGGTTCTGGCCCTGGCTCGCGGCCATGGCCGGCGTCAGGTACCGCGCCTGCCCGTCCGCGTCGGTCACCGCGACGAACCCCGCGGCCCGCAGCCGGGCGGCCGCCCCGGCGTGGCGGCGGCGGTTGACGACGAAGCCGATGCCGCAGACGGCCATCAGGGCGACCCAGACGACGAAGGAGACGACGAAGTCGTCGCTCGTGCCGCCGAGCCGCAGCCCGAGGATCGCGCAGCCCGCGGTGCCGCCCAGCACGCCGTACCCCATCCGCCGCTCCGCGCTCCGGCCGGTCAGGTCGAAGGTGATGCGCGTCTTGAGGAGGGCGAAGGCGTCCGGGGCCGGCGGCGGCACGGAGACGCCGTCATGGGCGTTCGGGTACCGCGCCCAGTTCTGGGCGGCCCGCGCCCGGGCCTGCGGGCTCGGATCGGGGACGATCAGCATCTTCAGCGCGCTGTTGCGCGACCCGCCGTGCCGCACGTCCACGTACTCGTAGCCGAACTGCTGGGCCACGCACGCGAGCCGGGCCAGCTTCTTCACCGAGGCCATCGGGCTGGTCAGCTCGACGGGCCCGCCCCCCGCCACCGACCGCAGCATGCTCCGCACCTGCCGCTTGCTCACCGGCACTCATCTCCCCCACCGGCCGGACCGTCGGACCGCCGGACCACTGTGCACTTGCGCGACGCCGGGCAGTCTTCCACACGCCCGCGACGCCCGCGGGAGGCGGCCGACCCGGTGCGACCTGGCCTTTGCTCCGGAACGGCCGGCGGGGGCGCGACCGTTCGGCCACGCCCCCGCGCGGGTCGGCGCCCCTGGTCAGGCGCGGTGCGTGCCCGTCCGGCCGTCCGGCCACAGGCGGGGTCTGCGGCGGGCCGCCAGGTCCTCGACCCAGCCGAAGCAGACGACGCAGACCGCCGTCAGCAGCCAGACCGCAGGCAGTTGCGGCCACGGACTCTGAAGGATCCAGGGGGCGTCCGTCTCCAGCCACGGGACGCCCCAGAGGCGGTCCCACAGCCCCTCCACGACCGTGATGCACACGTTGTGCCACAGATAGATCGTGACGGCACGGGAGTTGAGCAGGGTGATCAGCCGGTCCCAGCGGCGCAGCCGCGGCGGCCACTCGCTCCAGGACGGGCTGATGTGCAGAAGGAGCAGGACCGCCGCGAACGACCACAGCGACTGGCCGAACGGCATGTCGTCCAGGTCGTGCCCCTCGCGCAGGTCGTGGCTCAGCGCGTACCAGAGGCCGACGGCGGCGACCGCCGGGGCCAGGGACGGGACGACGTAGCGGGGCAGCCTGCGCAGCACGCCCTCGTGACGCGCCATGCCCAGCAGCCAGCACGCGCCGAACGTGCCGAAGTCGCTGAGAGCGGACCCCAGACGCCAGCCGGGCACCGTCAGCGCGCCGAACTCCAGCGCCGCGCACAGCGCCACCGGTGCGAGGACCGTCGGCCAGGGCAGTCGGCGCAGGGCGCGCAGCAGCAGCGGGGAGAGCAGCACGAACCACAGGTAGGCGCGGATGTACCAGAGCGGAACGCCCAGGTCGGAGCCCCAGTCGTCGCCGATCAGCCCGTGGACGCCGGGCAGGCCCTCGGCGTACGGGGGGTCGCTCACCGGCAGGATCCAGTAGGCGAGGTGCAACCACCACCAGCCGGGACGCCCCTCGGCGTCCGGGCTCCAGCCGCCCGCCAGCATGCCCGTCACGCCGACCGCGCCCAGCAGCCACAGCGGGGGCAGCAGCCGGCGCAGCCGTCCGCGCGCGACCTCCAGCGCGGGCCGTCTGCTCAGCGAGCGCGCCATGAGGTCGCCGGCGAGGGCGAACATCACGCCCATCGAGGGGAAGACGACGGGCAGCCAGGCCCAGCCCATCAGGTGGTAGAGGACGACGCGGAAGAGGGCGACGGCGCGCAGGAGGTCGAAGTAGCGGTCGCGCCCGCCGCCGCCCGTCCTCTTCCCGCCGGCCTCCCCCGCCTCGTCCCGGCGCGGCGCGGGCACGGTGTCGCGCGCCGCGGATCCCGGCGGCTCGGGCGGTCCGGCCAGTCCGGGCAGTTCGGGCAGTTCGGCCGTGGTCTCGGCGGAGTGGGGCGGACGGCTGCTCACAGGGCCGTTCCTCCGTCCGTGCTCATGGCCGGCGCGCCGGGCGGGGCGGCCACCTGGCCCTTGCGCCGCAGCTTCTGCCAGCGCAGCCGGCCGCCGGTGAGGGCGGTGATCCAGGACTGGAGCAGCACGATGTACATCAGCTGGCGGTACAGCATCTGCTGGAGCGGGAGGGAGATCAGCGGGGTGAGCCGCTCCTTGTCGAGCACGAAGGCGTAGGCCGCGCACCCGGCCTGGACGGCGAGGACGCCGAACCAGGCGGCGACCGTCCTGCCCGTCGGCCCGAAGAGCAGCCCGTAGACGAGGAAGAGGTCGATGAGCGGGGCGAGCAGCGGGGCGACCACCATGAACAGCGAGACGAGGGGCAGGCCGACGCGGCCGAAGCGGCCCGACGCTCCCCCCTCGACGATGGCCCGGCGGTGCTTCCAGATGGCCTGCATGGTGCCGTAGCACCAGCGGTAGCGCTGCGACCACAGCTGCTGGACGGACTCGGGGGCCTCGGTCCAGGCGCGCGCCTTCTCCGCGTACACGACGTGCCAGCCGTCCCGGTGGATGGCCATGGTGATGTCGGTGTCCTCGGCGAGGGTGTCGTCGCTCATGCCGCCGACGCGGTCGAGCGCGCTGCGCCGGAACGCCCCGACGGCGCCCGGGATGGTGGGCATGCAGCGCAGGACGTCGTACATGCGGCGGTCGAGGTTGAAGCCCATCACGTACTCGATGTGCTGCCACGCGCCGATGAGGGTGTCCTTGTTGCCGACCTTGGCGTTGCCGGCGACCGCGCCGACCCTGGGGTCGGCGAACGGCTGCACGAGCTCGCGGACCGTGGCCGGCTCGAACACGGTGTCGCCGTCCATCATGACGATGAGGTCGTGCCGGGCGTTGGCGATGCCCCGGTTGAGGGCGGCGGGCTTGCCGGCGTTGAGCTGCCGGACCACGCGGACGCCGGGCAGGCCGAGGTCCTCGACGATGCGGGCGGTGCCGTCGCTGGAGCCGTCGTCGATGACGAGGATCTCGATCGGGTGCTCGCTCCTCATCAGCGAACGCACCGTGTTCTCGATGCACTTGGCCTCGTTGTAGGCCGGGACGAGCACGGACGCCGGTTCGGTGACGGGCGCGTCGGGCCCCCAGACGAACCCCTTGCGCCGGGTCCGGCGGGTGTGGATCGCGGACAGCAGCAGCATGAGGCCGAAGCGGGCGAAGACGAGGACTCCGATGACGGCGAGGCCGACGACCAGGACGCCGGTGATGTCGTCGGAGGCGGCGACCAGGAAGACCCAGGCCTTGCCCTTCCACAGGTCGAGCCCGGTGACGGGGGTGTGCGCGCTGGGCGCGTGCAGGGCCTCGGTGAGGTTCTCGAACCGGTACCCGTCGGCCTGGAGCCGGGGCAGGTAGACGTCGAGGGCCTGGACGGTCTGGTGGCGGTCGCCGCCCGAGTCGTGCATGAGGACGATGGCGCCCTCGCCGTCCTTCGGGGTGGCGTTGCGGATGATCTGCCGCACGCCCGGCCGCTGCCAGTCCTCGCTGTCGGCGGTGGTGAAGACGGTGAGGTAGCCGCGGCTTCCCACGTACTCGGTGACCGGCCAGGACGCGTCGTCGAGGGCGTCCGCGGTGGAGGAGTAGGGCGGCCGGAACAGGGACGTGCGGATGCCCGCCGCCCCGGCCAGGGCCAGCTGGTTCTGGGTGAGTTCCCAGTCGATGCGCTTCTTCGACTGGTAGGAGAGGTCGGGGTGGTTGAAGGTGTGCAGCCCGATCTCGTGGCCCTCGTCCACCATCCGCCGCACCAGGTCGGGATAGCGGGAGGCCATGGTGCCGGTGATGAAGAAGACGGCGTGGACGTGGTGCTTCTTCAGGACGTCGAGGACCTCGGGGGTCCACCTCGGGTCGGGGCCGTCGTCGAAGGTGAGCACGATCCGGTGGTCCGGCACCTCCAGGCCGGTCTGCCGGCCGCCGCGGGTGTCGACCACCGGGCCGCCGTCGAGGATCTTCTCCGGCACCTTGTCGGAGGCGGCCTCGGGGCGGATGCGGTAGTCGGCGAGGATCTCGCTGTGCACGTAGCCGCGCAGCATCAGCATCGCCATCATCGCGAACAGCACGAGCAGCGGCAGCAGATGGCGCAGCCGCAGCGGCACCAGCCTCCGGCGCGGGGCGGACGGCTCGGAACCCCGGGGGTCGCCCCCGGCCGCGTGCCCGGGGCCCCGCCCGCGGGCCTGCCGCCCCCCGGACCGCCGGGCGGCCCGCCGCCCACCGGGCGGCTCGCCCCCCGACAGGCTCCCCGGCGGGGAGGAGACGGGCGCGGCCGGCCCGCCGGTCGCGTGCGCGGGCTGCCCGACGGGGGAACGCCGGGCCGAACGACGGCTGGTACGTGGTGCCATGAGAGGTGGTTCTCCGGGGACGAGAGGACGGACGGGCGGAGGGGTGGTGAGGCGGAAGGGGCGTGAGGCGGAAGGGTGGTGAGACGGAAGGGGCGTGAGGCGGTCGGGGGGACGGGGGAGGACTGGCGGGCGGGCGATCTGGCGGACGGGCGATCTGGCGGTCGGGCGGACGGGCGGACGGGCGGACGGGCGGACGGGCGGACGGGCGGACGGGCGGACGGGCGGACGGGCGGACGGGCGGACGGGCGGACGGGACTACGGAAGTTCGAGGCGGGACGGAGAGGCGGGGGCCGGGCTGGGGCGGGAGGGCGGTGGTCGGGCCGCGGCGGGGACGGTGAGCGGCGAGGTTGGTGGTGCGGGGCGGAGGGTGAGGGCCTTGGGGTCGACCCCGGTTCCGAACTCGGCTCCCTGAGCCGAGAGTTCGACTCCGCTTCGGAACTCGGGTCCCTGAGCCGGGGGTTCGATCCCGGCCCGGGACTTGGGCCGGGCCCGGAACTCAAGCCCGGCCCGGAACTCACACCCCGCCCCCTGATCTCGGCCCCAGGCCCCGGACTCAAGTCCCGGACCCCACCCGGGTGTCCCGGCCGCCCCCACCCCGGAGCCTCCGGCAGTTCCCGGTGTGGGCCGGGTCGCCGCCGGAGGTGCCAGCGGGTCCGGGCGGCCCCGCGAGCGGGACGCCTCCGGACTCCGGGGCCGGAGTCGGCCGTCGGATCCGCGAGTCAACGGCCGAACCTCGGAGCCGGTCGTCCGATGCGGAGGGGTGCCGGGCGGTGCGGACCGGGTCGCGGTCGCACGTCCGGGTTCCGGCCGC
This sequence comes from Streptomyces sp. NBC_00704, assembly GCF_036226605.1. Classification (NCBI taxonomy): domain Bacteria; kingdom Bacillati; phylum Actinomycetota; class Actinomycetes; order Kitasatosporales; family Streptomycetaceae; genus Streptomyces; species Streptomyces sp. NBC_00704. The sequence continues at coordinate 3,136,966 of NZ_CP109000.1, forward strand.
GAGGGGTCGGAGGCGAGGGCCGAGCGGGAGGCAGCCATGGTTCGGACCGCCGGGCGGACCGCCGGGCGGGCGCCGAACCGCCCGGTGGGACGGTGTGACCGACGGCCGCCGGGGTTCGGGTCGCCGGTTCGCACGCGGACGCGGGCCGGTGGGCCGCGCCGCGGGACCTGAGCGCCGCGCCGACACGGGCGCGCAGGACGCCGGTGCGGTGTCCGGGGCCGGCCTGTCGTCCCGCAGCCGCAGCCGCTGGACGGAACGGGACGGGCCGCGAGCCCGCGTCGGGCTCGAAGCGACGTCCCGGACACCGAACCGGTGTCCCGGCGGGCCCGTCTACGCTGCCGGGCTCGACGCCGCCGGGGCCGGTTCCTGCGGGCCGCCGGCGACGGTGGTGGAGGCCCCGCCGGCCGGGGACGGCGAGGACTCGGCCGGCGGCGAGGCGGCCGGTGAGGACGCGGGCGGCGGTGCGGACGGCGTCGGCGCGATCACCGGACTGCTGGGGCCGGGCGCCGCGGAGGCCGAGGCCGTCGGCCCGGCGCTCGGACGTGCGGACCCGCTCGCCGCCGGACGTGCCGCCGCGGACGCCCCGGCCGACGGAGCCGCGCTGCCCGAGGCCGTCGGCCCCGCGCTCGCCCCCGGCTTGCCCGGCGCCGCCCCCGTCGCGGAGGCGGTGGCCCCCGTGCCGCCCGGCACACCGGGACGGGGCATTCCGGGCCGCGCGGTACCGGAGCCGTCCGGTGCGGGCGTGCTGTCGACCTTGCCGGCCGCGGGCTTGTCGTCGCCCTGGCCCGGCACGGGCAGCGGCAGCCAGGGCGCACCGGCGTTGCCCGACAGCAGTGCGGCCACGATGACCACGGCGTAGGCCCCGCAGGCGGTGCCCACGAGGATGCCGATGCGGCGGAACGTGCGGCTGCGCCGGCCCGATTCGTCGACGAACACCGGGACGTCGGACGCGGCGTCCGAGCCGTCGGTCCGCCCCTGCTGGAGCGGATCGAGCTGGACCGTCACCTCGTCCGCGGCGCCGTCACCGGCGTCCGTGCCGGCGGGCGGCTCGCACCAGGGATCCCGCAGATCGCTCGACCGTTCGTTTTCGGAAAGCCCGTTCGAAACTCGCGCGGTCGCGAGCGGGGCGCTTTCGGGCGGTACATCCAACAAGGACCGGTACCTTCCGCCCTCTCCGGGGGCGGACATCAGGGATTGCCCCCCGGCCCCGGAAAGGCTCTGGGATGCTGCCCCCACGACCGGCACGTCCCGAGTGGACGGTGCCGCCTCGGGCCACTTCGATTGGGCGTCTTCTGGCCAATTCTTCACTTGCGCACTTCCCCCCACGGAACAGTTCTGGGTGCGCCACGACCCTGAGCACAGCCGATGAAACCAGGCCCCCACCCGGCTCTCGCGCCCCATTTACCCCATTGCGCTCAGGTCGACGAATCTAGCGCAGACATGAACCCCGCGTGCGCGATGTGTCACTTATGGTCAGAAGTCATGTTCATGCCTATGGCCGAAAACCGCCCCTGAACGGGCCACCCGCACCCCGTTTCGACACCTTCACGCCGGCCCGCACAGCGGACGAGGACGGCGCGAGCCGAGGGACCAGGCTCTTTCGCCGCAGGGGTGACACAGGGGACAAAGGGGCCGGATCGGGGAGGTCCGGGGGCAGCGGCCCAGGCATGGCCGGAAAGACACCTGACGCGAGGGGCTAAATGCCCGTTGCGTCGGAATCCGGGGAGTGTCCAGCCGTGGACGGCCTGCCCTCAGGCCGGCGTCAGCGTCGCCGGGAGCCGGTACCCCTGGAGAGGAGAGGGCTTCCGGGCGCTGCCTTGACGTCTTGACGCTCCCCGGATTCCGAGGCAGTCGTCGCCTCGCGCCGCCGCGGGGGGCCGTCACGTGCGGGTGGGTGCCGGCGCCCCAGGGGCCGGTGCCGCCGAACACAAAAAGACCCCGCCCCTGGGGGGCGAGGTCTTCATGTCACATGGGATGAGTGGAGATGGCGGGAATCGAACCCGCGTCCAACGGTGCAGAATCAGGGCTTCTCCGTGTGCAGTTCGCTGTGATTTTCTCGGCCCCGGCGATCACGCGAACAAGTCGCCGACGGGCCCAGTCACTGTTTGATTTCCCATCGAACCCCGTGACCGGGCTCGATGGTTTAGTCCCCTAGATTATGCCAGGATCCGGATCGGGAACACTTCCGGGCTGACACCCATTAGGGTCCTACACTCACTGCTTATTAGGCAGCGAGGGCGTAGGACTGGGAATCGCTCTTGATATTGGCGATTATTTTTTGCGACATATGGTTTACGAGATCATTGCCGCTTCCTCGACACGCTTCCCCTGCTTCGACAGTCGCTGTCGAAACCGATCATCCCCATGTTGATTTTTCAATCCCTCCGAGGAGGGCCCGTGCCCACTGCGGGGCACAGGTGCCATCGTACGTGACCAACGCACGCCGATGCCACCGTATTCCCCGCGGGCCGCTCGCTAGGCGTCCCGCTGCTTCCGCTTGGCCGCCGCGATCACCCGGTCCGTCTCCCGGCGGTCCTGCTTCTCCCGCAGGGTCTGCCGCTTGTCGTACTCCTTCTTGCCCCGGGCCAGCGCGATCTCGGCCTTCGCCCGGCCGTCCTTGAAATAGAGGGCGAGGGGCACGATCGTGTGTCCCGTCTCCTCCGACTTCACGGCGAGCTTGTCGATCTCCTCGCGGTGCAGCAGCAGCTTGCGCTTGCGGCGCGCCGAGTGGTTGGTCCAGCTGCCCTGGCTGTACTCGGGGATGTGGGCGGCGTGCAGCCACGCCTCGTCCCCCTCGATCTGCACGAAGCCGTCGGTCAGCGAGGCGCGGCCCTGGCGCAGCGACTTCACCTCGGTGCCGGTGAGGACGAGGCCCGCCTCGTAGACGTCGACGATCGCGTAGTCGTGCCGGGCCTTCTTGTTCTGCGCGACGATCTTGCGTTTGCCGTCCTTGGCCTTGCCGGACGGGGCGGCCCCGCCCTGCTTCGGCTGGGACTCCTTGGGTACGTACATTCCCTTGCTCATAGTCCCGCCATTTTCGCATCCGGAGGCGGTCCGAGGGAAAGCCGATTACGCGGTCGCCCGCGGCACGCTCAGGACGCGTCGCCCAGGCCGCTCAGCACGGTCTCCGCCCGCTTCAGCGCCCCGTCGTCCGCCTCCAGGTCGGGGGTGATGCCCCGGCCGTCGACGGCACGGCCCGACGGGGTGCGGTAGTGCCCCACGGTCAGCTCGGCGACCGAGCCGTCGGGGAGCCGGCGCGGCATCTGGACCGAGCCCTTGCCGAAGGTCCGCGAGCCCACCACGACCGCGCGGCCCCGGTCCTGCAACGCGCCGGTCAGCAGCTCGGCCGCGCTCATGGTGCCGCCGTCGACGAGCGCGACCAGCGGGCGGACGGTGTCGCCGCCGGCCTCGGCGTGCAGCACGCGCTGGTCGCCGTCGACGTCGTAGGTGGCGACGAGACCGCCGTCCAGGAAGGCGGAGGCAGCCGTGACGGCCTCGGTGACCAGTCCGCCGGAGTTGCCCCGCAGGTCCAGCACGATGCCGGCGCCGGGCGGGGCGTGCTCGACGGCGCCGCGGACGCTGTCGCCGACGCCCTTGGTGAACGCGGCGACGGTGATGACGGTGATGCCGCCGGAGAGCCGGTGGACGGCGACGGAGTCCGTGGACAGCAGCACCCGGCGCACGGTTTCGGTCCACGCGCGCGTGCCGCGCTCCAGGCCGAGACGGACGGCGGTGCCCGCGCGCGCGTCCTTCGCGTCACCGCGCAGTAAGGAGACGACGTCGGTGACCGGGAGGCCGTCCACGGACCGTCCGTCGACGCTGCGCAGCCGGTCGCCCGCACGGACCCCGGCGTCGGCGGCGGGGGAGCCGGACTGCACGCTGGTCACCTCGATCCGGCCGTCGCGCTCGCGCCGCGCCTCCAGCCCGACGCCGGTGTACCGGCCGTCGAGGGAGTCCTCGAACTCCTCGTACTCGCCCTCGGAGTAGACCGCCGCCCAGCGGTCGCCGCTGCGGCTCACGGCGCGCTCGGCGGCCTCCATCGGGGACTTGCCGTCCGCGGCGGCCTCCTCGGCGGCCCGCGTCACGGCCTCGGCGCGTCCGGCGGGGGCCGGGGCGGGGGCCGCGGCGGCGCCCGGGGAACGCGGGTGTCCCTCGCCCCACTGCTGCGGCAGCGAACCGGTCGCCGCTCCGGCGACGAGGACGCCGGCGAACACCAATGTCAGGGCGGCCCCGCGGCCGACACGGCGGGGCTGACAGAACAGGTCACGGCCTGACATGGCGGTGAGTCTAGGGGAACGCGAAGGGCCGTACGGTCGGTTGACCGTACGGCCCGGCGGGGTGTGCGTCACACTACGGGGCGTGTGCGTCACACCTTGAGGTACTTGCGCAGCGCGAAGAACGCGGCCAGGGCGGGCATCAGCACACTCGCGGCGAGGATCAGCGGGAGCTTCGTCAACACGGCGTCCCAGCCGATGAAGTTGATCAGATTGAGCTTCTCGGACAGTTCCATGCCGTGGTCGATGGTGAAGTACCGGCCGACGACGAGGAACACACAGGCCAGCCCGCCGCCGATCACACCGGCGACGGCGGCCTCCATGATGAACGGCGCCTGGATGTAGAACCCGGAGGCGCCGACCAGCCGCATGATCCCGGTCTCGCGCCGACGGCTGAACGCCGAGACCCGCACCGTGTTGACGATCAGCAGGAGGGCGACGATGAGCATGAGCGCCATCACCCCGAGCGCCGCCCGGTTCATCAGGTTCAGCAGCCCGAAGAGGTTGTCCAGGGTGCCCTTCTGGTCCTGCACCGACTGCACGCCGTCACGCCCGTCGAAGGCGGTCGCGATGACCTTGTACTTCTGCGGGTCCTTCAGCTTGATGCGGTACGACTCCTGCATCTGGTCCGGCGTGAGGGAGCCGGCCAGCGGGGAGTCGGAGAACTGCTCCTTGTAGTGCTTGTACGCCTCGTCCTGCGACTCGTACGTGACCGTGTCGACGACCGACATCTTCTTGAGGTCGGTGAGGATGTCCTTCTTCTGGTCCGCGGTCACCGCGCCCTTGGCACAGTGGGAGTCCGACTCCGCGTCGCTCTTGTTGCACAGGTAGACGGAGACGTTGACCTTGTCGTACCAGTAGCCCTTCATCGAGCTGACCTGATCGCTCATCAGGAGCGACCCGCCGAAGAGCGCCAGGGACAGGGCGACGGAGACGATGACGGCGAAGGTCATCGTCAGGTTGCGACGGAGACCTACGCCGATCTCCGACAGTACGAACTGGGCGCGCATGGCGTGTTGTTCAGGCCTTTCCGGGGACGTCCGCGGGGGCGGACGCGATGGCGGGGGCGGTCAGTGCTGGTAGCCGTAGACGCCGCGCGCCTGGTCGCGCACGAGGCGGCCCTGCTCCAGCTCGATGACGCGCTTGCGCATCTGGTCCACGATGTTCTGGTCGTGCGTGGCCATCAGCACGGTGGTGCCCGTCCGGTTGATCCGGTCGAGCAGCTTCATGATGCCGACCGAGGTCTGCGGGTCGAGGTTGCCGGTGGGCTCGTCCGCGATCAGCAGCTTGGGCCGGTTCACGAAGGCGCGCGCGATGGCCACGCGCTGCTGCTCGCCGCCGGACAGCTCGCCCGGCATGCGGTCCTCCTTGCCGCCGAGCCCGACGAGGTCGAGCACCTGCGGCACGGACTTGCGGATCTCGCCCTTGGACTTGCCGATGACCTCCTGCGCGAAGGCGACGTTCTCCGCGACCGTCTTGTTCGGCAGCAGCCGGAAGTCCTGGAAGACGGTGCCCAGCTGGCGGCGCATCTGCGGCACCTTCCAGTTGGAGAGGCGCGCGAGGTCCTTGCCCAGGACGTGCACCTGGCCGTGGCTGGTCCGCTCCTCGCGGAGGACCAGCCGCAGGAAGGTGGACTTTCCGGAGCCGGAGGACCCGACGAGGAAGACGAACTCGCCCTTCTCCACCTCGAGGGAGACATCCCTGAGTGCGGGGCGGGTCTGCTTGGGGTAGACCTTGGAGACGTTGTCGAATCGGATCACGGATGCACCACGGGTCGCCGGGGGTAGATGAGCGTGACCATACGCGAACCGGGGAGGGCGGCGCAGGCGTCGGGAGGGGTTGGTCGGGGCTTGTGCGTTTTTGTACGGGGCTTTGTGCCTCCCCCGCTCTTCGAGTGAGCCGCGCGGCCCCCGCAGGAACCTGGCACAGTGGAGGGGGAACGTTCCCGTTCCCCGAAGCGTTGTCTCGTTGGAACCGGTGCAAGGAGGGCGAGGCGCATGACGTACGACCGGCTGGTGTGCGCTAACTGCGCTGCGCCCGTGAGCGAGGGCCGGTGCCCCGTGTGCCGCGCGAACCGCGAGCGGCTGCAGCAACAGGAGAACTTCCTCGCGAACCTGAACCCGATGGCGCTGATCGCGCTGCTGGCGGTGCTGGTCGCGGCCCTGGCACTGCTGGCCCACCAGACCGTCTAGCCGGCCCCGAGCGGCGCTGTACGGCACACGGCATACGGCACACGCCATACGCGTGACGGGCCCGGAGCCAGTGGCTCCGGGCCCGTCACGTTTGCGTCATACATGCGTCACGTACGGTGACGGACGGGCTGCCGTCAGGCAGCGGCCCCGCCGCGGCCGGCCGCGAGACGCGGCAGCACGCGGAAGCCGATGCCGCCGGCGATCATGGTCGCGGCGCCGACGATCAGGAACGTGGTCTGGCCGGCGCCGGTCTCCGCCAGCTCCTTGCCGCCGCCCTGCGCGCTGTTGTCGGCGGCCACGTCCGAGGTGTCCGTCAGCGCGGAGCTGCCGACCTCCTGGGTCGAGGTGCCGTCGGTGTCGGTGCCGGAACCGCCGGTCGTGGAACCACCGGTCACCGAGCCGCCGCCGGTCGCGGAGCCGCCGGTGGAGTCGTCGCCCCCGGTCGTCGAGCCGCCGCCCGTCGTGGAGCCGCCGCCGGTGGTGCCGGTGCCGCCGGTCGTCGTGGACGAACCGCCCGTGGTGGAACCGCCGTTGGTGGAACCGCCGGTGGTCGTCGACGAGCCGCCCGTGGTCGAACCGCCGGTCGTCGTGGTGGAGCCGCCGGTGGTGGTGGAGCCGCCGACCGAGGCCGTGCCGCCCACGGAAGCCGTGCCCCCGACGGAGGCGGTGCCCCCGACGGAGGCGGTGCCGCCGACGGAAGCCGTGCCGCCCGCCGCGGTCGACTCACCCGTGGTGCCGGTGCCGCCCGTGGACGTGGTCGTCGAGCCGGTGGTGCCCTCGGTGGTGCCTTCCGTCGTGCCCTCGGTGGTGCCTTCCGTCGTGCCCTCGGTGGTGCCCTCCGTTGTGCCGCCGTCGGTGCAGATCCCGACCGGGCAGGGCTCCTTGCCCGTCTGCGGGGTGACGTCTCCGCCGGACGTCGACACCAGGCCGCTGAGACCGCCCTCGTCACCGGCGGCCGAGGCGACCCCGGCGACCGTCAGCGAGGCGCCCGCGGCGATCACGGCGCCGGCGGCTATGCGCGCGACCCGGATCCGCGTCTTCTTCGTCATATGGTTGCTACCCCCAGTAGCTGAATCGTCGATGAGGCCGCGCTCGGGGGCTGTGATCGACGGGGGTAGCTGAGATGCAGCTGAAGTCCCCCGGTTCACATGCGCCCCGAAGATACGCATGCCACACCGCACCCTCCCCATTTTCCGAAGCAGCGTCAAGGCCGTTGCGGGCGCAATGTCCAAGTCGGGGCGCTTTGCGCGATGTTGGTGCTGTGAATGTGACGTAAAAAGCAAACCGCCCCTGAATCAGAGGCGGTTACCGTGTCGACAAACCTACTTCTCCTGCTGCTTGCGCCAGCGAATTCCGGCTTCCAGGAACCCGTCGATCTCACCGTTGAACACGGCCTCGGGGTTGCCGACCTCGAACTCGGTGCGCAGGTCCTTGACCATCTGGTAGGGGTGCAGGACGTAGGAACGCATCTGGTTGCCCCAGGAGCTGCCGCCGTCCTTGAGGGCGTCCATCCTGGCCCGCTCCTCCTGGCGCTGACGCTCCAGCAGCTTCGCCTGGAGGACGTTCATGGCGGTCGCCTTGTTCTGGATCTGCGACCGCTCGTTCTGACAGGAGACGACGATGCCGGTGGGCAGGTGGGTCAGGCGCACCGCGGAGTCGGTGGTGTTGACGCCCTGGCCGCCGGGGCCGGAGGAGCGGTACACGTCCACGCGCAGCTCGGACTCGTCGATCTCGATGTGGTCGGTCTGCTCGACCACGGGGAGGACCTCGACGCCCGCGAAGGAGGTCTGACGGCGGCCCTGGTTGTCGAAGGGCGAGATCCGCACGAGGCGGTGGGTGCCCTGCTCGACGGAGAGCGTGCCGTAGGCGTACGGGATCTGCACGGCGAAGGTGGTCGACTTGATGCCGGCCTCTTCGGCGTACGACGTCTCGTAGACCTCGGTCTTGTAGCCGTGCTGCTCCGCCCAGCGCAGGTACATCCGCTGGAGCTTCTCGGCGAAGTCGGCCGCGTCGACGCCGCCGGCCTCGGCGCGGATGTTGACGAGCGCCTCACGGGCGTCGTACTCCCCGCTGAGGAGCGTGCGCACTTCCATCTCGTCGAGCGCCTTCTTGACGGAGGTGAGCTCGGACTCGGCCTCCGCGAGGGTGTCGGGGTCGTCCTCCTCCTGGGCCATCTCGAACAGCACGGCGAGATCGTCGATCCGCCCGCGCAGTGTGTCGGCCTTCCTGACCTCGGCCTGGAGGTGGGACAGCTTGCTGGTGATCTTCTGCGCCTCGTCCGGGTTGTCCCACAGGGACGGCGCGGCCGCCTGCTCCTCGAGCACGGCGATGTCTGCCCTCAGCTTGTCGAGGTCCAGAACGGCCTCGATCGACTCCATGGTCGAGGAGAGGGACTTGAGCTCTTCGGATACATCGACGACTGCCACGCCTCCCAGCGTAACGGCTCCGCCAACCGGGGAGCGCCGGGCACCGCCCCGGAGCCCGCACGGCCCAGGGTCCGGGGCCCGCCCCGCCGGGCGTCACGGTGTCGTCGGCGCCGAGTTCTTCGTGTCCTGGGGGTTCGCGCCCGCGTCGTCGCCGGAGGTGGCCGCCCACGTGCCGACCCCGACCGCCGCCGCCAGCGCGGCCGCGGCCACGCCGAGCGTGATCCGGCGGCGCCGGGTGGCGGAACGGTTCCGTGCCGACCCCGGACGCGGCGCGCCCGCCGCCCTGGGCACCCGTGCGGTGCCGTGCGCGCCGCCGGCCAGCTCGTCCGGGGCGGGCACCCGCATCGACGTGTGGGTGTCCCGGTTGGAGTCGGGCTTGGCGTTCGGCACCAGCGGGACCGAGCCGCGCCGCACCCGCCCGCCGGCCGCCTCGGCGGCCGGCGCGGAGGCGGCGGCCTCGGCGGGCTCGCCCTCCTCCGGCTCGGTGTCGGGCTCGTCGACGTCCAGCGGAGGCATCCCGGCCAGCATCGGCAGCTGCTCGCGCAGCCGCGCCGCCAGCTCGGAGGCGCGCAGCCGGGAGGCCGGCGCCTTGGCCAGGCACTGCACGATCAGCTGCCACAGTTCGTCCGGGATGCCGGGCAGGGGGGCGACGGACTCCGTGACGTGGCGGCGCAGCACCGCGCCCGGGTGGCCGCCGCCGAACGGGGTGAAGCCGGCGAGCAGCTCGTACAGGACGGTGGCGAGGGCGTAGATGTCGACGGAGGCGCGCGGCGGCAGGCCCTCCACGATCTCGGGCGCCAGGTAGTCCGGCGTGCCGATGATCTTGGTGGCGCGGGTCCGTTTGGGGGTGTCGATCAGTTTGGCGACGCCGAAGTCCGTCAGCAGGGCGCGGTGCGAGCCGCCCGGGCCGAGCGGTCCCTGCATGTCGAGCAGGATGTTCTCGGGCTTCACGTCGCGGTGCACGATCCCGGCCGCGTGCGCGGCGGCGAGCCCTTCGGCGACGTCCGCGACGATGGCGACGGCGGCCTCGGGGGCGAGGCGCCGGTCCCGGTCGAGGCGGGTGCGCAGGTCCGTGCCCCGGACCAGGTCCATGACCAGCGCCAGGTCGTTGCCGTCGACGACCAGGTCGCGCACGGAGACGACATGGGGGTGCTCCAGGCCGAGCAGCGCCGTGCGCTCCTGCACGAAGCGGCCCACGAGCTCCTCGTCGGAGGCGAGGTCCTCGCGCAGCAGCTTGACGGCGACGGGCCCCTCCGGTCCCTCGCCCAGCCACACCGTGCCGGCGCTGCCCCGTCCCAGGATCTGGTGGGCGGTGTACCGGCTGCCGATCTTCCGTGCCAAGGCTGCTCCTACAGACGCGTGTTGCCCATCAAAGTACGCGTCCCGGGAGCCAACCTTCACCGCGGAGACGGAAATCACCCGCCAGATGTCGACAAGTAAACAAACTCGTGGTCAGGGGCGGTCCGGCGTCCGGCGGTCAGTTCGTGGAGCCGCCCGTCGAGTCGGCCAGATCGCCGATCCAGCCGGCGACGTCGCCGATCCAGCCGGTGATCAGGTGCCAGTAGCTCTTGCTCGTGCCGATCCAGTCCTGCAGCGGGCTCAGCTCCCAGACCAGCCAGCCGGCCACGAACAGGATGACGATCGTGAACAGGCAGCCCTTCAGACAGCCCAGGCCCGGGATCCGCATCGGGTTGGCGCTGCGCTGCCGGGGCTCGCGCGGCTGCCGGGGCTCCGGCGCGGGCCGCTGCCGCGGCTGCTGCTGGGGCGGCGGCGCGTACCGCTGCGGCTGGGGCTGCTGGGGCTGTGGGGTCGCGTACCGCTGTTGCTGCTGCGGATGCTGCTGATGCGGCTGCTGCCCGGGGTATCCGTAGCCGGGCTGCTGCTGCGGCTGCTGCCGGGGCTGCTGCGGCTGCTGCTGGGGGCGGGAGACCGGCCGCTGGGGGCGGCGGCGCAGCGGGTCGTCGTCGGGGTCGAGGTACTGCTGGACCTGGGTCTGCTCGTTGCGGTCGCGGGCGCCCTGCATCTGGGACTGCCAGGGGTGCGGCTGCTCCGGGGGCCGCGCCGGTCCGCCGTACTGGCCCGGCGGCACCGGCGGCAGGACGGCCGTCGGGTCGGCGGCCCCCTGCGGACCGCCCGTGCGGGGCAGGACGGCGGTGGGGTCGGCGGCGCCCGCGGGGCCCGCCGTGTGCGGCAGGACGCTGGTCGCGGCGTTCGGGTCGTAGGCGCCGCCCGGCACGGTGGCGGGCGCCGGGTCGGGCGCGAGCAGGTGGCCGACGCCGTCGGCGGCCGCGATCTGCATGGAGTTGGCGTGCACGCCGATGCCCTCGGCGACGATCCGCAGCCCGCGCGCGAGGTTCTCGGCGCTCGGCCGGTGGTCGGGGTTCTTGCTCAGACAGCGCTGGATGACCGTCCAGAGCGGGTCCGGGACCGTGGAGGGGCGGCGCGGCTCGGCGCTCAGGTGCTGGTGCAGGACCTCCAGGGCAGAGCCCCCGGAGAACGGCGGACGGCCGGTGACCAGCTCGTACATCAGGATGCCGGCGCCGTAGACGTCGACGGCGGAGGTCTGCGGGCGGCCCTCGGCGGACTCCGGGGCGACGTACGCGGGCGTGCCGACGAACTCGCTGGTGCGGGTCAGGCCCGGGGAGTCGGCGAGGCGCGCGATGCCGAAGTCGGTGAGCAGCGGGTGCATCTGGCCGCCGTCCTGCTTGAGCAGGACGTTGGCCGGCTTCAGGTCGCGGTGCACGACGCCGTCGGCGTGGCTGGCGGCGAGCGCGTCGGCGATCTGGGCGGTGAGCAGGGCCGCCGCGACGGGCGTGAAGGGGCCGTTCTCGCGCAGGTAGCGGTGCAGGTCGGGGCCTTCGACGAGGTCCATGACCAGGGCCAGCAGATCGCCCTCGACGACCAGGTCGCGGACCCGGACGATGTTGGGGTGGGTCAGGCGCAGCAGGACGGAGCGCTCGCGCAGGAAGCGCATCACGACGTCGGGGTCGTTCGCGAGCTCCTCCTTGAGGACCTTGATCGCGACGGTCTCCCCGGGCTGGCCCGCGACGGCCGCCTCGGCGCCCGCGGTCTCCCGCTGGCGGGCTCGCCAGACGGTGCCCGTGGCGCCGCGCCCGAGTGGCTCCTCGAGCAGGTACTTGCTGCCTACCGGCCGCACGTCATGCGCTCCCTGCTGCTTGCTCGTCGGACTCGCCGGCCCTTCGGCCCCGCTCGTCCGTCCCGCCAGTGTTCCGACCACTGTAGTGCCGGGATGCGGACACCGGGCGGTCGTCGAGGTCGTCCCTCGCTCCGCGGGAAGACGCTCGGCCCGGTCTTCCCGGTTGCCCCGGCCGGACGTGACCGATCTCAACTGATCGTCGGTGACGCACCCGGCAGGCACTTTTGCGGGCAGAGCCGACCAATCAAGATCACTTGTCCTCGGGAGAGGGGCGCGTTGTCAGTGACAGGTGCGAGGATGCCTGGAGTACTGGCCGCTGTGCTCGTGTGGGGTGGGGGGAAGCCCGCGCCCGTGCAGAAGGGACCGCTGACGGCGATGCAGATCCGGCTGACCGTCGTAGACCCGACGGGCGCGCCCGCCGATTCCCGGCCCCGCGCCGCGAGCTGCGACGTGCTGGTCACGGCGCCCGCCGGCACGGCCCTGGCGGCGGTGTCGTCCGCGCTGGCCGCGGCGGTCTGCGGGGAGGGCGCCGCACCGGCCCCGTCCTCGGCTGCGGTCGTGCTCTACGCGGGCGTGGAGCGGCTCGACGCCCAGCGCTGCACCCTGGGCGAGCCCCCGCTGACCGACGGCGCGGTGCTGTCCCTGGGTGCCCCGGCCGATCCCGAGCCGCATCCCGAGGTCGACGACGCCCCGGCCCGGCTGCACGTGGTGGCCGGTCCCGACGCGGGCGGGGTCCATCTGCTGCACGGCGGGCAGGTCCGGGTGGGCCGCTCGGCCGACGCCGACGTGCCGCTCGACGACCCGGACGTGTCGCGTCTGCACTGCGCGGTGACGCTGTCGCCGGAGGGCCGGGTCACGGTGGCCGACCTGGGCTCCACCAACGGCACCACGCTGGACGGCGCGCCGGTGCGGCAGCGTCCCGTCCGCCTGGCTCCGGGGGCCCTGCTGCGCGTGGGCGAGTCGGCGCTGCGTCTGGCGCCGCCCGGCGGGCCGGGCCCCCGGGTGGCGACCACGCCGGACGGCGAGGGCCATGTCCGCGTCCCCTGCGGGGGCACGGCGGAGCAGAGCGCGCAGGGGGCGCCCGCGCGCGTGAACGGCGCGGGTACGCCGGACGGCGGCGGCGGTAGCACGGGCGGCGGCGCGGCCGCGGGCCGCCCGCAGGGCTCCTCCGGGCCCGCCTCCGGCGCCACCGGCCCGGCCGGGCCCACCTCGCACGTCCAGGGCACGGTCGACTGGAGCGGCGCTCCCGCGGCGCGGGGCGCGGTCCCCGAACCGCGTCGGCAGGGCTCCGGGGGCGCGCCCCTCGCGTCCGGCGTGGTGCCGGGCCAGGGCGCGGCCCCGCACATCGAGAGCCGCCCCGGCGGCGAGGCGCACCCGTCCGGTCCGGCCCGCCCGTCCGGGCGGGGCGCGGTCTCCCCCGGCGGAGCGTCCGAGGGGGGCGAGGCCGCGCCGGCGACCCACGGGGGCCGTGCCGGGCTCGGCTCCTTCGCCACCGGCGACGACGCCGTCCGCGGCCCGCACGGCGCACCCGACGACACGGCCGCCCACGCACGCCCCTCGTCGATGGGCGGCGACCATGACGGCGGCGCCGCCGAGCACGGCCTCGACGACGGGCCGGGCGGTTCCGGCCGCCGCAAGGGCACCCCGCTGCGCGGCACCGACGTGCCCCCGGGGCTGCGCAGGCGCGGGGGCGGCCTGTCCGCGTGGGCGCGGCGGCTGGCCGGCGGCCGCGGCCCGGCGGCCGGCCTCGCGGACGCCGGGGCCGACGAGGAGCCGCAGGCCGGAGCCGAGCCGCAGCCGGCCGCCGCGCCCACGCCCGTGGCCGCTCCCGAGACCTGGCCGGACCCGGCGGCGCTGCTGCTGACGGCGCTGGGGCCGGGCCCCCGGCTGTGGGAGCGCGGGCCCGGGCACCCGGAGGCGCTCGCGGTGCGGCTGGGCACGGCCGACCGGCCCGCGCCGGACGGCTCGGGCCTGCTGCCCGCCGTCCCGGTGACCGCGGGTCTGCGCGAGGTCGGGGCGCTCGGACTGGCCGGGCCACGGCCTCGACTGGCCGGGCTGGCGCGCGCGGTGATCGCCCAGCTCGCCGCGCTGCACTCCCCCGAGACGCTGGAGATCGTCCTGATCAGCACGGACCGCGCGCGGTCCGAGGCGGAACGCACCGCCGAGTGGTCCTGGCTGGGCTGGCTGCCCCAGTTGCGTCCCGGCCACGGCCAGGACTGCCGCCTCCTCCTCGCCTACGACCGCGACCAGGCCACGGCCCGCGCGGACGAACTGCTGCGCCGCCTGGAGGACTGCCTGTCCGACAGCCCGGCCGGCGACGTTCCGGCGCCTGCGCTGAGCGGCGCCGCCCGCCGCCCCTCCTGGGCCCTGGCGGACGACTCGGCCGACGGCGCCTTCCCCGGCCCGTACACGGTGGTCGTCGTGGACGGCGACCCGGGCGGCGCGGATCTGCGCGAGGCGGTGGCACGGCTCGCGGTGGCCGGTCCGCGCGCCGGCGTCCACGTCGTCTGCCTGGCGGAGACGCCCGCCGCCTCCCCCTCCTCCCCGGTGTCGCAGACGTACGAGGCGGCCTGCGCGGCGGCGCCCACGTTCCGCGCGTGCGGGGCGGTCGCCCTGCTCAGCGGTGACGTGGCGACGGCGCTGCGGCTGTTGCGGGTGGCACCTGCCGGGGCGCGGACGGAGCGGCCCGGCCCGGTGGGCCCCGGCACGGTCGGCGCGGTGGACGCCGTCTCCCTCGCCTGGGCCGAACGCTTCGCGCGGGCCCTCGCGCCGCTGCGTCCGGACGGCGCGGGCGGCGACGTCGAGCGGCACCCCCGGGTGTCGGCGCCGCTGCCCCCGTCCGCCCGCCTGCTCGACGAACTGGGTCTCGCCCGGGCCACCCCCGCCTCCCTGATGGCCCGTTGGGCGGACGCGGCCGACGACGCCGACGCGCTCGGCGGCAGGGCGTGGGCCGTGCTGGGCGCCGGGCCGCGCGGCCCGGTGGGCGTGGATCTGGCGGCCGAGGGCCCTCATCTGCTGGTCGAGGGACCGGCCGGCAGTGGGCGCACGGAGCTGCTGCGGGCCGTCGTCGCCTCGCTGGCCGCCGCCGAGCGGCCGGAACGGCTGAGCGTCATCCTGCTGGACGGCCGCGACACCGTCGGCAAGGGCGGCGGCACTCCCGGCGACGGACTGCGGGTCTGCACGGACCTGCCGCACGTCACCGCCCATCTCACCGCCAACGACCCGGTCCGCATGCGGGAGTTCGCGCAGTCGCTGAGCGCCGAGCTGAAGCGGCGGGCCGAGTTGCTGGGCCGCTCCGACTTCGCGGAGTGGCACACGCACCGCGCGGTCTCCGGCCGCATCGTGCCGCAGCGCACCGCCAAGCCCCAGCGCGCCGCGAGTGCGCCGCACGCCCCGGCCGCGGGCGCGGTCGGCGGCGCCGCCGACCTCGACGCCCCGCCGAGCTCCACCCTGAGGCTGCGTCCGGGGGCGGCGGCCCGTCAGCAGCAGGCCGAGGCCACGCCCCCGCTGCCCCGTCTGGTCGTGGTGGTCGACGATCTGGACGCGCTGGTCTCCCCCGCCCTCGGCTCGCCGGGCAGGCCCGCGGCCGGTTCGGTGATGCGCGCGCTGGAGGCGGTGGCCCGCGAGGGCGAGCGGCTCGGCGTGCACCTGGTCGCGGCGAGCGGCCCCGGGGGGCGTGCGGCGGAGTCGGAGCCGGCCCGCCGCTCCACCGTCCGGATCACGCTGGAGGCTCCCGCGTCCGGCCCGGACGCGCCCGCGCCGGGCCGTGGCCGCCTCAGGGGCGCGGACGGCCGGCTCACCCCGTTCCAGGGCGGTCGCGTCACGGGCCGCATCCCCCGCACGGCGACCCTGCGTCCCACGGTGGTCCCCCTGGAGTGGGCCCGGATGGGCGACCCGCCGGCCCGCAGACCGGTACGGGAACTGGGCAACGGGCCCACCGACCTGGCGCTGCTGGCCAGTGCCCTGGAGCGGGCGGCACGCCACCCCAGCCCGTCCGGCGTCCACTGAGCGGGACGCCCCGGCGCCGATCACGACGCGGTCACGATCCCCCGCTTGACAGGGCGGGCGCTCTTGCCGACCCCGGTCACCCGGCGTAGACCAGTGCCACGGGACAGCGCTCAACGTTCGACGAGGAACGAAGAACGGGGCAGTGATGCGCAGCACGAGCAGCACCATCCGCACACGCGGGACCGTGAAAGCGGCCGCCACGGTCCTGGCGGGAGCCCTCGCGCTCTCGCTCACGGCGTGCGGCGGCGACGACGACAAGAGCAACGGCACCGACGGCGGCACGGGGACCAAGGACTCCGGCAGCACGCTCTCCCTGCCCAAGCTGGACGGCACCACGCTGGAGGTGGCCGCGGTCTGGACGGGCACGGAGCAGGCGAACTTCAAGAAGGTGCTCGCCGAGTTCGAGAAGCGCACCGGCGCGAAGATCACCTTCGTGCCCGCGCAGGACCCGATCATCAACTTCCTGGGCTCGAAGATCGCGGGCGGTTCGCCGCCGGACGTGGCCATGCTGCCGCAGCCCGGCGCCATCAAGCAGGCCGCCGACAAGGGCTGGGCCAAACCGCTGGGGGCCGAGGCCCAGGCACAGCTCGCCAAGAACTACTCGCAGGGCTGGCAGGACATCGGCAAGGTCGGCGGCAAGCAGTACGGCGTCTACTACAAGGCGGCCAACAAGTCGCTGATCTGGTACAACGCCAAGGTCTTCGAGAACGCGGGCGCGTCCGAGCCCAAGACGTGGAAGGACCTGCTGACCACCGCGCAGACGGTGTACGACTCCGGCGTCACCCCGTTCTCGGTCGGCGGCGCCGACGGCTGGACGCTCACCGACTGGTTCGAGAACGTCTACCTCTCCCAGGCGGGCCCGGAGAAGTACGACCAGCTGGCCCAGCACAAGATCAAGTGGACGGACCCCTCCGTCAAGGAGGCGCTGACCACGCTCGCCCAGGTCTGGGGGAAGAAGGACTGGATCGCGGGCGGCGCGAGCGGCGCGCTGCAGACCGAGTTCCCCGCCTCGGTGACCCAGACGTTCACCGGCGGCGACCAGCCGAAGGCGGCCATGGTCTACGAGGGCGACTTCGTGCAGGTCAACATCGCCGACACCAAGTCCAAGGTGGGCACGGACGCCAAGGTGTTCCCGTTCCCGACGGTCGGCGCCACCGCGCCGGTGGTCTCGGGCGGCGACGCGGCCGTCGTCCTGAAGGACTCCAAGGGAGCGCAGGCGCTGGCCACGTTCCTGGCCTCGCCGGACGCGGCGCAGATCCAGGCCAAGCTGGGCGGCTACCTCTCGCCGAACAAGAACGTCGACGTCTCCGTGTACCCCAACGACGTCCAGCGCACGATCGCCAAGGCGCTGGTCGCGGCCGGCGACGACTTCCGCTTCGACATGTCCGACCAGGCGCCGCAGGCGTTCGGCGGCACGCCCGGCAAGGGCGAGTGGAAGGACCTGCAGGACTTCCTGAAGAACCCGTCGGACGTGGCCGGCATCCAGGCGAAACTGGAGTCGGACGCGGCGGCCGCGTACGGGAACTGACGCGGCGATGACGACGCCCAAGGCGGCGGGGGCTCCCGGGGCCCCCGCCCCGCCTCGCACGCGCAAGAGCGTGACCGGCACGCGCAAGACCGTGGCAGCGCTGTTCCTGCTGCCGGCCCTGGTGCTGCTCGGCGCGCTCGTGGTCTACCCCATCGGGTACTCGGTCGTCCGCAGCTTCTACGACCAGTCCGGCGACGGTTTCGCCGGCGTCGACAACTACAGGGCGCTCTTCACGGACGACGGCATCCGCACCGCCCTGAAGAACAACGTGATCTGGGTGGTGTTCGCGCCGACGGTCGCGACCGCGCTCGGTCTGATCTTCGCGGTGCTCACCGAACGGGTGCGCTGGGGCACCGCGTTCAAGCTGGTCGTCTTCATGCCGATGGCGATCTCCATGCTCGCCGCCGGCATCATCTTCCGGCTGGTCTACGACCAGGACCCGGACAAGGGCGTCGCCAACGCGGTCTGGGTGGGCGTGCACGACACGTTCGCCGAGGCGTCGGCGTTCCCCAAGGCCCACCCGGGCCGCGACTCCCCGCTCACGGCCGACGGCGGCGGCTTCATCACCAAGGCACCCGTCCGGGCCGGCGTCCCGGTCTCCCTGCCCCTGGTCGGCGTGCCCCCGGACCAGATGCCCGACGGCGCGGACAAGGCCGTGAAGGCACGGCCCGAGCAGGGCGCGGTCACCGGCACCGCCTGGCAGGACTTCACCCGCGGCAAGGGCGTCGGCGCCCTCGGGGTGCCCGATCCGTCCGAACTGGGCTACGCCGGCATGCGGATCGAGGCGGTGAAGGACGGCAAGGTCGTGGCGTCGGCGAAGGCCGCCGACGACGGCACCTTCTCACTGCCCGCCGAGGCGGACGGGGCGCGACTGAGGCTGCCCGCCGCCAACTTCACGGAGGCGTACAACGGCCTGGACTGGCTGGGCCCGTCGCTGGTCACCCCGGCGATCATCGGCTCCTACATCTGGATGTGGGCCGGGTTCGCGATGGTGCTGATCGCGGCCGGCCTGGCGGGCGTGCCCCGTGAGCTGCTGGAGGCCGCTCGCGTCGACGGCGCCACCGAGTGGCAGGTGTTCCGCAGGGTCACCGTCCCGCTGCTCGCGCCCGTCCTCGCGGTGGTCGCCGTCACGCTGATGATCAACGTGCTGAAGGTGTTCGACCTGGTGTTCATCATCGCGCCGGGCTCCTCGCAGGACGACGCCAACGTGCTCGCCCTGGAGCTGTACCGCAAGGGCTTCTCCGAGGACCAGCCGGGCATCGCCAGCGCCATCGCGGTGTTCCTGCTGCTCCTGGTGATCCCGGTGATGTGGTTCAACGTGCGCAGGCTGCGGCGGGAGGTGCGGCGGTGACCGGGCGACTCGAATGGGTCATGAACAAGCTCAACGGGGGGCTGGTCCGCGCCTTCCTGATCGTCGTCGGCCTGTTCTGGCTGGTGCCGACCGTCGGGCTGCTGATCTCCTCGCTGCGCGCTCCCGAGGACATGAGCGCGAGCGGCTGGTGGGAGGTGTTCTCCAAGCCCTCCCAACTCACGTTCGACAGCTACCAGAAGCTGCTGGAGAACGGCGACATCACCGGTTCGCTGGTCAACACCGTGCTCATCACGGTGCCGGCGACGGTGCTGGTCGTGGTCATCGGCTCGCTCGCGGGCTACGCGTTCGCGTGGATGGAGTTCCCGGGGCGGGACTGGTGGTTCCTGGCCGTCGTCGGGCTGCTGGTCGTGCCCGTGCAGGTGGCGCTCATCCCGATCGCCGAACTGTTCGGCAAGATCGGCCTGTTCGGGAACATCCTGGGCGTCATCCTGTTCCACGTCGGGTTCGGACTGCCGTTCGCGGTGTTCCTGCTGCGCAACTTCTTCGCGGAGATCCCCCGCGAGCTGCTGGAGGCGGCGCGGCTGGACGGGGCGGGCGAACTGCGGCTGTTCGCGCGGGTCGTGATGCCGCTGGGCGGTCCGGCGATCGCGTCGCTGGGCATCTTCCAGTTCCTGTGGGTGTGGAACGACATGCTGGTCGCGCTGGTGTTCACCAACGCCGACAGCCAGCCGATCACGGTCGCCCTCCAGACGCAGGTGAGGCAGTTCGGCAACAACATCGACGTGCTGGCGCCCGGCGCGTTCATCTCGATGGTGGTCCCGCTGGCCGTGTTCTTCGCGTTCCAGCGGCAGTTCGTGTCCGGCGTGATGGCGGGCGCCGTCAAGTAGCCGACAAGGCACCGGAGAAGGGGGGTGGGCCGGGTCGCCGGCCCGCCCCCGTCCGTTCGTCCGGAGTCCCCCGTATGCCGCGCGAACCGTAACCAAGTCACTCCATCGGCCGTTTCCGGGCAAGGCCCTGTCTTCAGCCCGCACCGACCCATGGATGTGCTTTGCCCAGGTTCAGTGTCATCGTCCCCGCGTACAAGGTTCAGGCGTATCTGCACGAGTGCCTCGAATCGGTGCTGTCCCAGTCGTACACCGATCTCGAACTGATCGCCGTCGACGACAGCTCGCCGGACGCCTGCGGCGAGATCATCGACGAGTTCGCGGCCCGGGACACGCGCGTGCGGGCCGTGCACCTGCCGGAGAACGTCGGCCTGGGCCGGGCCCGCAACGCCGGCCTGGAGCGGGCCACCGGCGACTACCTGCTGTTCCTCGACTCCGACGACACCCTCACCCCGGACGCGCTGCGCGCGATCGCCGCCCGGCTGGAGCAGACGGGCGAGCCGGACATCCTGGTCTACGACTACGCGAGCACGTACTGGACGGGCGAGGCCGTCCGCAACAAGTTCGCCGGGCAGCTCACCGAGGACGGGCCGGCTCCGTTCCGGCTCCAGGACCGCCCCGGACTGCTCAGGGTGCTGATGGTGGCCTGGAACAAGGCCTACCGGCGGGAGTTCGTGCAGCGCACGGGGCTGCGGTTCCCGCCCGGCTACTACGAGGACGCGCCGTGGACGTACCCGGCGCTGATGACGGCGCGCACGCTGGCCACCCTGGACCGGGTCTGCGTCCACTACCGCCAGCGCCGCCGGGGCAACATCCTGTCCACCACGAGCCGGGGGCACTTCGACGTCTTCGAGCAGTACGACCGGGTCTTCGCTTTCATCGAACAGCGCCCCGAACTGGCCTGCTGGCGGCCGGTGTTGTTCCGCCGCATGGTCGACCACCTGTCGACCGTGTTCACCAAGCGGGACCGGCTGCCGCGCGGCTCGCGCGCCGAGTTCCTGCGCAAGGCCCGCGCCCACTACCGCCGTTACCGCACCCCCGGCGCGTCGCTCTCGCTGCGCGGCCGGCTGCGCCACACCCTGGTCCACTTCGGCGTGCACCGCACCTACCGGGCGCTGGAGGCGTCCATGACCCTGCGCAGGCGCACCCACAAGGCGGTCGCGAAACTCGCCCGCGCCCTGCGGGCGGCCCTGCTCCAGGCCCACTACCGCATCCAGCTGCGGCTGCCGCTGCGCGCGGACCGCGCCGTGTTCGCCGCGTACTGGGGCCGTGGCCACGGCTGCAACCCGGGCGCGCTGGAGGCCGCGTTCCGCGCCCTGGCGCCGCAGGTGCGCACGGCGTGGATCGCCCGCCCCGAGCACCAGGACGCCGTCCCGCCGGGCCCGCGCCGGGTGCGGCCGGGCACGGCCGCCTACTGGACGGCGCTGGCCCGCTCCAAGTACCTGGTGAACAACGTCAACTTCGACCGTCGGCTGGTCAAGCGCCCCGGCCAGGTCTTCGTCCAGACCCAGCACGGCACTCCCCTCAAGCACATGGGCCTCGACCTCCAGGACCGTCCGGCGGCCGCCCGCGGCATGGACTTCGACGAGCTGCTGCGGGGCGTCGACAAGTGGGACTACGTCCTGTCCGCGAACCGCCACACCACGCTCACCTGGGAGCGGGTCTATCCGGGCGGCTACGAGACCCTCGAGTACGGCTATCCCCGCAACGACGTCTTCCAGCAGGCGACGCAGCGGGACGTGGCCCGGCTGCGCGAGTCCCTCGGCATCCCCCGCGACGCGGTCGCCGTCCTGTACGCGCCCACCCACCGCGACTACCGCCGCACCCAGCGCTGCCCGCTCGACCTGGAGCGCGTCCTGCGCCGGCTGGGACCGCGCTTCGTGATCCTGGCCCGCGCCCACTACTGGCAGGACCCGCTCGTCGACCGCCCCGCGCCCGGCATCGTCGACGTCAGCGGACACCCGAGCGTGGAGGACCTCTGCCTCGCCTCGGACGCCCTGGTCACCGACTACTCGTCGCTGATGTTCGACTACGCCAACCTGGACCGCCCGATCGTGGTGCACGCCGACGACCGGGAGGCCTACGAGGCGGCCCGCGGCACCTACTTCGACCTGCGCTCCTTCCCGCCGGGCGCGGTCGCGCGCAGCGAGGACGAACTGGTCGACATCTTCACCACCGGTCACTGGCGCGGCTCGCGCTCGGCGCAGCTGCGCGCCGCGTTCCGCGAGCGGTTCTGCCCGCACGACGACGGCCGCGCCGCCGAGCGCGTGGTGCGGCGGGTGGTGCTGGGCGAGCCCGAGCCGCTCCCGGTGACGCCGCTCGCCGAGCGCCGGCCCGCACCGTCGGCTGCGGCGACGGCGACGGCGGGGGCGACGGGGGTCGTGCCGGCGCCCGCCGCGGGCGGTTCGCCGGCCGGGCCGGCCGCCGGGTCCGCCGCCGAGCCGCAGGAGGCGCAGGGGGCGGCGTCGGGGCGGCCGCGTGCCGTCGTGCCGCGGCCCGCCGGCCCGCGTTCCGTCGCCGACCGCCGCTGACCCGCCGTCCCGCCCCACGGGAGTCCGCATGCCCACCGGTTCGTCACGGCCCACCCCGACCAGGCCGTCCACCTGGCGCCCGACCGGGCGCCCCGGCCGCGGTCGTACGGCCTGAGCACCAGGCACCGCCCCGACCCGACACCACACGACCCGACACAGAAAGAACAGCATGCCCCGCTTCAGCATCATCGTCCCGTCCTACGGGGACGGGGGTCCCCCCGGCCGTGTGGACACGAGAGTGGGGGAGGGCCGGCTGTCCCTGGCGCTGGACTCCGTCCTCGCCCAGTCCTACGACGACGTCGAGGTCATCGCGGTCGCCGACGCGCCCGACTCGGTCGCCGCCGCCGTCGCCGCCCGCCACGCGCGGCGCGATGCCCGGGTGACGCCCGTGCGGTCACGGCCGTCGCAGGGCCTCGCCGGAGCGCGCAACGCCGGGATGCGGGCGGCGACCGGGACGTACCTGCTGTTCCTCGACGGCGACGACACCCTCGCCCCGGGCGCCCTGGCGGCGCTGGACGCCCGTCTCGCCGAGACCGGCGACGTGGACGTCCTGTACGCCGAGCACGAGCGCGTCCCCTGGTGGGAGGGCGAGGCCACGAACCCGGCGGCGGCGCTGCTGGCGACGGCGCCGAAGGACGCGTTCGCCCCCGTCGAGGCCCCCCACGTGACGGGGGTGCGGCTGCCGGTGTGGGGCACGCTCTACCGAAGGTCGTTCCTCGACGGACACGCACTCGTCTTCCCCGAGGGGCACTTCACCGACGTCGGCTTCGCCGGGCTGGCCGGCGTGCACGCGGGCCGGGTCGCGGTGCTGCGGTCGGTCGTCGTACGGCATCTGCTGCGGCGCCAGGGCGACCCGCTGAATCAGCCGGGCGCCCACCACATGGACCTGCTGGCGCAGATCGAGCTGGTGCTGACGCGGGCGGCCGACACGGGACTGTCCGAGGACCGGTCGGGCCCGCTGTTCGAGCAGCTCTTCGCGGCCGCCCTGAAGACCGCCGCGCACCCCACCCGGCTGGCCGGGCACCGCCGGGCCTTCTTCCGGCGCGCGGGCAGGCTGTACCGGCGGCACCGCCCGGCCGGATACCGCCGCCCCGCCGGCAGCCTCGGCGTGCAGCACCGCCTGCTCGCGACGGGCGCGTACACCGCGTTCCGGGCGCTGCGCGGCGCCAACCGCAAGGCCGCGGCGGCCGTCCGGCGGATGCCCCGCGCCCGCACGCTGCGCACCCGGCTGTACTACCGCAGCCAGCTGCTGCGCCCCCTCGACCCCGGCCTGGCCGTGTACTGCGCCTACTGGGGCCGCGGTTACGCCTGCAACCCGGCCGCGATCCACGCCAAGGCCGCCGAACTCGCCCCGCACATCCGCTCGGTGTTCCTCGTCGAGGCCGGCCAGGAGCACACCCTGCCGGAGGGCGTCGAGCACGCCGTCATCGGCAGCCGCCGCTACTGGCAGGCGCTGGCCCGCGCCACGTACCTCGTCAACAACGCCAACTTCGAGGGCGCCGTCGTCAAACGCCGGGGCAGCGTGCACCTGTCGACGCAGCACGGCACCCCGCTGAAGAAGATGGGCGTGGAGCAGGCCGACCACCCGGTGGTCGCCGCCGCCACCGGCAGCTTCGACCGGCTGCTCGGCCGGATCGACCGCTGGGACTACAACCTCAGCTCCAACCGGCTGTCCACCGAGGTGTGGGAGCGGTCCTTCCCGTCCTCGTACGAGATGCTCGAGTACGGCTACCCCCGCAACGACGTCTACTACACGGCGACGGCGGACGACGTGCGCCGGGCGCGCGAGCGGCTCGGGGTGCCCGAGGGCCGCACCGCGGTCCTGTACGCGCCCACCCACCGCGACCACGACGCCGGCTCCGACACCCGCCTCGACCTCGGGGCGCTGTGCGACGCCCTCGGCGACGGCTTCGTCGTCCTGCTGCGCGCCCACTACTTCCACGACGACGACCGGGCCCGCGCGCGCGACGGGCGGATCATCGACGTCACCGGGCACCGCTCGTCGGAGGACGTCTGCCTCGCGGCGGACGCCCTCGTCACCGACTACTCGTCGATCGTGTTCGACTACGCCAACCTCGACCGTCCCGTCGTCGTGTACGCCGACGACTGGGACGTGTACCGCGAGACGCGCGGGGTGACCTTCGACTTCCTCGCCTGCCCGCCGGGCCCGGTCGCCCGCACCCCCGGGGAGCTGGCCGACGTGTTCCGCTCCGGCCGCTGGGCGGGCCCCGAGGCGGACGGGCTGCGCGCCCGCTTCCGCGCCCGGTTCTGCGAGTTCGACGACGGCCGCGCCGCCGAGCGCGTCGTGCGCCGGGTGCTGCTCGGGGAGCCGGCCGAGCGCATCGAGCCCGCCGTCCCGCTCCCCCGGCGTACGCCCGCGCCCGCCGCCGTGCCGACCTCTCCGAGGAGCTGACCCACGTGCCCCGCTTCAGTGTCATCGTCCCCGTCTTCAAGGTGCAGGGCTTCCTGCGCGAATGCCTCGACTCCGTGCTCGGCCAGTCGTTCGCCGACCTCGAGGTGATCGCCGTCGACGACTGCTCGCCCGACGGCTGCGGAGCGATCCTCGACGAGTACGCGGCGCGCGACCCGCGGCTGAAGGCCGTCCACCTGCCGGAGAACGTCGGTCTGGGCCGCGCCCGCAACGCGGGCCTGCCGCACGCCACCGGCGACTACGTCCTGTTCCTCGACAGCGACGACCGCTACACCCCCGGGCTGCTGCGCGCGGTCGCCGACCGGCTCGACGCGACCCGCGACCCCGACATCCTGGTCTTCGACCACGTCCGCACCCACTGGTGGGGCCGGGCGGGCCGCAGCGACGCCGCGGGCCTCCTCGAACAGGCCGGCGCCGGCGCCTTCGCCGTCCGTGAGCACCCCGAGTACCTGCGGCTGTTCCTGGTCGCCTGGAACAAGGCCTACCGGCGGGACTTCTTCGTCGGCCACGGCTTCCAGTACCGGCCGGGGCTGTACGAGGACGCGCCCGTCACCTACCAGACGATGGTCACGGCCGAGCGGATCGCCTGTCTGGACCGGGTGGGCGTCGAGTACCGGCAGCGACGCCAGGGCGCGATCACCCGGACCCCCGGACGCCGGCACTTCGACATCTTCGAGCAGTACGAGGGGCTGTTCGCGTACCTCGCCGAGCGGCCCGGCCTCGACTGGGCGCGGCCGCTGCTGTTCGAACGGGCGCTGGACCACATGCTGTTCGCGGTGGCCCGCCCCGAACGGGTGCTGCGCGGCGACCGCAAGGAGTTCTACCGCCGGATCCGCGCCTTCTACCGCCGGCATGTGCCGCCGGGCTTCGTGCCGCCGCCGGACAGCCGCCGCGCGGAGATCCGGCTGCTGGGGCTCGCCCCCTACCACCGCGCCCACCTGGGGCTCGGCCTGTGGCGGCGCGGCTCCCTGGCGGCGGGGCGCAGGGCGGCCCGGCTGCGCGAGGCGCTCGCCCGGCAGGTCAGGCGGTGCTGGTACCGCCTCCAGCTGCGGCTGCCGCTGGACTCCTCCCTCGCCGTGTACTCCGCCGGGCACAGCCGCGCGGTGACCGGCGACCCGCTGGCGGTCCAGGAGCGGGCCGCCGAACTCGCCCCGCACGTGCGGGGGGTGTGGGTCGTCCATCCCGACGCGGTGGACCGGGTGCCGCCGGGGACCGACTTCGTGACGACGGGGTCCTGGCGCTACTACCGGGTGATGGCCCGCGCCAAGCACTGGGTCAACGACTGCAACTGGGCCGGCGACCTGGTGAAGCGCCGGGGGTCGGTGCACGTCCAGACCCACCGCGGCACCCCGCTGAAGTACATGGCGCTGGACCTCCTCGACCGGCCGGGCGCCCGGCACGGCGCCGACGTGCGCGGCATGCTGCGGCGCAGCGACCGCTGGGACGTCAGCCTGGTCGCCAACCGGCACTCCGAGGAGGTCTGGCAGCGGGCCTACCCCTGTCACTTCGCGTCGCTGCGCAGCGGGAGCCCCCGCAACGACGTCCTGGTGCGGGGCGGGGACGGGCGCGGCGCGCGGCTGCGGGCGCGGCTGGGCGTCGAGGCGTCGGAGACGGTCGTGCTGTACGCGCCGACCCCGCGCGACTACCGCAAGGGCCGTCACGTCTGGCGGGTGGACCTGGAGAACCTGGCCGCCTCGCTCGCTCCCGGTCACCGCCTCCTGGTGCGGCTGCATCCCGGCCTGGCCCGGCACCACGAGCGGGCGCTGGTGTTGCGCGACCTGCACCGGCGCGGCGCGCTGATCGACGTCACCGACGAGCGGCACGTGGAGGACGTGCTGCTCGCCGCGGACGCCCTGGTCACCGACTATTCGGCGCTGATGTTCGACTACGCCCTGCTGGACCGGCCGATCGTGGTGCACGCCGACGACTGGGCCGCCTACCGGGCGGCCCGGGGCGCCTACTTCGACATCACCGCCGAGCCGCCGGGGCATGTGACGCGCTCGGACGAGGAGCTGGTGAAGACGTTCACCTCGGGGGCCTGGCGGGACGCCGAGTCGGCCCGGCTGCGGGCGGCGTTCCGGGAGCGGTTCTGCGAGTTCGACGACGGCCGCGCCGCGGAACGCGTGGTGCGGCGGGTCCTGCTGGGCGAGGCGCCGGGCACGGCGGGCGGCGACGACGCCGGCGCCGTCGTCAGGATCCCCGGGGCCGCCGGCCGCTCGGCGCGGCTGCCGGAGTACAGCTGAGCGTCGGTCAGCGGGCGGCCGGGGCCGGGACGCGCCGGTCGTCCGCGTGCGGGGGCCCGGCCGCGTCCGGCTCCGGCCCCCGTGCGACGCGGCGGCGCACATGGCTCTCCAGCAGCAGCGGGATCCCGCACACGGGCAGCAGCATCGCCATCACCATCAGCCGGGGCCCGACGGACATCTCCGGGTGCCCGGCCTGGTTCGCCAGGCCCGCCAGGGCGATGCCGGCGAGCACGCAGGCGAACGGCCGGTGGTGGCGGACGGCGCCCCACGCCCCGCAGACGAGCAGCAGCAGGACCAGGGGCTGGGTGAGCGCGTCGCGCAGCCACTCCCGCCAGAAGGCGAGGCTCAACCGCCAGAACTCGGGCCCCACGTCGCCGACCGGACTCCTCGTGTAGTGCACGGAGAGCAGTTCCTGGAGGCTCTCCCCGGTGCTGGGCAGCCCGAAGACGGCGACGACCAGCTCGATCGCCGCGGCGAGCGCCGCCGCCGTCACGAGGAGCACCCGCTCCGGGCGCGGCGGACGCTCCCCGCGCAGCCGACGCGCGCCCAGGAGCACCGCCGCCATGACGGCGATCCCGGCGACGACGAGCAGCGTCTGCGCGTACTTGACGACCGCCGCGCCCGCGAAGGCCAGGACGGCGATCGCCGTCCCCGACGCCACGCGCCCCCGGAGCAGGCGGGCGCAGCCGAGGAGCGCGGCGAGCAGCAGGCACAGCAGCAGCCCTTCGCACTGGGGCAGCATCGCCTCCTTTCCCGTCGGCAGCGCGTAGTACAGCACCTGCCCGGTCAGGGCCAGGGGAACGGACACCCCGAGCGTGCGCAGGACGAGCACGACGAGGCCGCTGCCCGCGACGGTCGCCACGAGCGCGGCCAGCCACAGGCCGGCGACCGGCCCGAGCCCGCTGACGAAGGGCACGGTGAACAGGGGGTAGCCGGGCCTGGTCGCGAAGATCTCGGACATCCGCGGGTCGCTGAAGAGCGCCATGTACCCGGTGACGTCCTCACGCCGGGCGTTGCGCGCGACGCGCTCCCCCATCGTCCGCCGGCACTCCCGCTCGGCGCTCCGGCCGGCGTCGTGCTCGCGGTAGTGGGCGAGGTCGGCGCTGTCGCGCTGCGCCGAACCGACCCGCACGCTGTCGCAGAAGTAGTCCAGCGCCCGCCGGGAGGCCTCCTCGCGGCCGAGCCCTTGCAGCATGTAGCTGTGCGCCAGGTACTGGCGGGTGTCCATGACCGCGCGGCCCTGCGTCCGGTCGGACTGCGCGGCGGCGAACAGCAGGGCGAGGACGAAGAACCAGAGCAGGAGGACGCGTCGCTCGTTCGGCCGGGACGACGGAGCCGACGGGGGCGGCAGGGACGTCAGGGATGCCGAGGACGACGGCGACGACGGCGACGGCGGGGGCGGCGAGGACGGCAGGGGCGGCGGACAGGGAGGGGAGGGCGGGGACGGCGGTCGACGGAGCCGGTCGGTTCTCCACATGGTCACCTGGCCTATCATGCGTTTCAGCACGATATCGACCGGTATGAACCGCGTCGTGGTCACGAGCGTCGGGATCCACCGTGCGGCCCAGCCGCCGGGAACACGGCCCCGGGAGAGGGATTGCGCGAGCGATGCGCCCCACCGTCCGCCCCCTCCGGCGCCCGGCGCCGTACCGGCTCCTCGGCGCCCTGCTCTGGCTCGCGATGTCGCTGGCGTACTGGCGCGAGCCGGCGAGCCGCGCGGCCGTGGCCGGGCCGGCCGCCCTGCTGGTGCTGCTCACCGGGACCGGCCGGTTCACCCGCATGCTGACGGACCGCCCGTGGGCGCCGGTCCTCGGCCTGTTCGCCGTGGCCTGGCTGTGGGGCGGCCGCCTCACGGGGCCGTCCGCGGGCGGGGCGGCCCTCGGGGCGGCGGGGGGCGGGCTCGCCGTCCGGTCGGCGTTCGCGGTCGGACTGACCTTATGGGCGTGGACGGCGACGGGCTCGCGCGCGGGAGCGGTGCGCTGCCGCGTCCGCTACGTCGGCCCCGGCGGCCTCAGAAGCCCCTGGGGGTACGCCTGGCTGGGCGCGCTGTACGCCCTGATCGCAGTGGTGGACCCGGTGACGTTCGTCGTGGCGGCGGTCGGGGCGGCGACGCTGGTGGCGGGCTGGGAGCGCGAGGGGCGGGGGGTGGCGGGCCGGTGGGCGCTCACCGCCGTGTCGCCGGCGACGGCCCTGTGCCTGCGACGGTCCGTCGGCGCCCTCGCCCCGGCCGGGGGCTCCGGCACGGACCTGCTGCGCGAGCCGCTGCGGCAGGGGGCGGCCGGGCATGTGTGGCTGGTGCTCGTGGGACTGCCCGCGCTGCTGCTGGCGGCCTGGCGATCCAAGCGGGAGCTGGGCCGGCACTGACGCGAACGCCGGGGAACGCGCACGCCCGGAAGGAGCGAACGCCGGGGAACGCGAGCGCCGGGGGCGGATCCGCTCCCCGGCGTGCGGCCGGCGACTGCCGGCGAACGGG
This sequence comes from Streptomyces sp. NBC_00704, assembly GCF_036226605.1. Taxonomy (NCBI): domain Bacteria; kingdom Bacillati; phylum Actinomycetota; class Actinomycetes; order Kitasatosporales; family Streptomycetaceae; genus Streptomyces; species Streptomyces sp. NBC_00704. Next base: position 3,166,425 of record NZ_CP109000.1, read on the forward strand.
CGGCGCCGGCCACTGCCCGGCGCCCCCCCAAATTCGATGACGACTGCTCGATGACGTCCGCGATGGCGACTACTCGATGACGAGGTCGACCGGGATGTTGCCGCGGGTGGCGTTGGAGTAGGGGCAGACCTGGTGGGCCTGCTCGACCAGCTTGCGGCCGGTCGCCTCGTCCACCGACTCGGGCAGCTCGACGCGCAGCGTCACCTTCAGCGCGAAGCCCTCACCCTGCTGGCCTATGCCGACCTCGGCGGTCACCGCGGCGTCGCTGACGTCGACCTTCGCCTGGCGGCCGACGAGGCCCAGCGCGCTGCCGAAGCAGGCGGCGTAACCGGCGGCGAACAGCTGCTCCGGGTTGGTGCCCTGACCGTTGCCGCCCAGCTCCGCGGGCATGGCCAGCGCCAGGTCGATCTTGCCGTCGGAGGAGACGGCGCGTCCCTCGCGGCCATGGGTGGCGGTGGCGACAGCGGTGTAGAGCGCGTCCATGGAAAACCATCCCTCTCAGGTCGTTGCGGCGGCCCGGTCCGGCCGCCTCACGGAGACAAGTAGAGCACACAATTAAATTGGGCACAACCAAATGACGCGGCAGGGTTACCCTGAAGACATGACCGCCCCACAGCCCTCCGTCGGCCAGGAGAACGCCGAGCACTCCGAGCACTCCGAGCACTCCGAGCACGCCGAGCACGCCGAGAACTGGCTGCGTCTGGACCGGCAGATCTGCTTCTCGCTGCACGCCGCCTCGCGCGCCTTCAACGGCGTCTACCGGGTGATCCTCAAGGACCTCGGGCTGACCTATCCGCAGTACCTGGTGATGCTGGTCCTGTGGGAGCAGGGCCCGCTGCCCGTGAAGCGGCTGGGCGAGCACCTGCGCCTGGACTCGGGCACGCTCTCCCCGCTGCTCAAGCGGCTGGAGGCGGCCGGTCTGGTGCGCCGCGAGCGCAGCGCCCGCGACGAGCGCTCGGTGGAGGTCCGGCCGACCGCGGCGGGCGCGGACCTGCGGGAGCGGGCGCTGGAGGTGCCCCGCAGGATCGTCTCCGCCACCGGCTTCGAACTGACCGAGCTGGCCGCGCTGCGCGCGCGGCTGGACGAGCTCACCTCGGCGTTGGACTCGGCGACCGCCCAGGAGGCGCAAGGGACGCCGTAGCGGGGCGGCGGACGTAGAGGCGGAGGGTCACGCCGTCGCGTTCGCCCTCCCAGCGGGGGACGAACCGTTCCTCCACGGCGACGAGCTTGAGTCGCTCGGTGGGCTCGCCGGGGAACCAGCGCGAGCGCAGCGCGTACGGCTCGGCCAGGACCCAGAGCCGGTTCACCGAGGCGAGCCGGCGTTGCAGCTCCCGGGGGCCGACCTCGCGCCCGTACAGCGTGCCCGACTCCGGGCCGGCCGCCCGCAGCGCGAGATCGCGCACCCCCCGGAACCCGTTCGGGTAGGCGAGCGCCGTCCGCCGCCCGAGGGACGGCAGGAACAGCACCGGGTCGCCGGGGCGGACTTCACGGGCCGTCAGGGCGGAGACGGCGGCGAGGTCGTCCGGCCGGTGGGCCAGGGTGCGGTACTCGCGGTGCAGCGGGAGCAGGCCGAGGAAGACCAGGGCCGCGGCGAGCGCGCCCGCCGCGGCGACCGCCCACGGGCGCGCCTTGCGGCCCGCGAGCGCGGCCAGTCGGTCGGCGCCGGCGGCGATCAGCAGCGGCGCCCCCGCGAGGGCGTAGAGCACGTAGCGGTCGTGGTAGAGCGGCTTGACCTGCGAGATCAGCATCAGGAGGGCGGGCGGCACGATCATCAGCGGCGCGGCGAAGGCCGCCGTGCGCCCCGCCGTCAGCCCCAGGGCCATCAGGGCGAGGCAGCCCCAGAACACCGGCCCGCCCGGACCGGCGGCGAAGTTGCGCAGCAGCCTCTCGGCGCTCTCCCAGTCCGGCACGGGCAGCCACTCCACCTGCTGGGACTGCCCGCTGGAGACCAGCGCCAGCGGCAGCAGGGCGACGACCGCCGCCCCGGCCGCCCGCGCCCACGCCCCCCACACCCGCCGGGGTGCGCGCAGCAGCGCGAGCGTGAGCGCGTGCGCGCAGAGCACCAGGACGGCCAGCTCGTGCAGCAGACACGTCACCGCGACGAGGCCGCCGTAAGCCCACCAGACGCGCCGCCGTGGGGACTTCACCCGCGCGACGGCCCCGGCGCCGGCGTAAGCCTTCGCGTCGGCATCGGCATCGGCATCGGCATCGGCCTCCGCACCGGCATCGGCGTCCCCGCGCTCGTCCAGCGCCCGGGCGAGCAGCAGCGTCGCGCCTGCCGCGCCCGCCGCGACCAGCGCGTAGGAGCGGCCCTCCTGCGCGTAGTGGCCGGCGAGCGGGGTCACCGCGTACAGCAGGCCCGCCCACAGGCCGACGCGGGGCCGGGCCAGCCGCGCCCCGAGGGCGGCGACCAGGGCGGCGGTGGCGGCGGCGCCGCAGACCGAGGGCAGCCGCAGCACGACCTCGCCCGGACGGACGGCGAGGACGACGTGCATGAACAGGTAGTAGAGGCCGTGCACCGCGTCCACCTCGTGCAGCAACCGCCAGATCTGCGGCACGGTGCGCCGTGCGACCTGGAAGGTGACGGCCTCGTCACGCCACATGCCGCCGCGGTCGAGGCCCCACAGCCCGACAGCGGACATGACGGCCGCGGGGACGGCGACGGCCAGGACTCGGGTACGGGCTGTCTTCTGCGAGCGTCCACACACCACGGCGCCGATTCTGCGGTGCATGTCTGCCCATCATGGCGATTGACGGCTCATTAGGTATGCAATGGAGCAAAAGAGACAGTCATCCTGGTTACCATCCGCCGTGATGGACATCACGAAGCACCGTCACCGCCGCCTCCCGGCCCTCGCGCTCGCGTGGCTCGTCACCCGCGCCCTGATGCTGTGGCTGCTCGTCCACAGCGCCTCGCCGCTGCTGGGCGGCGGGCGGGTGGCCCGCGAGGTGTGGGGCCTGTACCACCGCTGGTACGGCGTCCTCGTCCACGGCGACCTTCCCGCGCACGACCCGCTGTGGCAGTACCCGCCCGGCGCCGGCCCGGTCCTGCTGTCGCCCGCGCTGCTCCCGGGCCTGACGTACTTCCAGGCCTTCGTCGCCCTCACCGTCGCAGCCGACGCCGTGATCCTCCTGACGCTGGCCCGCGCGGGCGCCCGCCCCGGCCGCTCCCTGCTCGGCGCGGCTCTGTGGACCGGTGGACTCCCGCTGCTGCTGCACATCCCCCTCGTGCGCTACGACGTGCAGGTCACCGCCCTCGCCGTGCTGTCTCTCGCGTCCCTGTCGCGCTCCCCGCGCGCGGGCGGCGCGCTCGCCGCACTCGGCGCGGTGGTGAAGGTGTGGCCGGCGCTGGTGCTGCTGGGCACGCCGCGGGGCCGCGAGAGCGGGTCGGCGTGGCGTTCGGCGGCGACGACGGGAGCCTGCGCGCTGGCGCTCCTGGCCCTGGCGTTCCGCGACCCCCTGTCCTTCCTGCTGCAACAGGGCGCGCGGGGCGTGCAGATCGAGTCCCTGGGCGGCACCGCCCTCTCCCTCGCCTCGCACGCCGGATGGCCGGGCACGGCCCGCTACCGGTACGGCGCGATGGAGTTCGTCGGCCCCTACGTCTCCTCCGTCGCCCACGCCTCGCTGGCGCTCACCGCCGTGGCCCTCGCCCTGCTGGTGCTGTGGCGCGTCCGCTCCCGCCGGCACACCCGGGCCACGCCCTGCGACGCCGCCCTGAGCGCCGTCCTGCTGTTCACCGTCACCAGCAGGGTGATCAGCCCGCAGTACATGATCTGGCTGCTCGGCCTGGCCGCCGTCTGCCTGACCTCACGGCACACCACCCAGCGCCCGGTGGCCCTGCTGCTGCTGGCGGCGACCGCGGTCAGCACGCTGATCTACCCCATGCACTACTGGGAGGTCATCAGCTGTTCCTGGACCGGCACGACCCTGATGCTCGTCCGCAACGGCCTGCTGACCTGGGCCGCCTGCCTCTCCTACCGGCGCCTGTGGCGCACCGCCCCGCCCCCGCCGCCCACCGTCACGAGAACCCGCCCCCAGCTCCGGACCACCCCCCGGACCCGGACCTCCGCCTCCCTCTGAACCGCGAGGGGCTCGGCGCCGCCGGCGGTTCGCGGGGTGGGGGCAGGCGGTGGCGCGGCGGGGGGCCGGGCCGTCGGTCACAGGGCTCTGATCGCCGCCGAGGTGGCCCGGGCCAGGGCGGCCAGGTAGCCCTTGGGGAGCTTCGGGCTGCGGATGACGACCGAGCGCCAGTAGAGCGGGCCGGAGATCAGGTCGAGGGCCAGTTCCCCGTTCAGGCCGGCGCGCAGCTCACCGCGCCGCTCGGCCGCCGCCACGATCTTCAGGGCGACCTCCTCCTGGCCCTCCTTCAGCGCCTTCTGCAGGGCCTCGGCGATCTCGGGGTTGCGGGCCGCCTCGGCCTGGAGGTCGGGGATGATCTGCGAGGCCACCGGGTGGCGCAGCGCGCGCGAGGTCAGTTCGTAGAGCATGCGCAGGTCGCCCTCCAGGCTGCCCGTCTCCGGGGCGGGCAGGCCCTGCACGGCGATGGCCGAGACGATGTCGAGGACCAGGTGCAGCTTGGAGCGCCAGCGCCGGTACACCGCGGTCTTGCCCACGCCGGCGCGGCGGGCGATGCCCTCGATGGACATCCGTGCGTAGCCGACGGTCGCGAGTTCCTCGAACACGGCGGCCCGGATGGCTTCCGTCACATCCTCGCGGAGCACGGCCGCGCCCGCGGGCGCCCTGCGGCGCGGGCGCACCTGGGGTCCGTCGGCGTTCGTCGCGTCAGTCGTCATGCCGACCAGCATAGGGCGTTACGACGAAACGGTTGCGTCCCGACGTCGATTCGGCCTACTCTCACGTTGCGACGATACGGACCCGTCCCGACGTAAGAAAACGTGAAGAAAAGCGTAAGGAAACGTCGTGCGACGTCGTGCCGGACGCCCGCGCCCCCTCCCCCCGAGTGAAAGCAGCGGATGTGAGTCAGGTCCTCCACACACCGCCCCGTACCGAGGCCGTGCCCCATGGCGACCTCGCGGCCCTGGCGGCCCGGCACGGCCTCACGGTCAGCGGCGCCCGTCCTTCCCTGCCGGAGTACATCCGCCAGCTCTGGGCGCGCCGCCACTTCATCACCGCGTTCGCCACCGCCAAGCTCACCACGACCTACAGTCAGGCGAAGCTCGGCCAGGTCTGGCAGGTGATGACCCCGCTGCTGAACGCGGCGGTGTACTACTTCATCTTCGGTGTGCTGCTGAACACCAAGCGGGGCGTGGCCGACTTCATCCCGTTCCTGGTCACGGGCGTCTTCGTGTGGACGTTCACCCAGACCTCGATCATGACCGGCACCCGCGCCATCTCCAGCAACATCGGCCTGGTGCGCGCCCTGCACTTCCCGCGCGCCGCGCTGCCGATCTCGTTCTGCCTCCAGCAGTTGCAGCAGCTGCTGTTCTCGATGGCCGCCCTGGTGTTCATCCTGCTCGCCGTCGGCGTCCCGCCGTCGCTGTCCTGGTTCCTCGTGATCCCGGCCCTGACGCTGCAGTTCGTCTTCAACGCCGGCGTCTCCATGGTCATGGCCCGGCTGGGCGCCAAGACCCCCGACATCGCCCAGCTGATGCCGTTCGTGCTGCGCACCTGGATGTACATCTCCGGTGTGATGTGGAGCATCGAGAACCTGATCAAGCAGCACCACGGCATGCCGCCCTGGCTCGGCGACCTGCTGCGGGCCAACCCCGCCGCCGTCTACATCGACCTGATGCGCTTCGCGTTCATCGACACCTTCCACGCGAGCCAGCTCCCGCCCCACGTGTGGCTGGTCGCCACCGGCTGGGCGCTGTTCGCCGGCGTCGGCGGGTTCATCTACTTCTGGAAGGCTGAGGAGACGTACGGCCGTGGCTGACATCACCGACACCGCACCCCGCACCGCCCCCGCCGAGCCCGTCGACGAGCGGTCCCCGACCGTCATCGCGGACAGCGTCGACATCGTCTACCGCGTCAACGGCACCGTCGGCGGCAAGGGCAGCGCGACCGCCGCCCTCAACCGCATCGTGCGCCGCAAGCAGGCCGAGAAGGCGTCGGGCGTGCGCACCGTGCACGCCGTCAGGAACGTCTCGTTCGTCGCCTACAAGGGCGAGGCGATCGGGCTGATCGGGACCAACGGCTCCGGCAAGTCGACCCTGCTCAAGGCGATCGCCGGCCTGCTCCCCGTGGAACGCGGCAGGATCTACACCGACGGCCAGCCCTCCCTTCTCGGCGTCAACGCGGCCCTGATGAGCGACCTGACCGGCGAGCGCAACGTCTACCTCGGCGGCCTGGCCATGGGCATGACGCGCGAGCAGATCAAGGAGCGCTACCAGGAGATCGTCGACTTCTCCGGCATCAACGAGAAGGGCGACTTCATCTCCCTGCCCATGCGCACCTACTCCTCCGGCATGGGCTCCCGGCTGCGGTTCTCCATCGCCGCCGCCAAGGACCACGACGTCCTTCTCATCGACGAGGCCCTGGCCACCGGCGACGCCAAGTTCCGCAACCGCTCCGCGGAACGCATCCGCGAGATGCGCGAGCACGCCGGCACCGTGTTCCTCGTCAGCCACAGCAACAGCTCGATCCTGGAGACCTGCGAGCGCGCCCTGTGGCTGGAGCGCGGCGAACTGCGCATGGACGGCCCCGCGGAGGACGTCGTCAAGGCCTACGAGGCCTTCACGTCGGACCCCAAGGCCAAGAAGAAGCCCGCGGCCAAGTAAACGCACCCGCCCGCACCCGCCCGCCCGCCACGACCGGCCGCGCCGCACGAGAGGCGGGACGCGGGACGCGGGACGCTGGACGTGTCACGTCATCGAAGGGGCCCCCGAGCCGTACGGCTCGGGGGCCCCTTCAGCGCACCGGGACCGCGGACTGCTACGAGTGCGTCCGCAGCAGCGTGCGCATGGTCCGCATGGCCACCGACAGGTTGGCCAGGTCGAACGTCTCCGACGTCTGGATCTCCTCCAGCGTCGTGCGCGCCCGGCCCAGGATCGCCGCGTTCCGCTCCTCCCACGCCTTGAACCGCTGCTGGGGCGTCGAGGACCCGTTGCCGGCCGCCAGGACGTCGGCGGTCAGCGCCGCGTGCGCCGCGTACAGGTCCTCACGGATCGACGCGCGGGCCATGGACTGCCAGCGGTCGGCGCGCGGCAGCTCGATGATGCGGTCCATCAGCTGGGTGATGCGCAGCCGGTCGGCGAGGTCGTAGTACACCTCGGCGACGTCCAGCGGGTCCTTGCCCATGCGGTCGGCCACCGAGACGATGTCCAGCGCCGGGAACGCCGAGGAGAACCCCGCCACCCGCGTGGCCAGCTCGTCCGGGACGCCCGCGGCGGTCAGCTCGTCGTAGATGCGCTGCCACCACTCCAGGTCCGCGCCCCGCATCAGCTTCGTCAGCTGCGACCACACCAGCTCGACGCGCTCGGCGAAGAACCCGACCGTCTCCGCCAGTTGCAGCGGCTGCGGCCGGTTGTTCAGCAGCCAGCGCGTCCCGCGCTCGACGAGGCGCCGCGAGTGCAGCCGGATCCGGGTCTGCACCTCGGCCTCGACCCGGTTGTCGAGCTCCTCCACCGCGTCCCACACCGGCGCCGAACGGAAGATCGCCCGGGCCGCGGTCTGCGCCCGCACGATCTCCTCCAGCGACGCGCCCGTCTCCTCGCGCAGCCGGTGCAGATACGTCGTGCCGCCCGTGTTGACCGTGTCGTTGACCAGGACGGTCGTGGTGATCTCACGGCGCAGCGGGTGGTTGTCGATGCTCTCGGGGAACCGCTCGCGCAGCGCCGTCGGGAAGTACGTGTGCAGCAGGCCGCGCAGGTAGTCGTCGTCGGGCAGCGAGGTGTGCAGCAGCTCGTCCGACACCGTGATCTTCGTGTACGCCAGCAGGACGGCCGTCTCCGGGCTGGTCAGCCCCTGACCGGCGCCCAGCCGCTCACGGATCTGCCGGTCGGTGGGCAGGAACTCCAGCGCACGGTCCAGGTGCCCCTCGCGCACCAGGTGGCGCATGAAGCGCTGCTGCGCGTGGAGCATGTCCTTGGACTGGGCGAGCGCGTTGGCGATCGCCGTGTTCTGCGCGTAGTTGTTGCGCAGGACCAGCGCGCCGACCTCGTCGGTCATCTCCGCGAGCAGCTTGTTGCGCTGCTTGACGGTCATGTCGCCGTCGGTGACCAGCCCGTTGAGCAGGATCTTGATGTTCACCTCGTGGTCGGAGGTGTCCACGCCCGCGCTGTTGTCGATGGCGTCGGTGTTGATCCTGCCGCCGAGCCGGGCGAACTCGATCCGGCCGAGCTGGGTCAGACCCAGGTTGCCGCCCTCGCCGACGACCTTGACGCGCAGATCGGCGCCGTCCACCCGGATCGGGTCGTTGGCCTTGTCGCCGACGTCCGCGTTCGACTCCGCGGACGACTTCACGTACGTGCCGATGCCGCCGTTCCACAGCAGGTCCACCGGCGCCCGCAGGATCGCCTTCATCAGGTCGGCCGGCGTCAGCTTGGCGACGCCCGCCTCGATGCCGAGGGCCGCGCGGATGTGCGCGTTGACGGGGATCGCCTTGGCCGTGCGGGGGAAGATCCCGCCGCCGGCCGACAGCAGCGCCGTGTCGTAGTCGGCCCAGCTGGAACGGGGCAGCTCGAACAGCCGGCGGCGCTCGGCGTACGAGGTCGCCGCGTCCGGCTCGGGGTCGATGAAGATGTGCCGGTGGTCGAAGGCGGCCACCAGCCGGATGTGCTCGCTGAGCAGCATGCCGTTGCCGAACACGTCACCGGACATGTCGCCGATGCCGACGACGGTGAAGTCCTCGGCCTGCGTGTTCACGCCCAGCTCGCGGAAGTGCCGCTTGACCGACTCCCAGGCGCCGCGGGCGGTGATGCCCATGCCCTTGTGGTCGTAGCCGGCCGAGCCGCCCGACGCGAAGGCGTCGCCGAGCCAGAAGTCGTAGGACTGGGCGACCTCGTTGGCGATGTCCGAGAACGTGGCGGTGCCCTTGTCGGCGGCGACCACCAGGTAGGTGTCGTCCTCGTCGTGGCGCACGACGTCGGCCGGCGGCACGACCTCCCCGCCGACCATGTTGTCGGTGATGTCGAGCAGCGCCGAGATGAACGTCTTATAGCTGGAGACGCCCTCGGCGAGCCACGCGTCGCGGTCCACCGCCGGGTCGGGCAGCCGCTTGGCGACGAAGCCGCCCTTCGCGCCCACCGGCACGATGACGGTGTTCTTCACCATCTGCGCCTTGACCAGGCCCAGGACCTCGGTGCGGAAGTCCTCACGCCGGTCGGACCAGCGCAGACCGCCGCGCGCGACCTTCCCGAACCGCAGGTGCACGCCCTCCACCTGCGGCGAGTACACCCAGATCTCGAACGCGGGCCGGGGCGCCGGCAGGTCCGGGATGGCCTGCGGGTCGAACTTCATCGACACGTAGTCGTGCGGACGGCCGTCCGAGCGCCGCTGGAAGAAGTTCGTGCGCAGCGTCGCCTTGATGACCGTCAGGAACGAGCGCAGGATGCGGTCCTCGTCGAGCGAGGCGACCTGGTCGAGCGCGGCCTCCAGCTCCTCCAGCAGGGCGTCGACGATCTCGTGCCCGGCGCGCTGCCGATCGGGCGACATCCGCGCCTCGAACAGCGACACCAGCAGCCGCGTGGTGTGCACGTTCGTGCGGAGCGTGTCCTCCATGTAGTCCTGGCTGAAGGTGGACCCGGCCTGCCGCAGGTACTTGGCGTACGCGCGCAGCACCGTGGCCTGCCGCCAGTCCAGCCCGGCGCCCAGCACCAGCGCGTTGAACCCGTCGTTCTCGGCCCGGCCGGTCCAGGTCGCGGAGAACGCCTCCTGGAACCGCTCGCGCCCGTCGTCGCCGAAGAAGTCGCCGCCGGGACCGGCCAGCGCCTTGGGGATGCGCAGACCGAAGTCGTAGATCCACGCGTGCGTGCGGTCCGAGCAGCGCAGCTCGTAGGGCCGCTCGTCGATCACCTCGACGCCGAGGCGGCTGAGCACCGGCAGCACCGCCGACAGGGAGATCGCGTCACCCTTGCGGTAGATCTTGAAGCGGCGCTCGTCGGGAGCGGCGCCCACCGGCTCGTACAGGCTCAGCGAGAAGCTCCGCTCCTCGCTCAGCCGCTCCACGTGGACCAGGTCGGACACCGCGGCCCGCGGCGTGTGGTCGGCCTTGTAGCCCTCGGGGAAGGCGTTGCCGTAGCGCCGCGACAGCTCCGCGGCCCGCTCCTCGCCGAGTTCGGCGTTGAGCGCCTCGGAGAACGCGTCGGCCCAGGACCGCGCCGCCTCCACCAGACGCGCCTCGATGCGCTCCTTGTCGGCGTCGGACAGCTCCGGCAGCTCGGTGCCCTGCGGGACGCGGACCACGAAGTGCAGCCGCGACAGGATCGACTCGGTGTTCCAGGCGGTGAAGTCGACGCTCGTCCCGCCCAGCTCCTCCTTCAGGATGTCGATGATCCGCAGGCGCACACCCGTGGTGTAGCGGTCGCGCGGCAGGTAGACGAGCGCGGAGTAGTAGCGCCCGTACTCGTCCTGCCGCAGGTAGAGCCGCAGCCGCCGCCGCTCCTGGAGGTACAGCACGCTGGTGACGATGGAGCGCAGCTCGTCCACCGGCGTCTGGAACAGCTCGTCGCGCGGGTAGGTCTCCATGATCTGGAGCAGGTCGCGCCCGTCGTGGCTGTCGGGCGAGAACCCGGCGCCCTTCAGCACGGCCTGGACCTTGCGCCGCACCACCGGCACCCGCGACACGGACTCGGTGTAGGCGGCGGAGGAGAAGAGCCCCAGGAACCGCCGCTCGCCGACGACGTTCCCCTCGGCGTCGAACTTCTTGACGCCGACGTAGTCCAGGTAGGACGGCCGGTGCACGGTGGCCCGGCTGTTCGCCTTGGTCAGCACCAGCAGCTTGTGCTCACGCGCCTTGGCACGGGCGTCGGCCGGGAGCCGCTCGAACGACGGGCTGACGGGATGGTCGTCGCCGTCGGCGTGGTGCGGGTCGGAGCGCAGGATGCCCAGGCCGGTGCCGGGGACGGCGGCGAGGGAGTCGTCCCCGCGCAGCTGGTACTCCCGGTAGCCGAGGAAGGTGAAGTGGTCGTCCGCCAGCCAGCGCAGCAGCTCACGGGCCTCGTCGACGTCGGGCTGCGCCAGATCGCCGGGGACGGGCTCCTCGGGGAGTCCGTCGGCGACCCGCAGCGCCGTGTCGCGCATCTTCTCCCAGTCCTCGACCGTCTCGCGGACGTCGGACAGGACGCGCAGCAGATCGCCGGTGATCTGCTTCAGGTCGGCCCGGTCGGTCTCGCGGTCGATCTCGACGTGGATCCACGACTCGATGTGCCCGTCGTGCGGCAGCTCCACGGCCGCGGGCGGGACGCTGAGCACCTCGATCAGCCGGCCCGCGACATCACGCCGCACGACGACCTGCGGGTGGATGACGACGTGGATGCCCCGGCCCTGCCGGGTCAGCTCGTTGGTGACGGAGTCGACGAGGAACGGCATGTCGTCGGTGACCACCTCGACGACGGAGTGGCTGCACGTCCACCCGTTCTCCTCGACGCTGGGCGTGTGCACCCGCACGCTGGCGGTGCCCTGCGGGCGGCTCTCGGCCAGCCGGTAGTGCGACACAGCGGCGCCGAAGACGTCGACCGGGTCGCGGCCGCTCAGGTCCTCCGGCGAGGTGTGCAGGTAGTAGCGATGGAGGAACGCGAGGAGGGCCGCGTGGTCCGGGATCCCCGGAGTGCCCTCGCCCGTCGTCCCAGTCGGTAGATGCCCCCCGACCGGGCTGTTCTCAGCGACCCGCGCCGCCCTCTCGAGCAGCTCGGCCTTGGCTTCGTCCAGCTTGGTCTGCATTGTCCTCTGACTCCTGTCGCGCGCCGTTGCGTGACGTAGAAGGAAGTACGGGCTCTTCCCCTGCGACCCGGCGCCACGGCCCGGGATCTCCGGACTGCTCCGACGCTATGCCGCAAGGTGAGACGAGCGGGGGGATATCAGCCATTCTCGGCACCGCTCCGGGGTGTGACGCTGCTCTCCGCGTCGCCTGCCTCCGGGATGTGCACGCCGCCCGGGGGCCCCTTGCGACCCCGTCCCGCCCGCGCCGATCAGCGACCGCCGCCCGGTGGCGGAGATGGTCCGCACACACCGGGCGCAGGGCAGGGGCGACATTGCCCCCGCGAGATATCGCGCTGATCACGCCACCAGGCTATCGCTCCCCACCGGGCCGCCGTCATGAGCCGTATGTGTACAAAAGGCGGGTCGGAACTTTGACGTTCTGCACAGCTCGCGCGGCCGCCCGGACGGCTATGGGACGACCGGAAAGACGGCCGGAGGGACGGCCGGGTCACGCGTCGCGCACGAGACGGACGGGAACACGGGAAAAGTCGACGGCGGCCCCGGCCCGCGGGACGCTGGGAACGCCCCCTCCGGGCAGACCCACCCGCCGGGAGCCCCGTCGGCCGTGCCGACGCCCGCCCGAGAGGAGACGTCCACCATGACCACGAAGATCCTCATCGTCACCGGCGACGCGGCGGAATCCCTGGAGGTCCTCTACCCCTACCAGCGTCTGCGCGAGGAGGGCTACGAGGTCCACATCGCCGCGCCCGCCCGCAAGCGGCTCCGGTTCGTCGTCCACGACTTCGAACCCGGCTTCGACACCTACACCGAGAAACCCGGCTACACCTGGCCCGCCGACCTCGCCTTCGCCGAGGTCGATCCCGGAGCGTACGCGGCCGTCGTGGTCCCCGGCGGACGCGCGCCCGAGTATCTGCGCAACGATCCCGAACTCCGCAAGATCGTCAAGTCGTTCTTCGACGCCGACAAGCCCGTCGCCCAGATCTGCCACGGGCCCCTGCTGACGGCCGCCGCCGACGCCCTGCACGGCCGGCGCGTCACCGCCTTTCCGGCGCTGGAGCTCGACATGCAGTCGGCCGGGGCCACCTTCCAGGACGCCGAGGCGGTGGTCGACGGCGCCCTCGTCTCCGCGCGGGCCTGGCCCGACCATCCGGCCTGGATGCGCGAGTTCCTCGCCGTCCTGCGCGCCAAGGCCCCGGCGACCTGACCCGCCCACCCCGCCCACGCGGCCGTGTCCACCCGCCTGGGCCCACGCGGCCGCGGCCGTACTTGGGCCCTTCGCTCACGCGCCCGTGCTCGGGCGGCCGCGTGTGGACGCAGCCGTAGCCAGGCAGCCACGTGTGAACGCAGCCGTGGCCAGGAGCAGCGCGCTCACGCAGCCCCGCTCACGCGCTGCGCTCACGGCGCCGTGCCCGTGCTCACGCGCCCGTGCTCGGGCGGCCGTGGTCAGGATCTGCGTGCGCAAGCAGCCCCGCTCACGCGGCCGGGTTCGCGCGACCGTGCTCGGGCAGCCACGTGTGAACGCAGCCGCACCCAGGAGCAGCCCCGCTCAGGCGGCCGTGCTCACGCGGCTGTGGTCAGGAGCAGCGTGCTCGGGCCGGCCGTGCTCGGGCCGACCGTGCTCACGCAGCCTGGCCAGGAGCAGCGCGCTCACGCAGTTCTGCTCGCGGGGCCCCGCTCAGGCGGCCGTGCTCACGGGGCTGTGGTCAGGAGCAGCGTGCGCAAGCAGCCCCGATCACGCGGCCAGGTTCACGCGGCCGTGGCCAGGCGTCCCGCTACCTCCACGGCCTCGTCCAGCGTGTCCACCACCGGCACCCCGACGCCCTCCAGGCTGGCCCGGCTGTGCGACCCGCCGGTGTACAGCACGGCCCGCGCCCCGACGTGCAGCGCGGCCACGGCGTCGTCGGCGGCGTCCCCGATCACGACGGTGCGCGCCGGCTCGACCCCGGTCAGCTCTCTCAGGTGCCGCACCATGTGCTCGGCCTTGCTGCCCCCGGAGGGGCCGGTCCGCCCGTCCACCCGGACGAAGTGCGGCTCGATCCCGAACCCGCGCACCAGCGGGACGAGTTCCTCGTGCTCGTACATGCTCAGCAGGGACTGGCTGTGCCCCGCCGACCGCCACCCCGCGAGCAGCCCCTCCGCGCCGTCGGTCAGCCGGCACCCCACCCGGTGCTCGGCGTAGTACCGGTGGAAGACGCCGTCCATCAGCTCCCACTCGGCGTCCGTGGGCAGCCTGCCCATCAGCCGCTCGTAGAACTTCGGCACCGGCACGCAGTACAGCGCCCGGTACTGCTCCAGCGTGATCGGTGTCAGACCCAGCTCGCCGAAGGCCGCGTTGGTGGCCCCGACGATCGCTTCGTTGTCGTGGAACAGGGTCCCGTTCCAGTCCCAGACGATGTGCGCCGCTTCGTGCTTCCCCATACCCGCAAACGTACCCGCCGCCACCGACAGTCAAGTGGACGACCGTGGCGGCGGCCTCCTCACTCGCCCGGGCCGACCAGGTTCGCGATCTCCTGCGGGGCGAACCACAGCAGTTCGTGGTCCTCGGCGCCGTCCACGACGAACTGCGCGTCGTCGTCCCCGCCGTCCGCCGCCGCGAGGGCCTTCGCGGCCGCGGTGACGTCCGCCTCCGCGTCCCCGGCGTCGACGTGCACGGCGGCCGTCTTGGCCAGCCGCACGGCGCCCGTCACCCGCACCTCGCCCAGCGCCGCCGGGTCGAGTCCCCGGTCGGGGTCGACGGCGGTCGCACGGTCGGGGACGTCCACGGCGACCACGACGCGCCGCCGCGGGGCCGCCTGGTCCGCCGCGAGGAGCCGCAGGGAGGCGAGTGCGGCCCTGCTGAGCGCCGCGTACTCCAGTTCCTCGATGTCGTCGGAGAGGTACCACTCGCGCAGCGCGGGCGTGACGGCGTAGGCGAGAAGCGGCTCGGCCCCCAGCTCACCCGTCCGGTGCGCCTCGGCGAGAGCGGGGAGGGTCAGGGGGACGTAGACGCGCATGGCGGACCGCTCATTTCGTGATCGGTGACACGGACTCGGTGACACGGACTCGGTGACACGGACTCGGTGCCACGGGCCCGGTGCGCCGGACTCGGTGCCGGGACTCGGGCTCGGTGACGGGGCTGGGACTCAGGGACTCGGACTCGGACTCGGTGACGGTGCTTGGTGGGACTCAGTGACGGGACTCGGTTGCGGACCCGGTGAAGGGACTCAGCGGTTCGACGGTTCGACGGCGGCACAGACGCAGAGGTCCGGAGGCAGTGGGCGGTGCACCGGGAGGCGGCGACGCGCCTGCCCGGCGGCCTTCAGGATACGTGCGGACGTCCCCTTTCGGGCCCCTGCCCCCACCCGCGCGGACGTCAACCCGACGCCCCGGACCTCACCCGGCCCGCCCCCGTGAAACCGGGCTCCGGGCACCCCGGTCCGCCCCTGATGGGTGAACTTCCGGCGCCCCCGACACGGGCGCACCCCCGGCTTGCCGCCGTCGGCCATCACCCCGTACAAGATCCACAACGAAAAGTTACCGCCCGGTAAAACCCGGGCTCACCGAACGGGGACCCCATGGACAAGGTCATGACGAGGACGCAGCCCCACCCCGGCTCCCGCCCGCCCGGCACCCGCCCCGCAGGCGCCCGCCCACCCGGCCGTCGTGACACCCGCCGCCCCGCCGGCGCACCCCCGCGCACCCCCGGCGGCGGCACCCCGCGCACGGCGCCGGCAGGCGGCCGCCCGCCCGGCCCGCCCGGCGCCGGCCCCTCCACCCGCCCCGCCGACAGCCGCCCGGCGACCGCCGGGACCCCGGGCGGCCCGCTCCCCCAGCCACGCCCCACCGACCTCTTCGCCGACCGGCTCCTCGCCGTCCTGAGCGGCCGCCGCCCCGTCCACTACATGCTGCGCCACACCCGCGGCGCCGCCTACGACGACCTGGCGCACCTCGCCGAGCGCGGCCCCCTGCGCACCGCCCACGGCACCTGCCCCGTCGTCCGCGACATCGGCTACTTCGTGCCCCGACCCGGCGCGATCGAGGCCTTCGCCCGGATCGGTGCCGGCGACCGCGTGCGCGCCATGGCCTTCCGTCTGGAACTCGGCAGGGACCGCCGCTGGCGCTGCACCGCCGTCGAACTCGACGGCCACCGCCGAGCACCCGCCCAGGACGCCTGACGGCCCACCCGACGCCCGCCAGGAACGCCCCCCTCCCCCAAGCCGTCCGGCAAGGCGCAGGCGACCGCACGCGAAGGGGCCGGGCCACACTCAGGTGACCCGGCCCCCTCCAACCGCCGCACGACCGCGCGAACCGGCTACTTCTTGCGGCGCCGCCCGGCCTTCGCCTGCTTGCGGCGCTCCGCCCGCGTGAGACCGTCGGCCTCGGAACGCACCGGCTCCTCGTCGTCCTCGAAGTCGCCCTCGATCGTGCCGCCCTCGCCGTCCACCGTCGGCGCCGAGAAGTGCAGCTGACGACGCTGCGGAGCGTCCAGCCCCTTCGCACGGATCTCCGGACGCGCACCCGCCTGCGCCGGCACCACGTCCTGCTTGTCCATGTCGACCGGCGCGGCGTCCTGGACCGGAACCTCCTCGACCTGCTGCTCCACCTGGACCTCCAGGTTGAACAGGTAGCCGACGGACTCCTCCTTGATGCCGTCCATCATCGCGGAGAACATGTCGAAGCCCTCACGCTGGTACTCCACCAGCGGGTCCTTCTGCGCCATCGCGCGCAGACCGATGCCCTCCTGGAGGTAGTCCATCTCGTAGAGGTGCTCGCGCCACTTGCGGTCCAGCACCGACAGCACCACCCGGCGCTCCAGCTCACGCATGATCTCCGAGCCGAGCTGCGCCTCCCGCGACTCGTACTGCTCGCGGATGTCGTCCTTGATGGACTCCGAGATGAACTCCGCCGTCAGACCCGCCCGGTCGCCGGCCGCCTCCTCCAGCTCCTCCACGGTGACCTTCACCGGGTACAGCTGCTTGAAAGCACCCCACAGCCGGTCCAGGTCCCAGTCCTCGGGGAAGCCCTCGGCGGTCTCCGCGCCGACGTACGCGTCGATCGTGTCGTCCATGAAGTGATGGATCTGCTCCTGCAGGTCCTCACCCTCCAGCACCCGACGACGCTCGCCGTAGATGACCTCACGCTGCCGGTTGAGGACCTCGTCGTACTTCAGGACGTTCTTACGCGTCTCGAAGTTCTGCTGCTCCACCTGCGACTGCGCCGACGCGATCGCCCGCGTGACCATCTTGTTCTCGATCGGCACGTCGTCCGGCACGTTCGCCATCGACATCACGCGCTCGACCATCTGCGCCTTGAACAGCCGCATCAGGTCGTCGCCCAGCGACAGGTAGAACCGCGACTCCCCCGGGTCGCCCTGACGGCCGGAACGACCGCGCAGCTGGTTGTCGATACGCCGCGACTCGTGCCGCTCGGTACCAAGGACGTACAGCCCGCCGAGCTCCTTGACCTCCTCGAACTCGGCCTTCACCGCACGCTCGGCCTTCTCCAGCGCGGCGGGCAGCGCCTGCGCCCACTCCTCGATGTGCTCCTCGGGGTCCAGACCCCGCTGACGCAGCTCCGCCTCGGCCAGGTCGTCCGGGTTGCCGCCCAGCTTGATGTCCGTACCACGGCCGGCCATGTTCGTGGCCACCGTGACCGCACCCTTGCGGCCCGCCTGCGCGACGATCGACGCCTCACGCTCGTGGTGCTTGGCGTTCAGCACCTCGTGCTGGATGCCCCGCTTGGACAGCTGCTGCGACAGGTACTCGGACTTCTCGACCGACGTCGTGCCGACGAGGATCGGCTGACCCTTCTCGTGTTTCTCCGCGATGTCGTCGACGACCGCCTCGAACTTCGCGACCTCGGTGCGGTAGATCAGGTCCGACTGGTCCTTGCGCACCATCGGCCGGTTCGTCGGGATCGGCACCACGCCGAGCTTGTAGATCTGGTGGAACTCCGCGGCCTCGGTCATGGCCGTACCGGTCATGCCGCAGAGACCGGGCTGCTCCTTGCCGCTGTGGTCGTGCCGCTTGTAGAGGCGGAAGAAGTTCTGCAGAGTGATCGTCGCGAGCGTCTGGTTCTCGTCCTTGATGTCCACCCCTTCCTTCGCCTCGATCGCCTGGTGCATGCCCTCGTTGTAGCGGCGGCCGGCGAGGATACGGCCCGTGTGCTCGTCGACGATCATGACCTCGCCGTCCATGACGACGTAGTCCTTGTCCTTCTTGAAGAGCTCCTTCGCCTTGATGGCGTTGTTCAGGTAGCCCACCAGAGGCGTGTTCACCGACTCGTAGAGGTTGTCGATGCCCAGCCAGTCCTCGACCTTGCTGACACCCGCCTCGTGGATGGCGACCGTGCGCTTCTTCTCGTCGACCTCGTAGTCGCCGGTCTCCTCGATGCCCTTCAGCGGGTTGCCGGCCTCGCCCTTCTTCAGCCGCGTCACCAGCTTGGCGAAGTCGCCGTACCACTTCGTGGCCTGATCGGCCGGACCCGAGATGATCAGCGGCGTACGCGCCTCGTCGACCAGGATCGAGTCCACCTCGTCGACGATGGCGAAGTTGTGGCCGCGCTGCACCAGCTCGTCCTGCGCCCACGCCATGTTGTCGCGCAGGTAGTCGAAGCCGAACTCGTTGTTCGTGCCGTACGTGATGTCGCACGCGTACTGCTCACGCCGCTGGGCCGGCGTCATGTTGGCCAGGATGCAGCCGACTTCCAGACCCAGGAACTTGTGAACGCGCCCCATCATCTCGGAGTCGCGCTCGGCCAGGTAGTCGTTGACCGTGATCAGGTGGACGCCCTTGCCGGACAGCGCGTTCAGATACGCGGGCAGCGTGCCGACGAGCGTCTTGCCCTCACCGGTCTTCATCTCGGCCACATAGCCGAGGTGCAACGCGGCGCCACCCATGATCTGCACGTCGTAATGACGCTGGCCGAGGACGCGCTTCGCGGCCTCACGCACGGTGGCGAACGCCTCGGGCAGCAGGTCGTCCAGGGTCTCGCCATCGGCGTACCGCTGCTTGTACTCCTCGGTGAGGGCCCGCAGCTCGGCGTCGGAGAGGTCGACGAAGTCCTCTTCGATGGAGTTGACCTGGTCCGCGATGCGGTGCAGCTTGCGCAGGATCTTGCCTTCGCCTGCACGCATGATCTTCGAGAGGACGGACACGGGGGTTGGTCTCCTTGCCGGTCGGGCCTGGAACGGTCGGTTTCCTTTGACTTACTGAGCAACGGCCATCGTATGCGAGGACCCCACCGCGCCGGGAGGCCTGCCGGACGAGGACCGCACACTGCTGCGCACCTGCTCCTGAAATCTCTTCACAGGGAACAACGGCCGGACGCCGCCGATGGTGCCGCCGCCGCCCGACGAATTGCGCGAATTGTGATCACCCGCTCACACCCCGCCGACAACTGGCGTCCGACACGGCCCCCCGCGCAGAATCGCCCGATGGAGCCCGCACCCCCCACCCTCACCAGCGCCCGCCTGATCCTGCGCCCCCTCGACCCGCGCGACACCGACGCCCTGTACACCGCGGCCCAGGACCCCGACATCCAGCGCTGGACCACGATCCCCTCCCCCTACCTGCGCGAACACGCCCGCAGCTTCATCGAACTGCTCGCCCCCGAGGGCTGGGCCACCGGCTCCATGTTCACCTTCGGCGTCTTCCTCCCCGACGACGGCCCCCTCACCGGCGTCCTCAGCCTCACCATGCGCGCCCCCGGCACCGCCGAGGTCGGCTTCTGGACCGCCAAGGAACACCGCGGCCACGGCTACACCACCGAGGCCACCCTCACCGCCGCCCGCTGGGCCTTCACCGACCTCGGAATCGACCGCGTCGAATGGCGCGCCGAAGTCGGCAACGAAGCCTCCCGCGCCGTCGCCGGCAAAGCGGGCTTCACCCCCGAAGGCGTCCTGCGCTCCGCCATCGCCAACAAGGGCGTACGACGCGACTGCCGCCTCGCCGCCCTGCTCCCGTCCGACCTCGGACTGCCCTCCACCACCCCCTACCTCCCCGCGCCCCCGCCCGCCGCACCGACCGCCACCGCACCCCGCGACGGACTCCCCAGGCCCTGACCGCACTGTCAGACCCACCCCCTATCGTGCGATCCATGACGACCCCGCGCCCAGCCACCGAGCTCTCCGCAGACGAAGCCCGCCGCATCGCCCTCCGGGCCCAGGGCTTCCTCGGCACGCCCGACCGCAGGGCCGGCGTGCGCGGCGTCCTCCGCCACCTCGGCGCCGTCCAGCTCGACACCATCTCGGTCCTGGCCCGCTCCCACGAACTGATCCCCTACGCCCGCCTGGGAGCCGTCGGCCGCAAGACCGTCGAGGACGCCTACTGGAAGGACACGCACGCCTTCGAGTACTGGTCCCACGCGGCCTGCATCCTCCCCGTCGAGGAATGGCCCCACTTCGCCTTCCGCCGCCGCGCCTACCGCAACCGCCCGCAGTGGAACCACGACCTCCCCGAGGGCACCTACGAACAGGTCGTCAAGCAGCTCCGCACCGAAGGCCCCCTCACCGCCACCGACTTGGGCGGAGCGAAGAAGACCAGCGAGTGGTGGGACTGGTCGGGCACCAAGGTCGCCGTCGAACGCGCCCTCATGTACGGCGAGGTGGTCTGCGTCGAACGCCGCGGCTGGAAACGCGTCTACGACCTCGCCGAACGCGCCGTCCCCGCCGGCCTGCTGCACGACGAACTCGACGACGCCGAGTGCCTGCGCCGCCTCGTCCGCCTGGCCGGCCGTTCCCTCGGCGTGGGCACGCGCGCGGACATCGCCGACTACCACCGCCTCAAGGGCGAACAGGTCGACGCCGTGATCGCCGACTCCGGCCTGGTCCCGGTCACCGTCGAAGGCTGGGGCAAGCCCGCCTGGGCCGACCCGACTGCCCTGGACACTCCCCCGCGCGGCCGCCACCGCACCACGCTCCTGTCCCCCTTCGACTCCCTGATCTGGGAGCGCGCACGCACCGAGCGCATCTTCGGCTTCACGCACCGCCTGGAGGCCTACGTCCCCAAACCCAAGCGGGTGTACGGCTACTTCGCGATGCCCGTCCTCGCCGGCGGCCGGCTCGTCGGCCGCGTGGACCCGGCACGCGAGGGCCACACCCTTGTCGCCAAACAGGTCACCCTGGACGGCCCCAAGGCGGTCCCGGCAGTGGCCCAGGCCCTCCTCGAAGCCGCGACCTGGGTGGACTGCACGGACGTACGCGTGGAACGTGTCGACGCCCCGGAACTGCGCGAACCGCTCAACCGGGAACTCGCCCACGCACTCGCCTGACGAACACGGCGCCCTCCGACGAGCGGCGACGGGCAGCGACGAGCAACGGGCGGCAGGCGGCACGAAGACGGGGGCGGCAGGCAGCACGATCAGACAGGGGCGGCAACTGCGGGAAGCGCCGCCCGCTACAGACAGCAAGGCCGGGCGGCTCAGCGGCCACCCGCGCCCCCGCGCCACCCCGAGTCAGCGGATCTCGAGGATCTTCTCCCGCATCGCGTACACGACCGCCTCCATCCTGGAGTGCAGTTGCAGTTTCTCCAGGATGTTGCGGACATGGTTCTTCACGGTGTTCTCGGAGATGAACAACTCCTTCGCGATGTCACGGTTGTTCATCCCCGTCGCCACCAGCTTGAGCACCTCCAGCTCCCGGTCCGTCAGCCGCGGCGCGGGGACGAGCCTGCGCTCGTCGGTCCGCTGGATCATCGACTTGAACTCGGTGAGCAGCTTCGACGCCATGGAAGGGCTGATCTGCGACTGACCGTCCGCGACCGCGCGGATCGCGGTGGCGACCTCGTCCGTGGAGATCTCCTTGAGGAGGTAGCCCGTCGCGCCCGCCTTGATCGCCTCGTAGAGGTCGGCCTCCTCGTCGCTGATCGTCAGCATGATGATCTTCGCGCTCGGGGCCACCTCCTTGATGGACGTGCAGGCCTCGATACCGCCGCGCTTGGGCATCCGGACGTCCATCAGCACGATGTCGGGCAGCAGGTCGGCCGCCTTGTCCACGGCCTCGGCGCCGTCGCCCGCCTCACCGACGACCTGGATGTCCTCCTCGGCCGCGAGCACGATCTCCAGCCCCCGGCGGAACAGAGCATGATCGTCCACGACGAGAACCCTGATGGGCTCCTTGCGTGAAGTGCCCCCGTCCGGGCCCATGCCGACGACGCCGTCGTCGGCGTCGTCGTCCCGCATCGGTCCGAAGGTGTCCGCCATCGTTCCTCCCCCTGAAGGCTGTGGCCGTGGTCCTGAGCCATCGCCAACCCAAGGCAACGACCCACCGGTTGAGCCGCCCTGCCATGATTCCATGCCCGGACGACAACGCGGCGACAGAGCGAGGTGCCAGGGGCGCGCACGGGTGCCCCTGGGGGCGCACACGCGCTCCAGGGGCACACCGCTCGAACTCTCACGGGGCGGGGTCAGCCGCCCAGCGTGCCACCCGCCTCGGGGGCGTTCGCCTGAGCCACCATCGGGTCGGTGTCGAGGTAGATCACACCGTAGTCGTAGGCGTGGCGCCGGTAGACGACGCTGGGCTGCTTCGTCTCGGAATCGACGAACAGGTAGAAGTCGTGTCCGACCAGTTCCATCTCGTAGAGGGCCTGGTCGAGCGTCATCGGAGCGGCCACATGGGTCTTCTCGCGCACCACGAGGGGGCCGTCGCCCTGCACCTCGAGGGAGCCGATCTTCTTCGTCGGCACGCTGTTCGTCTCGCCGGACGGGACGGGCTGCCCGTCGCCGTTGAGCGTGGCCACGCCCGGCACGTGGTCGGGGACCTCGGCCGCGGACAGCCTGCGGGAACCGCGGCGCGTGTATCGCTTGTCATGCTGCTTGCGCAGCTGCGCGTCCAGCTTCTCCGCCGCCAGATCGAGTGCCGCGTACGCGTCGCTGGCCGACGCCTCCGCCCGGATCACTGGGCCGCGGGAGCGGAGCGTGATCTCCACTCGGTCGCACCGGTCGGCTTGTCGGGGGTTGGGCTCCTTGGACACCTCGACGTCGAGGCTGATCACCTTGCCGTCGAGCTTCTGGATCTTCTCCAGATTCAGCTTCTCGGCCACGTGCTTGCGGAACCGCTCGGGCACCTCGGTCTTGCGGCCCTTGACGACGATGTCCACGCAGAACTCCGTTCCCGGATCACTCCGCTCGTCGGCGGAGCGTCTCCCTTTTGCACCAGGCTCCGGTGAGTACCGGAACCTCCGACTTGGTGACTTCCACCTCCTCCTCCCCCATGGGCGAGATCTACACCCCCGGTACCGCAGGGGATTACGAAAACCCGCAGCACGGCATTCGGATTTGAGAGGTGTGGCCTGCGGCTTTCCCTCACAACCGAACATATCTCGCCCGGACGGATGTCGTCACCCTCTACTGCGGCGTACCTCCGTTCAGGTGAATTGACTCTCTCATTACCTGCAACGACGCAAGTTCTCCATCAGTTCCGGTTTATTTCGAAGGAGTCCGGCGATGCCGCGACCACGGCCGCGCACACCACGTCACCCGTGCCACCCGGTCCCGGGACCCACGCCGGGATCCGGCTCCTGCCTCCCTCCCTCACCCCGGACGGCGTCACTCTTCTGCCTTCCCGAGTCCCGCCCCCGTACACGGCCCCGACGCCACCACCACACTTCCCGCCCTCCACCTCCCCGACGCCCTCCCCGCCCCCCGTACCCGCCCGACCGCCGTCCATCCACCCCACCTGCCCGGCACCGCCTCCCACAAGGCCCACCGGACCCACAGCGGCCAGGCCGGCCGACGCGGCCGGGCTGGCGATCCCGGCTGACGCGGCTGTCCCGGCGGTCCCGGTTGTCCTGGCTGACCCGGCTGACGCGGTTGTCCCGGCTGACCGAGCTGACCCGGCGGTCCCGGTTGACACGGCTGTCCCGGTTGACACGGCTGTCCCAGGCGTCCAGGCCGTCGGTGGAGTCCCGGCAGCCTCCGCTGTCCCGGCGGCCCCCGCTGTCCCGGCCCTCGCAGCCGTCGCGGTCGTCGCGGTCGCCGTCGTCGACGCCCGCGCAGCACGCACCGCCCGCGCCGCCTCCGCCAGCGACGCGCCCGTCGTCACCAGGTCGTCCACGAGCACCACCGGAACGCCGTGCAGCAGCCGCACGCCCCCGGGCACGACCGTCAGCGCACCCACCAGGTTGTCCAGCCGCCCCCGCGCGTCGAGCCCCGCCTGGTCGGCCACCGGCCGCCGCTGCCGCAACACCGCGGCCACCCGCGCCGCCACCCCGGCCCGCCGCAACTCCGCGGCCGCTGCCAGCGCGATACGACGCGCCGGGTCATGACCACGCGCCCGCACGGCGGCGGGGGCGGAGGGGACGGGGACGAGGAGGACGGTCGTGGGGGGTTGGGGGGCCTCCCCCTCCCCCTCCCCCCTCCCCTCCACCCCCGCCTCCCGCAGTCCCGCCCGCACCGCTCCTGCCAGCGCTGCCCCCAGTGGGCGGGCGAGCGCCAGGGCGCCGCGTTCCTTGTGGGCGAGCAGCACTGCCCGTACCTCGTCCGCGTAGCGGGCCGCCGCGTACACGGCGGGCAGCCCGGGCGGTTCGACCACGGGCCGCACCCGGAACGGCACGGTGCCGCTCAGTGCCGTCCGGCATCGCGGGCAGAGCACCGTGCGTGCCGTTCCGCAGCCGCCGCACTCGGCGGGCAGCACCAGGCCGGCGAGTTCCTGCCACCACTTGCGAGCGCCTTCCACGTGGATCACTGTGCCAGTGGCCGGGGTGGCTCACCAGGCCTGTGGAAAACCGTTCGGGTCGGCCTGTGGAAAACGCGAAGGCGGGGGTCGGAACGCTTCGGGAAGGCGGGCGTGACGGATCAGGCGGACAATTGATTCACGTGGGACGCGGGAAAACGCAAAGGGCGTGGGGACGTCCGTCCGCAGTGAACTCGTGGCCCATGACCGCCGGCCCGGAACACCACCGCCGGGTCCCCGACCACAAGCCCGAACCATGGACCCGGGCCTGGACCCGAGCCTGGAAGGCGACCACACCCCCGCCAGGAAACCCCAGCCCCCCAAGCGAACCGCCAACCGCCAACCGCATCCGCGCAAGTCCTCCGGAAGAGCCCGGCCCGAACGAGTCGCGGGGTGGTTCACCCCGGGTAGAACGCGACGGAGGCGGTTTCCTTCAGGGTGCGCCAGCCGCTGCCGCCGGGCAGCCACAGCAGTCCGTCCTTGGAGGTCGCGAAGAGCGGGAGGTCGCTGTCCTCGGACGCGGCGATGCTCCTGACCTCCGTGAGGCCGGGGAGGGTTCCCGCCTCGGGGAACGAGCCGTCGCACTGCACGTACTGGACTTGTTCCACGCCGCCGGCTTCCCGGCCGACCACGACGAGCCGGCTGTCCCCGGCCCATGACATGGCGGTGACCTTCTCCAACTCGGGTGCCGCGGGACGCAGTTCCTGGACGGACATGGCCGGCCGCGTCCCGTCGCCCACGCCCCGCTCGATGCGTCCGATGAGCAGGGACTGCTTGCCGCCCTTCTCCACGACGAGCGCGATGCGCACTCCGTCCGCCGCCACGCGCACGGCGTTGATCCGGCCGTCCAGGCCCGGGGTGAGGACCTTGAGGGGTTCGCCGCCGCCCTTCTCGAGCAGGAGGAGGCGGGGGTCGGCGGGGTCGCGGTCGGCGATCCACAGGTTGCCGTGGGCGTCCCAGCTGGGGGTGGTGAGCCGGTCGGTCTCGGTCTTGCCCTTGCTCTCGAGGACGGGGTCGCCGAGGGTGTCGCCGGACAGCGTGGAGGCGACGTAGAGGCTCCTGCCGTCGAGGGCGACTCCGGCGGCGCTGTGCTCGTCGTGGGCCACGGCGACGGAGCGCAGTGCCTTGGTGCCGTCGCCGAACGCTCCGGGGACGGGGTCGGCCTTGGTGTCGCCGCTGCCGCCGGCCATGCGGATGAGGCGGTGCTGGCCGTCGATGAAGTAGAGGTAGCCGGGGCTGTTCTGCGAGCCGCGGGCGGCGACGGTGGCGGCGCGTTCCTCGTTGAGGGAGCAGAGCTGGGCGCCGCCCGCGCGCAGGGCGATCTCGTCGATGGTGGGGGTCAGACTCCGCAGGGAGAACAGGAGCTGGGCGGCCATCTCGTCGCACTTGCTCTGGCCGATGTGGGCCGCCTTGTCGTTCAGCGGCACGGTGAGCTTGTTCTGGTCGTCGGGGGTCAGCGAGGTGACGTTCTTGGGCAGGGCGGCGCCGGTGGGGAAGCTGGATCTGACGACGGGGCGGAGCCAGCTGGTGGGTCCGTCGAGCACGGAGCGCACCATCTGGGTCGTGGGGTCGACCCGCTCGCGTACGTAGACGGGGTCGGCGACGGCCATGGGCCGGTCGGGGGTGTCGGCCTTGGTGTTGGAGGCGAAGTAGTACTTGTTGACGGCGACGTAGTTGCGCTGGAAGTCGGATCTGCCCATGACGACGCCGGTGGGGAGGGCGTCGATGCGCCATTGGCGGGTCTTCTTGTCGCGGGTGAGGTGGACGGGCTGGCTGTAGCCGCCGGAGGCGGGTGCGTAGGCCTGCTGGGCGTCCACGGTGGCGATGCGGGTGCCGGTCAGGATGAAGGAGAAGTCGTCGCCGCCTTCCCTGCTGTCGGCGGGGTCGGCCTGGGTGGCGGGTCCGTCGGCGAGGACGGTGGTGGACCGTTCGGGTTCCCAGGATCGGGCGGCGCGGGCGCTGAGGTACTGCCGTGCCGTGGAGTAGCGGGGGTCGTCGCTGGTGAGGGCTTCCAGGAAGCCCTGGACGATTTCGGCGGGCGGTGCGTCGTCCCGGGGCGGTATGGCGAACACCCGTACCTGGGTGTCCTGGCGGGGGGTGGATTCGACGTTGCGCAGGTCTCCGCTGTCGGGCATGGAGGCGCATCCCGCGAGCAGGACGACTCCGCAGGCGGCGTACGCCGTCGCGCGCCCGCGTCCGCGCCCGCGCGCATCTCCGCGTGCCGGCGTGCGGCCGGTGCGGGCTCCCCCCTCGCGCTGTTCAGCGCCCACGAAATGCCTCCCCTTGTTCGTCCACGCCGTCCACGCCGTCGGCGCCGGTGTGCGTCCCGTTGCGGTTGCCCCTGGTGGCCGTGTGTGCGGCGTCGTCCGCGGGGCCGGGGGCGTCCGGGGCGCCGGTGTCCGCGGGGTCGTCCCGGTCCGGGGCGGGGCCGTGCGCCGTGGTCCGGGGGGCGGGTCGTTCGTCCTGTTGCCGTGCGCCGGTCGCGGTGGCGCCCGGCGCGGGCCGGGACACCACGCGTGAGCCGTTGCCGGGGAGGGCCGTGGGGTCGGCCGTGGGTGAGGTGGCGCCGGCGCGGGGGGTGAGGGGGGTGCGGGCGGCCGTGGCCTGTTCGGTGGCGGGCTGTACGGGGACCGTGGCGCTCTTCTGGCCGCCGCCGCGCGGCACGCCGGAGTCGTCGAGTTCTCCGCGGTTGCGGCGGGAGTCCTTGGGTTCCAGGGGTATCGGCGAGCCGCGCAGGGGTTCGTCGGCGGTCCTGGGCAGGGTCAGCCGGAACTGTGAGCCGCCGCCGGGCTCGCCCCAGGCCTGGAGCCATCCGCCGTGCAGGCGCGCGTCCTCCAGGGCGATGGACAGGCCGAGGCCGGTGCCGCCGGTGGTACGCGCGCGTGCCGGGTCGGCGCGCCAGAAGCGGCTGAAGACGCGGGTGGCCTCGCCGGGCTTGAGGCCGACGCCGTAGTCGCGTACGGCGATGGCGACGGCTCCGCCCGCGGAGGCGAGTTTGACGATGACGTCCTTGCCCTCGCCGTGTTCGACGGCGTTGACGACGAGGTTGCGCAGGACGCGTTCGACGCGCCGGGCGTCGGCCTCGGCGACGACGGGCTGCTGGTCGCCGAGGACGCGGACGGTGGTGCCCTTGCGTTCGGCGAGCGGCGCGGCTCCGCTGACGACGCGGCGGACGACCTCCCGCAGGTCGATCGGCTCGGCCTCCAGGGCGGCGGCGCCGGCGTCGAAGCGGCTGATCTCGAGGAGGTCGGCGAGGAGCGTCTCGAAGCGGTCGAGCTGGTCGGCGAGGAGTTCGGCGGAGCGGGCGGTGACGGGGTCGAAGTCGACGCGGGCGTCGTGGATGACGTCCGCGGCCATGCGCACGGTGGTCAGGGGGGTGCGCAGTTCGTGGGAGACGTCGGACACGAAGCGGCGCTGCATCCGGGAGAGGTCCTCCAGTTGCTGGATCTTCAGCTGGAGGTTCTGCGCCATCTTGTTGAAGGCTTCGCCGAGGCGGGCGATGTCGTCCTCGCCGGTGACCTTCATCCGTTCCTGGAGGCGTCCGGCGGAGAGGCGTTCGGCGATTCCGGCGGCCATCCGCACAGGGGTGACGACCTGGCGTACGACGAGCCAGGCGATGGCTCCGAGGAGGACGACGACGAAGAGCCCGGCGGTCGCGAGGGTGCCCTTGACGAGGCTGAGCGACTTCTCCTCCTGGGTGAGCGGGAAGAGGTAGTACAGCTCGTAGGCCTCGCCGTTGGGGTCGTTGACCTGCTTGCCGATGACGAGCGCGGGCTGCGATTCCTTGTCGTTGAGGTACATGATGCGGGAGTAGCTCTGCACGGCGCCGTTGCCGCTGTTGACGCGTTCGCGCAGGTTCTCCGGGACGCTCTTGTTGGGGTCGACGAAGCCGGAGGCCCGTGGTCCGCGGCCGCCGCCGCTGTCGTCGACGGGGGGCAGGGTGACGACGTCGAAGGCGCCCTGTCCGCCGCTGGACAGCGACAGGACGAGTTCGCTCATCCATTCGGTGACGTTCTGGGAGCCGCGGCCGTTCGCCGGGGCGGTGCCGTCGGGGGTGGAGCCGGAGCCGGCGGCTTCGTCGGCTTTCTGCTTGGCGACGGCGAAGCCGCCGGTGGCCTGGCTCTGGGATGCCCTGACCTTGGCGTCGAGGAGGCCGTTGCGGACCTGTCCGATGACGACGAAGCCGAGCAGCAGGACGACGCCGAGGGACATCAGCAGCGTCGTGGCGACGACCTTGAGCTGGATGTTGCGCCGCCACAGCCGCATGACGGGCAGGAGGGGCCGGCGCACCCAGCGCAGCAGCAGTCGCAGGACGGGGCTGTTGTGCACCCCGCCGCGCAGGGGTCCGCCTTCGAGGAGGCGGGCGAGGCGTGGGCCTGGCGTGTCACGGCCGACAGGCCGCTGCGGACGGGCCCCGGACCGTCCGGGAGCCGAAGCGGCGCTGTCCCCGGTCATGTCAGCTGGGCCCTGCCTTGTATCCGACGCCGCGGACGGTCACCACGATCTCCGGGCGTTCCGGGTCCTTCTCGACCTTGGAGCGCAGTCGCTGTACGTGCACGTTGACCAGGCGGGTGTCGGCGGCGTGCCGGTAGCCCCAGACCTGTTCGAGGAGGACCTCGCGGGTGAACACCTGCCAGGGTTTGCGGGCGAGTGCGACCAGGAGGTCGAACTCCAGCGGGGTCAGCGCGATGGACTGGCCCTCCCGCTTCACGGAGTGGCCGGCGACGTCGATGACGAGGTCGCCTATGGCGAGCTGTTCGGGCGCCGGCTCCTCGGACCTGCGCAGCCGGGCGCGGATGCGGGCGACCAGTTCCTTCGGCTTGAACGGCTTCACGATGTAGTCGTCGGCGCCGGACTCCAGTCCGACGACGACGTCGACGGTGTCGCTCTTGGCCGTGAGCATCACGATCGGCACGCCGGATTCCGCCCTGATCAGGCGGCACACCTCGATGCCGTCCCGTCCGGGCAGCATCAGGTCGAGCAGCACCAGGTCGGGCTTGGCCTCACGGAACGCGGCCAGCGCCTTGTCGCCGTCGGCTACGAAAGACGGCTCAAAACCTTCACCACGCAGCACGATGCCGAGCATCTCGGCCAGTGCGGTGTCGTCGTCGACGACAAGGACTCGTCCCTTCATAAACGACATCATCCCATTCTCGTAACAGTGAAGGTTGCCCAGGTGAGCAGGGTCACCGGCCAGTGACGATAGTCGTACGGGGCGGTCACTGTCTGCCCCTGTCCGCCGTCGCCGGTGCGGGCCCGGGTGTCGGGCTGTGCGGCCGGATCGGCGCGCGCGGCCACGGTTCAAGGACAGCACATGTGGCGTTCGGGTGAGCATGCGGGCTCCCGGTGCGCGGCGCGGGCGGGTTCTCGTGCACGTCGCCGGCGGGCGTCTTCCCGGCTCTCACCCGCTGGGGGTGAGGCGCCGGGCGCGGCGCGGACGAAGACTTTGGCTGTGCAGGTCATGACGGTGCGGTTCGCGTCGTCATGGCGTCCCGGAGCAAGCGAGGTGACCGCGTGAACCGGTACCCGCCCATCGCGGAACACGGCATGGTCGGCGATCTTCAGACCGCGGCCCTGGTGGCGTCCGACGGAACCGTCGACTGGTGGTGCACGCCGCGCTTCGACTCGCCCAGCCTCTTCGCGTCGCTCCTGGACAGCGAGCGCGGCGGGTACTGCCGGCTGGCGGCGGAGCTCCCGGACGGGAACGGCATGAGCGTCCGCCAGCTGTACCTGTCCGACACGGCTGTCCTGGTGACCCGGTTCATGGCGCCGGGCGGGGTGGGCGAGGTGGCCGACTTCATGGTCCCCGACGACTCCCCGACGGCGTCGGGTGTGCACCGGCTGGTGCGCGTCGTACGGGTCGTGCGGGGAAGGATGCCCTTCGTTCTGAGCTGCCGGCCGCGCTTCGACTACGGGCGTGCCCCGCACACGCTGGCGCGGACCGACGAGCGCTCGGTGATCTTCCGGGGGCCGGGAACGGACCTGCACCTGCAAAGCAGCCCCGGCGTCGACCTGCATCCGGACGGTGACGACGTCAGTGCCCGTTTCACCCTGTCCACGGGCGAGGCCGTCGCGATCGTCCTGACGAGCACGCCCGGCGGCGAACCCGCCCCGCCGACCCCGACCCTGGACGACGCGGCCGACGCCCTGGAGAGGTGCCGCGCGTTCTGGCTGTCGTGGCTGCGCTCGTGCACGTACCGGGGCCGCTGGCAGGACATCGTGAACCGGTCGGCGATCACCCTCAAGCTGCTCACGTACGCGCCCACCGGGGCGCCGATCGCCGCCGCGACGATGGGGCTGCCCGAGCAGATCGGCGGCGAGCGCAACTGGGACTACCGCTACACGTGGATCCGTGACGCGTCGCTGTCGGTCAGGGCCCTGATCGACCTGGGCTTCCAGAAGGAGGCGCACGCCTTCCGCCGCTGGCTGCGCGACCGCATCGAGGCCAGGACCACGCCCTCGGCGGATCCGCTCCAGATCATGTACCGGGTGGACGGCGATCCCATTCTGAGCGAAGAGAGCCTCGACCACCTGGAGGGGTACCTCGGGTCCCGTCCGGTGCGCGCGGGCAACGCGGCCGCCGACCAGCTCCAGCTCGACATCTACGGCGAGGCGTCCGACGCCCTCATGGTGGGCGGGGACATCGGCGCGATCCGCGGCTGGCGGGCCCTGACCGACGTGCTGGACTGGCTCGCCGACCACTGGGACCAGCCGGACGAGGGGATCTGGGAGACCCGCGGCGGGCGGCAGAACTTCACCTACAGCCGGCTGATGACGTGGGTGGCGTTCGACCGGGGCGTCCGCGCGGCCACGGCGTTCTCCCGCCCCGCCGACACCGTGCGCTGGACCGCCGCGCGGGACGCCGTCTTCCGCGAGATCGTCGGACGCGGCTGGCACGAGAAGCGGCGGGCGTTCGTGCAGCACTACGACACCGACGTCCTGGACGCCTCGCTGCTGCTGATGCCGAAGGTCGGCTTCCTCTCGCCCCACGACCCCGACTGGCTGAGCACCCTGGACGCCATGGGCGAGGAACTGGTCAGCGACAGCCTCGTCTACCGGTACGACCCCACGGCGTCCCCCGACGGACTGCGCGGTTCGGAGGGCACGTTCAACCTGTGCAGCTTCTTCCACGTCGAGGCGCTCGCCCGCAGCGGCCGGCTCAACCAGGCCCGCCACGCCTTCGACAAGATGCTCACCTACGCCAACCACGTCGGCCTGTTCGCCGAGGAGATCGGCCCGTCGGGCGAGCAACTCGGCAACTTCCCCCAGGCGTTCACCCACCTCGCGCTGGTCACCGCCGCCATGGCACTCGACGAGGAACTGGACAAGGAGCAGTCCCGGCCGGGGTCCGGCGATCACCGGCACCCCGCGACCCACGGCCTCACGCCGCCGACGGGCGGCCCGGCCGGGGGCGGCACCGGTGGCTGACACGGCCGCGCCCACGCGCGCGCAGGCTCAGCGCCGGGTGCTCGCCGCCCTCGCCCTCGCCCAGTTCATCTGCAGCTTCGCCGGCTCCAACATGAACGTGATGATCAACGACATCAGCGAGGACCTGGACACCACGGTGCAGGGCGTCCAGGTCGCCATCACCGTCTTCCTGCTGGTGATGGCGGCGCTCATGATCCCCGGCGGCAAGCTGACCGACCGCTACGGCCGCAAGCGCTGCTTCCTGGCCGGCCTGGTCGTGTACGCCGTCGGCGCGCTCATCAGTGCGGTGGCTCCCGGTCTCGGTGTGCTGATCGTGGGGAACTCCTTCCTCGAAGGCATCGGCACGGCCCTGCTCATCCCGCCCGTGTACATCCTCACCACGCTCCTCTACCCGGACGTGACGTCCCGGGCGCGGGCCTTCGGCGTCATCATGGCGCTGGGCGGCGTCGGCGCCGCCGCCGGCCCGCTGATCGGCGGCCTGATCACGGAGGCGATCAGCTGGCGCGCCGCGTTCGTCTTCCAGGCCCTCGTCATCGCGGTGATCGTCCTGCTCGCCCGGAACCTGGACGACCCGCTGCCGCCCGACCCGACCCGCTCGTTCGACACCGGCGGGGCCGTCCTGTCGGCCGTCGGCCTCGTCCTGGTCGTCATGGGCATCCTGGCCGCCGACGACAACGTCTGGCTCATGATCGCCCTGATCGTCGTGGGCGTACTGGTCCTGCTCTGCTTCTTCCGCTGGGTGGGCGCGAGGGAACGCTCCGGCAGGGAACCGCTCCTGTCCCTCACCCTGTTCCGCAACCGCACCTCCAACCTCGGCCTGATCACCCAGAACGTGCAGTGGCTCCTGCTGATGGGCACCTCGTTCACGGTGGCGGCCTACCTCCAGGTCGTGCGCGACTACAACGCCGTCCGGACCGGCGTCATCTTCACCGCCGCCACCCTCGGACTGCTGCTCACGTCCCTGTCGGCCGAACGCCTCGCCAAGCGCCGCCCGCAGCGCACGCTCATCACGACCGGCTTCCTCGTCACCGTCATCGGCGTGGCCGCCCTGATCGCCCTGGCCGCCGCCTACACGACCGCCTGGTGCTACGTTCCCGGACTGCTCCTCATCGGCCTGGGCCTCGGCCTGATGCTGACCCCGTCGGTGAACGTCGTCCAGTCCAGCTTCCCCGAGGAACGGCAGGGCGAGATCTCCGGTCTCTCCCGCAGCGTCTCCAACCTCGGCTCGTCCTTCGGCACCGCCATAGCCGGCACCATCCTGGTCTCCGGCCTCACCAAGGGCGCCTACGCCGCGGCCATGATCACTCTGGCCGTCATCGGCCTCGCCGGCCTGGCCGCCGCGACCCGCCTCCCCAAATCCACCTGACCGCCCCACCGCCCACCGGATGCCCTGACGGGACCTACGGCGGGACGGCGGGACCGATGGCGAGACGGCGGGGCCGACGGCAGGACGGCAGGACGGCAGGACGGCAGGACGCTCACAAGCGTCCGCGCACGCAGGGGCATCGACCCCTGGAGACGATCCCCAGCAACCAGGGGCGGACCAGCCCGAGTCCCTCCTGCGTTCCTCCGGCCGTTTCTCCGGCGCCTGAGAACGCGCCACCGCCCGCCACCCGCCACCGCCCCGCCCGCTCCCATCCCGGCGAGGGCGACCACCTCCCGGCCCACCCACTCCCAGCCCGACGAGCCCGACGACGGCCCGCTGTTTCCCAGCCCGCTCCCTCCACGCCCGCCCCCTGCTCGCCTGCATCCGTCACGGCAGGCCGACGACCGCCGGGGCGGGCCGCCGTCAGTCCCGGCCCGCCCTGGCGCACATCTCGGCGAGCGCTTCCGCCGTGACGGGCGAGATCGCTCCTTCCTCGGTGACGATCGCCGTCACCAGCTCGGGCGGCGTCACGTCGAACGCCGGGTTGTACGCCTGGGTCCCCAGGGGCGCCACCGGGACGCCCCCGCCGGCTCCCGTCACCGGCGCCTGGGGTGCGCTGACCTCCGTCACCTCGTAGCCGGGCCGCTGCTCGACCTCGATCGACGCCCCGTCCGGCGTCTGCGGATCCACCGTCGTCACGGGCGCGACCACGATGAACGGCACATGGTGGTAGCGCGCCAGCACCGCGAGCGGGTAGGTGCCCACCTTGTTCGCCACCGACCCGTCGGCCGCGATGCGGTCCGCGCCCACCAGGACGGCGTCCACCTCGCCCGCCGCGAACAGCGACCCCGCCGCGTTGTCCGTCAGCAGCGTGTACCCCATGCCGTTGCGCGCCGCCTCGTACGCCGTCAGACGCGCTCCCTGGAGCAGCGGACGGGTCTCGTCCACCCACAGCCGGCGCAGCCGCCCGACCCGGTGCGCCGCGAGCGCGACGGCGAACGCGGTGCCCTCCCCGCCCGACACCAGCGCGCCGGTGTTGCAGTGGGTGAGGACCCGGTGCCCGCCGCCCGGCAGCAGCTCGTCGAGGAGGGCCAGCCCGTGCTCGGCCATCCGGGCGCTCGCCTCGGCGTCCTCGCGGTGCAGCTGCCGCGCGGCGGCCAGCGCCGCCCGCGCGCCCTGCGCGGGGTCACCGCCCCCGGCGACCTCCGCCTGGTAGGCGGCCCGGGCCCGCCGCACGCCCACGGACAGGTTCACCGCGGTCGGCCGGGCGCCGGTCAGCGCGTCGGCGGCGTCGTCCACGTCGAAGCCGCGCACGGCGGCGAGCGCGACGCCGTACGCCCCCGCGATGCCGAGCAGCGGCGCACCGCGCACCGCCAACGACCTGATCGCCTCCACCAGCGCGGACGCGTCGGTGCACACCAGCTCGACTTCCTCGGCCGGCAGTCTCGTCTGGTCGAGAAGAACCACCACGGGACCCTCGGGCGGCTCCTCCCATCGGATCGCGGGAATCTCGCTCGGCCGCTTGTCCTCGCCGGATTGCGCGTACTGATCAGCCATGCGATCAGTCTGCCCCCGATCCGGCGGACAATTGAAGGTGCGCAGCCCATACCGCGGCCGGTCCACCGATCGGCCCACCATGGCACGATGGCTCCCAACCTGCCGCCGCGACCGCGGACGGGCACCGTGAAGGAGCGACGATGAAAGACACTCCGGGCTGGGCCTCGCCCGGATCCGCCCCCTCCGACGGACAGGAGCCCGGCGCGTCCCGCCCTGCCGAGCCCGCCGACCGCCCTGCCGACAGCCCGGACGGCGCCCAGCCCGCGGACCAGCCGGACGCCGACGCGCAGAACCCCGGCCCGAAGTGGTCCAAGGAGCAGCCGCCCCCCGGCCAGTGGTCCGCGCCCGCGGGCCCCGGCAGTCCAGGCCAGGCTCCGCCGCCCCCACCGCCGCCGCCTCCCGGCGCGGGCTGGGGCGGCCCTCCGCCCGCCGGCCCGGGCGCCGGTCATCCCGGCGGCCCCACCGGCCCGGGCCCGCAGGGCGGCCACGACGGCTACGGCTACGGCTACGGCGGACCCCACGGTTACGGCCCTCCCGTGGGTTGGGGAGGAGGCTGGGGCGGTCCCCCGCCTGCCGCCAAGCCCGGTGTGATCCCGCTGCGCCCGCTCGGCGTGGGTGAGATCCTCGACGGCGCCGTCGCCACCATGCGCACCTACTGGCGCACCGTCCTGGGCATCTCGCTGACCGTCGCGGTCGTCACCGAGGTCGTCGTCGTCCTGCTCCAGGGCCTGATCCTGAACGGCTCCACCGACACCACCGCTCTCGGCGACCCCAGCGCCACCGCCGACGAACAGCTCAACGCCATGGGCGACGCCATGCGCGCCTCCGGGCCCATCCTCCTGATCACCCTCCTGGGCACCATCACCGCGACCGCTCTGCTGACGGCCGTCACCAGCCGGGCGGTGCTCGGCAAGCCGGTCACCCTCAAGGAGGCCTGGCGCGACGCCCGCCCCCAGGTGCCCAGACTGTTCGGGCTGATCTTCCTGCTGGTGCTCATCGCCGCCGCGGCCGGCGCCGTGTGCCTGCTGCCGGGCATCCTGGTGAGCGCCGCCGCCGACGGTGACGCGGGAGTCCCGCTGCTGGCTCTCGGCATCCTCGCCTCCTTCGTCCTCGTGCTGTGGCTGCTGGTCCGCTTCTCGCTCGCCTCGCCCGCGCTGATGCTGGAGAAGCAGGGCATCAGGAAGGCGCTCGGCCGTTCCGCGAAGCTCACCCGCGGCTCCTGGTGGCGTGTGTTCGGCATCCAGCTGCTCGCCCTGCTCATCGCCAACATCGTGTCGATGATCGTCGTCGTGCCGTTCGCCCTCCTCGGCGCGGCCCTGAGCGACGGAGGCATCAGCGGCATGGTCCAGGCAGGCGCCGAGTACGGCTGGACCTACCTGATCGTCAGCGGCATCGGCTCGGTCCTCGGCTCCATGGTCACCTTCCCGATCGCGGCCGGCGTCATCGTGCTCCTCTACATCGACCAGCGCATCCGCCGCGAGGCCCTCGACCTCGACCTGGCCCGCGCCGCCGGCCTCCAGGGCTACGGCTCCCCCGCCCCCGGCGCGACCACGGGGAGCTGATGCGGTGAGCCTGACGGGGGGAGCACTCACCGCGCCGCACCCGGGCAGTTTGCCCCCGCGGGCACTGCCCGGCATCGCCGACGGCGCCACGGCGGCCCTGTCCCGCGCCACCGGCCGGGCACTGGCCGCCCTGGTGCGGGCGGGCGGCGGCGCGGCGCCGGCGACGGCCCGGTCGGGAGACCAGCCTCCGGTCACCGTCCCCCGCGACCCCGCCCGGGAAGCAGCCCACCGCGAACTGTCCGGGGACCTGTACCACCAGAACGACCCCGGCCTCCTCCAACGGGCGCTGGACTCCTTCTGGAACTGGATCGGCGACCTGTTCGACAGCGCCTCGTCCGCGACCCCCGGCGGCGCGCTCGGCCTCCTGGTCGTCGTCCTCGCCGTCGGCGCCGTCGTGGCCGCCCTGTGGTGGCGCCTCGGCACACCCGGCCGCAGGCCGGCATCCGCGGTCGCCCTGTTCGACGACCGGCCCCGCAGCGCCGCCCAGCACCGCGCCGCCGCCGAGGCGCACGCCGCCCAGGGCCACTGGAACCAGGCCCTGCAGGAACGCATGCGCGCCGTCGTCCGCGCCCTGGAGGAACGCGCCCTGCTCGACACCCGCCCCGGCCGCACGGCCGACGAGGCCGCGGACGAAGCCGGCCGCTCCCTGCCCGCCCACGCCGACCGGCTGCGCACCGCCGCCCGCGACTTCGACGACGTCACATACGGCGGCCGCCGGGCGACCGAGCAGACGTACCGGCGCACGGCCGAACTCGACCTCGCCATCGAACGCGCCACTCCCCACGCCGCACCGGGCAGCCCCCACACCGCCGCGCGGCCGGCCCGCCAGGGAACCGCCGGATGACGACCGAGGCCGCGCCCGCCACCACCTCCGCGTCCCCCACCGCGCGCCAACTGTGGACCCGCGCGCGGGGGCTGGCCCTCGCCTTCGCCCTCCTCCTCGCGGGGGCCGTCACGCTCGCCGTGCTCCACTCCGAGGCCCGACACGGCGCCCTCGACCCCCGCTCCGCCGACCCCTCCGGCAGCCGCGCCCTCGCCGAACTCCTCGCCGACCACGGGGTGTCCACCCGCCTGGTCACCTCCCTCGCCGAAGCCCGCACCGCGGCGCGCCCCGACACCACCCTCCTGGTCGCCGCCCCCGACCTCCTGACACCACCTCAACAACGGGACCTGCACGCGTCGACCGCCGCCTCCGGAGGCCGCACCCTCCTCGTCGCCCCGAGCAGCGCCTCCGTGACCACTCTCGCCCCCGGCGTGAGCGCCGACCCGGTCCACAGCCGCGACTCCCTGCTCTCCCCCGACTGCGCCCTGCCCGCCGCCCGCCGCGCCGGCACCGCGGAAACCGGCGGCATCCGCTACAGCACCCACCGCCCCGGCGTCGACGGGTGCTACCCCAGCGAACGCCTCGCCACCCTGCTCCGCATCCCCGACACCTCCGGCGACGGCGACACCGTCGTCCTCGGCGCGCCCGACATCCTCTCCAACGAACGCCTCGACAAGCAGGGCAACGCCTCGCTCGCCCTCCAACTCCTCGGCTCCCGCACCCATGTGGTCTGGTACCTCCCCTCACTCTCCGACGCCTCCGCCACCACCCCGGACGACGAAAAAGACTTCCTCGACCTGCTGCCGTCCGGCTGGCTCTGGGGCACACTTCAGCTCTTCGTCGCGGCAGCCCTCGCGGCCCTCTGGCGGGCACGCCGGCTCGGCCCACTCGTGCCCGAACGTCTCCCCGTGGCGATCCGCGCCTCCGAAACCGTCGAAGGCCGCGCCCGCCTCTACCGCAAGGCTGCCGCCCGTGACCGCGCGGCCGCCGCTCTTCGCTCCACCACCCGCATCCGCCTCGCCCCTCTCCTGGGCGTCCCCGTCACCCACGCGCACACGCCCGAGGCGCTGCTGTCCGCCCTGTCCGCCCACCTCCACGGCGACGGACACACCCTGCACTCCCTCCTCTTCGGCCCGCCACCCGGCGACGACGCGGCACTGACCGCACTCGCCGACCAACTCGACGCCCTCGAAAGAGAGGTACGCCGTCCATGATGGACCCGACCACTGACAACGCCGGGAACACCGGGGACCCGGGCCGCGCCCGCGCCTCCCTGGAGGCCCTGCGCGCCGAGATCTCCAAGGCCGTGGTCGGCCAGGACCCCGCCGTGACAGGACTCGTCGTCGCACTCCTCTGCCGCGGACACGTGCTCCTCGAAGGAGTCCCCGGAGTGGCCAAGACGTTGCTCGTCCGCGCCCTCGCCTCGGCACTGGGACTCGACACCAAGCGCGTCCAGTTCACCCCCGACCTCATGCCGGGCGACATCACCGGCTCCCTCGTCTACGACGCCCGCACCGCCGAGTTCTCCTTCCAGCCCGGCCCGGTCTTCACCAACCTCCTGCTCGCCGACGAAATCAACCGCACCCCGCCCAAAACCCAGTCGTCCCTCCTCGAAGCCATGGAGGAACGCCAGGTCACCGTGGACGGCACCCCGCGCCCCCTCCCCGACCCGTTCCTCGTCGCCGCGACCCAGAACCCCGTCGAGTACGAGGGCACCTACCCCCTCCCCGAAGCCCAGCTGGACCGCTTCCTCCTCAAACTCACCATCCCGCTCCCCTCCCGCCAGGAGGAGATCGACGTCCTCACCCGCCACGCCGAGGGCTTCGACCCCCGCGACCTGCACGCCGCCGGCGTACGCCCCGTAGCAGGCCCCGCGGACCTCGAAGCGGCCCGCGCGGCCGTCGCCAAGACCACGATCTCCCCCGAGATCACGGCCTACGTCGTCGACATCGTCCGTGCCACACGCGAATCGCCGTCACTCACCCTGGGCGTGTCCCCTCGCGGCGCGACCGCCCTCCTGGCCACGGCCCGCGCCTGGGCATGGCTCACCGGCCGCGACTACGTGATCCCCGACGACGTCAAAGCCCTCGCTCTCCCCACCCTCCGCCACCGCGTCCAGCTCCGCCCCGAGGCGGAGATGGAAGGGGTCACCGCGGACTCCGTCATCAACGCCGTCCTCGCCCACGTCCCCGTCCCCCGCTGATGGCACTCACCGGACGCACCGCGCTCCTCGCGGCCCTGGGCTCGATCCCCGTCGGCATCTGGGGCCCGGACTGGACCGGCATCCTCGCCGTCAACGCCCCCCTGGCCCTGGCCTGCGCCTGCGACGTCGCCCTGGCGGCCCCCGTCCGACGCCTGAGCCTGACCCGCTCGGGCGACACCACCGCCCGTCTCGGCGAGCCGGCGGACATCACCCTCACCCTCACCAACCCCTCCCGCCGCCCCCTCCGCGCCCAGCTCCGCGACGCCTGGCCACCCAGCAGCTGGCAACCGGGCACGGAAACCGCCGCCTCCCGCCACCGCCTGAACATCCCGCCCGGCGAACGCCGCCGTGTCACCACCCGGCTGCGCCCCATTCGCCGAGGCGACCACCGGTCCGACCGCATCACCATCCGCTCCTACGGCCCCCTCGGCCTCTTCTCCCGCCAAGGCGCCCACCACGTCCCCTGGACCGTGCGCGTCCTGCCGCCGTTCACCAGCCGCAAACACCTCCCGTCGAAACTGTCCCGCCTGCGCGAACTCGACGGCCGCACCAGCGTCCTGACCCGCGGCGAGGGCACGGAATTCGACAGCCTGCGCGAGTACGTTCCCGGCGACGACACCCGCTCCATCGACTGGCGGGCCACAGCGCGCCATTCCACAGTCGCCGTCCGCACCTGGCGCCCCGAACGGGACCGGCACATCCTGCTGGTCCTCGACACCGGCCGCACCTCCGCCGGCCGTGTCGACGACGCCCCCCGTCTCGACGCCTCCATGGACGCCGCTCTCCTTCTCGCCGCCCTGGCCTCCCGAGCCGGCGACCGCGTCGAC
Source organism: Streptomyces sp. NBC_00704 (assembly GCF_036226605.1). Taxonomy (NCBI): domain Bacteria; kingdom Bacillati; phylum Actinomycetota; class Actinomycetes; order Kitasatosporales; family Streptomycetaceae; genus Streptomyces; species Streptomyces sp. NBC_00704. The sequence continues at coordinate 3,206,678 of NZ_CP109000.1, forward strand.
CTCCTCGCCTACGACCGCCGGGTACGCGCCCTCGTCCAGGGCCGCACGGCACGCGACGTCCTTCCGTCCCTGGTCAACGCCATGGCGACCCTCGAACCCGAACTGGTCGAAACCGACGCCCGCGGACTCACCGCCGCAGCCCTGCGCACGGCCCCCCGTCGCTCCCTCATCGTCCTGCTGACGACACTCGACGCCGCCCCGGTCGAGGAAGGCCTTCTTCCCGTCCTCCCTCAACTGACCCGACGCCATACCGTTCTGGTCGCCTCGGTCGCCGATCCCCGCGTCGCCCGCATGGCCGACTCCCGCGGCGACGTCGACGCGGTCTACGAGGCCGCGGCCGCAGCCCAGGCCCAGACAGAACGCCACCGCACCGCCGAACAACTCCGCCGGCACGGCGTCACCGTCGTCGACGCGACACCGGACGACCTCGCCCCCTCCCTGGCAGACGCCTACCTCGCGCTGAAGGCAGCAGGACGCCTGTAAAGCGAAAAGAGGCTCTCCGACAGGAGAGCCTCTAAAGCCGGCAAACAATAACGTCCGGAAACGCAGAAAACCCCCGCACCAACGGTGCGGGGGTTTCCCATACAATTTGTTCGGCGGTGTCCTACTCTCCCACAGGGTCCCCCCTGCAGTACCATCGGCGCTGTAAGGCTTAGCTTCCGGGTTCGGAATGTAACCGGGCGTTTCCCTCACGCTATGACCACCGAAACACTATGAAACTGTCAGCCGCACCACACCCGTGACCATGGGCATGGGGCTGTTCGTGGTTTCAGAACCAACACAGTGGACGCGAGCAACTGAGGACAAGCCCTCGGCCTATTAGTACCAGTCAGCTTCACCCATTACTGGGCTTCCACATCCGGCCTATCAACCCAGTCGTCTACTGGGAGCCTTACCCCATCAAGTGGGTGGGAATACTCATCTCGAAGCAGGCTTCCCGCTTAGATGCTTTCAGCGGTTATCCCTCCCGAACGTAGCCAACCAGCCATGCCCTTGGCAGAACAACTGGCACACCAGAGGTTCGTCCGTCCCGGTCCTCTCGTACTAGGGACAGCCCTTCTCAATATTCCTGCGCGCGCAGCGGATAGGGACCGAACTGTCTCACGACGTTCTAAACCCAGCTCGCGTACCGCTTTAATGGGCGAACAGCCCAACCCTTGGGACCGACTCCAGCCCCAGGATGCGACGAGCCGACATCGAGGTGCCAAACCATCCCGTCGATATGGACTCTTGGGGAAGATCAGCCTGTTATCCCCGGGGTACCTTTTATCCGTTGAGCGACGGCGCTTCCACAAGCCACCGCCGGATCACTAGTCCCGACTTTCGTCCCTGCTCGACCCGTCGGTCTCACAGTCAAGCTCCCTTGTGCACTTACACTCAACACCTGATTGCCAACCAGGCTGAGGGAACCTTTGGGCGCCTCCGTTACTCTTTAGGAGGCAACCGCCCCAGTTAAACTACCCATCAGACACTGTCCCTGATCCGGATCACGGACCCAGGTTAGACATCCAGCACGACCAGAGTGGTATTTCAACGACGACTCCACAACCACTGGCGTGGCCGCTTCAAAGTCTCCCACCTATCCTACACAAGCCGAACCGAACACCAATATCAAACTGTAGTAAAGGTCCCGGGGTCTTTCCGTCCTGCTGCGCGAAACGAGCATCTTTACTCGTAGTGCAATTTCACCGGGCCTATGGTTGAGACAGTCGAGAAGTCGTTACGCCATTCGTGCAGGTCGGAACTTACCCGACAAGGAATTTCGCTACCTTAGGATGGTTATAGTTACCACCGCCGTTTACTGGCGCTTAAGTTCTCAGCTTCGCCACACCGAAATGTGACTAACCGGTCCCCTTAACGTTCCAGCACCGGGCAGGCGTCAGTCCGTATACATCGCCTTACGGCTTCGCACGGACCTGTGTTTTTAGTAAACAGTCGCTTCTCGCTGGTCTCTGCGGCCACACCCAGCTCGAGGAGCAAGTCCTCTCACCAAACGTGGCCCCCCTTCTCCCGAAGTTACGGGGGCATTTTGCCGAGTTCCTTAACCATAGTTCACCCGAACGCCTCGGTATTCTCTACCTGACCACCTGAGTCGGTTTAGGGTACGGGCCGCCATGAAACTCGCTAGAGGCTTTTCTCGACAGCATAGGATCATCCACTTCGCCACAATCGGCTCGGCATCAGGTCTCAGACTATATGGTGTGCGGATTTGCCTACACACCGTCCTACACCCTTACCCCGGGACAACCACCGCCCGGGATGGACTACCTTCCTGCGTCACCCCATCACTCACCTACTACAAGTCTGGTTCGCCGGCTCCACCACTTTCCATTCCCCGAAGGGTCCGGAACGGCTTCACGGACTTAGCATCGCCTGGTTCGATGTTTGACGCTTCACAGCGGGTACCGGAATATCAACCGGTTATCCATCGACTACGCCTGTCGGCCTCGCCTTAGGTCCCGACTTACCCTGGGCAGATCAGCTTGACCCAGGAACCCTTAGTCAATCGGCGCACACGTTTCTCACGTGTGAATCGCTACTCATGCCTGCATTCTCACTCGTGAACCGTCCACAACTACCTTCCGGTGCTGCTTCACCCGGCACACGACGCTCCCCTACCCATCCACACAGGCGTTGGCCCTATTATGTGAATGACACGACTTCGGCGGTACGCTTGAGCCCCGCTACATTGTCGGCGCGGAATCACTAGACCAGTGAGCTATTACGCACTCTTTCAAGGGTGGCTGCTTCTAAGCCAACCTCCTGGTTGTCTGTGCGACTCCACATCCTTTCCCACTTAGCGTACGCTTAGGGGCCTTAGTCGATGCTCTGGGCTGTTTCCCTCTCGACCATGGAGCTTATCCCCCACAGTCTCACTGCCGCGCTCTCACTTACCGGCATTCGGAGTTTGGCTAAGGTCAGTAACCCGGTAGGGCCCATCGCCTATCCAGTGCTCTACCTCCGGCAAGAAACACACGACGCTGCACCTAAATGCATTTCGGGGAGAACCAGCTATCACGGAGTTTGATTGGCCTTTCACCCCTAACCACAGGTCATCCCCCAGGTTTTCAACCCTGGTGGGTTCGGTCCTCCACGAAGTCTTACCTCCGCTTCAACCTGCCCATGGCTAGATCACTCCGCTTCGGGTCTTGAGCGTGCTACTAAAATCGCCCTGTTCGGACTCGCTTTCGCTACGGCTTCCCCACTCGGGTTAACCTCGCAACACACCGCAAACTCGCAGGCTCATTCTTCAAAAGGCACGCAGTCACGAGACGAAGAGCAAGCTCTCCGTCCGACGCTCCCACGGCTTGTAGGCACACGGTTTCAGGTACTATTTCACTCCGCTCCCGCGGTACTTTTCACCATTCCCTCACGGTACTATCCGCTATCGGTCACCAGGGAATATTTAGGCTTAGCGGGTGGTCCCGCCAGATTCACACGGGATTTCTCGGGCCCCGTGCTACTTGGGTGTCTCTCAAACGAGCCGCTGATGTTTCGACTACGGGGGTCTTACCCTCTACGCCGGACCTTTCGCATGTCCTTCGCCTACATCAACGGTTTCTGACTCGTCTCACGGCCGGCAGACCGTAAAAGAGAGATCCCACAACCCCGTATGCGCAACCCCTGCCGGGTCTCACACGCATACGGTTTGGCCTCATCCGGTTTCGCTCGCCACTACTCCCGGAATCACGGTTGTTTTCTCTTCCTGCGGGTACTGAGATGTTTCACTTCCCCGCGTTCCCTCCACACTGCCTATGTGTTCAGCAGCGGGTGACAGCCCATGACGACTGCCGGGTTTCCCCATTCGGAAACCCCCGGATCAAAGCCTGGTTGACGACTCCCCGGGGACTATCGTGGCCTCCCACGTCCTTCATCGGTTCCTGGTGCCAAGGCATCCACCGTGCGCCCTTAAAAACTTGGCCACAGATGCTCGCGTCCACTGTGCAGTTCTCAAACAACGACCAGCCACCCATCACCCCCAACCTGAGCTGGAGTTCACTGGGGCCGGCATCAGAAGGACGACCTTGCGGCCGTGCCCTCAGACACCCAACAGCGTGCCCGGCCCTCCCGCCGCTTCCCTCATTCGTTCCACGCCCCGAAGGACAGTACTGGAAGGAGAAGACAGTCAAGAGTGCCGAATAATCAACGTTCCACCCTTGAGCAACCAGCATCGGACGTTCGCCGATGAACTGGCCCCTGGACAGCCTTGCGGCTGCCTAGAAGTGCTCCTTAGAAAGGAGGTGATCCAGCCGCACCTTCCGGTACGGCTACCTTGTTACGACTTCGTCCCAATCGCCAGTCCCACCTTCGACAGCTCCCTCCCACAAGGGGTTGGGCCACCGGCTTCGGGTGTTACCGACTTTCGTGACGTGACGGGCGGTGTGTACAAGGCCCGGGAACGTATTCACCGCAGCAATGCTGATCTGCGATTACTAGCAACTCCGACTTCATGGGGTCGAGTTGCAGACCCCAATCCGAACTGAGACCGGCTTTTTGAGATTCGCTCCACCTCACGGTTTCGCAGCTCTTTGTACCGGCCATTGTAGCACGTGTGCAGCCCAAGACATAAGGGGCATGATGACTTGACGTCGTCCCCACCTTCCTCCGAGTTGACCCCGGCAGTCTCCTGTGAGTCCCCATCACCCCGAAGGGCATGCTGGCAACACAGAACAAGGGTTGCGCTCGTTGCGGGACTTAACCCAACATCTCACGACACGAGCTGACGACAGCCATGCACCACCTGTACACCGACCACAAGGGGGCGACCATCTCTGGCCGTTTCCGGTGTATGTCAAGCCTTGGTAAGGTTCTTCGCGTTGCGTCGAATTAAGCCACATGCTCCGCTGCTTGTGCGGGCCCCCGTCAATTCCTTTGAGTTTTAGCCTTGCGGCCGTACTCCCCAGGCGGGGAACTTAATGCGTTAGCTGCGGCACCGACGACGTGGAATGTCGCCAACACCTAGTTCCCACCGTTTACGGCGTGGACTACCAGGGTATCTAATCCTGTTCGCTCCCCACGCTTTCGCTCCTCAGCGTCAGTAATGGCCCAGAGATCCGCCTTCGCCACCGGTGTTCCTCCTGATATCTGCGCATTTCACCGCTACACCAGGAATTCCGATCTCCCCTACCACACTCTAGTCTGCCCGTATCGAATGCAGACCCGGGGTTAAGCCCCGGGCTTTCACATCCGACGCGACAGACCGCCTACGAGCTCTTTACGCCCAATAATTCCGGACAACGCTTGCGCCCTACGTATTACCGCGGCTGCTGGCACGTAGTTAGCCGGCGCTTCTTCTGCAGGTACCGTCACTTTCGCTTCTTCCCTGCTGAAAGAGGTTTACAACCCGAAGGCCGTCATCCCTCACGCGGCGTCGCTGCATCAGGCTTTCGCCCATTGTGCAATATTCCCCACTGCTGCCTCCCGTAGGAGTCTGGGCCGTGTCTCAGTCCCAGTGTGGCCGGTCGCCCTCTCAGGCCGGCTACCCGTCGTCGCCTTGGTGAGCCATTACCTCACCAACAAGCTGATAGGCCGCGGGCTCATCCTTCACCGCCGGAGCTTTCAACCCCCACCCATGCGAGTGGAAGTGGTATCCGGTATTAGACCCCGTTTCCAGGGCTTGTCCCAGAGTGAAGGGCAGATTGCCCACGTGTTACTCACCCGTTCGCCACTAATCCCCACCGAAGTGGTTCATCGTTCGACTTGCATGTGTTAAGCACGCCGCCAGCGTTCGTCCTGAGCCAGGATCAAACTCTCCGTGAATGTTTTCCCGTAATCGGGACCACACATCACGAGAGCGGAACGGTCAGGCGGAATAAGCCCGACCGTTCACAGCGTCCTCGCTGTGTTTTTTTTCAAAGGAACCTCATCCTCGGCTTTCACGGCCGGGGACGGGGTATCAACATATCTGGCGTTGATTTTTGGCACGCTGTTGAGTTCTCAAGGAACGGACGCTTCCTTTGTACTCACCCGAACTTCTCGGGCTTTCCTCCGGGCGCTTCCCTTCGGTCTTGCGTTTCCGACTCTATCAGACCGTTTTCCGATCCGATTTCCTCGGTGCTTTCCAGGTTCCCGCTTTTGTTTCGCGGTTTCCTTTCCGGCGGTTCCGACTTTATCAGAAGTCTCAGGCCGTTTTGACCGGCCATTCGTTTTCCGACTTGTCGGGAGGGCCTCGATGGAATCTGCGATTCGAGAGGCCGATCTAGATACTAACCGCTGCCGACCGGACTCTGTCCAGTCCCAGGCAACTGTTCGAATCTACCTCCCCACGCGCTCCGTGTCAACGGCTTTTGTGGGGCGAAGAGGAGACTAGCAGTTCATCGGGGCCGGTCGCACATCAGGCGGCCGTGGGCACCGTGGCGCTGCGTTCGGCCTCCTCGACGTCGCCCGTGTCGCCGGCGCGTGCGGCCCTGCCGCCGAGGACGTAGACGTAGCCGAGGAAGGCCAGTTCGGCTATGACGCCGATGGTGATGCGGGCCCAGGTGGGCAGGCCGGACGGGGTGACGAACCCTTCGATGGCCCCGGAGACGAAGAGGACCAGCGCGAGTCCGATCGCCATGCCCACTGCGGCGCGGCCCTCTTCCGCGAGGGCGTCCCGGCGGGTGCGGGGTCCGGGGTCGATCACCGTCCAGCCCAGGCGGAGCCCGGTGCCGGCCGCGACGAACACCGCGGTCAGCTCCAGCAGGCCGTGGGGCAGGACGAGGCCGAGGAAAGTGTCCAGCCGGCCTGCGGAGGACATGAGGCCGGCTCCGATGCCGAGGTTCAGCATGTTCTGGAAGAGGATCCAGAAGACCGGCAGGCCCAGGAAGACGCCCAGGACGAGGCACATCGCGGCGGCCTGGGCGTTGTTCGTCCAGACCTGGGCGGCGAACGCCGCTGCCTGGTGGCTCGAGTAGTACGTCTCGTAGAGACCGCCGGGGCGGGTGAGCTGCCGCAGTTCGTCGGGGGCCGCGATGGAGGACTGGACGTCGGGATGGGTTCCGATCCACCACCCGAGGAGGAAGGCGACGGCGGTGGAGAGCAGCGCGGTCGGCACCCACCAGTGGCGTGAGCGGTAGACCGCGGCCGGGAAGCTCCGCGTGAGGAAGCGCGTCACATCGCGCCAGGAAGCGCGGCGGGTTCCCGTCACCGCGCTCCGCGCGCGGGCCACGAGCTGGGTGAGCCGGCCGGTGAGCTGGGGGTCGGGGGCGCTGGACTGGATGAGGGAGAGGTGGGTGGCGGCGCGCTGGTACAGGGTGACGAGTTCGTCGGTCTCCGCGCCGGTGAGACGGCGTCGGCGGCGCAGGAGTACGTCCAGGCGCTCCCACTCCGCTCGGTGGGCGGAGACGAAGACGTCGAGGTCCATCGGTGTGCCTTCTCCTCGGCTGTTCGTCAGCGGCCGGTAGTGATGTCAGCTTGTCCTACTGCGGCGCGATGTGCCTTCAGCTTGGCAGACTGGCCGTTCACGGGGCGGGCGGTACGGGGAAGGGACGGCGGGCGTGAGTGAGCTGGTGACGGGTGAGGCGGTGGCGCTGGAATTTCGGCCCGCCAGGCTGCCCAGCCGGGCGTTGTCGACGCTGCTGGACCTGGCCGTGGTTCTGGTGGTCTTCCTCGTCGTGAGCGTCGCGGTGTTGGCCGCGACGGCTTCTCTGGACGAGGCGGCGCAGATCGCGCTGTCGATCGCCGCGTTCCTGCTGGTGCTGGTGGGCGGGCCGATCGCGGTGGAGACGCTCAGCCATGGCCGTTCGCTCGGCAAGATGGCGTGCGGGCTGCGGGTGGTGCGGGACGACGGCGGGCCGATCCGGTTCCGGCACGCGCTGGTGCGGGGTGCGATCGGTGTCGTGGAAATTCTGCTGACGTTCGGGGTGGTGGCCTGTATCGCGTCCCTCGTGTCGGCGAGGGGGCGCCGGCTCGGCGATGTGTTCGCCGGGACTTTGGTGGTGCGTGAGCGGATTCCGGTGGCGCGGTCCGGTTTCCTGCCGCCGCCTCCGCCCTGGCTGGCGGGGCGTTTCCAGGGGCTCGACCTGTCCGCGGTGCCGGACGGGCTGTGGCTGGCGGTGCGCCAGTACCTGGGGCGGATGAACCAGCTGGATCCGCAGGTCGGCCTGGCGATGGCGCAGCGGCTGGCGGGTGATCTCGCGGCGCGTACGGGGGCGCCGGTGCCGCAGGGGGTGCCGCCGGCCGCTTTTCTGGCCGCGGTGGTGCAGGAACGGCAGGTCAGGGAGGCGCGGCGGGCGTTCGCGGGAGGTTCCTACGGGCCGCCGGCTCCTGCTCCTGCGGAGCCCTCGGCGTATGGGCCGCCCGCGGTCTTTGGCCCCCCGGTGTCCTACGGGACGTCGGTGTCCTACGGTCCGCCGTCGCTCTCGGGTCCGCCGGTGCCGTCCGAGGCCGCTCCGGCGCGGGCGGACGGTGATCGGCCGGAGGGGCCCGGGAGCGGGTTCGTGCCGCCCGCTTAGGTCTGCCCGGCCTGTCGGGAGAGGTGTCCGTCAGTGGGCCGTGTGGGGCGAAGGGCGGGTGCCCGTGTCGGGGCCGCCGGCTGTCCGGGGGGTCTTCTGTCCGGAGGCCGGGTCAGGTGAACGTGGAGGGGGGTGCCTCCAGGTCCTCCAGCTCGATTCCGGGGGCCGCGAGGACAACGTCCCCGGCGATGTGCACGGTGTGCTGTTCACCGGTGTCCAGGGCTGTGACCTGGTATTCGTCCACGGTGAGGGGGCCGTTGTCAGTGGCGTGTGCTTCGCTTCTCAGCAAGGCCCAGGACTGGTCCACGGTGCGTGGGGCGAGGACCGGATCCGTGAAGGCGACGAGGCGTACGTGGGTTGCCGGGGAGGAGGGGGTGAGGCGCAGGAGACGGGTGGTCGCGACGAGGAAGGCGGGGGATGTGCCGGTGAAGGCGTGGGCGGGGACGTTGCCTTCCGTGGCGTCGGCGCCGGTGGGGTCGGTGCGCACCCAGGTGACGCCTTCCAGGGCTGCGCCGCGGACCTGCCAGCTGCTCGCGTGGAGTTCGAGGCGCAGGGGGCGGCCGAGGTCGTCGAGGGTGAGGTCGACGGAGCCGGTGTGCTCGCCGGTGGGGGTGGTGAGCTGGGAGACGTAGCGCCAGCCGGAGGGGCCGGGGGCGCAGTGGAAGTGCTCGTGGGCGAAGGGGGTGTGATCGTGTGGATCGTGGAGCGAATAGCGGCCGCGGGGCATCGGGGTCCTGGGTGTGACGGGCCGGCTGGTGCGGGGCGTGCCGTCGTCTCGGCGGGCGGGTCGGGTGGGCTGACGGCCGGTTCGGGCCGGGCCGAAGAGGCAGGCCCCCGTCACGGGGGTGCGGGGGCCTGTCTCGGAGGACCTGTGCGGACCGGTGGGGGTCCCTTGAGGTCCGGTGCTGAGGGGCGCGTCGGTGTGTGGACGCGCCCGTCAGCCGGGGGCGGGACTCAGTAGCGGTACTGGTCCGACTTGTAGGGGCCGTCGACGTCGACGCCGATGTAGGAGGCCTGCTCCGGTCGCAGGGTGGTCAGCTTGACGCCGAGGGCGTCGAGGTGGAGGCGGGCGACCTTCTCGTCGAGGTGCTTGGGCAGCGTGTAGACGCCGGTCGGGTACTCGTCGGGCTTGGTGAACAGCTCGATCTGGGCCAGGGTCTGGTCCGCGAAGGAGTTGGACATCACGAACGAGGGGTGGCCGGTGGCGTTGCCCAGGTTCAGCAGGCGGCCCTCCGACAGCACGATGATGACCTTGCCGTCGGGGAACGTCCACGTGTGGACCTGCGGCTTGACCTCGTCCTTGACGATGCCGGGGATCTTCGCGAGGCCGGCCATGTCGATCTCGTTGTCGAAGTGGCCGATGTTCCCGACGATGGCCTGGTGCTTCATCCTGGCCATGTCGGAGGCCATGATGATGTCCTTGTTGCCGGTGGTGGTGATGAAGATGTCGGCCTGGTCGACGACCTCGTCCAGCGTGGTGACCTGGTAGCCGTCCATCGCCGCCTGCAGCGCGCAGATGGGGTCGATCTCGGTGATGATGACGCGGGCGCCCTGGCCGCGCAGCGACTCGGCGCAGCCCTTGCCGACGTCGCCGTAGCCGCAGACGACGGCGGTCTTGCCGCCGATGAGGACGTCGGTGGCGCGGTTGATGCCGTCGATCAGGGAGTGGCGGCAGCCGTACTTGTTGTCGAACTTCGACTTGGTCACGGCGTCGTTGACGTTGATCGCGGGGAAGAGGAGGACGCCGTCGCGCTGCATCTCGTACAGGCGGTGGACGCCCGTGGTGGTCTCCTCGGTCACGCCGCGGATCTCCGAGGCGAGCTGGGTCCACTTCTGGGAGCCGTCGGTGATGGTGCGGTTGAGGAGTTCGAGGACGACGCGGTGCTCGTCGTTCTCGGCGGTGTCGACGGAGGGGACCTTGCCGTCCTTCTCGTACTCCACGCCCTTGTGGACGAGCAGGGTGGCGTCACCGCCGTCGTCGAGGATCATGTTGGGGCCGCCGGTGGGGCTGTCCGGCCAGGTCAGCGCCTGCTCGGTGCACCACCAGTACTCCTCCAGCGTCTCGCCCTTCCAGGCGAAGACGGGGACGCCCTGCGGGTTGTCCACCGTGCCGTCGGGGCCCACGGCGATCGCGGCCGCGGCGTGGTCCTGGGTGGAGAAGATGTTGCAGGACGCCCAGCGGACGCGGGCGCCGAGGGCGACCAGCGTCTCGATGAGGACGGCGGTCTGCACGGTCATGTGCAGGGAGCCGGTGACGCGGGCGCCGGCCAGGGGCTGCGCCTCGGCGTACTCGCGGCGGATCGCCATGAGGCCCGGCATCTCGTGCTCGGCGAGGGTGATCTCCTTGCGGCCGAAGGCGGCCAGGGAGAGATCGGCGACCTTGAAGTCCTGTCGGTTGTCGACAGTCGTCATGGTGAGCTGCTCCTACGGGTCGGTGGAGAGGGTGGGTACGGCTGGTCTGCGCGCCGGCGGACACAGGGGTGCCCGAGAGGCACGCGGGCATGCCCGCGTGCGCGCGGCGCAGTCCGTCGGAGGCCCTCTCTCCCTCGGCCGGTCCGCTCGGACCGCCCGACCGCCATCAGCAGCGACGTCTGACTCCGTTCCAAGCTACACCGCCCGCACGGGGCGCCCCAGTCCGCGTCGGTCGGATCGAGCCGTTCCCGGGCGGTCGGGAACGGCGACAGGGCCGGCCGGTGGTGTGCGGCGGGCCCTGTCGGGTGGGGGGAGAAGGCCGGGCTCAGTGGTCGGCCGGGGGCTGGGCGGGGCCGCCGGGGGTGGCCTCGCGGTCGGGGCCCTTGGCGGCTTCGGCCGCGCTGTAGATGTCCGGTTCGAGGTAGATCACCCGGGCGATGGGGACGGCTTCGCGGATGCGGGCCTCGGCGGCGTTGATGGCGGTGGCGACCTGGGCCGCGCTGTCGTCGTGCTGGACGGCGATCTTGGCGGCGACCAGGAGTTCCTCGGGGCCGAGGTGGAGGGTGCGCATGTGGATGAGGCCGGTGACGGTGTGTCCGTCGACGACGGCGGCCTCGATCTTCCTGACGTCGTCCAGGCCGGCGGACTCGCCGAGGAGCAGGGACTTGGTCTCGCCGGCGAGGACGAGGGCGATCAGGACGAGGAGGACGCCGATGCAGACGGTGCCGACGCCGTCCCAGACGCCGTCGCCGGTGAGGAGGGCGAGGCCGACTCCGCCGAGGGCGAGGACGAGGCCGATCAGCGCGCCGAAGTCCTCCAGGAGGACGACGGGCAGTTCGGGGGCCTTGGCGCGGCGGATGAACTGCGACCAGGAGAGCGTGCCGCGCAGTTCGTTGGATTCCTTGATCGCCGTGCGGAAGGAGAAGCCCTCGGCGATGATCGCGAAGACGAGCACGCCGACCGGCCAGTACCAGTGCTCGATCGCGTGCGGGTGCTTGATCTTCTCGTAGCCCTCGTAGATGGCGAACATGCCGCCGACGGAGAAGAGGACGATGGAGACGAGGAAGGCGTAGATGTAGCGCTCGCGGCCGTAGCCGAAGGGGTGCTGGGGGGTCGCCTCGCGCTGGGCCTTCTTGCCGCCGACGAGGAGGAGGGCCTGGTTGCCGGAGTCGGCGAGGGAGTGCACGCCTTCGGCGAGCATGGAGGACGAGCCGCTGAACGCGAACGCCACGAACTTCGATGCCGCGATCGCGAGGTTGGCGCCGAGTGCCGCCACGATCGCCCTACTGCCGCCTGACGCGCTCATGTTTTCGCGTTGTCCCTTCGCCTTGGTGCATGCGGTTCGCCGTTCAGGCCTTTGCCCGTCCTTTGCCGGTGGGTCATTCTTGCAGTCCGTGCCGGCGACGGCTGTTCAGGTATCCACAAGCGCGGTCAGACAATCACCGTGGCGCGGAAGAGGGTGCCGGCGCCGGAGGCCTCGACCTTGTCGGAGGCGGGTACGAACACGGACTGGCCGGGGGTGAGTTCGTGTGCGCCGGCCCGTACGGTCCCTGCGGTGCAGAGCAGGATCTGCGGGGTGTCGCGGGTGAGGTCGTGGGCGGCGGCGCCTTGCGGGAGGACGTGGCGGGAGAGGCGGAACTCGTCGATGGGGGTGTCGTAGACCTCTTCGCCGTCGGGTGCGGCCTCGGGGCGCAGGATGCCGGGGTCGCCGGGTTCGAAGCGGACGACGCGCAGGAGTTCGGGGACGTCGACGTGTTTGGGGGTGAGGCCGCAGCGCAGCACGTTGTCGGAGTTGGCCATGATCTCGACGCCGAGGCCGCTGAGGTAGGCGTGCGGGATGCCCGCGCCGAGGAACAGGGCTTCGCCGGGCTGGAGCCGGACGTGGTTGAGCAGCATGGCGGCGATGACGCCGGGGTCGCCGGGGTGGTGGTGGGCGATGTCGGCGTAGGGGGCGTGTTCGCCGCCCAGGCGGTCGCAGGCGGCGGCCGCTTCGGCGACGGTGTGGGCGGTCTCCTCGCGGTCGGCGGTGAGGATCGCCGTGAGGACCTCTCGCAGGGCGGCGTCCTCCGGGTGGGCGTGCAGGAGGTCGACGTACGGCTTGAGGGAGTCGACGCCGAGGCCGTCGAGGAGGTCGGCGGTCTGGGCGGGGGGCCGGAAGCCGCAGAGGCCGTCGAACTCGGTGAGGGCGCAGATGAGTTCGGGCTTGTGGTTGGCGTCCTTGTAGTTGCGGTGCGGGGCGTCGACGGGGATGCCGCGGTGCTCTTCGTCCGCGAAGCCCTGTTCGGCCTGGGTGAGGTCGGGGTGGACCTGGAGGGAGAGGGGGGCGCCGGCGGCGAGGATCTTGAAGAGGAAGGGCAGGCGGGGGCCGAATCGAGCGACGGTGCGGGCGCCGAGTTCGCGGGCGGGGTCGGCGGCGATGACCTCGGCGAGGGTGCCCCGGCCGGTGCGCGAGGGGGCGCCGGGGTGGGCGCCCATCCACATCTCGGCCTGCGGTTCGCCGGTCGGCGGGGTGCCGAGCAGGTGCGGGATCGCGGTGGTGGATCCCCAGGCGTAGGGGCGGATGGTGTTGTCGAGGCGGTCCATGCGGTTCTCTCTGCCTGCCCTGGGTGTCGCTGTCTGCCCCGGGGGCCGGTCGTCGGGGGTCCGGGCATGCGATCCGGCGGGCGGACGGTGGGTGGGGGGTCGGGGGGTGTTCGGGGGTGGGTCAGGATCCTGAGGCGAGGGCCAGGTAGACGGCGGCGAAGTCCGTGGTGGCGATCAGTTCGGCGAGGGTGACGAGTTCGTCGCCCTCGTCGGGTTCGAGTTCGCTGATCGGCGTGTCGTGGCCGAGGGCCAGGTCGCGGGCGGCGGGGGCGGCGGTGAGGCCGCCGATGGGCCGGTCGCGCAGCAGGACCACGCGCGCGCGGAGGGCGGGGGGTTCCTCGACGCGGTCGCGGAAGAAGGCGTCCGGGTCGGCGCTGGCGGCGAGCGGGCCGGCGAGGAGGGCGCTGTGTTCGGCGAGGGCCTCGGGGAGTTCGGCGACGAGGGCGGGGCGGCCCGCGAGTTCGGCGAGGGCGGCGGCGAACCGGCGACCGGCGGGGCCGGCGGAGGTGCCCTCGGTCCAGATCACGGGGAGGGCGTCGGCGAGTTCGCCGGCCAGGGTCTTGGCGGGGTTGCTGTAGGTCGCGACGGCGAGGCCGCAGCGTTCGGCGACCTGGTCGAGCCGGTCGGCGACGGCCTCCAGCGCCTCGGGCGGCGCGGACAGCAGGGAGATGCGGTCCAGGAGGGCGAGCAGGGGGGTCAGAAGCGCCCACAGGACGCCGGGGGCGGAGGCGGCGACGGGGGGCTGTTCGTCCTGTTCGTAGGGCGCGGTCGCCATGGGGACGAAGAGGCTGTGGCCCGTGGTGGCCGTCTCGGCGACGGGGGTGTGCGCGGGGGCGACGGCGACGACGGTGCAGCCGCGGCGGTAGGCCTGCTCGGCGAGGAGGGCGAGGCCGGGTTCGCCGCCGTCGGGGGTGGTGATCAGGAGGAGGTCGACGGACCCGGCCCAGCCGGGGAGTTCCCAGCGCAGGGCGCCCGCGTCGGGGGCGACGCCGGTGGGCGACAGGTGGACGACGGGGCAGGCGGCGCCCGCGAGGGTGCCGAGGAGGTCGGCGACGCTGACGGCGGCGGCGCCGGGGCCTGCGATGAGGATGGCGCGGGGGCGGCCGTCCGGTTCGAGGGCGCGGACGCCGGCCTCGGTCGCGTACCGGGCGGCGGTGCGGACGCGGGCGCCGGCTTCGGCCGCGCCGCGCAGGAGCGCCCGGTGGTCGGCCGCGGCGAGGGCCTCCGGCGTGTCGAGCAGCGAGTCGTCGAGCATGGCGGCAGTCTCCGATCGCCCGGGGGCGTCGTCGGTGTGCGGGGCCGGGGGGTGGGGCGCGTGCGGGGCGGCTGCTGGGTTCGGCGGGGCCTGTGGGACGCCGTTCCGGCTGTTCCTCGCGGTGCGTGATCGCCCGGGTGGGGTGGTGGTGTGGCGGTGGGGCTGGGCGTCGGTCGGGGGGCGCCGGTGGGGCGGGCGCCTGACCGGTGCCGGTGGGCGGGGGTGGCCGCGGGCGGAGCGCGCGGCCACGGGGTCACTCGGGGTGGCGGGCCTCGTCGACGAGGAGGACGGGGATGCCGTCGCGGACCGGGTACGCCAGGCCGCAGTCCTGGCCCGTGCAGATCAGCTCGGTGTCCTGCTCCTTGAGGGGGGCGTGGCAGGCGGGGCAGGCGAGGATCTCCAGGAGGCCGGCTTCGAGCGGCATGGGGGTGTCCCTTCGGGGTGGGGCCGGTGTGCGTCCGGGCTGTGGTGCGGGTGGTGCGGGGGTGTGCGGTAGTGCCTGGTCAGGGTACCGCCGGTGAGGGTGGGGCGTGGGGGTCCGGCGGGATGCGGTGCGGGGGGGCGGGGAGGGGGCCGGCGGGCGTTGTCCGGGTGGTCGTCGCGGCCCCCGGTGCGCTCAGGCTCTGATGATGGCGAGGGCCTCGTCCCGGATGCGGGTCATCGTCGGCTCGTCCCTGGCCTCGGCGTTGAGGCGCAGGAGGGGTTCGGTGTTGGAGGGGCGGACGTTGAACCACCAGTCGGCGGACGAGACGGTCAGGCCGTCGAGTTCGTCCAGGGTGACGTCGTCGCGGTCGCCGTAGGCCGCTCTGATCGCGGCGATGCGGCCGGCCTGGTCGGCGACCGTGGAGTTGATCTCGCCGGAGCCGCTGTAGCGGTCGTACTCGGCGACGAGGCGGGACAGGGGTCCGTCCTGTCCGCCGAGGGCCGCCAGGACGTGGAGGGCGGCGAGCATGCCGGTGTCGGCGTTCCAGAAGTCCTTGAAGTAGTAGTGCGCGGAGTGTTCGCCGCCGAAGATCGCGCCGGATCGCGCCATCTCGGCCTTGATGAAGGAGTGGCCCACGCGGGTGCGCGCGGGGGTGCCGCCGTGCTCGCCGACGACCTCGGGGACGGTGCGGGAGGTGATCAGGTTGTGGATGACCGTGCCGTGGCCGCCGTTGCGCGCGAGTTCCCGGACGGCGACCAGGGCGGTGATCGCGGAGGGGGACACGGGTTCGCCCCGTTCGTCGACGACGAAGCAGCGGTCGGCGTCGCCGTCGAAGGCGAGGCCCAGGTCGGCGCCCTCTTCGCGGACCCGCTTCTGGAGGTCGACGAGGTTGGCGGGGTCCAGCGGGTTGGCCTCGTGGTTGGGGAAGGTGCCGTCGAGTTCGAAGTACAGGGGGACGACGGACAGGGGAAGGCCTTCGAGGACCGTGGGGACGGTGTGGCCGCCCATGCCGTTGCCCGCGTCGACCACGACCTTCAGAGGGCGGATGGAGGTCAGGTCGACGAGGGCGCGCAGGTGCGCCGCGTAGTCCTTCAACGTGTCGGTCTCGGCGACGGTTCCCGGCTCGGGCGCGGCTTCGGGTCCGCCGGTCTGCGACCACTTCTCGACCAGTTCGCGGATCTGGGCCAGGCCGGTGTCCTGGCCGACCGGCGCCGCGCCGGCGCGGCACAGTTTGATGCCGTTGTAGCGGGCCGGGTTGTGCGAGGCGGTGAACATCGCTCCGGGCAGGTTCAGTGCGCCCGACGCGTAGTACAGCTGGTCCGTGGAGCACAGGCCGATCCGGGTGACGTGCACGCCGAGGGCGGCCGCGCCGCGTGCGAAGGCGCCGCTGAGGCCCGGCGAGGAGGGGCGCATGTCGTGCCCGACGACGATCGCCTCGGCGTCGGTCACCTGGGCGAAGGCCGCCCCGAAGAGCTCGGCCAGCGACTCGTCCCACTGGTCCGGGACCACTCCGCGCACGTCGTACGCCTTCACGATCTGTGACAGATCAGCAGCCACGGCCAGCCTTCCTGAAGTCCTGTGGGTCACCACAAACTACCCGGACGGGTTCGCCGCCGGTCGTCGGGCCGCCGGCGGACGCGCGGACGCGGTATCCGCCGGTGACCTGGGGTGGCGAGGGGTGCGGGGCCCGGCGGTCGGGCACGCGCGCGTGCGCTGCACGGCCCGGCCCGTCGGGCACGCGCGTGTGCGGGTGGACGGCGGAACCCGCGGCGTCGTCAAGGCCCTTCGGGCGGACGTGAGTTGTGCGCGCCGGGGCGAGGAGGCGGCCGGTGCGGGTCCGGGCGGCTGGGATGGGCAGGGGTGAACCGGGCTATGGCGGGGGACGGTTCACGGTGCCGGGGCGGAACTCCCCGACCAATGGACTGATTTAGGCCGAACCGGACAGCAAGCGGTTTCACGCTCGCCGGACCGAAGGAAGTTCGGGAGCGGGGCCGGAGTGCCGGGACGACGGCGATCGGGGCGCGCACGGGAACGCACGGGAACGCACCGGCAGGGATCAGACGACCGCGAAGCGCGGGTCAGTTGTCCGGTGAGCGCAGGACCCGCAGGTGGCCGCGCCGGGCGACCTCCATCGGGTCCGCCCCACGGCCGGCGCCGCCCGCTCCCGCCGCACGCCCCTGCGGACGGGCCGCCTCGCGGACGGCGTTGGCAAGCGCTTCCAGGTCGTCACCGCTGGGGCGGGCGGGCGCCGATCCGTCGAGGAGCCGGACGACTTCCCAGCCGCGCGGGGCGGTGAGGCGTTCGGAGTGCTCGGCGCACAGGTCGTAGCAGTGGGGTTCGGCGTAGGTGGCGAGCGGGCCGAGGACCGCGGTCGAGTCGGCGTAGACGTACGTCAGCGTCGCGACGGCGGGTCGGCCGCAGGCGGTGCGCGAACAGCGACGTACAGGGCTCACGACGTTGGACGGTACCGCACTCTTGAGCGGGCCGCGACGACTCTCCACCAGGTCACTCCACCGTGTCGTGTTGTGAAACGCCCCACGGGCCACACCAGTCATACCCCGCTGACCTGCGCGAACACCAGCCCTTGAGACGAAGTGACCGTCACCGCCCGGTCATCACTCGGCACAAACGGCACCAATTGCCATGAGTTCGCCGCTCTCGCAGAGATACGGAATCGAGCCCAACCTTGGCTGGAACGGTCGTCGTGCGCCATGGACGGACGGCGGTCCGGTGCTCACGGGCCGGGTCGGCCGGGAAGGTGTGTGCGGACCGGTGCCGGGGGGCGTCGGGGACTACGCTTCAGTAGTGATGGACAGCCCCGTACCGCCCCCCGCCGCAGGCCCAGGTCCCCGTCGTCGTGATCGCCACGGCCGGGGCATGCGGGGGCCGATCGCTCCGCCGCAGGTGCCGTTGGCGGCCAGCCGCGCCGACGTGTTCGCGGATCTCGTGCAGGACTCGGTGGAGCGCCTGGAGCGGCGGTGGCCGCAGCTCGCCGACATCGATTTCATGGTGCTGGAGGTGCCTCGGCTGGACGCGGCCCCGGAGCCGTGGAACGACGAGGCGGTCCCGCTGGGCGGGACGATCGCCGCGGGCGAGGGCCGGCGGGCCCGGGTCGTCGTCTACCGGCGGCCGGTCGAGATCCGCACGAAGGGGCGTGACGAGCGCGCGGCGCTGGTGCACGAGGTGGTCGTGGAGCAGGTCGCCGAGCTGCTCGGGCTGACCCCCGAGACGGTGGATCCGCGCTACGGCGAGGACTGA
Source organism: Streptomyces sp. NBC_00704 (assembly GCF_036226605.1). Taxonomy (NCBI): domain Bacteria; kingdom Bacillati; phylum Actinomycetota; class Actinomycetes; order Kitasatosporales; family Streptomycetaceae; genus Streptomyces; species Streptomyces sp. NBC_00704. The sequence continues at coordinate 3,225,042 of NZ_CP109000.1, forward strand.
GCACCGCCCGCGCACGCCCCTCGCCCCTCGCCAGGCGGCTCCCGGACGACCTGTCCGGGCGCTGGGCGCCTCGGCGGCCCTTCCGGGTTTTTTGGTCGCGCTTACTTCTGCAGCACCGCGACGTCTTCGTCTGCCTGCGGCACGGACACCGTCCCCCGGTCGTCCGGCAGGGTCTGGACGGTGAAGCCCGGGACGCCTTCCTGGGTGGACGTCAGGGTGCGCGAGGCATAGACGGGGGTGGCCGTGAGGGTCTCCACGGTCAGGGCGTAGCTGCCCTTCAGGCCGGCGGGCACGGGGAGTTCGACGTCCTGGGTGGTGCCGGCGCGGACCGTGTACGTCTTGGAGACGGCCGTTCCGCCGCCGCTGCCCGCGGACGCGGTGACCTTGACCTGGGCGGCGCCCTTGGGTGCCGTGAGGGAGAGGGTGGTGCCCTTGGCGCTGTTGCCTGCGGCGGAGGCGCGCGTGCCGACCGGTGCGGTGGCGGGGATGAACGCCGACTCCTGGTCGGAGCCCTTGCCGCGCAGGACGCGGGCGGCGGCGACGACCGGGACGGACCGGTCGGTGGGGGTCAGGACCAGGGATCCGGCCTCCCCGCGCGTGACGTCGCCGAGGTCGACCGAGATCGTCTTGCCCGCCTTGACGTGCAGCGTCTCGTGACCCGCGGGGGTGATCAGACCTGAGGGGGAGGCGAGTTGGACCTTGAGGTCCGCGTCCGCGTCACCCGGGGCGTAGGCGACGAGGCGGACGCCGGTGGCGTCCTTGGGGATGCCCGGCACGACCTGGACGGGCGCCGGGTCGGTGGCGGCGGTCAGCCAGTCGCCGCCGAGTTTCTCGTCCAGGGCCTGCACGGCGGCTCCGAGCCGGCCGCTGCGGACGTTGACGTGGACGGTGAGGTCCGCCTGCTTCTCGCCGGTGAGCGTGGACAGCAGGATCGGCTCGCTGGAGTGGGCGGGAACGGTCAGGTCCTCCCCCACCGTGGTCGCGAGGGCCCCGTCCTTGCCGTACAGCTCGATGTCGACGACGGCGGCGGAGTCGTCCGGGTTGGTGAGGTGGACGTAGTCGGTGCGGTCGGCGGCGGTGCTGGCGCCCGGGAACCAGAACTCCGTGTCGGGCGCGGAGCAGGCGAGGCCCTGGAGGCCGCGGCCGCTGCCGGCGGGGACCTCCGTGGTCTCCTGGACGGTCCAGCCGGGCGCGAAGCGGCCCTCGGCGGTGCCCAGGAGCGCGGCCGCGCCGCCGCCGTCGGCGGTGCCGACGGCCGGTGCGCCGGGCGCCTTGGGGGTGAGAACGGGCTTCGCGGCCGTCTTCTTCTTGCCGCTCGCCTTCCCGTCCGTCTTGTCGTCCGTCTTGTCGTCCGTCTTCGCGCTGGGCTTGCCGCTCGGCTTCCCGCCCGCCGGGTCCGCCGGTCCCTGGGCGGCGGCCGCGAGTGCGGCCTTGCCGTCGTCGCCCGCGCCCTTGGTGACGGGCGTGAAGGACGTGTACGCCGTCTCCGCGAGGTCGGACGTGCTGGGCGCGGGGCAGAGCAGGCTCGTGCGCTCCACGGGCAGTTCGGCGGCCGCCCGGGCGGTGTCCGCGCCGGTCGCGTCCGGTTCGTTGAGCGCGGCGAATCCGGTGACGGCGGCCAGTGCGGCCGTGCCGGCGATCAAGGACAGGGTGGTGCGGTTCACTGCCGGCTCCCGTCGGGACGCTCGTCGTCGGCGCCACGGGGGTGCCGGTCCGGGTCGTAGGCGGGGTCGTAGCCGCCCTGGCCGTAGCCGGACGGGTCGTAGCCCTGCTGCTGGTAGGTCTGGTCGTACGGCGTCTGCTGCGCCTGGCCGTCGTAGGCGTACGGGTCGTACTGGCCGGCTTGGTAGGGGTCGTAGGCCTGCTGGTCGTAGCCGCCCTGCTGGTACTGCTGGGCGCCCTCGTACTGGCCGCCCTGGTACTGCTCGCCCGGGTAGCCGCCGTATTCGGCGCCCGCGTAGGTGGACTGGTCCGCCCATTCGCCGTAGGGCTGCTGCTGCGGGACGGGCGCGGGGGGCTGCTCCTGTCCGACGGCGGGGAACTCGTCGGGGCTGCCGGGCTCCCGGGGTTCGGCGTCGGCGTCGGGCCCGGATTCCGCCTCCGCCTCCGCTTCGGCCTGGGCGCGCAGGCGGCGGGCGCGGCGGCCCTCGCCGTCGACGGCCTGGGCGGGGATGGGCTCCTCCTCGGGGAGGTCGTCGTCGACGTCACGGCGGCGGCCGGGCAGGGCCAGGACGACGAGGACGAGGGCCAGCAGGCCCTGCGCCCACAGCCAGGCGGTGTGGGTGAACGGGTCCTCGTAGGTGACGTCCAGTCTGCCGCCGGAGGCGGGGAGTTCGAAGCCCTGGGCCCATCCGTCGACGGTGGTCGGGGTGAGGGCCTTGCCGTCGAGGGTGGCCGTCCAGCCGTCGGCGGCGGCGTCGGCCAGGCGCAGCACGCGGTTGCCGGAGCCGTCGGGGACGGTGGTGTGGATGTCGACGGGGCCCGCGGCGACCGGGGTGGCCGCGCCCTTGCCGGAGTCGGCGACGACGGCCGCGCGGGAGACCTCCTGGTCGACCCGCCACAGGGCGCTGCCGTCCTGCTGGCTGAGCCGCTTGAGGCCGGGGGTGGCGTCCAGGACGCGGGTGGCCTCGCGGGGCGCGCCCTTGTGGACGAGGACGTAGCCCACGGCGAACTTGCCGAGCTGGTCGGCCTGGTCGGCGCCGGAGCCGGCGACGAGGTTGGCGACGACCTTGTCGAGCTGCTCGTTCTCGCCGTCGGCGGCGGTGAGTTCGGCGTCGCCGAGCCGGGCGCCGGAGCCGCGGACCAGCATGTAGCCGACGTGGGCGGCGTCGCTGTCGAGGACGAGGGTGCGGGCCTGGTCGCGGTCACCCGCCTCCTCGGCGACGAACGCGGGCACCTGGACGGGGTCGCGGCGCTCCAGCGGGCCGTCGGCGCCGCCGATCATCCATCCGGCGGCGACGAGCAGGGGGCCGGCGGCGGAGGCGAAGGCGATGAGCGCGGCGACCGGCTGGCGCCAGCCGAAGCTCTGCTCGGCGACACGCGTGCGTGCCCCGTCGGCGCCGATGACGGCGGCGGCGAGGAGGGCGATGCCGTAGACGAGGGTGGCGGGGCCGGCCCAGGTGGAGCTGTTGGAGAGCACGGCGAAGACGAGGCCCACCAGGGCGACGGCCCAGGCCGCCCAGACGCCGAAGTGGCGTTCGGTGCGCAGCAGTGCGGCGAGCGCGGCGAGCACGACGCCGATGAGCATCAGGCCGTCGACGGTGCCGGGGCCACCGGGGCTGGCGCCGAGCAGGTCGAGGGCGGTGGCGGCCGAGGGGCCGTAGTCGAGGCCGGCCTGGGTGAAGAACCCGAAGGGCAGCAGGGACAGGGACCAGGGCGCGAGGATCAGCAGCGGGGTGCCCAGCTGGGCGAGGAAGCGCGGGCCGTAGGCGGTGAGGTCGCGGCGGCGCACGGCCAGGACCGCGAGGCCGAGGACGAGCGCGATGGGCCAGACGATCGGGGTGAACGCGGTGGTGATCGTCAGCAGCAGGGTGTACGCCCAGGTGGCGCGCCAGCTGCCGCGGGCTCCGGAGCGGTGCGCCAGGCCGCTGGCGGCGACGCCCGCGCGGGCGATGAGCGGCAGCAGCACGGCGAGGACGGCGGTGCCGACGCGGCCGCCGGCGAGGGCGCCCGTCGCGGCGGGCAGGAAGGCGTAGACGACGGCGGCCCACGCGCGCAGGAGGCGCGACTCGACGAGCGGGCGGGAGGCGAAGTAGGCGGTGAAGCCGGCCAGCGGCACCGAGCAGACGAGGAGCAGGGTCAGGGCGACGCCGGTCGAGCCGAGCAGCAGGGTGGCCAGGGTCGCGATGACCGCGAGGTAGGGCGGGGCGGCGGGGGTGCCGCCCACGCCGACCGGGTGCCAGGCGTCGATGTAGCGCGACCACAGGTCGGAGGCGTCGGCCGGGGCGGGCAGCAGGGCGCCGCCGGCGAGCGCGCCGCCGCCGAGCAGGCCGCGGCAGGCGACGAGGGAGACGAGCAGCAGGACCAGGAAGAGGACCGGGCCGGGCTTGCGGGCGATGCGCTTGAGGCGCGCGAACTGCTCGATCTCCAGGAATTCGGCGTCGTCGCCGCCGGGACCGGACTCGACGGCGCCGCCGTGCCGGCCCGCGCCGGAGACGGCGTCGGGGTCGGAGGAGCCGAAGTAGTCGCCGACGGCCTGTTCGACGGTGGCCCGTACGGTCGCGCCGGGCGGCGGGAACAGGGCGCGCAGTTCGTCCTTGTCGATCGTCGGCTTGCCGCGCCTGCGCCGCCCGGCGATGATCCGCTCGGGGCGCAGCAGGGTGCTGAGCAGGCCGCGGATCTCGTCGAGGGCCTGTCCGGGGACCTTGCCGACGAGGTTGGCGAGGGTGCGCACCAGGGTGCCGAGGACGAGGCGGACCAGGATCCAGGGCAGCAGCGCCGTGCGGCTGTTGACGAGGAGGGTGTAGACGGCGCCGGCTTTGTCGACCTTGTGCGGGGAGGCGGCGGTGCGGCCGGCGCAGTCGACGGCGCGGCGTTCGCGGGAGGCGGCCTCCGCGTGCCGGACGACGGCTTCGGGGGCGATGAGGACGCGGTGGCCGGCGGCCTGCGCGCGCCAGCACAGGTCGACGTCGTCGCGCATCAGGGGCAGTCGGCGGTCGAATCCGCCGAGCTGCTCGAAGACGTCGCGGCGGATCAGCATGCCGGCGGTGGAGACGGACAGCACGGAGCGGACGTGGTCGTGCTGGCCCTGGTCCTGTTCGCGGCGGTCCAGGCCGGTCCAGCGGCGGCCCGAGTGCGCGATGGTGACGCCGACCTCGAGGAGCTGGCGGCGGTCGTACCAGCCGCGGAGCTTGGGGCCGACGACGGCGACGTCGTCACGGCCGAGTTCGAGCTCGTTGTCGACGACGCGCAGCAGTTCGGCGAGTGCGTCCGGTTCGGGGGCGCTGTCGTCGTGGAGCAGCCACAGCCATTGGACGGGTTCGCCGTGCGGGAGTTCGGGGAGGTCGTAGGCGTCGTCGCGCCAGGTGCGCGTGACGGGGTCCCAGCCGCTGGGGCGCTTGAGGTAGGGCAGTTCCTCGGGGGTGAGGACGGGGGCCGTGCGGTTGGCCTCCTCGACGGCCTGGCCGAAGCCGGTGCGGCGGGCGAGGTGCAGCACCCGGTCGTCGCCGAGGGCCTCGGCGACCAGCCGCGCGGAGTCGTCCGAGCTGCCGGTGTCGGCGGCCATCACGGACTGGACGGGGCGCTCCTGGCCGAGCAGCCCGGCGAGCGCGTCGGGCAGCCAGCGGGCACCGTCGTGGGAGACGATCACCGCGGTCACGACATGACGCGGGAACTCAGGTGTGGCAGCGCCGTCTTGGTGGGCTGCCGTGTGGCTGTGCACGGACATCGAGGTACGGGCCCCGGTTCGCTGGACTGCGGTGGACGCCTGCGCCGTGTGGGGGCGGAGGAGCGTCTCGGACGAGCGCCCACACTATCGGCTGGGCAGCACGACGGCCCGCCGCCTGTGGACAAGCCACCTGCGACGGGCCGTTCGGACCCTCGCACCCGAAGGTGCGTCGGCGTTCCCCGGTATCGGGGCGCGGCGCCGCCGTGACGCGGGTCGCCGCGTCCGTGCGGTGGGGGCGGTGCTCAGACCGCCGCCTTCTTCAGCCTGCGGCGTTCCCGCTCCGACAGGCCGCCCCAGATGCCGAATCTCTCGTCGTTGGAGAGGGCGTACTCCAGGCATTCGGAGCGGACCTCGCAGGCGAGGCAGACCTTCTTGGCCTCGCGGGTGGAGCCGCCCTTCTCGGGGAAGAAGGACTCGGGATCGGTCTGGGCGCACAGTGCGCGCTCCTGCCAGCCGAGTTCCTCGTCCGCGTCGTCGACGTCGACCAGCAGTTGCTGCACCAGCTCGGTCATGTGCGCCCCTCGCTCTGTCTTTCGCGTCCCCGTGACGTGGCCGTTACCGATTCCGGCTGAACGACACGAGTGAAATTACAAGTGTGCTGCTCCGGGCGAGTCAAGCCGAGATCTGCTATTGGGCCCCTTATTCACTCTGCGGAACCAAGGCCATGCAGTAAGTGTTCAAATCGCCATAAACCTTGACAAGCAGATGTGGCCCCGGAGGGCTACCTCTCCGCACAGGGCCTGTACGGGGAGAGACGCCCGGAGGTTCGATCCCGTTGCGACACGCGCGCGGAAGCGAACCGGATCACAGTCGGATCACGGGATCGCAGCGAGGCTCGCGCGCCCGGCATGTGCGCCATGTGTCCCGGTCACCCCATGCACAAACCTTTCACCTCGCAGATGAACCGAATGAGGTGAACCCTGTCCCACATACCGGGTGCCCAGTTGACAGTGCGGGTGTGAACCGGTGTCCTTGTGGGCATGCTCGCGAACTTGGCACTCACCTCGACCGGCTCCGCCGGGTCCCACGGTGCTGCCCTCGTCCGCTGTAGCTGTTGTCGTCGTTCCGGCTGTTGAGCCCATCGCGCTCCGGCTGTACCCGTTGAGTCCACCGCGACTCGGCTGCTGTCTCCCTCCGGCCCACACCAGGGCACTCCTGTCCCGCCCGTGATCCGGGCGGACGGTCCGCGACACCCAGCAAGCCCCCCACCACTGCCGCCTCTTCCGCCGAGGGACCACCGCATCCATGAACAGCGACAGCGACCTCCAGATCGCCGGCGACATCCTCGAAGTCCCCCACCTCCTGCGGGCCCCGCGCGAGCACCCGGCCACCGTGGCCGAGTTCGTGGGCCTGGCCCGCTCCGTCGCCGCCGACCGCGCCCAGTGGGAACACCTGGTCCGCTACGACGCGACGTCCCGCTGGTACCACCTGCTGCGCACCGGCCCCGGCTACGAGGTGTGGCTGCTGTCCTGGGTGCCCGGCCAGGGCAGCGGGCTGCACGACCACGGCGGCTCCTCCGGCGTGTTCACGGTGCTGGAGGGCCGGCTGACCGAGCGCACCGCGGGCGGCGAGCGGGTGCTCGGGCCGGCGGCGGCGGGAGCGTCCCGGCCGGAGCGGGGCCAGGAGTCGGAGAGGGTGTTCGCGCCGGGGTACGTGCACGAGGTGGTCAACGACACGCTGGAGCCGGCGGTGAGCCTGCACGTCTACTTCCCCGGGCTGACGGAGATGCCGATGCACCCGCGCGCGGACGTGCGCGCGGGGGGCGCGACCACGATGGCGTGCGCGGCCCCCGGCCCGCACGGCGCCGCGACCGCCGTCCACGCCTAGCCGTCCATACCCAGCGGCCCCCGCGCAGCCGCCCGCGCCCGGCCGTCCGCGGGCCGGTGCGCAAGCTGGTGCGCGGGTCGGCGGGACGCCGTCCACTCCTTCGGGTGGGCGGGGTGTCCGCAGGCGCGCGGTTGTCCACAACCGCCCGTCGCTCTGTCGGCGCCGCCTGCGAGACTTGCCCTCATGCGCATTGTGGTTCTGGCAGGCGGCATCGGCGGTGCCCGGTTCCTGCGCGGTCTGAAGCAGGCCGTGCCGGACGCCGACATCACGGTCATCGGCAACACCGGCGACGACATCCATCTCTTCGGGCTGAAGGTCTGCCCGGACCTCGACACGGTGATGTACACGCTCGGCGGCGGCATCAACGAGGAACAGGGCTGGGGCCGGGCGGACGAGACCTTCCACCTGAAGGAGGAGCTCGCCGCGTACGGCGCGGGGCCCGGCTGGTTCGGTCTCGGCGACCGGGACTTCGCCACGCACATCGTGCGGACGCAGATGATCGGCGCCGGTTATCCGCTGAGCGCGGTGACCGAGGCGCTGTGCGACCGGTGGAAGCCGGGCGTGCGGCTGATCCCCATGACGGACGACCGGGTCGAGACGCATGTGGCCGTCGACGTCGACGGCGAGCGCAGGGCCGTGCATTTCCAGGAGTACTGGGTGCGGTTGCGGGCGTCGGTGCCGGCGGAGGCGGTCGTGCCCGTCGGCGCGGAGCAGGCGAAGCCCGCGCCGGGCGTGCTGGAGGCGATCGCGGAGGCGGACGTCGTGCTCTTCCCGCCGTCCAATCCGGTGGTCTCCGTCGGCACGATCCTCGCGGTGCCCGGCATCCGTGAGGCGATCGCCGAGGCCGGGGTGCCCGTGGTGGGCCTGTCCCCCATCGTCGGGGACGCGCCGGTGCGCGGCATGGCCGACAAGGTGCTCGCGGCCGTCGGCGTGGAGTCGACGGCCGCGGCGGTGGCCGAGCACTACGGCTCGGGCCTGCTCGACGGCTGGCTCGTCGACACCGTGGACGCGGCCCTCGTGGAGCGGGTGGAGGCTGCCGGGATCCGCTGCCGCGCCGTCCCGCTGATGATGAGCGACCTCGACGCGACCACGCGGATGGCCCGCGAGGCGCTGCGGCTCGCGGAGGAGGTGCGGGGCGCGTGAGCGGGTCCGCGGAGACCGGTTACCGGGTCTGGGCCGTGGCCGGGCTGCCCGAGGTGCGGTCCGGGGACGACCTCGCCAAGCTGATCGCCGTCGCCGAGCCGGGGCTCGCCGACGGGGACGTCCTGCTGGTCACGTCGAAGATCGTGTCCAAGGCGGAGGGGCGGATCGTCCGGGCGGACGACCGGGAGGCCGCGATCGACGCGGAGACGGTCCGGGTGGTGGCCCGCCGCGGGACCCTGCGGATCGTCGAGAACCGGCAGGGGCTGGTCATGGCCGCGGCCGGTGTCGACGCCTCCAACACCCCCGCGGGGACGGTGCTGTTGCTGCCCGAGGACCCGGACGCCTCGGCGCGGGCCCTGCGCGAGGGGCTGCGGGACGCGCTCGGCGTCGACGTCGGGGTCGTCGTCACCGACACCTTCGGACGGCCCTGGCGGGCCGGGCTCACCGACGTGGCGATCGGCGCCGCCGGGGTGCGGGTGCTGGACGACCTGCGCGGGCAGACGGACGCGCACGGCAACGCGCTGAGCGCGACGGTCGTCGCCACGGCGGACGAGCTGGCCGCCGTCGGCGACCTGGTGAAGGGCAAGTCCGCGGGACTTCCGGTGGCCGTGGTGCGGGGCCTCGCGCACGTGGTCGCGTCCGACGCCGAAGAGGGCGCCCGGGCGCTGGTCCGCGAAGCCCACGACGACATGTTCCGGCTCGGGACCTCGGAGGCGGTACGGCTGGCCGTCACCCAGCGGCGGACCGTGCGGTCCTTCACCGACCAGCCGGTCGACCCCGGCGCCGTGCGGCGGGCGGTGGCCGCGGCCGTCACCGCGCCCGCGCCGCACCACACCACACCGTGGCGGTTCGTCCTGCTGGAGTCGCCGGACGCCCGGCTGCGGCTGCTGGACGCCATGCGGGACGCGTGGATCGCGGACCTGCGGCGGGACGGGAAGTCCGAGGAGTCCATCGCCAAGCGGGTCCGGCGCGGGGACGTGCTGCGCAACGCGCCGTACCTCGTGGTGCCCTGTCTGGTGGCGGACGGGTCGCACACCTACGGCGACGCACGGCGCGACGCGGCCGAGCGGGAGATGTTCGTGGTCGCGGCCGGGGCCGGCGTGCAGAACTTCCTGGTGGCGCTGGCCGGCGAGCGGCTGGGCTCCGCGTGGGTGTCGTCGACGATGTTCTGCCGGGACGTCGTCCGGGAGGTGCTCGCGCTGCCGGACGGGTGGGATCCGATGGGAGCGGTGGCGGTCGGACACGCGGCGGAGGAACCGCGCACCCGTCCCGAGCGGGAGGTGGGCGACTTCATCGTGGTGCGGTGAGGCCCACGGCGGCTGGGAGCGGTCGCCGGGTGATCCACGGGGGCCGGGAGCGGCAGCCGGGCTGTCCGGAGCGGTCGGGTGAGGTCAGGTGAGGTCATCGGACGGTCCGGGACGGTCAGGTGAGGCTGCCGGACGGTTCGGGGCCGTCAGGAGAGGTCCTCCTCGGGCGGTCCGCGGCGTGCGGGAAGGCCGTCGGACGGGCGGGCGACCGGGCAGGCCCGGCGGACGGTCAGGAGAGGTCGTCGGGCGGTTTGCGGCGTGCGGGAAGGCCGTCGGACGGGCGGGCGACGGGGCAGAGCCGTCGGACGATCCGGGACGGTCAGGAGAGGTCGTCGGAGGGTCCGGGGCGGTCCGGTGAGGTCGTCGGACGGTTCGGGGCGGGTGGGGGCGGTGGGGGGCCTACTCTCGTAGCAGCCCTTTTTCGCAGGAGCCGGGACATTCATCGTGGCAGGACGCTTCTCCCCCAGGCCCACGCGCACGACCGTGCGCGGCGGCCATGCCGGCGTGCCCGTGGGGGTGCCGCGCCAGCCGTCGGCGCCCGGGCGGGTGCGCGACTGGACGCCGGACGGGCCGCTCGACCTCGGTCTGGTGCTCGGACCGCTGCGCCGGGGCCCGGCGGATCCGACGTTCCGGGCCACTCCGGACGGGTCCGTGTGGCGGGCCAGTCTCACTCCCGCCGGGCCGGGGACGCTGCGGGTCGCCGCCCGCGACGGCGCGGTGCGCGGTGAGGCGTGGGGGCCCGGTGCAGAGTGGCTGCTGGAGCAGTTGCCCGAGATGCTCGGGGCCGCGGACACGCCGGAGGCGTTCGAGCCGCGGCACCGGGTCGTGGCGATCGCCCGGCACCGGCGGCCCGGACTGCGGCTGACGCGGACCGGGCTGGTGCTGGAGTCGCTGATCCCCTCGGTGCTGGAGCAGAAGGTCACCACCGACGAGGCGTACCGGGCCTGGCGGCTGCTGGTCCGCAAGTTCGGGGAGCCTGCCCCCGGGCCCGCGGCGGGCGGCCGGCTGTGGGTGATGCCGGCCCCGCGGACCTGGGCGCTGATCCCGTCGTGGGAGTGGCACCGGGCGGGGGTCGACGACAAGCGGGCCTCGACGATCCTGCGGGCGGTGCGCGTCGCGGGGCGGCTGGAGGAGACGATGCGGATGTCTCCGGCCGAGGCGCGGGCGCGGCTGGAGGTCCTGCCGGGGATCGGCCCGTGGACGTCGGCGGAGACCGTGCAGCGCAGTCATGGCGCGGCGGACGCCGTCACCGTGGGCGATCTGCATCTGCCGGGCATCGTGGGGTGGGCGCTGGCCCGGGACCGGGACGCCGACGACGCGCTGATGCTGGAGTTGCTGGAGCCGTACGCGGGGCGGGAGCCGGGGCAGGAGGGCCAGCGGCATCGGGCGGCCCGGCTGATCCTGCTCAGCGGGCAGGCCCCGTCCCGGCGGGTGCCGAAGATGCCCCGGTGGGACATCGGGCAGCTGTGAGGGCCCGCCGGGCGGCGACGCGTTCGCGGACGACGCGTTCCTCACCGGGGCGCTTGCGCTGAAGCCGGGAGGGGGCATCGCTGCCCTGTCACCGCCCCCAGCCCCCGGCCCCCGCCCCGCCAGACCCCGCACCCGGACTCGCACCCGCACCCACACCCGGACCCGGACCCGGACCCGGACCCGGAAGGAGCGTCGGCCCTACTGGTCCGACGAGAAGCGGACCGCGCCGGCCGGGATTCTCGCGTCGCACCACACCCGGGCGCCCTCGCGGAGTTCGTTGTCCGCGCCGACGACCGCGCCGTCGCCGATGACCGTGCCGGTGAGGACGGAGCGTTCGCCGACGCGGGCTCGTGCGCCGATGAGCGAGTCGGTGATGACGGCGCCGGGTTCGATGACCGCGCCCGGCAGGATCGTCGAGCCGAAGACCCGCGCGCCCTCCGCCACGAACGCCCCCTCGCCCACCACCGTGCCGCCGGTCAGCTTCGCGTCGGGGGCGACCCGTGCCGTCGGCAGGATCAGGCGGTCGCCGCAGCGGCCGGGGACCGCGGGGGACGGGGCCCGGCCGAGGACCAGGTCCGCCGAGCCGCGGACGAACGCGGCCGGGGTGCCCAGGTCCAGCCAGTACGTCGAGTCGACCATGCCCTGGAGGTGCGCTCCGGCCGAGAGCAGGCCGGGGAAGGTCTCGCGCTCCACCGACACCGGGCGGCCCTGCGGGATCGTGTCGATGACCGAGCGGCGGAAGACGTACGCGCCCGCGTTGATCTGGTCGGTGACGATCTCCTCGGGCGTCTGCGGCTTCTCCAGGAACGCCAGGACCCTGCCCGTCCCGTCCGTGGGGACCAGGCCGTAGGCGCGCGGGTCCGTCACCTGGGTGAGATGCAGGGAGACGTCCGCCCCCGACGTCTCGTGGGTGGCCACCAGACGGTTGATGTCCAGGCCGGTGAGGATGTCGCCGTTGAAGACGAGGACCGGATCGTCCGGCGCCGAGGTGAGACGGGACGCCACGTTGCGGATGGCGCCGCCCGTGCCGAGGGGCTCGTCCTCGGTCACGTACTCGATGTGCAGGCCCAGGGCCGAGCCGTCGCCGAAGTGCGGCTCGAAGACCTCGGCCAGATAGCTCGTCGCCAGGACGATGTGGTCCACGCCCGCCGCGCGCGCCCGCGCCAGTTGGTGCGTGAGGAACGGCACCCCCGCCGCCCTGACCATCGGTTTGGGCGTGTGCACCGTGAGGGGGCGCAGCCTGGTGCCCTTCCCGCCGACCAGGAGGATCGCTTCAGTCACCTTGTCGTCTCTGCTTCCTGCCGGGACCGGCCGAACTGTCATTCGGCCGGCCAGTGTATGCAGACCCTTGTGTGGCGACTTCCAGGCCGGGGGCGTTCCGTCCCGGTCCCGGCGTGCTGTCCCCCCGACGGCCGCGCAAGGTGCCCCCGTCCGGATGCGCGGTCCGGCCGTTCGGCGCGCGGAAGCTCCGGGGCCCGCCCGGCCCCGGAGCTCCCGCGCCCGCCGTCCGGTTCAGCGCCCCTGGTAGTGCGCCGCGGTCGAGCGGGCCGAGCCGAGCTTGCCGTAGAGCTGTTTGCCGGGGCATTCGGTGGCGAAGCCGTCCCGGTGACCCGAGATCACGTTCAGTCGTACGCTCTTTCCCTTTCCGTAGAGGTTGCCACCCCCGGACGTCAGGTAGGTCTTCCCCTTGGGGTTCGCGCCGAAGAGGCCGAGCTTCCACGCCGTCAGCCGGGCGACGGCGTCGACCGTGGCGGCGCTGGGCTTGGCGCTGCCGAAGGTGCCGAGGACGGCGACCCCCATGCTGTTGGTGTTGAACCCCAGGGTGTGGGCGCCGAGGACCGCCTTCGCCACTCCCCCGGCGCGGCCCTCGTAGATCTTCCCGCACTTGTCGACGAGGAAGTTGTAGCCGATGTCCCGCCAGCCCATGCTCCGGACGTGGTAGCGGTAGATGCCGCGGATGACGGAGGGGGCCTGGGCGCAGGTGTAGCCGTTGCCGGACGCCGTGTGGTGCACGAACGCGGCCTTGACCTTCGTCGTGTAGCGGAAGCCGCTCTCGCGCAGGCTCTCGTCGGCTCCCCAGCCGCGGCGGGTGACGATGCTGGGGCGCGGACCGATGTAGGGGGCGGCCCGCTGGGCCTGCGTCAGCTCGCCGCCGCGCAGGGCGAAGAGTTCGCGTTCGGTGGCCGCGCGGTCCAGGCCCGGGATCTCCAGGGCGCCGAACGGGGCGAGGGCTTCGTTGGCGGCGGAGGCCTCGGCGGCCTCGACGGATTCGACGGACTCGGCCTCCTCGGCGGGCAGGCCCTCCGGCAGGTCCGCCGACGCGTCGGCCGTCTTCGCCGACCCGGCGGTGTCGCCGGCCGCCTCGGCGCCGACGGATCCCGGTTCACCGGGTTCGCCCGGCTCGCCGGGTTCACCCGGTTCGCCCGGCGGGTCGGCGTCGGAGGACAGCGACCGGCTGTGCGGGGGGCCGGCCGGGGCGTGTCCGGGGGCGGTCTCGCCCGGGTCGACGAGGTCCAGGCGCAGGCCGGCGGGGAGCGGGGCGACGGTCGAGAGGGTGCGGGCGCCGCGGCCCGTCTCCTCGGTGCGGCGTTCGGTCTGCGGCCGGACGCGGACCTCGACGCCGTCGGAGTCGCCGACCCAGAGGGGGGCGGTGGCGCCGTGGGTCCGGCCCGAGGCGCTCTCGGTGGTGCCGGGGTCGGCGCCGTGGTCGGCGTTGTGGGTCTCGACGTCCTGCCAGCCGGACCAGGCGTCGGAGCCGGCCGGGCGGGTGCGGACCTGGACGCGGCCGTGGAGTTCGGCCGAGGGGTCGTCCCAGACGACGCCGAGGAGGGAGAAGCGGTGCACCTCCCGGCGCGGCAGTCCCAGGCCGGGGGCGGCGCCGAGGGCGCGGTCGGCGAGGGGGGCGAGCGGCAGCGACTGGGTGCTGCCCGGGAGGCCGGGGGCGTCGGGCAGTCCGGGGCGGCCGGGAACGCCGGTCGCGCCGGGGCGGGTTGGGGTGGTCCGGGCGCCGGGGCTCGTGGCCCCGGCGGTCCCGGCGGACGCCGCCTCCGCGGCCGGTGCTGGTCGCACCGTCGCCGCGTCGGCGGGCGGCGTCAGCGGGAGGGCGAGAGCCGCCGCGCAGGTGACGCCGATCGAGGTAGCAAACAATCCACGCATGCCAACGATCCTGGACATAGCCATACATATCTGTCCATCGGGGAATTGACGGGCCGTCGGCGTCCGTTCCGCCGAACCGGTGGCTCCGCGCAGGCCCGGCGGCCGGTGCGGCGCCGGGGGCGGCGCGTACCCTTCTGCGGGTGACTGCCACCGATCGCACCCCTGCCGACCTGCTGCGTTCCGCACTCGCCGCGGATCCCGCGCGCCCCCTGGTGACGTTCTACGACGACGCCACGGGCGAGCGCGTCGAATTGTCCGTGGCCACCTTCGCCAACTGGGTGGCCAAGACCGCGAACCTCCTCCAGGACGGGCTGTCCGCCGAGCCGGGCGACCGGGTCGCGCTGCTGCTGCCCGCGCACTGGCAGACGGCGGTGTGGCTGCTGGCGTGCGCCTCGACCGGGGTCGTCGCGGACATGGCCGGGGATCCGTCGCGGGCGGACTTCGTCGTGGCCGGGCCCGGGGGCTTCGAGGCGGGACTGGCGTGCCGGGGCGAGCGGTACGCGCTGTCGCTGGCCCCGCTCGGCCGGCGGTTCGTGCCCGGTCCTCCGCAGGGGTACGACGACTACGCCGTGGACGTCCCGAGCTTCGGGGACCGGTTCGCCCCGTACGCCCCGGTGGACCCCGAGGAGCCCGCGCTGATCGTCGCGGGGGCCGAGTACACCGGCGCCGAGATCGTGGAGCGGGCGCGCGCCGAGGCCGCGGGGCTCGGACTGACCGGGCCCGGTTCCCGGCTGCTGTCGGGGCTGCCGTACGACACCTGGGAGGGGCTGAGCGCCGGGCTGTACGCGCCGCTGGCGAGCGGCGGCTCGGTGGTGCTGTGCCGGAACCTGGCCCGGGCCGACGAGGAGACCGTCGCCCAGCGCGTGGAGAGCGAGCGGGTGACGGCGACGGCCCGGTAGCCACCCCCGCGACGAGCCGCACCTCTTCGCCGCTCGCCTGCCTCTTCGCCGCTCGCCTGCCTCTTCGCCGCTCGCGTGCTTCTTCGCCCTCCCGCATGGGGCGTGGCCCCCGGATGAGGGCTCGGGTCACCCGTTCGGTCGCTTCGCGGGGTCCCTTTCGTCCGGTTCGCGCCATCGTCGTAGGGACGGCTCCACGCAGGGACGGCTCGACGCGTTCGTGCGGCCGGGGCGGGAGGCCGGCGGGACGGGAGCGGGAGGGGGTCGCACGTGACGCACTCGGCGAGGCGCGGCGGCGGACCCTTGGGGCCGGGGGCGGGGGCCTCCGCCGACGGGCGCGGGCTCGCGCGGCGGCGCCGGCGGCGGTGGGCGCGGTACGGGGCGGGGGCGGTGGCGGTGATCGTCCTGGGGGCCGGGGTGGCCGGATGGGCGGTCTACGCGAAGCTCGACGGGAACATCACGCCCGACGAGGCGGCCGCGGCGGAGCTGGCGCGGTACGCGAAGGAGCGGCCGACGTCGTTGGTGAAGGGCGCGCAGAACGTCCTGCTGATCGGGTCGGACTCGCGGTCGGGGGACGGCAACGACGAGTACGGGCGTGATTCCGGGACCGAGCGGTCGGACACGACGATCCTGCTGCATCTGGCGGCCGGGCGGCGCAGCGCCACCGCCGTCTCGCTGCCGCGGGACCTGATGGTGGACGTGCCGGGATGCCGGCGGCCGGACGGGTCGCGCACCGAGCCGACGTTCGCGATGTTCAACTACGCCTTCCAGGCCGGGGGTTCGGCCTGCACGATCCGCACGGTGGAGAAGCTGACCGGAATCCGGATCGACCATCATGTCGTCGTCGACTTCGGCGGGTTCAAGGACATGGTCGACGCGGTGGACGGGGTGGAGGTGTGCCTGTCGGAGCCGATCAGCGACAAGGCCGCCCGGCTGCGGCTGCCGGCCGGGAGGGTCACGCTCGACGGGGAGCAGGCGCTGGGGTACGTGCGCGCCCGCAAGTCCCTCGGCAACGGCAGCGACACCGGCCGGATGGACCGGCAGCAGCGGTTCCTGGGGGCGCTCGTCAACAAGGTGCAGAGCAATGACGTCCTGCTGAACCCGGTGAAGCTGTATCCGGTGCTGGACGCGGCGACGTCCTCCCTCACCACCGATCCGGACCTGGCGAGTCTGCGCGGTCTGTACGAACTCGTGCGCGGCCTGCGGGACATTCCCACCGAACATGTGCAATTCCTGACCGTTCCGCGGGAGTCGTACGTCTACAACGCCAATCGGGACCAACTGGTGGAGCCGGAGGCGGAGAAGCTCTTCGCCCGGCTGCGGACGGACCGGCCGGTGGCGGTCTCCCGGGAACACCCGACGGCGTCCACCCCTGCGGAGTCGGGGAATCACGGACCGTATCCGCCTCCGGAGGCGAACGGCACGGCGTCCGGGGCGGTTTCGCCCGGCCCCGCGACGCCCACGTTCCATGGGAACACCGCCGCCGAGGACGGTTGCGGGTAAAGCGCTTGCCAAGCCGAGCCCACCCGGCGAACAGGAGTTCAAAGAAATGGGGCGAATTGCCCGGTTGTAGGGGCGTGGAGTTTGTCACGGCCGTCGCTCGACGCCGAACCGGCCGGATAGTGTGAGCGATCCGGTGCACCCGGCCGCGAGGTCCTTCCTGGGGTCGCGCACCGTGTGACCGAGACCCGAGCGCCTTGAGGGGGAAAGGCGCCGCGTGGCCCCGACGGAGGATTCGGACAACCGTGGACGCGCAAGGCCGTGGGCGGGCGGATGACATCGATCCCGCAGACCAATGGGTACTCAATCCGGACACCGGTGAATACGAACTGCGACTGAGCGATTCCGCAGCGCAGCCGCCGGTGCCCGGACCCCGCAGATCCGCCTCCGGCGGCGGGAACGGGGGCCCGGCGCGCGCACGCGCCGCCGAGCCCGACCGGCACTCGCCGTCGTCGCCGCCCGGAAGGACGGCGGCGGGCGCGGACGTGCCCGGCCCGCGCCGGCGCCGCGGCGCGCCGGCGGAGGAGCCCGCGAGCCGGCGTGGCCGGCGGCCGGTGAAGAAGAAGTCGCGGGCGAAGAAGATCCTGGTGTGGACCGGCGGCATCATGGCCTTCGTGGTCGTGGGCACGGCCGGCGCGGGCTACCTCTACCTCAAGCACCTCGAAGGCAACGTCACCACGACGGACGTCGGCAGCGCGGGCAAGAGCGGCTTCAGCAAGGACGAGGCCTTCAACATCCTGATCATCGGCACCGACAAACGCACCGGCAAGGGCAACGGGGGGTACGGCGACAAGGGCAGCGTGGGCCACGCCGACACCAACATCCTGCTGCACGTCTCCAAGGACCGGACGAACGCGACCGCGCTGAGCATCCCGCGCGACCTGATCGTCGACATCCCGGACTGCCCGACGAAGCAGCCCGACGGCAGCGAGAAGAACATCTCCGGCACGCGGAACGAGCGCTTCAACACCAGCCTCGGTCAGTTCGGCCGCGACGCGGGCTGCACCATGCGCACCGTGAAGGAGGTCACCGGCATCACGGTGGACCACTTCATGATGGCCGACTTCAACGCGGTGAAGACGCTGACGACGGCGGTGGGCGGAGTCGAGGTGTGCCTCGCGCACCCCGTCGACGACAAGGAGTCGAAGCTGAAGCTCCCGGCCGGCAAGTCGGTGGTCGAGGGTGAGCAGGCGCTGGCGTTCGTGCGCACCCGGCACAGCTTCGGCAACCAGGGCGACCTCGACCGCATCAAGGTGCAGCAGCAGTTCCTGAGCTCCCTCATGCGCAACATGTCCTCCAGTGACACCCTCACCAGCCCCTCGAAGCTGGTGAGCCTGGCCGAGGCCGCGACGAAGGCGCTGACCGTCGACACGGGCATCGGCAAGGTCAGCACGCTGAAGGACGTGGCGTTGCAGTTGAAGAAGGTCCCGCCGAAGAACATCACGTTCCTGACGGTGCCCGTGATCGACAACCCGGCCGAGAAGGTGAAGGCGACCGTCGTCGTCGACCAGACGCGTGCGCCCCAGGTCTTCCGGATGATCACGAGCGACACGTCCTTCACCGAGGTGAAGAAGGAGGCGGCGAAGGAGAAGGCCGCCGTCGCCGCCCGCCTCAAGGGCACCAAGTCCGCCGCCTCCGACGTGCGCGTGCGGATCCTCAACGGCGGCGCCCCCGGGGGCAGCGCGCAGGAACAGCTGACCTGGCTCCAGACCGAGGCGGACGTGAGCAAGTCCGAGAACGCCGGCAACGCGGGCGCCGTCCAGAAGACGACGACCCTCGAGTACGCGCCCGGCCAGGCGGACCAGGCACGCCGGCTGGCGGACATCATGGGCCTGTCCGGAGCGGCGATGAAGCCGGGCAAGAGCGTCACCAACGCCCAGGGACTGCCGACGATGACGCTCGTCCTGGGCAAGGATTTCAAGGGCGCCGGAGTGAAGTTGAACTCCTCCACGGTAGCCACGCCGGATGTGGAGAAGTCCACGGCCGACAAGGTCCAGTGCGCCAAGTAGGTAACCCTTCGGGCCCGTCGTGCGTCTGACTGGACGCGGGACGGGCCCGTGTCAGGCGCACGGCGGGGAGGGGCAGGGCAATGACGGGGAGCAGCGGGGTGCGGGGGAACGTTTCCGCGACACAGGACGCGGTGTCCGCGACGACCGGGGACGCGACGTCTTCGGCCGGGCGGGAACCGGGCGACACGGCCGCGTCCGAGGGGGACGGCAGACGCGGCGGCGGACGGCGCAGCGGCCGGGAGACGGACCGCAGACGCCGGCGTCGACGCGCGTTGCGCTGGTCGGCGACGGTGCTGGCGGTGGTCATACTCGGCGGCGCGGGGGCCGGATACCTCTACTACGAGCACCTCAACGCGAACATCAAGCACGACGACCTGAACATCGGCGACGCCAAGGACCGGGCGGCCGGCACCAGGGCCAACTCGGCCGGGGAGACCGCGCTGAACATCCTGCTGATCGGGTCGGACGCGCGGGACACCGAGGCCAACCAGAAGCTGGGCGGCGCCAAGTACGACTTCGGCGGCCCCCCGCTCGCGGACGTCCAGATGCTGCTGCACGTCTCGGCGGACCGCAGCAACATGTCGGTGGTGAGCATGCCGCGTGACACGCTGCTGGACATCCCCAAGTGCACCGACCCCGACGACGGCAAGAGCTACCCGGCGCTGCGGCACGAGATGACGAACGCCTCGCTCAGCCGGGGCGGCCCGGGCTGCACGGTGGCCACCTGGGAGAAGCTCACCGACATCCACATCGACCACTTCATGATGATCGACTTCGCCGGCGTCGTCTCCATGGCGGACGCGATCGGCGGCGTCCCGGTCTGCGTGGACGCCAACGTCCACTCGCACACCAGCACCGGCAAGGGCTCCGGCCTGAAGCTGGAGAAGGGCACGCACCCCGTCAAGGGCGAGCAGGCCCTCCAGTGGCTGCGCACCCGCTACGGCTTCGAGGACGACACCGACCTCGCCCGCGCCAAGGCGCAGCACATGTACATGAACTCGATGGTCCGCGAGCTGCGCGCCAGCGCCAAGCTGACCAACCCGAACAAGCTGCGCAAGCTCGCCGAGGCGGCCACCAAGGCGATCACGGTCGACGACGGCCTGGACACCATCGGCAAGATGTACGACCTGGCGGGCGAGCTGCAGAAGGTGCCCACCGACCGCATCACGATGACGACGATGCCCAACCGCTACCAGGGCGAGCGGGTGGTGCCCACCGACGACGCCGGTCAGCTCTTCCGGCTGGTGCGCGAGGACATCGCCCTGGACGGCAAGGACGCCCGCAAGGCGACGGCCGCGCCCTCCCCGACGGCGGTCGCCGACCCGGCGGCCGCGAGCGGCGACATCGCCGTGCAGGTGCACAACGGCACGTCCACCGACGCGGAGCGCGCGGTCCGCGGGCGGGCCACGGCGGTGAAGGACGCGCTGGCCGGCAAGGGCTTCGCCAAGGCCGTCGCGGACGCCTCGCCGGCCACGGCCGTGGCGAAGACGGTGGTCAGCTACCCGAGCGCCGACCTCCAGGGCGACGCGCTGGCGGTCGCCAAGGCCCTCGGCATCCCGGCGGGCCAGGTCAAGAAGTCCACCGAGGTCTCCGGCGTCACGGTCGTCGTCGGCGCGGACTGGCGCTCGGGGACGGCGTACAAGGCGCCGGTGAAGAACGACAGGACGCCCGACACGGCCGGCGCGATCAACGCCTCCGACACCGGGCAGTGCATGCACGTCGACCCGGACTACACCTGGTAGTCCGGGCCGGGCGGGCTCCCGCGGTGCTCAGCGCGCGTCGCTGAGGACCGCGGGCCGCCGGGACGCGATGACCTTCCTGGCCAGCGCCTTCGGGCTGGTCAGGAAGCCGAGGCCCCACGACATGTGCATGGTGGCCAGGGCGACGGGGATCTGAAGCCGGGCCTTCGCCGGCAGTCCGCGGCCGGCCGGCAGCGAGCCCGCCGCTATCGCCGCGAGGTACCCGGCCGGGATCACGAAGCCCAGCGGGGTGAGCGTCGCGCCGACCACGATCCCGGCCGCGATCGCGCACACCGCGGCCGGCGGCGCGAGGTAGCGCAGGTTGATGGAGCCCTCGTGGTAGCGGGCGACGACGTGCCGCCAACGGCCGTAGTCCTTGTACTGCTTGGCGAGCGCCCTGACGCTGGGGCGGGGCCGGTAGGACACCTTCAGCTCGGGCGAGAACCAGATCAGCCCGCCCGCCTCGCGGATCCGGAAGTTCAGCTCCCAGTCCTGGGCGCGGATGAACTCCTCGTTGTAGCCGCCCTGTTGCTCCAGCGCCTCGCGCCGGAAGACGCCGAGGTACACCGTCTCGGCCGGGCCGGCCTGTCCTCCCGTGTGGAAGGCGGCGTTGCCGACCCCGATCTTCGAGGTCATGGCCGCGGCGACCGCGTGCTCCCAGTCGTTCTCGCCCTCGGCGTGCATGATGCCGCCGACGTTCTGCGCGCCGGTCTCCTCCAGGAGCCGCACGGCGGTGGCGATGTAGTTCGGCGAGAGCATGCCGTGCCCGTCGACGCGGACGACGACCGGATGGCGCGAGGCCCTGATCGCGGCGTTGAGGGCGGCGGGCGTACGACCGGTGGGGTTGGGGACCGTGTGCACGCGCGGGTCTTCGGCCACGAGCTGAGCCGCGATCTCGTCCGTACGGTCCGTGGACGGACCGATGGCGATCACGACCTCCATCTCGCCGGCGTACTCCTGCGCGAGGATCGCTTGGACGGCTCCGCGCAGATGCCGCTCCTCATTGAGGACGGGCATGATGACGGACACTGCGGGGAGCCGCACGTCGGGCTTGGCGTTCATAGGGGGCTCACGTTACCGCGAACGGGGGACACGGCCCGCCCCGCCGGGTGCGCTGCACCGGTCGGCCGATCGTATGGGCCTATGTTCCAACGGCCACCACCGCCCCACGGCCGCCGCCCGGAGGTGCCCCGTATGCCCGTCACCCCGTCCCGGTTCCCGCGCCGCCTCCACCCGCGGCGCCCCGCGCCGCGCGCCCCCGCCCGACGCGGGCGGCCCCGCTGGGCCGTGCGGGCGGCGACCACGCTGTCCGTGGTGCTCCTCGCGGCCGCCGGCATCGGTCACTCGGTGATCAGCAGCCTCGACGCGGGCATCGCCCGGGTCGACCCCTTCAAGGACATGAAGAACCGTCCGCGCGCCGGTCACGGCATGAACGTGCTGCTGGTCGGCACCGACGGCCGCGACCGGATCACCCCGGAGGAACGCCGCCGGTACCGCCTGGGCGGAGCCCCCTGCCACTGCACCGACACCATCATGATCGTGCACATCTCGGCGGACCGGGAGCGGGCGAGCGTGGTCAGCCTCCCGCGCGACTCCTACGCCCTGACGCCCCCGCACACCGACCAGGTGACGGGCAAGGAGCACGGCGGCCACCCCGTCAGGCTCAACGCGGCGTACGCGGAGGGCGGCCCGCAGCTCACCGTCCGCACGGTCGAGAACATGACGCACGTGAAGATCGACCACTACCTGGAGGTCGACTTCACCAGCTTCATGAAGACGGTGGACGTCCTCGGCGGCGTGCCCATCTGCACGGCCCTGCCCCTGAAGGACGCATACACGGGCCTGGACCTGGCGCCGGGCCGGCACGTCCTCCAGGGCGGCGAGGCGCTGCAGTTCGTGCGCTCCCGGCACGCGGACGCCTCCTCCGACCTGGGCAGGATGAAGCGCCAGCAGCGGTTCATGGCGGCCCTGGTGGACCGGGCGACGTCCTCCGGGGTCCTGCTGAACCCGCTGCGGTTCCGCGACGTCACGCGGGCCGTGCTCGGCTCGGTGCGGGCGGACCGGGGCTTCGGCGCCGACGAACTGCTCGACCTCGGGCGCGCGATGCGCTCCTTCTCCCCCGCCTCCTCGGAGTTCGCCACCGTGCCCATCGGCCGGATGGGATACCTGGTGAAGGGGATCGGCTCGACGCTGAAGTGGGACCCGGTGAAGTCGGCCCGCCTGTTCGCGTCCCTGCGCGACGACGAGCCCCTCGCGGCGACGGCCCGCGCGAGCGGCAGCCGGGCCGTGCGGGTGCCGGTGGCTCCGCAGCAGATCCGGGTGCAGGTCGAGAACGGCACCCGCACGCCGGGCCTCGGACGGCGGGTGGACGCGGCGCTGGCGGCGGCGGGCTTTCGCGCGACCCGGCAGCCGGTCGCCGCGGCCGGCCCCGCCCTACGGCGCACGGTCGTCGCCTACGACCCCCGCTGGGACCGCTCCGCGAAGTCCCTGGCGGCCGCCCTGCCCGGCAGCGAGCTGCGCGCCGTCCCCGGCCTGGGGCCGACCCTGAAGGTGATCGCGGGCGCGGACTTCCGGCAGGTGCGCCGGGTGCGGGCGGCGGACGCGGAACAGGGCGGGTTCGGGGTCGTCCGGGGCGACGAGGTGGGGTGCGCCCAGGGGAGCCCGTGAGGGGCGCGTGACGGGAGCGCGGGCGCCGGGGACCACCCGGCCCTTCGCTCCCTCGCAACGCAGTCAGGGGCGCCCCCGAGGGGACGCCCCTGAACTGTGCCCGCACCGGCCTCAGTTGCCGGAGACGGTGACCTTCTCGTCGTTGTTCAACTCGCTCACCAGCTGCTTCACCTTCGCCTTGTCCCAGACGAGGTTGCCGCCGCTGGAACCGGAGATCGGCATGTTCAGCGAGGTGCCGTCGCCGCCGTTGACGCCCTTCATCGCGAAGAACATGGACCCCAGGTCGTACAGCCCCATGTCCTTGTCGACGATGAGGGAGTCCAGGCCCGCGCTCATCGTCGGGTAGAGCTTGAAGGGGTTCAGGACCGTGCCGGGGGTCGCCACCTCGTGGGCGAGGGCCGCGAGGAACTTCTGCTGGTTCTTGGTGCGCTGGAGGTCGGACGCGGCGAACGCGTGCCGGGTCCGGACGAAGGCCAGCGCCTCCTCGCCGTTCAGCTTCTGCTTGCCCGCCTGGAAGTCGGCGCCCGAGTACTTGTCCTTGAAGGCCTTGTCGATGGTGATCTCGACGCCGCCGACCGCGTCCACGATGCTCGCGAAGCCGGCGAAGCCGATCTCCACGTAGTGGTCGATGCGCAGGCCGGTGTTGAACTCGATCGTGCGCACCAGCAGCTCGGGACCGTCCGTGGCGTACGCGGCGTTCAGCTTGATGTGCCGGCCGGTGCCCTTGTACGTCTTGCCGGACTCGGAGCCGACGAACGACGGCAGCTCGACGTCCGAGTCGCGCGGCAGCGAGACCAGGGTGTCGCCGCCCGACCCGACGTGCAGGATCATCATCGAGTCGGTGCGCTTGCCCTCGGCGGAGCCGGTGTGCAGCTTCTTCTTCTCCTCGGCGGACATGCCGTCACGGCTGTCGGAGCCGACGATCAGGTAGTTCGTGCCGTCGCCGCCCTCGGGCCGGTCGATCACCTTCGACAGGTCGACCTCGCGCCGGAGCTTGCCGTCGGCCCAGAAGTAGGTGGCGACGCTCGTCACGACGAGCACGGTGACCAGGCTGATCGCCGTCCACTTGATGCGGCGGCGCCAGTTCGGCGCGGGACGCGGGGCGCGCGAGCCGACGTCGCCGGGCCCGCCCGAGTCGCCGCCGCCCCCGTAGACCTCGCCCGTGTTGTAGCCGCTGTCGTATCCGGTCTGCCGGGCGTCGGTGTAGTCGCCGTATCCCTGGCCGTTGACGTACGACGGCTGCTGCGGGACGCCGGCGCCCTGCGGCGGCGCGGCCGGGCCGCGGCGGACCTGCCGCATGACGCGAGCGCTCTCGGGCTGCGCGCCGGCGCTGCCGCTGCCGTACCGGTTGCCGCGGTCCCTGTCGGACCATCCCTCGGGCCAATCGTTCATGCGGACCAGTGTGCAGGGCAGGGCACCGTGCCGTACAAGGGTCGTCGGAGAATCAGGGCCGCCCTGTTGCCAAGCTGACACAAAGTCCCGGCTTGTCCCCCTCGGCATAAGGTGGAGGACATGACAGACCAGGTCACCGCGGCGGACTCGGGCAGCACCCCGGACATCCCGGGCAAGCCCACATCCGCGTCCCGCACCACCCTCAGCCACATCATGACCCACGCCGACACCAACCTGCTGGGGACGGTGCACGGCGGCGTGATCATGAAACTCGTCGACGACGCGGCGGGCGCGGTGGCCGGCCGGCACAGCGGCGGCCCCGCCGTCACCGCGTCCATGGACGAGATGGCGTTCCTCGAGCCGGTCCGCGTCGGCGACCTCGTCCATGTGAAGGCGCAGGTCAACTGGACCGGCCGGACCTCGATGGAGGTCGGGGTGCGGGTGCTGGCCGAGCGCTGGAACGAGTCCGCTCCCGCGACCCAGGTCGGCTCGGCCTACCTGGTCTTCGCCGCCGTCGACGCCGACGGCAAGCCGCGCGCCGTCCCGCCGGTCCTCCCGGAGACCGAGCGTGACGAACGCCGCTACCAGGAGGCCCAGATCCGCCGCACCCACCGCCTGGCCCGCCGCCGGGCGATCATGGAGCTGCGCGAACGCCGGGTGGCCGAGGGCTTCGAGGACTGACCGCGGGCCCCCCGCGATCGCCGGGCCCGCGCCGACGGCCGGACCCGCGCCCGCGTCCCACCGACCGGGCGTCAGGCGGTCCGGGCGTCCGGCCCTCACGCTCCGGGCGTCCGGCCGTCAGGCGGTTCGACCGACCGGCCGGCCGCCGGGCCGACCGCCCGTCAGGGCGGCGCGAGCAGGGCCGCCAGCTTGCCGAGGGCCTCGCCCCAGCCCTCCTCGTGCAGTGCGCGCCGCCGCTCGGTGGCGAAGCCCTCCTGGGTCAGCACCAGCTCGGTCTCGTCGCCGGGCCGGGCGCGCAGGGTCAGCGTGACGACCGTCTCACGGTCCTCGGGGTCGGGTTCCTCCCAGCGGAAGGTGCAGCGCAGCAGCCGCGGGGGGTCGACGGCGAGGTACTCCCCGGCGAGGTGGAACTCCGGCCCTTCGGGCGGCCGCATCGTGATGCGGTAGGCGCCGCCGGGTTCCGGGTCACCGCGCGCGTCGGGGATCGTGAACCCGGCGGGTCCCCACCAGCGGGCCAGCTCCGCCGGGTCGGTCAGGGCCCGGAACACGGCCGGCGGCGCGGCGGGCAGCACCCGCCGAAGTCGCAGCACCGGCCCGTCGTAAGCGCGACATGGCGCACCTCCCGCCTCCATCGTGGACCGGCGCCGGCCCGGCCACCACACGCGCCTCGCCCCCCGTCCGGCGAGCGGACGAGGGGCGAGGCGGGACCGAGGTGAGGGCGGGGAGCCCCCGCGGACGGGCCTTAGGGAAGGTTCCTCGCCATCACGATCCGCTGGACCTGGTTCGTGCCCTCGTAAATCTGCGTGATCTTGGCATCGCGCATCATGCGCTCGACCGGGTAGTCGCGGGTGTAGCCGTAGCCGCCGAGGAGCTGGACGGCGTCGGTGGTGACCTCCATGGCCACGTCCGAGGCGAAGCACTTGGCGGCCGCGCCCTGGAAGGTGAGGTCGGAGTCGAGGCGCTCGGACTTGGCCGCCGCCGCGTAGGTGAGCTGGCGCGCGGCCTCGATCTTCATGGCCATGTCGGCGAGCATGAACTGGATGCCCTGGAAGTCGGCGATCGGCTTGCCGAACTGCTTGCGCTCCTGGACGTAGCCCTTGGCGTAGTCGAAGGCGCCCTGGGCGACGCCGAGGGCCTGGGCCGCGATGGTGATGCGGGTGTGGTCCAGGGTCTTCATGGCGGTCGCGAAGCCCGTGCCCTCCTCGCCGATCATGCGGTCGGCCGGGATGCGGACGTTGTCGAAGTAGACCTCGCGGGTCGGGGAGCCCTTGATGCCCAGCTTCTTCTCCGGGGCGCCGAAGGAGACGCCCTCGTCGGACTTCTCGACGACGAACGCGGAGATTCCCTTGGAGCGCTTCGTGGGGTCGGTCACGGCCATGACCGTGTAGTAGTCGCTGACGCCGGCGTTGGTGATCCAGCGCTTCACGCCGTTGAGGATCCAGTGGTCGCCGTCGCGGACGGCCTTCGTCTTCATGCCGGCCGCGTCCGAGCCCGCGTCCGGCTCGGAGAGGGCGTACGAGAACATGGCGTCGCCCTTGGCGAGCGGCGACAGGTACTTCTTCTTCAGGTCCTCGGAGCCGGAGAGGATCACCGGGAGCGAGCCCAGCTTGTTCACCGCGGGGATGAGGGAGGAGGACACGCAGACGCGGGCCACCTCCTCGATCACGATGACCGTCGCGAGGGCGTCGGCGCCGGCGCCGCCGTACTCCTCGGGGACGTGCACGGCGTGCAGGTCGCTCGCCACCAGCGCGTCCAGCGCCTCCTGGGGGAAGCGGGCCTCCTCGTCCACCGCGGCCGCGAACGGCGCGATCTTCGCCTCGGACAGTGAGCGGATGGCGTCGCGGAGCATGTCGTGCTCCTCGGACGGGCGGTACAGGTCGAAGTCAGCCGATCCGGCCAAGGTGTCCTCACACTCCAGAGACGCTGTGTTTACCGACGCTAATTACCGTTAAGTAACTCAAATTTTAATGGTCCCACCGATCCCCTCGGTACGTGAGTTTGGCGACAGGGGTCCCGCACCGGCGAACTGCCCGGTGGGGGGCGTCGACACGCCACGGCTATGCTCGGGCGCGCAGCGACGGCAACCCCCACCAGGAGCATTCATGGCCCTCAAGATCACCGTGATCGGCACCGGCTATCTCGGCGCCACGCACGCCGCGGCCATGGCCGAGCTGGGCTTCGAGGTGCTCGCGCTCGACGTCGTCCGCGAGAAGATCGAGATGCTCGAACGCGGTGAGACGCCCATGTACGAGCCGGGGCTGGAGGAGCTGCTGCGCCGGCACGTCGCCGGTTTCGAGGGGTCGAGCGGGCGGTTGCGGTTCACCCAGGACTGGGCCGAGGTGGGGGCGTTCGGCGACGTCCACTTCGTCTGCGTCAACACACCCCAGAAGCACGGCGAGTACGCGTGCGACATGTCGTACGTCGAGTCCGCCCTCGCCTCCCTCGCCCCGCATCTGACGCGGCCCGCGCTGGTCGTCGGCAAGTCGACGGTGCCGGTGGGCTCCGCGGACCGGCTGGCGCGCGTGATCGCCGGTCTCGCGCCGGCCGGCGAGGACGCCGAGCTGGCCTGGAACCCGGAGTTCCTGCGCGAGGGGTTCGCGGTGCAGGACACGCTGCACCCGGACCGGATCGTGGTCGGGGTGCGCAGCGAGCGGGCCGAGGCGCTGCTGCGTCAGGTGTACGAGACGCCGGTCGGGGAGGGCACCCCGTTCGTGGTGACGGACTTTCCCACGGCGGAGCTGGTGAAGACGTCCGCCAACTCCTTCCTCGCGACCAAGATCTCGTTCATCAACGCCATGGCGGAGGTGTGCGAGGCCGCCGACGGCGACGTGGCCAAGCTGGCCGAGGCGATCGGTTACGACGACCGGATCGGCAAGAAGTTCCTGCGTGCGGGGATCGGGTTCGGGGGCGGCTGTCTGCCGAAGGACATCCGCGCGTTCATGGCGCGGGCCGGTGAGCTGGGGGCCGACCAGGCGCTGACCTTCCTGCGCGAGATCGACTCGATCAACATGCGCCAGCGCGGACGGATGGTCGAGCTGGCGCGGCAGGAGCTGGGGGGCGGGTCCTTCCTGGGCAAGCGGATCGCCGTGCTGGGCGCCACCTTCAAGCCGGACTCGGACGACGTGCGCGACTCGCCGGCGCTGAACGTCGCCGGGCAGATCCATCTGCAGGGCGGCCAGGTCACCGTGTACGACCCGAAGGGGATGGAGAACGCGCGCCGGCTCTTCCCGACCCTGGGCTACGCCGGCTCGGCGCTGGACGCCGTCCGGGGCGCCGACGCGGTGCTGCATCTGACGGAGTGGCGGGAGTTCCGGGACCTGGATCCGGCGGCGCTCGGCGAGGTCGCGGCGACCCGGCTGATCCTGGACGGACGCAACGCGCTGGATCCGCAGCTGTGGCGCAAGTCGGGCTGGACCTACCGGGCCATGGGCCGCCCGACGGCGTAGCGGGCGAAGGCGACGCCGGTTCGGCCGAGGCTCAGTCGGCCGAACCGGCGTCTTGCTGCATTCTGCACCACCGGGCGGCGGCCCGGCCGGTGAACCATCCCTGAACCGGCCCCGAACCACCCCGGAAACGACCCCTGACCCGACCCGGTCCCGCGACCCTGAACCGGCCCCTGTGCCGGTCGGCGGGCTACTTCGCCCGGTAGCGGCGCATCTTGGCGCGCGCACCGCACACCTGCATCGAGCACCAGCGGCCCCGGCCGGCCGGGCTGCGGTCGTAGTAGGCCCAGTGGCAGGTCGCCGCCTCGCAGGCCTTCAGCCGGGTCCAGGTGCCGTCGACCAGCGCCTGGGCGACGGCGGCCGCCGTGCGGGACAGCAGTGGGGCGCCGTCGGCGGGGCCGGGGGGCGCGAGGCGGGCGGAGCCGTCGTGTTCGTCGACGGCTACCACGAGGGGCGCGGCCGCCAGCAGGTCGCCCAGCGGTGTCACCGCGCGGTGCGGCGGGTGCCCGGCGTGTGCCAGCAGGGCGGCTCTCAGGGATTCCCGCAGGGTGCGGGCCTGCTCCACCTCGTCCTCGGCCAGCCCGAACCGCTCGCGTCCCTGCGCGGTGTCCAGGGCGTCCGCGCCGGACGCGACGTCCAGCGTGTTGACCAGGGACTCCACCAGGGCGAGGGCTCCGGGGGCGGCCGATCTGTCGCTCATGCCTGCGACGTTACCGCCAGAAGATGCTTGCGACGTTACCGCCAATGGGCCAGTATGCAGTAACCGTTACCGGTTACCCGGCTCTACAGGTAACCAGTAACGGGCTGGGAAGCCGATTCCGACTCCGTGGAGGAAGTCATGGCACTCGCCGAGCTGGGCCAGATCGTTCTGGACTGTCCCGACCCGCGCGCACTGGCCGGGTTCTACGCCGAGGTGCTGGGCGGCACCGTCGAGGGCGACGGGGACTGGGTGAACGTGAAGACGCCCGACGGCCGGTCGCTGGCCTTCCAGGCCGCCCCCGGTTTCGTCGCGCCCGAGTGGCCCGCGCCGGAGCGGTCGCAGCAGTTCCACCTCGACCTGACCGTCGCCGACCTGGACGCCGCCGAGCGGGGCGTGCTCGCGCTGGGCGCGAAGCCGCTGGACGCGCAGGACCACTCGCGCGGCTGGCGTGTGTACGCCGACCCCGCTGGGCACCCGTTCTGCCTGTGCCGCTGCTGAGACCGAGGCGGCGCACGGTCCACTGTCCCGCTCCCCGCCCAGGAGGGTCCCATGCCGCCCGTCGCCCGCTTCCGCTCCGTCGTCCTCGACTGTCCTGATCCGCGCGCGCTCGCCGCGTTCTACGCGGCGGTCCTCGGCGGCACGCCCGAGGCCGAGGACGGGGCGGACGACTGGTTCGTGCTGTATGTGCCCGGCGGTCCCCGGATCGCGTTCCAGCAGGTGGAGGGGTACACCCCGCCCGAGTGGCCGCGCGCCGACCGCAACCCCCAGCAGTTCCACCTCGACCTGGACGGCGGCGCCACCTGGGAGGAGATGGACGAGGCCCACGCGCGCGTGCTGAAGCTGGGCGCGCGCCCGCTCGACCTGGAGGACCGGGAGAAGAAGGACTTCATGGTGTACGCCGACCCGGCCGGCCATCCCTTCTGCCTGTGCCGCGTGGAACAGGCCCCGGCCTGAGCACGGGGCCGGCCCGCGGCCGGGGCGTCGGCGCGGGGCGTGGGCCGGCTCAGACGTCCGTCGCGTCCAGTTCGGTGATGCGCACGGTGGACGGCTTGCGGCGTTCGCGTGCCGCGCGGGCCGCGAAATCGGCCGAGCGCAGGACGCGCTGCATGTTCCCCCAGGTCAGCAGGGCGATGTCGGACTCCGGCCAGCCGCGTTCGAGCAGCTCGGCGATCAGCTGCGGGTAGGCCGGGGCGGTGTCGGGGGCGTCGCCGCGGGCGTGGGCGCCGGACAAGCCCACGCTCTCGGGGCCGGCGATCGCGCGGACGTGGTCGAGATGGTCGGCCACGTCCCGCACGTCCGGCCCGGTCCGCTCGGGCGAGGACGGCACCAGGCACAGCCCTTTCACCGCGCCCAGGTCGGCGAGCAGCGCGTCGGACAGGTTGTCGGGGTGGGCGCGCAGGGCGCGGGCGCCGGAGCGGGTGCACAGCACCGGCGTCCTGGACAGCGCCAGCGCGCGGCCGGCCGTGGCGTCGGAGGCGCCGGACAGGTCGGCGAGCACGCCGAGCCGGTTCATCTCGCGCACGACCTCCTCGCCGAACCGGGTCAGCCCCGACTCGCCCGCCCATGAGGCCCCGGCCAGGGTGAGGACGCGCAGCCCGAGGGAGTGCAGCACCCGCAGGATGCCCAGGGAGTCGCCGAGCGCGGCGGCGCCGGCCGGTCCGAGGACGACGGCGACCCGGCCGCAGTTGCGGGCGTCGATGACCTGTCCCGCGCTGCGGGCCAGCCGCAGCGCCTCGGGATGCGCGGCGATCAGCGACCGGACGAGGTCCAGCTGTTCCAGGGTGGCGCCCACCGCCCGGTCCCCCGCGAGGCTCTCGGGCAGCCGCAGCGACCACAGCAGCGCGCCCACGTGGCCCTCGCGCAGCCGGAGCACGTCCGTGTCGACGCCGCTCTCGCCGAGTTGCAGGTCGTACCAGGGCAGGTCGCGCAGCGCCCGGGGCAGGCCGCTGTGGCCGTCGACCACGGGATGGGCGGCGAGGAGGGCCTCGGCGCGCTCCAGCGGAGCGGTCGCGCCGGGCGGGGGCGGTTGCGGGGCGGGGGGCGCCGTCCGCGCCGTGTCGGGGAGTTCGCCGGCCTCGGGGAGGGCGTGCAGTTCGTCCTGGAGGTCGGCCATGACGGTCTCCGTACGTCGGTCAGCAGTACGGTCACCGTCGCACGGCGGGCGGCGCGCTTCCTGGTGGACGGGGCGTTCGGGGGTACGCGCGCGGGCGGGCCGTTCGCGCCGGCCCGCCCGTGTGCCCCGAAGGCCGGGGTCAGCCGTCCAGGGACTCGATCGTGGCGTGGGAGGCCGGGCGCGTGGCCTTCAGGCCGCGCGCCACGTCCTCGGCCGCGCCCAGCACCCGTACCGCGTTCTGCCAGGTCAGCTTGGCGAGGTCGGCCTTGGACCAGCCGCGGTCCAGGAGTTCCGCGATGAGCCGGGGGTAGCCGGAGACGTCGTCGAGGCCCTCGGGGGTGAAGGCCGTGCCGTCGTAGTCGCCGCCGATGCCGACGCAGTCGACGCCGGCCGCCTCGCGCATGTGGTCGAGGTGGTCGGCGACGGTGGCGACGGTGGCGACCGGGCGGGGGCGGGCTGCTTCGAAGGCGCGGTGGACCTTCATCGCCTCGGGGGTGGTGTCGAGGTGGTGCAAGCCGTGGGCGCGCATGTTGTCGTCGGCCGCGGCCGTCCAGTCGACCGCCGCCTGGAGGACGAACTTCGGCACGAACGTCACCATCGCCATGCCGCCGTTGGCGGGCAGCCGCTCCAGGACGTCGTCGGGGACGTTGCGGGGGTGGTCGCAGACCGCGCGCGCGGAGGAGTGGGAGAAGATCACCGGCGCCACGCTCGTGTCGAGCGCGTCGCGCATGGTGGTCGCCGCCACGTGCGAGAGGTCGACGAGCATGCCCTCGCGGTTCATCTCGCGCACGACCTCGCGGCCGAACGCGGTCAGCCCGCCCGCCCTGGGCTCGTCGGTGGCGGAGTCCGCCCAGTCGACGTTGTCGTTGTGGGTGAGCGTCATGTACCGCACGCCGAGCCCGTAAAGGCCGCGCAGCACGCCGAGGGAGTTGGCGATGGAGTGGCCGCCCTCCGCGCCCATGAGCGAGGCGATACGGCCCTGCGCGCGGGCCGTCTCCATGTCCGCGGCCGTCAGCGCCGGGTGCAGGTCGCGCGGGTGGCGGGCGATGAGCCGCCGCACGCAGTCGATCTGCTCCAGCGTCGCCGGGACCGCGTCGGGCAGGTCGGCGCGCACGTACACGGACCAGTACTGCGCGCCGACGCCGCCGGCGCGCAGCCGGGGGATGTCGGTGTGCAGGTGGGCGTGCTGGTCCTGGGCGACGTCGCGGGCGTCGAGGTCGTAGCGGACCTGTTCGCGCAGCGCCCAGGGGAGGTCGTTGTGGCCGTCGACGACCGGGAACTCGCGCAGGAGCTCGCGGGCCGTGTCCAGCGAGGCGGGCTGTGTCACCGGTGCCGTCACTTCCCGAAGCCGAAGCCGTTCGAGCCCTCGGCCTTGGCGCGCAGGCGCTTGCCCTTCTCGGTGGCCTGGTCGTTCAGCTCCTGCTGGAAGTCGCGCATCCGGGCGAGGAGGTCCTCGTCGTGGACGGCGAGGATGCGGGCGGCCAGCAGTCCGGCGTTGCGCGCGCCGCCGACCGAGACGGTGGCGACGGGCACGCCGGCCGGCATCTGCACGATGGACAGCAGGCTGTCCATGCCGTCCAGGTACTTCAGCGGGACGGGGACGCCGATCACCGGCAGCGGGGTCACGGAGGCGAGCATGCCGGGCAGGTGGGCCGCGCCGCCGGCGCCCGCGATGATCGCCTTGAGTCCGCGGCCGTCCGCCTGCTCGCCGTACGCGATCATCTCGCGCGGCATGCGGTGCGCCGAGACGACGTCGACCTCGTACGCGATCTCGAACTCGTCGAGGGCCTGGGCTGCGGCCTCCATGACGGGCCAGTCGCTGTCCGACCCCATGACGATGCCTACGACTGGGCTCATTCGGTGATCGTGCCTCTCAGGTAACCGGCTGCGTGACGTGCGCGTTCGAGGACGTCGTCCAGGTCGTCGCCGTAGGTGTTGACGTGGCCGACCTTGCGGCCGGGCTTCACGTCCTTGCCGTACATGTGGATCTTCAGCTGGGGGTCGCGGGCCATGCAGTGCAGGTACGCCGAGTACATGTCCGGGTAGTCGCCGCCGAGGACGTTGACCATGACCGTCCAGGGGGCGCGCGGGCGCGGGTCGCCGAGCGGGAGGTCCAGGACGGCGCGGACGTGGTTGGCGAACTGCGAGGTGATCGCGCCGTCCATCGACCAGTGGCCCGAGTTGTGCGGGCGCATCGCCAGCTCGTTGACGAGGACGCGGCCGTCGCGGGTCTGGAACAGTTCGACCGCGAGGTGGCCCACGACGCCGAGTTCCTTGGCGATGGTCAGGGCCAGCTGCTCGGCCTTGAGCGCCAGCGTGTCGTCGAGGCCGGGGGCGGGCGCGATCACCGTGTCGCAGACGCCGCCGACCTGGCGGGACTCGACGACGGGGTAGGCGACGGCCTGGCCGTGCGGGGAGCGCACCACGTTGGCGGCGAGTTCGCGGACGTAGTCGACCTTCTCCTCGGCGAGGACGGGGACGCCCGCGCGGAAGGGGTCCCCGGCCTCCTCGGCGGAGTCGACGACCCAGACGCCCTTGCCGTCGTAGCCGCCGCGGACCGTCTTCAGGACGACGGGGAAGCCCTCTCCCTCGGCCGCGAACGCGGCGACGTCCGCCGGGTCGCTCACGATGCGGTGCCGGGGGCACGGCACGCCGAGCGCGTCGAGCCGGGCCCGCATCACGCCCTTGTCCTGGGCGTGCACGAGCGCGTCCGGGCCGGGGCGCACGGGGATGCCGTCCGCCTCCAGCGCCCGGAGGTGCTCGGTGGGCACATGTTCGTGATCGAAGGTGATCACATCGCACCCGCGTGCGAACTCGCGCAGCGTGTCGAGATCGCGGTAGTCGCCGATGACGACATCGCTCACGACCTGCGCCGCGGAATCCTGTGGGGTGTCACTGAGGAGCTTGAACCTGATGCCGAGCGGGATGCCCGCCTCGTGTGTCATACGAGCGAGCTGCCCCCCGCCGACCATGCCGACTACCGGGAACGTCACGCTCCCAGGGTATCGGCCACGCCACCCGGCCGGATCCCGCCGTCTCCCACCGGCCGTTCCGCGGCCTCATACCCGCCGTTTCCCCGCATCTCGGCCGCCCGCGGCCGACCCGTGAGCCCGACCACAGGAAACCGGGAAGAGTGGTGGTTAGCATGGCTGGGTTGACGACACCGAATCCCGGACGGGGGCCTGTACGACCATGGCGCATGGTTCCTCGGGGCTGAAGAGGCTCATCCGTGAGCTGGCCAAGTTCGGAGCCGTGGGCGGCGCGGGCCTGCTGGTGAACCTCGGCGTCTTCAACGCCGTCCGGCATCTGACCGATCTGCAGGTGGTCCGGGCGAGCGTCATCGCGACGGTCGTGGCGATCGCCTTCAACTACGTGGGGTTCCGCTACTTCACCTACCGCGACCGCGACCGCAGCGGGCGCACCAGGGAAATGACGCTGTTCCTGCTGTTCAGCGCGGTGGGCCTGGTGATCGAGAACGGGCTGCTGTACGCGGCGACCTACTGGTTCGGCTGGGACAGCCCGTTGCAGAGCAACGTGTTCAAGTTCGTCGGCATCGGCATCGCGACGCTGTTCCGGTTCTGGTCGTACCGCACCTGGGTGTTCCGGGCGCTGCCGGCGAAGGAGGCCGTGGCCGACGCCGAGGCCTTTCTGACGGTGGCCGAGCAGTCCCGCCGCCCCGAGCCCCAGGCCGCGCAGCGCGTGAGCTGACCCCCGCCGCGCCCCCGCGGCCGGCGCGGCCGGCGCGCGGGGCTCGTCAGCGGACCGTGGGCTCCTCGTCCTGTGCGGTGCGCTTCTGCGGCGCGGTGCGGGACAGGAACAGGCCGAAGACCGGCGGCTGTGCCTGGAGCATCTCCAGGCGTCCGCCGTCCGCCTCGGCCAGGTCGCGGGCGACGGCCAGGCCGATGCCCGTGG
Organism: Streptomyces sp. NBC_00704; assembly: GCF_036226605.1. Taxonomy (NCBI): domain Bacteria; kingdom Bacillati; phylum Actinomycetota; class Actinomycetes; order Kitasatosporales; family Streptomycetaceae; genus Streptomyces; species Streptomyces sp. NBC_00704. The sequence continues at coordinate 3,260,383 of NZ_CP109000.1, forward strand.
AGTTGCGGCCGCTGATCGTCCGCTCGAAGATGCGGGCTCCCAGGTCGGCGGGGACGCCGGGGCCCTCGTCGGTGACCTCGACCACGGCCTGGTTGCCGGTGACGCGGGTGCGCAGCGCGACCGTGCCGCCGCCGTGCATCAGCGAGTTCTCGATCAGCGCGGCCAGCACCTGGGCGACCGCGCCGGGCGTGCCCACCGCCCGCAGATGGCGTTTGCCGGAGCTGACGACGGCGCGGCCCACGCCCCGGTAGGCGGGCCGCCACTCGGCGAGCTGCTGCTGGATGACCTCGTCGAGGTCGAAGGTGACCGCGGAGCCGGTGCGCGGGTCGCGGGCGTTGGTCAGGAGGCGCTCCACGACGTCCGTGAGCCGTTCCACCTGCGTCAGCGCGATCGTGGCCTCCTCCTTCACCGTGTCCGGGTCGTCGGTGAGGGTGATCTCCTCCAGCCGCATGGACAGCGCCGTCAGGGGCGTGCGCAGCTGGTGGGAGGCGTCGGCCGCCAGCCGGCGTTCGGCGGTGAGCATGCGGGCGATGCGTTCGGCGGAGGAGTCGAGGACGTCGGCCACCCGGTCCAGCTCGGGGACGGCGTAGCGCTTGTGACGGGGGCGCGGGTCGCCCGAGCCCAGGCGTTCGGCGGTCTCGGCCAGGTCGGTGAGGGGCGAGGCGAGCCGGTTGGCCTGGCGGATCGCCAGCAGCACCGCCGCGATGACCGCGAGCAGCGCCACCAGGGCGATGATGAGCAGGGTGCGGCCGACCTCCCGGGTCACCGTGGAGCGCGGCTCCTGGACCAGGACGCTCTCGCCCTCCTCGCCGCGGGCGGTGGACCGGATGACGTCGCCCTCGGGGCGGACGCCGACCTGGATGACCGGCCGGCCGGGGATGCGGATCTCGGCGTAGCGGTCCTGGGTGACCTGGTCGCGCAGTATCTCGGCGGTGACGTCCTCCGCGCCGACCAGCCGGCTGTCGACGATGCTGGCCAGCCGCAGCGCCTCGGAGTCCACGCGTTCCTGGGCGCTGTTGCTGATCGTGCGGGTCTCGACGATGACGAGGGACAGCCCGAACACGGCGATGACGACGAGCACGACGGCAAGGGTGGACTGGATCAGACGGCGGCGCACTGGGCCCTCCGGGGCGGTGACGTTTCCAGGCGGGCTCTGGCGGCCCCGTCAGGGGCGCGGGGAACTGCGCGAGAAGCCCCACCGGCCCGCACCCGACGACGCACGCGCACGGTCGGCCCCGGGGGACGGTCGGCCCCGGGGGACCGGGTCAGCTCTTCTCGAAGCGGAAGCCCACGCCGCGCACGGTGGCGATGTAGCGGGGGTTGGCCGCGTCGTCGCCGAGCTTCTTGCGCAGCCAGGAGATGTGCATGTCGAGGGTCTTGGTCGACGACCACCAGGTGGTGTCCCAGACCTCGCGCATCAGCTGGTCGCGGGTGACGACCCTCCCCGCGTCGCGCACCAGGACCCGCAGCAGGTCGAACTCCTTGGCGGTGAGCTGGAGTTCCTCCTCGCCCATCCAGGCGCGGTGCGACTCGACGTCGATGCGCACGCCGTGGGTGGCGGGCGGCTGCTGGGGCTCGGAGGCGCCGCGCCGCAGCAGGGCCCTCACCCGGGCGAGGAGTTCGGCCAGCCGGAAGGGCTTGGTGACGTAGTCGTCGGCGCCCGCGTCCAGACCGACGACGGTGTCCACCTCGTCGGCGCGCGCGGTCAGGATGAGGATCGGAATGGCGTGGCCCTCGGAGCGCAGCCGGCGGGCGACCTCCAGGCCGTCCATGCCGGGCAGACCGAGGTCCAGGACGACCAGGTCGACGCCGCCCTGCATTCCGGCGTCGAGTGCGGTGGGGCCGTCCTCGCGCACCTCGACCTCGTAGCCCTCCCGGCGCAGGGCGCGGGCCAGCGGCTCCGAGATGGACGCGTCGTCCTCGGCGAGCAGTACACGGGTCATGAGCTGATGGTAGTCCGCGCGGGCAGGGGCCGAAGTGTGATCGCCGACGCCGTTTCTTACCCGGGGACAAGCCGGACAGCCGGGACACCTGCCGGGGGCCGGGCCGTCGTCGATCTTGGTACGGACCTGCGGTCGATGGATGACAGGATGTTTCAGACCTTCGAAACGCCGCCACGGTTCCATGATCACCTGTGATCCGCGTCTCAAGTCCTTCCATATCCGGCGTTGTGCTGCCGTATGGTGAAAGAACGCCTGTAGTACACAGGGACCTTTGGCGGTCCGCTTGACGCCGAGGGTCTCTTTTGTGTGCGGGCCGGTTCCCGCCGGCCCCGAGAGGAATGACCTGTGGCCGGGCCCCCGACGCGAGGGGGCGTGGATCCCGGTGACCGCCGTCCACCGCTTCGAGACCCGGAGCGGACTCCCCCCGGGCGTAGGGGCGGACGAGGCGGTCCGCCGGTGCCGGCCGCCCCCCACCGGGCGCGCGGCGCGTTGAGCGCGGCGCGTCCCGAGCAGCAAGGAACGACATGGCGTCCAGCCTGACGAAGGACTCGGTCCGCCCGGGCACCCCCGGCTCCGGGAAGACCTTCTTCGGCCACCCCCGCGGACTGGCCACTCTCTTCATGACCGAGATGTGGGAGCGGTTCTCCTACTACGGCATGAAGGCTCTGCTCACCGTCTACCTGCTCTCCGGCGGCCCCGGCGCCGGCAAGGGGAGCATGGGCGGCGGTCTGGCGATGGACGTGGCCACCACCACGGTGATCGTCTCCGTCTACTCGGCGATGGTCTATCTGCTCGCCATGCCGGGCGGCTGGCTGGGCGACCGCGTCTGGGGCCCCCGCAAGACGGTCGCCATCGCCGCCGTGACGATCATGGCCGGTCACCTCGTGCTGGCGCTGCCCGGCGGCCAGGCGCCGTTCTTCGCGGGCCTGGCGCTGGTCGCGGCCGGTTCGGGCCTGCTCAAGGCCAACATCTCCACCATGGTGGGCCACCTGTACGACGGCCCGGAGGACCCGCGGCGCGACGGCGGCTTCACCATCTTCTACATGGGCATCAACGCGGGCGCGTTCTTCGCCCCGCTGGTCATCGGCACGGTCGGCCAGGAGGTCAACTGGCACCTCGGCTTCGGCCTGGCCGCGGTCGGCATGGCGATCGGCCTCACCACCTTCCTGCTCGGCACCCGCAACCTGAGCCCGCGCAGCGACGTCGTCCCGAAGCCGCTGGCGGCCGAGGAGCGCGCGGACTGGCTGCGCAAGGGCCTGCTCTGGCTGATCGCCGGGACCGTCTTCTACGGCGTCGTCGGGTTCACCGGTCACTTCACGCTGAACTGGGCGATGATCCCGCTCACCGTCATCGGTCTGGTGATCCCGGCGGGCGTGCTGCTGCGCATCAAGCGCGACAAGGAGCTGTCGGTCGTCGAGCAGTCGAAGATGACGGGCTACATCTGGTTCTTCGTCGCGGCCGCCGTCTTCTGGATGATCTACGACCAGGGCGCGTCCACGGTCCAGGCCTTCGGCGAGGGCAAGGCCTCGGGCTCCCTGCTGGGCTTCGACTTCCCGTCCTCCTGGTACCAGTCGCTGAACCCGCTGTTCATCATGGCGCTCGCCCCGGTCTTCGCCTGGGTCTGGGTGTGGCTGAACCGCCGCGGCAAGGAGCCGAGCACCATCGTGAAGTTCTCGATGGGCCTGGTCCTGGTCGGCGTGTCGTTCTTCTTCTTCCTGGTCCCGCTGGCCATGGCGTCCGACGGCACCGCGGTCAGCCCGATGTGGCTGGTCGGCATCTACTTCATCCAGACCGTGGGTGAGCTGTGCCTCTCGCCGGTCGGCCTGTCGGTGACCACGAAGATGGCCCCCGCCAAGTACGCCAGCCAGATGATGGGCGTGTGGTTCCTCGCGGTCACCGCGGGCGACTCCGTCACCAGCCTGCTGTCCAACCCGGCCATAGCGGGCGTCGACCTCGGCGGCACGCCCGCGGTCCTCGGCGAGGCCGCCCTCGCCGCCCTCGCGGGCGTCGCGGTGTGGATGTACCGCCGGAAGGTCAAGTCGCTGATGGGCGACGTCCACTGACGTCCCGTCACGCCGAGGAGGGGCCGCCGCACCGGACAGGTGCGGCGGCCCCTCTCGCATGCGGGACGGCCTCAGGCCTTGGTCTCGACCGACCAGGAGCGCGTGAAGCTGCTGAAGCCGCACATCACGGTGGACTTCTGCCCCGGCTTCACCCACGGCCCGAACAGGATCCACGGGATCTCGTGCGGGGTGCCCCGGCCGCGGATCACGTCGCACACCAGCTTGACGCGGTGCTTGCTCACCTTCTTGCCCGAGCCGGACTTCTTGCACGAGGACGTCGCCTTCGGCCGGCCGAGGTCGAGGTGGACCTCGGCCTTGCACCTGTACTTCGCCGTCGCCGCCTCGGCGGGCGCCGCCGTCGCCAGTCCGGCGCCCGTCGCGATGAGGACGGCGGCGAGCGCACCGCCCGCCGCCTTCTTCCCCCAGATCATTTGCTCCTCTTCCCTCCGCGAGGTGCAGAGCGCGATGGTCAACGCTTCAACTGCTTCTTTGCCTCGCGGGCATCTCCGTTGCTCGATCGCTCGCGCGAACATCCGGACGGTATGCGAGAGATGATCTTGGAAGCAAACGATCCGTGCCGTTCTGAGCAAGATCTGAGGTGTGCCCTCAGAACGGCCGCCGCCGTCCCGGCAGGAACGTGAAGACCGCTCCGCCCAGCAGCACCGCCGTGCCCGCGACCAGGCCCAGGGCCTTCAGCGCCCCGTGATCGCCCGAGCCCGTCTCCGCGAGACCGCCGCCTCCGGTGGCCGCGCCGCCGGAGCCCGACGACGACCCCGAACCGCCGCCGCCCGAGGCGCCGCCGGCCTGCTCCTCGGTGTTCAGCGTCAGGGAGACCGCCGTGCTGTCCGGGGTGCAGGTGGTGGTCGTGCCCAGGGCCTCGATGACGAGGACGCCCGGCGAGAGCGTGGACTCACCGGTCGCACCCGGCTTGTACGTCCCGGTCAGGTCGGGGATCTCGATCGGGGCGCCCTGCTTGACGGGGGCCGCGTTGGCCGGGCCCGTCACCTTGACCGAGCCCTTGTCCGAGCCGCCCAGGGTGACCTGCATCGACGGTTTCACCGAGCCGGCCGGAATGTCGATCGGGCTGTTCATCACCGACTTCTTGAACCGCACGGTCAGCCCGTAACTCCCGCCGTTCTTCCGCGCGTCGATCTGCACCGGCGACGTCGCCCTCTTCTCCCCGATGGGCGACTGGCAGGTGTAGGGGACGTCGACGACCTTGCCGGTGAAGTCCGTCCGGCCGGAGCCGCCGGTCGGCGACGGGGTCGGGGTGGCCGACGACGAGGACGACGGCGTCGCGGACCCGCCGGGCGAACCCGAGGCCGTCGGCGACGCGCTCGGCGAAGGGCTGCCGCTGGACGAGCCCGGACCGCCGTTGCCGGCCGTCACCGTGATGGTCGCCGAGGGCTGCACGGCCTGCGTGGGCGTGCACCGGGTGTCCGTCGACAGCGCGTTGACGACGTACGCGTCCGGCGTCAGCGTCACCTGCCCGACCGCCGTCAGCTTCAGCGAGCCCTTCATGTCGGACAGCGTCATCGCGCCGCCCTTGGGGATCGCCGGGTTCTCGCGCGGTCCCCGCACGGCGATGTCGGCGGTCTGCGCACCGGCCGCCTTGAGGGTGCCGGACGGCTGCACGGAGTTCGCGGGCAGATCGATGATGTCGGGGTTCTTCGACGCGGCCTGCGTGAACTTCCAGACGACGTCCACGGTGTCGCCGACCTTCGCCGTGACCGGCGCGGTGATCTCCACCTTCGTCGTGCCGTTGACGTCGGGCAGGCCGATGCCCGACGGCGGTACGCACTTGGTGGCGTAGGACACCTCGGCGGCCTGCGCCTGACCCGCGGTCACGCCCAGCAGGACGGCGGCCCCGGTGAGCATGACGGCGACGCCCGCGGCCGCCGCCCGCCTGCGCGCGCGGGCCCCTTCGGGTGGCATGGCTCTCTCACTCACGTGGATCCCTTCCTGCCGGAGTCGTGGGGTCGAGGCGAGTCGTCGCCCCCGCCGGAACCGGCGGAACCGGCGGAACCGGCGGAACCGGCAGAGCCGGCGGAACCGGCGGAACCGGCAGAGCCGGCAGACCGGGGGGCCCGGCGAGGGCGCCCGGGCCCCGTGGGAGCGGTGCGGTCCATGGGGACGGCCGAACCGGCGTCAGCGTCCGGGCCGACCGGCACGGCCGGTCCCGACGGAGCCGTCGTGGCAGCCGTCGTGGCCGTGGGGGCCGTCGGAGCCGTGGAGGCCGTGGGGGCCGTGGAGGCCGTCGGAGCCGTGGAGGCCGTCGGAGCCGTGGAGGCCGTGGGGGTCGCGGAGGCCGTCGGGGCCGTAAAGGCCGTCGGGGCCGTAAAGGCCGTCGGGGCCGTAGAGGCCGTAGAGGCCGTAGAGGCCGTCGGGGCCGTAGAGGCCGTCGGGGCCGTCGGGGCGGTGGAGGCCGTGGGGGCCGACGGGGCCGTGGAGGCCGTCGTGGCCGTCGGGGCGGTGGAGGCCGTCGGGGCCGTAGAGGCCGTAGAGGCCGTGGGGGCCATCGTGGCCGTCGGGGCCGTAGAGGCCGTCGTGGCCGTCGGGGCCGTCGGGGCCGTCGGGGCCGTCGGGGCCGTCGGGGCCGTAGAGGTCGCCTGAGTCGCCTGAGCCGTCGGCGGGGCCGAGTCCGGCGGCGGGGCCGGGCCCGGCGGAGGCGCGGGGTGGTCCTCCTGCGGCGCGGTGAGGCGGGTCGTGGCGGCCGGGCCGGTGTCCGGGGTGAACCACGGCAGGGCCGGGTTCGGGGCCGGGTTCGGGGGCGGGGGCCCGGTCCGGGGGGACCGGAGGGGTCTGCCGTGCCCGTGCCGGGGGACGCGCGAGGCGCCCCGGCCCGGCGGGCGCGGACGCACCCGGTCCACCACGGCCAGCCCGACGCGGAACAGCGCCGCCGGCACGACCACGCAGAGCAGGATCCAGAACAGGGTCACGCCCCACGGGCGGCCCACGCCCCACGGCTGCTCGGCGAGGACCTTCCCGCCGTACTTGAGGGAGACCGTGTAGTCGCCGTGGGCGCCCGCGGCCAGTTCGACGGGCAGTGCGACGCGGGCCTTCCCACCGGGGCGGATCGTGCCGCGCCACTGCCGTTCGTCCCACTCGGGGGCGAACACCCCGTGCGCCGCGCCGACCTGGAACACGGGGTCCTTCACGTCCCCGGTGCCGAGGTTGCCCACGGTGAACGTCAGCGTGCGCGCGGGCGGCGCCCCGAACCACGTCAGCAGGCCCGAGGACCCCTCGAGGCGGGTGTCGGTGAGCACCGACAGACGTCCGCCGCCGGTTTGCGCGGGCAGCGGCCGGACCGGATGCCCGGCCACCTGGAACGCCGCGTCGGCCTGCGCCTTCGTACCGGTGACGGTGGCCACGTGCACGACGCAGGGACACGGCGCCGGGGGTTCGGCTACCGGCAGCGCCCGGCTGAAGCGGCCGTCGGCGTCGGTGGTGACGGCGCGCCCGTCGGCGTTGGCACAAGAGTTGGTGCCCCCGATCACGCCCCGGGCCGGCGTCGCCTGTCCGCAGACCAGCAGCATCAGCAGGGTGCGCGGCCGCCAGCCGCTGCCGCTCACGGTGACCGAACCGCCCGTGCCCGCCTGCGCCGCGGACACCGTCACCGCCGGCCGCCCGGCGGCCGCGGCCGGGGCGCCCACGGACACCGGGGCCGCCGACAGCAATAGGACGAGGAGGAGCAGGACCGGCGCGGGCGCCGTGATCCGCGACTCTGCTCTCACGTCAGCGCTCCCCTCGGCTCGACTTCGACGGCGGCCGTCCCGCGCCGGCGCCGGCCTCGACGCCGGCGTCGCAGGACCACGGCGGCGGCCGCGGCCGACAGCGCGCCGCTCGCCACGCCCGCCGCCGCGCCCGGTGACACGAACCGCGCGGACGCCCGCCCGGTGGCGCGGGCCGCGCCGGGCGCGGTGACGGTCAGCCGCACGGTGACGGCGTCCAGGGCCGGAGGGTCGGGCCAGGGCTCGGACAGGGCGAGACGGCGGCCCGGCGGCAGGCGCACGGGCAGCGGGCGCGGCCCGCGGTCCATGACGACGCCCAGGACGCCGTCCGCGTGCACGGCGAGCCGGGGGACGAGCACCGTGGTGCCGCGGTTGACCAGCTCGTAGGCGATGCGGCCGCCGCGCACGGCCACGTGCTCGACGGTCAGCGCGGCCAGCCGCGGACCGCCGACCCGGACCAGCAGCCGGACCTCGCTCTCCCGGCCCGCGGAGTCCCGCACGACGATCCGGCCCGTGCGGTCGCCGGGCCGGGCGTCCGCCGCGACCGTCACCGTGAAGGGCACCTCGGCGCGGGTGCGGGCGGGGACGTCGAGCGCGGTCTCGGCGAAGGCGACCCGCAGGCCGGGACCGGCGGCGCCCAGCCGGACGGCGAGCGGCCGGCTCCCCCGGTTGGTCACGGCGACCGTGTCCCGCAGGGCCGTTCCGGGCGCGCCCTCGGCGTAGAACGACGGCCGTCCCCCGCCGGCGGGCGCCGCCGACCAGCCGTCCGGACCGGCGGTCGGACCGGCGTGCGGCGCACCGGCCGGCAGTGCCGGGAGAAGCAGCGCCGGGGACAGCAGCGGCAGGGACAGCAGCAGGACGCGGGCGGTGGCGTACGGCATCGGCGGCTCCAGCGCTCCTCCGGGGGCGGTCAGCGGCGGGCGCGCGCCGGTTGGTCGCGCCGGGTCAGCCAGAGGGCGCCCGCCGCGCCCGCGAGCAGCACGGTGCCGCCGAGGGTGCCGAGGGCGATCGCGGAGTCCTCGGGGCCGGTCCGCGGGAGCTGCCCGCCGGAGCCGCCGTCGCTCGCCGCGCCGCCGGTCGAGCCCCCGCCCGAACCCCCGCCGGTCGACCCCCCGCCCGTGCCGCCGCCCTTCGCGGTCACGTCGAGGGTGAGGGAGGGGCCGGGGGTGTTGCTCGGGGTGCAGACGGTGGTGGTGCCGAGCGCCTTGATGGTCAGCACACCGGCCGTGAAGGTGACCTTGCCGCTCTTCTCCGGGGTGTACGTGCCGCTCAGATCGCTGATCTTGATGGGGGTGTTCGCGGGTATCGCGGCCTGGTTGGCCGGGCCCGTGACGTTCAGGGTGCCGCTGTCGGCGCCGCCCAGCCTGATGGTCGCGCTCGGCTTCATGGAGCCCGCGCCGAGTTCGACGGGGCTGGAGGAGACGCCCTTCTGCCAGGACATCGTGATCCGGTACCCGTCGCCGCTCCTGACGCCCTTGATGTCGATGGGCGAGACGGCGCTCTTGTCCCCGATGGGCGTCTTGCAGCCGTAGTTGACGTCGACGACCTCGGCCATGGCCGCCGGGGCGGCCGTCAGCACCGCCGAGCCGGCCAGGGCCGCGGCAGTCGCGAGCACGGCGGTTCGCTTCCGGTTCGACACGGTCCCGTCCCCTCACTCCCACCGCCCCGCCTTACTGACGAGGCATCAGATTGAGCCGTCAAGGTACGCCCGAGGCGATGAGGAGGGAAGAGAAGGCACGGGCCGGAGTTGTGACGATCCCGCACCCGGCCCCGACCCCCAGGAAACCCCTGGGAACGGGGGGCCGGAGGAGCGGGTCCGGGGGCGGAACCGCGGGGGGGCGGGACCGGGCGTTGGGGAGCGAGGAGCGGGGACGGCAGGCAGGGGCCGGGGGCCGGCCGGCCGGGGGGCGGGGAGCGGGGACGTGAAACAGGGGACCGGGGACCGGTCAGCCGGGGGGCGAGGCGGGCCGGCGGCACCATGCGCCGGGGCCGGGTACGCGGAGGGGGAGCGTCGCGCCGCGACCGGCGCGGCTCGGCGATCGAGGAGCGACCGGTGGCGGGCAACGCCCGGCGACCGCGGAAAGCGTGGTGATCGGCGACCGGTAAGGGCTGGTGCCCCTGACCGAAAGCAGCGGCAGTGACAGGGGCACTAACGGCCGGCGATCCGCGGTGCCCCGCGACCGCGGGCGGTGGTGACCGCCGGTGGGCGGTGGCCGGGATGGGCGGCCCGCCGGGTCGGGGCGCCGCAGGGGGCGGCCCGCCGGGTCGGGGCGTCGCAGGGGGCGGCCAGCGGGCGCGCGGCCGCGGGTGGCGCCCGCGTACGACGACAGTGAACGTCGGCAGCGGGCGTCGGCAGTGAACGCCACCGGCGGGTGCCGGCGGCACGCCGGCCGGGTCGGGGCCGGAGGCCCGTGGCCCGCGGCCGGGGCGTCAGGCCGGTGCGGCGCCCAGTTCCGCCCAGACCGTCTTGCCCGCTACGCCCTGGGCCCGCATGACGCCCCAGTCCAGGCAGAGACGCTGGACGATGAACATGCCGTGTCCGCCGGGGCGGCCCGCGCGGTGCGGGGTGCGGGGCGCCGGCTGGCCCGTGCCGCGGTCCGAGACCTCGACGCGGATCACCTTGTTGTCGCAGCCCAGGACCATCGCGTCCGGCCCCTCGGCGTGCAGGCACGCGTTGGTGACCAGCTCGGAGACGACGAGCAGCACGTCCTCGGCGGCGGCCCGCCGGTCGGCGGTGGCGGCCGGCAGCCAGCCCCACGCGTAGAGCGCCTGGCGGGCGAAGTCGCGGGCGAGCGGGACGACACCGCTGGCGTCCTCGAAGTTCAGCCGGCGTACCTGACGGCCGCCCGGCGACGCGGGCGGCACGGCAGCCGTGCCTCCGCCGGACGTCCCAGCCCCCCGCGCGTCCCCGTGGGACGTCCCGGAAGCGCCGCTGGGCTCCGGGCTGGGCTCCGGGCCGCGGTCGCCCGGCGAGTAAGGCCGGGTGGTGCTCATCAGCGCTTCACCTCACCGATTCCCCGATTGACCGGTTCACCATTCAAGAGTCGGATCTCTGCAGAGTCGTACGTAACCGGACGGCGTTCGTATCGGCGCCACCGCCGGGATGTGCGGGTTCAGGATGACTCCTGCCCGGCGTGACGGGCGGGACACCCCTCATCTCGCCCGTGTCGGGCCGACGCCGGGCGGACGGCGGAACTCAGCCGTCCTCGTCCTGTCCGTCGCGCCCGTCGGCCAGCGCCGCCTCGACCGTGTCGTGCACGGTGAACACGGCGTCCGCACCGGTGATCTCGAAGACCCTGGCCACCACGGGCAGCATGCCCGCCAGATGGACTCCGCCGCCGGCCGCCTCCGCCTTGAGGCGGGCTCCGAGCAGCACGTTGAGCCCGGTGGAGTCACAGAACTCCAGGCGCGTGCAGTCGACCACCAGGCGACTGTGACCTCTGGCGAGGCAGGCTTCGAGTGGCTCACGCAACAAATCGGCGGTGTGGTGATCCAACTCACCCGCCGGGGTCACGACGGCACTGGGGCCCTCTTCCCGCACCTCGACCAGAAGCCGGCCCGACTGTGCGCTGCCGACCGTCCCGCGGTCCATGCCGTCTCTTCTCCTGGGTCGCGAACTGCTTTCTGACGCCCTCGAACACTACGCCCTCGACCCGCACCTCAACACCCGAACAATCACACACAAACAGACATAAACGGACAAAACGCACTTGCGATCGGTCAAGTAAAGCAGGTAGGCCTAGTACGAACACGCAGACCGACACGGCCGGCTTTGGAGGCGCCGCACACCGTAGTGCGCTCACTGGCTTCGGCAGCCATACGCCGAGAACGATGGAGGACATCATGTCACCCCGGCTCGACGCACCGCATACCCGCGGAGCGACGTCGACACCCCCTCCGGACCAGGAACATCTGGAACCCATCGCACACATCGCGGTGCCGGACGTCGACCCCACCGACGCCCTCGCCGGACTCCCGGAGATCCCCCCGTTCGACGAGGTCGGAGCCGTCGACGCGCGGGCCCTGTCCAAGACCCTGTTCGCCCGGCTCGAATCCCTCGAAGAGGGCACGCACGACCACGCGTACGTGCGCAACACGCTCGTCGAACTGAACCTCGCGCTGGTCAAGTTCGCCGCCTCCCGGTTCCGCTCCCGCAGCGAGCCCATGGAGGACATCGTGCAGGTCGGCACCATCGGCCTGATCAAGGCGATCGACCGCTTCGAACTCTCGCGGGGCGTCGAGTTCCCGACCTTCGCGATGCCGACCATCATCGGCGAGATCAAGCGCTTCTTCCGCGACACGTCGTGGTCCGTGCGCGTCCCGCGCCGGCTCCAGGAGCTGCGGCTCGACCTGGCCAAGGCGGGCGACGAACTGGCCCAGAAGCTGGACCGCGCGCCGACCGTCGCGGAACTGGCCGAGCGTCTCGGCCTCTCCGGCGACGAGGTCGTCGAGGGCATGGCCGCGTCCAACGCCTACACGGCGTCCTCGCTGGACGCGCAGGCGCAGGACGACGACGCGGAGGGCGCCCTCGCCCATCGCATCGGCTACGAGGACAACAGCCTCGAAGGCATCGAGTACATCGAGTCGCTGAAGCCCCTGATCGCCGAACTCGCACCCCGCGACCGGCAGATCCTCTCCCTCCGCTTCGTCGCCAATCTGACCCAGTCGGAGATCGGCGAGGAGCTCGGCATCTCGCAGATGCACGTGTCGCGGCTGCTGTCGCGCACCCTGGTGCGGCTGCGCAAGGCGCTGACCGTCGAGGAGTAGGGCCCCGGCAGACCTCCGCCGTCCGCGCCCGGTGATCGACCTGTACTCGATCACCGGGCGCGGACGTCTGTCCACCCGGCCATGAAAATCCGCCGGCCGCTTCCCTCCCGGCGACTACGCTGGCCCGGCCCTCGAACCAGCAGCGCCGCTGGCCCGCGTCGTCTGCCCCTGAGGAGCCCCCGTGCCCCGCTCTCCCGCAGCCCCCGCAGTCCCCGCAGCCCGGCCGGGGCCTCTCGCCGACGTGCCCGTCCTGCTGGTCGCCGCCGTGTGGGGGTCCAGTTACCTCGCCGCCAAGGGCGTCACCACGGCGCAGACCGTCATCGCCGTGCTGGTGCTGCGGTTCGCCGTGGTGCTCCCCGTGCTGGCGGTGGCCGGACGGCGGCGGCTGCGGGCGCTGACGGCCGCGCAGTGGCGCGGCGCCTCGCTGCTGGGCCTGGTGCTCGCCGGGATCTTCCTGCTGGAGACGTACGGCGTCGTCCACACCTCCGCGACCAACGCCGGACTGATCATCAGCCTGACGATGGTGTTCACGCCGCTCGCGGAGAGCCGGGCACGGGGCGTGCGGCTCCCGGGGGCCTTCATGGCCGCGGCGGGCCTGTCGGTGCTCGGCGTGGCGCTGCTCACCCAGGGCGCGGGGTTCACGGCCCCGTCCGGGGGCGATCTGCTGATGCTGGGGGCGGCGGTGGCCCGTACCGTGCACGTCCTCGCCATGGCGCGCATGGAGTCGGTGCGCGGCGCGGACGCGCTGTCGCTGACGACGGTCCAACTGGGCGGCGCGGTCGCCGTGTTCGCGCTGCTGGCGGCCGTGCCCGGCACGGGCGCCTCGCCGTGGGCCGCGGCGGCGCGCTTCGACTCCGGCGACTGGGCCCGCCTGGTCTACCTGTCCGTCTTCTGCACACTGTTCGCGTTCTTCGTGCAGATGTGGGCGGTCCGCCGCACGTCGCCGTCGCGGGTCAGTCTGCTGCTGGGCACCGAGCCGGTGTGGGCGGCGGCGGTGGGCGTCGCCCTCGCCGGGGACCGGCCCGGCACGCTCGGGTTCGTGGGCGCGGTGCTCGTGCTCGTCGGCACCGGCTGGGGCAGGTCGGCCGCCGACCGGCAGCGCGCCTCCGCCCCCGCCATCGAGGCCGCTGAGGCCACCGCCGTCACCGAGGCCGCCGCCGCTGCCGCCGCAACCGCCGCCGCCGCCGAGGGCTCGGACGCGGCCTTGACGGGACTCCCTGGGGAGACCTCGTCCGGAGGAACCCGACCGCTCCCCCGGTCCGCGCCCCCTCAGACCACGCGCACGCCCCTGCGCCAGACGCCGGACACCAGGGGAACTCCCGGCCGGTAGGCCAGGTGGACGTGGCTGGGAGCGTCCAGCAGGGTCAGGTCGGCGTACGCGCCGGGGGTCACGCGGCCCACGTCCGTGCGGCGCAGGGCCGCGGCGCCGCCCGCCGTGGCCGACCACACCGCCTCGTCCGGGGTCATCCCCATGTCCCGCACGGCGAGCGCGACGCAGAACGGCATGGACGACGTGAAGGACGAACCGGGGTTGCAGTCCGTGGAGAGGGCGACGGTGACGCCCGCGTCCAGCAGCCGGCGGGCGTCCGGCCACGCGGCACGGGTGGAGAACTCGGCGCCGGGCAGCAGTGTGGCGACGGTCTCGCCGCTCGCGAGGGCGTCCACGTCCGCGTCCGTGAGGTGGGTGCAGTGGTCGGCGCTGGCCGCGTCCAGCTCGACCGCCAGCTGCACGCCGGGGCCGTGGGAGAGCTGGTTGGCGTGGATGCGGGGGTGCAGCCCCTTCGCCCGGCCGGCGGTGAGGATCGCGCGGGCCTGGTCCCCGTCGAAGGCGCCCTTCTCGCAGAACACGTCGATCCAGCGGGCGTGCGGGGCGCAGGCGTCGAGCATCTCGCCGGTGACCAGGGCGACGTAGGCGGCCGGGTCGTCGGCGTGGTCGGGGGGGACGATGTGGGCGCCGAGGTAGGTGACCTCGTCGGTGTGGCGTGCCGCGAGGCGCAGGGCGCGCGCCTCGTCGGCGACCGTCAGGCCGTAGCCGGACTTGGTCTCCATGGTGGTGGTGCCCTGGCTGAGGGCCTCGCTCAGATAACGGGTGAGGTTGACCTCCAGTTCCTCGTCGCTCGCGGCCCGGGTGGCCGCCACGGTCGTGCGGATGCCGCCCGCCGTGTAACCGCGGCCGGACATGCGGGCGTTGAACTCCTCGGTGCGGTCGCCCGCGAACACCAGGTGGGAGTGGGAGTCGACGAAGCCGGGGAGGACCGCGCGGCCGCCGGCGTCGACCCGGTTGTCAGTGGCGGGTGCTTTGCTTGATTCACCGGTCCACGCGATCCGGTCGCCGTCGATGACGACCGCCGCGTCCCGGATCAGGCCGAGGGGCGAGCTGCCCCCGTCCTCGAAGGCGTCCGACCGGGGGGACCCGTGTCCGAGGGAGGGATCGTTGGTGACCAGCGTGGCGATGTTGGTGATGACGGTGCTGCTCATGGCGTCCTCATGGGTGGCCGGGCGGGGGGCGGTGGTCAGCCGCGCAGGGCGTCGACGGCCTGCGCGAGGGCCTGCGGCACATCCGGCACGAGCGTGTGCGCCCCGTCCCGTACGACATGCCGTCCGCCCACGACGGTGTGCCGGACGTCCGCCGCGCTCGCGGCGAATACGGCCGTCTCGGCGCCGAGCCGGGGCAGCGGCCCCGCTGTCCTGACCGAGTCGAGCGCGATGGTCGTGAGGTCGGCGAGCCCGCCCTCCTCGATCCTGCCGGCCTCGTGCCAGCCGAGGGCCGCGTGGCCGTCGGCGGACGCGGCGCGCAGCAGCGCGGCCGCGGTCCAGTGACCGCGGGTGCGGGTGCGCAGGCGCTCGTCGAGTTCCATCGCGCGGGCCTCTTCGAGGAGGTCGATGACGGCGTGGCTGTCGGAGCCCAGGCAGAGCGGTGAGCCCTCGTTCTGCAGGGCGACGGCGGGCCCGATGCCGTCGGCGAGGTCGCGTTCGGTGGTGGGGCACATGCAGGTTCCGGTGCCGCTGCGGCCGATGAGGGAGACGTCCTCGGCGGTGAGGTGGGTGTTGTGGACGCCGGTGGTGCGCGGCCCGAGCACGCCGTGCAGGGCGAGCAGCTGGGTCGGGGTGCACCCGTGGGCCTCGCGGCAGGCGTCGTTCTCGGCCGTCTGCTCGGACAGGTGCACATGGAGCGGGGCGCGCCGCTCCTCGGCCCACCGGGCGACGGTCTCCATCTGGCCGGCGGGCACGGCCCGCACGGAGTGGACGGCCGCTCCGATCCGCGCGTGATCCCGTTCCTTGAGAACTGAACAGCGTTCGGCCCAGGCTTCGGCGCTCCCGTCGGAGAACCGCAGCTGGTGGGCGGTGGGCGGCTGTCCGAAGCCGGAGGACAGATAGGCGGTGTCGAGGAGGGTGATGCGGATGCCGGCGTCGGCGGCCGCCGCGATCAGGGCCTCGCCCATGGCGTTGGGGTCGGCGTAGCGGGCGCCGCCGGGGGCGTGGTGCACGTAGTGGAACTCGCCGACGGAGGTGACGCCCGCCAACGCCATCTCGGCGTACACGGCGCGGGCCAGCGCGTGGTAGGTCTCCGGCGTGAGCTTGTCGGCGACCGAGTACATGACCTCGCGCCAGGTCCAGAAGGTGCCGGAGCCGACCTGGACGGTTCCGCGCAGCGCGCGGTGGAAGGCGTGCGAGTGGGCGTTCGCCAGCCCCGGCAGGGTCAGGCCGCGCAGGATCTCGGCGCCGGGTGGCGGGGCCGGCACGTCCGTGCGGACGGCCGTGAGCCGGCCGTCCGCGACGTCGACGGCGACTCCCGGCTCGACGTGGGTGTCGAGCCAGGCGTGCTCCAGCCAGTACGTGCGCGTGTGGGGGTGGGTCACCTGCAGGCCAGCCCTTCCAGTGCGTCGGCGAGTGCGAGCACCCCGGCCACGCAGTCGTCCTCGGCGGCGAACTCGGCCGGGGAGTGCGAGACGCCCGTGGGGTTGCGCACGAACAGCATGGCGGTCGGGATGCTCGCGGAGAGGATTCCGGCGTCGTGTCCGGCGCCCGTTCCGAGCACGGGCACCCTGAGACCGGTCCCGCTCCCGCCCGTTCCCGCGGTGTCGCCCGCGCCCGCGCCGGCGCCCAGGATGCGGGCCAGTTCGTCGCGCAGGGCGTGGTCGAACTCGACGACGGGCGTGAACGACTCGCGGACGACGTCCAGGTCGATCCCGTGGGCCTGCGCGTAGCCGAGGGCGGCCTTCTCGACGCCCTCGACGACCTGGTCCAGGGTGGCCTGGTCGGCGGCGCGGGAGTCGAGCCAGCCGCGCACCAGGGAGGGGATGGCGTTGACGCCGTTCGGCTCGACGGAGATCTTGCCGAAAGTGGCGACGGCGCCCGCGAGTTCGGCCTCGCGGCGGGCAGCGAGGACCGTCTCGGCGTAGGACAGCATGGGGTCGCGCCGGTCCGCGAGGCGGGTGGTGCCGGCGTGGTTGGCCTCGCCGCGGAAGTCGAACCGCCAGCGTCCGTGCGGCCAGATGGCGCTGGCGAGGCCGACCCGGTCGCCGCTGAGGTCCAGGGCGCGGCCCTGTTCGACGTGCAGTTCCACGAACGCGCCGATGCGGCCGAGCCGCTCCGGGTCGGCGCCGAGGGCGTCGGGGTCGTGGCCGGCGGCCTCCATGGCCCGCGGCAGGGTGATCCCCTCGGCGTCGGTGAGCCGGTGCGCCTGCTCGACGGTGAGCTGCCCGGCGGCGAGGCGCGACCCGACGCAGGCCAGGCCGAAGCGGGCGCCCTCCTCGTCCCCGAAGTTGACGAGGGCGAGCGGCCTGGTGAACTCCACGCCCCGGGCGAGCAGTTCGTCGAGGGCCGCGAACGAGGACACGACGCCGAGGGGCCCGTCGAAGGCGCCGCCGTCGGGCACGGAGTCGAGATGCGAGCCGGTGACGACGGCGTCCCCGGCGCCGGGGTCGCCGAGCCAGGCCCACTGGTTGCCGTTGCGGTCGACCTCGTAGGCCAGCCCTCGTGTCTCGGCCTGCTGCCGGAACCAGGCGCGGCAGTCGGCGTCGGCGGCGGTCCAGGCGTAGCGGCGGTAGCCGCCGGAGTCGCGGTGCCGCCCGAGGGGCGCGAGTTCGCGCCACATCTCCTGGAAGGAGGCGCCGGCCACCGGGGACGCCGGCGCATGCGGCTCATGGTACTGCGGCTCGTGCGCGCGGGGGCCCGTGCGGGGCCGGTCGGCGGGGGGCGGCGACGGGCGCTCGGCGCCCGCCGCACGGCCGTCTGCGGTCGTCACCGCGCCTCGCCCTCGCCCTCGTTCATCGGCACGCGCACGCCCCGCTCGTCGGCGACGGACTCTGCGATGTCGTAGCCGGCGTCGACGTGCCGGATGACGCCCATGCCGGGGTCGTTGGTCAGCACGCGGCGGATCTTCTCGCCGGCGAGCCTGGTGCCGTCCGCCACCGAGACCTGGCCGGCGTGGATGGAGCGGCCCATGCCGACGCCGCCGCCGTGGTGGAGGGAGACCCAGGAGGCGCCCGAGGCGACGTTGACCATGGCGTTCAGCAGCGGCCAGTCGGCGATCGCGTCGGAGCCGTCGAGCATGGCCTCGGTCTCGCGGTACGGGGAGGCGACCGAGCCGCAGTCGAGGTGGTCGCGGCCGATGGCGAGGGGGGCGGCCAGTTCGCCCGACGCCACCATGTCGTTGAAGCGCTCGCCGGCCTTGTCGCGTTCGCCGTAGCCGAGCCAGCAGATGCGGGCGGGCAGGCCCTGGAAGTGGACGCGTTCGCCGGCCAGCTTGATCCAGCGGGCGAGGGACTCGTTCTCCGGGAAGAGGTCGAGGATCGCCTTGTCGGTCTTGGCGATGTCCGAGGCCTCGCCGGACAGGGCGGCCCAGCGGAAGGGGCCCTTGCCCTCGCAGAACAGCGGGCGGATGTAGGCCGGGACGAAGCCGGGGAAGGCGAACGCGCGGTCGTAGCCGGCCAGCCGGGCCTCGCCGCGGATGGAGTTGCCGTAGTCGAAGACCTCGGCGCCGGCGTCCATGAAGCCGACCATCGCCTCGACGTGGCGGGCCATCGACTCGCGGGCCCGGGTGGTGAATCCGGCCGGGTCCTTCTCGGCGGCGTCGGCCATGTCCTCGAAGGCGATGCCGGTGGGCAGGTACGCCAGCGGGTCGTGGGCGGAGGTCTGGTCGGTGACGATGTCGACGGGCGCGCCCATCGCCAGCAGCTGCGGGACGACCTCGGCGGCGTTGCCGAGGACGCCGATGGACAGGGGCCTGCGCTGGTCCCTGGCCTCCACGGCGAGCCGGAGCGCGTGGTCGAGGTCGTCGGCCCGGACGTCCAGGTAGCGGTGCTCGATGCGGCGGTCGATGGCGCGCGGGTCGCAGTCGACGCAGATCGCCACGCCGTCGTTCATCGTCACGGCGAGCGGCTGGGCGCCGCCCATGCCGCCGAGGCCCGCGGTGAGGGTGATCGTGCCGGCGAGGGTGCCGCCGAACTTCTTCGCGGCGACGGCGGCGAAGGTCTCGTAGGTGCCCTGGAGGATGCCCTGGGTGCCGATGTAGATCCAGGACCCGGCGGTCATCTGGCCGTACATGGTCAGGCCCAGCTGTTCCAGGCGGCGGAACTCCTCCCAGTTGGCCCAGTCGCCGACGAGGTTGGAGTTGGCGATGAGGACGCGCGGGGCCCACTCGTGGGTCTGCATGACGCCGACCGGGCGGCCGGACTGGACGAGCATGGTCTCGTCCTGCTTGAGGGTGCGCAGGGTGCGGACCATCGCGTCGAAGGAGCGCCAGTCGCGGGCGGCCTTGCCGGTGCCGCCGTAGACGACGAGCTTGTCGGGGTGCTCGGCGACCTCGGGGTCGAGGTTGTTCTGCAGCATCCGCAGCGCGGCCTCCTGCTGCCATCCCAGGGCGCTCAGTTCCGTACCGCGCGGCGCTCGTACGGGGCGGGGTCCTGACATGGTCGGCCTCCTTGCGGATGGGTGATCCTGGCGGATTTTGCTGTTGTTATTCACATCCTGACGTTCTGAATAGAGCTAGTCAATACACGGGCGCGACGAGCCGCGCTCCGGGCACGCGACCAGCCACGCCGGGAGGACGGGAGGGAACGCACCCCGACGGGGGAGGGAAAGGGAAGGGGCGACGGGGGCGCGCAATGCGCCGCGCACCACCCCGGCGGGACACGCGCGCCGTTGACGTGCGCCGGTCGCGAGGTGTTGAAGGGACACATGGGGCGCCGGCCGGCCCGAAACGAGGTCAGTCGACCCACGTTAGCCATCCCGCCGCATGTTCCGCTGGAAAATGCCAGAAGACTCACCCCCTCGCGCCTACGTTGCGTAGCTTCTTCATCACTCAGCCGAACCGCAGGCGGGAGGGGAGCCAACGGTGCCCGGAATCGACGAGTGTCTACTGGAGGCCATGCGGCTGCCCGGCGCACGGGGCGCCGCGTTGGTCGACTGGACGAGCGGACTGGCCCTGGGCGCGGTCGGGGAGTTCCCCGGCGGCGACCACGAGGCGGCCGCGGCCGAGGCCGCCGAGGTCGCCCGGCTCACGGCGGAGCAGCGGGCCTTCGCGCCCGACGGCTACGCCCGCCACGAGCACGCCGACGGCGGCGACGGACCCGGCGGGGGCGACGCGACGGCCGGGGCGGCCGGCGTCGATCCCCCGGTCGAGGACCTGATCATCAGCAACCGGGACAGCTACCACGTGCTGCGCTTCGTGCCGACGTCCTTCGACAGCAGCGTGTTCCTGCACGTGTGGCTGGGCCGGCCGGACGGCAACCTGGCGCTCGCCCGGATCCGGCTGGGCGAGATGGCCGGACGGCTGGTGCTCGGGTGACCGCGGTGAGAACGCACCCCCAGGGGACGACCCCGCCGCCCCGGCTGCCCGTGCGGGAGAAGTCCGGGGCCCGCGACCGCGGCGGCGCGCTGTCGCCGATGCTCACCCGGCTCGCGGCCGAGCGGGCGACGGGCGTCCTGGAGCGCGAGCGCGGCTCGCTCTACCTCGCCGAGGGCCGCGTGGTGCACGCCGAGAGCCCGCTCGCCCCGGGCCTCGACGTGCTCCTCCTGGCCCACGGCACCCTCGCCCCCGCCGTCTGGCAGGACGCGGTGGACCGGGCCGACGAGGAGTACGGCGCCGCCCGGCTGCTGCTCGACGCCGGCCGCGTCCCGCGCGGCGCGCTGGAGCTGTGCCACCTGGAGGCGGTGTACGACGCGGCCTACTTCGCGCTCGCCCCCAGCAGCACCCCCGGGCACTTCCGCTACGGGGCCGGGCACTGGCTGGGCGCCCTGCGGCCCGTCCCGGTCGCCGCGGTCGAGCGCGAGACGCTGCGCCGGCGCGAGCTGCTGGACCGGCTGTGGCCGGACCCGCTGACCGACGGGGCGCCGCTGCGCCGCGCCGACGCCGTCGCCGCGCCGACGCCGACCGCCCGGCAGGGCGCGGTGCTGGCCCTGGCGGACGGTGTGCGCACCGCGCCGGACATCGCCCGCAAGCTGGGCCGGCAGGCCTTCCACACCCTGGTCGACGTCCGGCGGCTGGCCGCGGCGGGGCTGCTGACGGCCCTGTTCCCGCCGCCGCGCGCCCCGAAATCCCCGGCCGCCGCCGGGCCCGGCCTGCCGCCCCGTCACGCGCTCGCCGCGACCGCCGCGACCGCCGCGGCCGAACCGCCGCGGGGCATCACCCTGCCCCGCGTCAACGACCCCGACATCACCCTGCTGAAGAGGCTCAGGGATGCGCTGGAGGCCCTTTGAACGGCAGCGACCGCGTGCCGAGAGGAGCGAGCTGATGGCCTCGGCGCCCGAGATACTCGACGAACTGCGGCGGCTGCGGGCGCGAGTGCCCCAGCTGACAGGCGCCCTCGCGGCCGGCGTGGACGGCCTCGTCCTCGCCCACGACACGCCCGGCGTGGAGCCGGAGGTGGTGGCCGCGCTGACCGCCGCCGCCCTCGGCGTCGCGGTGCGGATGGCGGACACCACCGGCCAGGGCGACTTCCGCGAGCTGCTCGTGCGCGGCCGGTACGGCTACGTCGCCACGTACGCGGCCGGTGAGTCCGCCGTGCTGACCCTGCTCGCGCAGGACCGCGTCAACGTCGGCCGGCTGCACCTGGAGGGCCGCCGCGCCGGAGCCCGCGTCGGGGAGCTGGTGGACGCCCGGGAGGCGGCCGCCCGGCGGGCACGGGCCTCGCCCGCCGAGGCGCCGCCGAAGCCCCCCGCCAAGCCGCCGGTGCGCACACCGGCCAAGCCCCCGACCCCACGGACCAGAACGGCGCGCGGCCCGGCCACCGCCAACGCGCGCACCACCACCGAAAGCTGACAGGAACCGAGGAGCACACGTCATGGCCAACACCGAAACCACGCTGAAAGAGTGCCTCGCCTCCATCGAGGGGGCGACGGGCGTCGCGCTCGTCGACTACACCAGCGGCATGGCGCTCGGCACGCTGGGCGGCAGCAAGACCTTCGACCTGAACGTCGCCGCCGCCGGCAACACCGACGTGGTGCGCGCCAAGATGCGCACCATGGAACACCTCGGGCTCAAGGGCGAGATCGAGGACATCCTGATCACCCTGAACGACCAGTACCACCTGATCAGACTGATCAGCGGCCGCGGCGGCAACGGACTGTTCATGTACCTGGTCCTGGACGCCAAGCGGGCCAACCTCGCGATGGCCCGCCACCAGCTGAGGAAGATCGAGGAGGAGCTGGAGGTCTGAGCCCCGCGCCGGGCGGCCCCCTCCGGGATCCCGCCCGCGCATCCGGCGCGAGCGCGCGGACCCGGCCGCAGGGCACTTGCCCGTCCCGGCCCGGTCCGCGCCCGCCTCGATCAGGGCCGGTCCCGGTCAGGGCCGGTCCCGGTCAGGGCCGGTCCCGGTCAGGGCCCGTCCCGAACAGGGCCGGTCCCGGTCAGGACCCGCCTCGATCAGGGCCGGTCCCGGTCAGGGCCCGTCCCGATCAGGGCCCGTCCCGGTCAGGACCCGTCCCGGTCAAGGCCCCGTTCCGCGCCCCGGTCCGCACGTCCCCGTCCCCGCCGGTCCTCAGGCGGCCAGGGCCGCGGTGCGGCGGCGCGCTCCGCCCGGTGCCGCGTCGCCCGCCGCGACGCCGGTGCCGCGGTACGCCTTGACGGCCTTGCCGGCCGGGCGTCCGCCGTGCCGGTCGAGCCAGTCGACGCGCACCCACAGCAGCACGTCGTTCTCCCGCTCGCGCCGTCCGATCCAGGCGGCCTTCCAGTGCAGCCCGGCCCCGCAGCCGGCGAGCAGCAGTCCGCCGGCCGAGGGCGCCGCGAGGGAGGCGGCCAGCGCGCCGAGGAAGGCGAGCAGCAGCCACCAGCGGTGACCGCGCCGCCAGGTGCGCACGGTGACCGCCCTGTCCTGCAGCACGTCGTGCTTGCCGGCCCGGGCGACTCCGCGGCCCAGCTCGGTGAACCGGCGCCGGCCGCGCAGTCCCGTCAGCGCCGCGGCCACGATGAACAGCGCGGCCCCGGCGAGCACGCCGATCCGCCGTCCCGTGAGGCCCGGCGTCAGGACGCCGACCCCCGCCGCCACCACCCCGCACCACCACATCGGCGCGGCTCCGGCCCGTACGACGACGGCCACCCGAGCCAACCCCTGTCCTCCGCGTGCCACGTCCGCCTCCTCGTCACTCAGGCACTGTTTCCGTGACCGCGCAGACTAGTGAGCGAACGTGAGACGAGTCTGAGAGCGCGCCGCCCCGGCGGGCGGGGTCACTCCACGAACAGGCCGCGCGCCGCCGCCCGCGTGTCGAACTCCTCCAGCCGGGCCTGCGCGTCGGGCAGGTCGTCGCACATCGCCTCCAGCAGCACCCGCCCGAGCAGCATCGGCGCACAGGCCGTGTCGAAGGCGAGTCCGGTGCCGACGGCGGCCGGCAGCAGCAGGTCGGAGACCTTGGCGACCGGCGCGAACGCGGAGTCGGCGACCGTCACCACGCTCAGCCCGGCCTCCCGCGCGTAGCCGAGGGTGTCGACGACCTCGCGCGGGTGCCGGGGCAGCGCGAAGCAGAGCAGGGCGGAGGCGCCGGCCCGGACGGCAGCGTCGATCCGGTCGTGGATCATGGTGCCGCCCTCGTGCAGCAGCCGTACGTCCGGATGGACCTTGGCGGCGAAGTACGCGAATCCGTACGCCTGGGAGGCGGCGGCCCGCAGGCCGAGGACGGGCAGCGGGCGCGAGGCCGCCAGCAGCCGGCCCGCCCGCCGCACCGGGCGGGGGTCGGCGAGCGCCTCGGCGAGGTGGCGCAGGTTCTCGATCTCGGCCTCGACGGCCTGCTGGTACTCGTTGTACGAGGCGGCTTCGGCGGGCTGCCCGGCGGGGGCGACCTCGCGCAGATGCCGGCGCAGGGCGGGGTAGCCGTCGAAGCCGAGGGCGACCGCGAAGCGGGTGACGGACGGCTGGCTGACCCCGGCCAGCTCGGCCAGTTCCACACTGGACAGGAACGGCACGTCGGCCGCCCGGCGCACCATGCTGTGGGCGATCCGCCGCTGCGTCGGCGTCAGCCGGTGCCCCTCGAAGAGGGTCTGAAGCCGGGCGGCGGGACCGTCCGCCCCGTGCCCCGGCCCGCTCTCGCCGAACTCCGTCTGCGCGCTCATGCCCCGCTCCCCCTCCAGGTGTCCGTGGTGTCCGTGGTGTCCGTGGTGTCCGTGAACCGGTCCGGCGGTGCGCCAGGGCCCCGGCCCGGACCGCACCTCGCACCCGAGGCCGGACCGGACGCCATCGCGCCGCTCCGTCGACGATCCATTCACTCACCGAGAACTCTGCATGACGTCATACAGCCGGGCAAGGGGTTCCCGCCCGCGGGCCCCACCGGGACAGGGGGGCTAACCCCAGTGCGCCGGACGCCCCCCGCTCCCTAGCCTTTGTCCATGACGGGACGGGAGACGGCCATGGACGCGCGGGACACGGACCTGAAGAAGGAGCTGGACGCCACCTTGCAGACGCGCAGGGAGCTGGGCGAGGAGTACGAGTCCGCGCTGGTCGACTCGTTCCTGGAGAAGGTCGACCAGCGCATCGACAGCGCGGTGGAGCGCCGGGTGCGGCGCCGGCTCGCCGAGCAGCAAATGGCGACGGCCCGGGGGACCCGCTCGCCCGGGTCGGCGGACTCCTGGGGCGAGCGCTTCGGCTTCGGCATCGTCTCGCTGATCCTGGCGATCCCGCTGTCGGCGGTCTGCGGCGCCTTCGCCGGTTTCGCCGGCGTGGTCACCACCTGGATCGGCGTCGTCGGCGTGAACTTCGTCCAGGCCGCCCGCAGCAACCCCGAACTGCTGCCGGGTCCGCGCCGGCGGTCCGTGCGGGACGACGACTGATCCGCGCCCGGGGCGTCACGCCTGCCGGGTCGGCAGGACCACGATCTGGCGCAGGTTGACGTGCCGGGGGCGGCTGGTCGCGTAGGCGACGACGTCGGCGATCTCCGCCGAGGACAGCGCCCCGATGGCGTCGAGCATGCCGTCCAGCTGCCCGGCCAGTTCGTCGTTGTCGAGATGCGTCGCCAGTTCGGTCTCCGTCAGCCCCGGCTCGACGTTGGTGACCCGCACGTCCCGCGGCCCGAACTCGGTGCGCAGCGACTGGGACAGATAGGTGACGGCGGCCTTGGTCGCGCCGTACACCGCGTAGTTCGGGAACGTGATGTGCGCGCCGATGGACGACACGTTCACCAGGTCGGCGGCGCGCCCGCGGGCCGCGCTCTCCACCAGGTCGCCGGTGAAGGCGCGGATCATGCGCAGCACCCCGGTGACGTTGGTGTCGAGCATCCGCTGCCACTCGTCGGCGCGGCCGGCGTCGACGGGGTTGGGCAGCATGACGCCGGCGTTGTTGACGACCAGGTCGACGGTCCCGTAGGCCTCCCTGATCCGGTCGGCGGCGGCGGTCACGGACGCGTCGTCGGTGACGTCGGCGACGACCGCGAGGGCCTCGCCGCCGTCGGCGCGGATCTTCTCGGCGACCGCTTCCAGCCGGTCCGCGCGCCGGGCCAGCAGCGCGACCCGTGCGCCCGACGCGGCGAGCAGCGCGGCCACCGCCTCCCCGATCCCGCTGGCGGCGCCGGTGACGACAGCGGTGCGCCCGGCGAGGCTCGGGTACGGCGTCGCGAACGGGACGTCCCGCGGGTTCCGCCGCGGGTCGTCGTGCGGGGCACCGTGCAGGTTCTCGTGCGGGTTCTGGTGCGGGTTCTGGTGCGTCATCCGTCGCTCCCGGTGCGGTGGGCCGGGGCGTCTCCCCGGCGGCACGCACCACTGTGGCCGCCCGTCCCGGAGCTACCCAGGGATGCGCTTTTCCTGGGTCCGGCAGTACCAGGATCGCCGGGCGCCCGTCCCCTACGATCGGACCCATGGACGGGGACCTCGGAGATTTTCTGCGCTCGCGCCGTGCTCGCATCCGGCCGGAGGAGGTCGGACTGCCCTCGCACGGGCGCCGGCGCGTCCCCGGTCTGCGGCGCGAGGAGGTGGCGCAGCTCGCTGGAGTGAGCGTCGACTACTACATACGCCTGGAGCAGGGCCGCGGCCCCGCCGTCAGCGACGCGGTCCTGGACGCGGTGGCCCGCGTCCTGCGCCTGGACGACACCGAGCACGCCTACCTGCGCGCCGTCGCCCGCCCCCGCAGGCCCGCCGGGCGGCCGTCCGCGCCCCGTGTCCGGCCGGGGGTGCGGGCGCTGCTCGACAGCATGGAGCGCACTCCCGCGTTCGTGCTGGACCAGCGGATGGACGTGCTGGCGTGGAACCCGCTCGCCGACGCGGTCTTCGGGTACAGCGGGAGCGGGTTCGAGGGCCGCAGCATCCCCCGGCACGTGTTCCTCGACCCCGGCTCGCGCGACTTCTACCCGGAGTGGTCCGCGGTCGCCGTCCAGTGCGTGGCGCACCTGCGGATGCTGGCGGGCCATCACCAGGACGACCGCCGGCTGACCGCGCTGGTGGGGGAACTGTCGCTGAAGAGCGAGGAGTTCCGCAGGCTGTGGGCCGACCATCCGGTCCGGGAGTGCGCCTACGGGGTGAAGCGGATCCAGCACCCGGTCGCGGGTCTGCTGACCTTCCCCTACGAGACGCTGGCGGTGGGGGCGGACCCGGACCAGACCCTGCTGGTCTACACCGCGGAGGCGGGCTCCGAGACGGAGGAACGGCTGAGGCTGCTGGGCAGTTGGGGAGCCGCACCGGTGCGGACGTCACCCTGAGAAGCCGGGCCGCGGGCGGGCGCCCGGCCGGGCCGGGAGGCTTGCGCGGGGACCGCCGCACCCCCGTTGCCGGGGGGCGGGACGACGGCGGTCCCCGCGAGGGACGCGGGCCGGGTCAGGCCGGGCTTGCGCGTCCGTGGCGTCGTGGGAGGTCCGGGAGCCGCTCCGGAGGTCCGTGACGCCGTTCGCCCGCCGGCGGGGGAGCCGCTCCCCGCCGACACCCACCACGATGCCGGACGCGTGTTAACCGGGTGCTGCGTGCACGTGACACGCGCGTACCGATTCCGCGAAGTCCACCGATCCGGTGGGGAAACGGAAGTCCGGCGCTCCGGGGGGCCGTTCACCGCAGGTTTCCCCGCCGTCACGGCCCCCGTCACGCAAAGGTCACTTACCGCCCTTGGCGAGGAAGGCCAGCAGGTCCTGGCGGCTGACGACCCCGGTGGGCTTGCCCTCGACGAGGACGATCGCCGCGTCGGCCGTGCCGAGCACGGACATCAGGTCGCCCACCGGCTCGCCGGAGCCGACCTGCGGCAGCGGCGCGGACATGTGCTTCTCCAGCGGGTCGTCGAGCGAGGCCCGCTGGGTGAACAGGGCGTCCAGCAGCTCCCGTTCCACGACCGACCCGACGACCTCGGCGGCCATGACGTCCGGGTGACCGGCGCCCGGCTTCACGATCGGCATCTGCGAGACGCCGTACTCGCGCAGCACCTCGATGGCCTGGCCCACGGTCTCGTCGGGGTGCATGTGGACGAGGGACGGGATGGCGCCGTGCACCTTGTCGTTGAGGACGTCGGCGACGCGGGCGCTGGGGCCGTCGTCCTCGAGGAAGCCGTAGTCGGCCATCCACTCGTCGTTGAAGATCTTGGAGAGGTAGCCGCGGCCGCTGTCGGGCAGCAGGACGACGACGACGTCGTCCGGGCCGAGCCGCTCGGCGACGCGCAGCGCGGCGACGACGGCCATGCCGCAGGAGCCGCCCACCAGCAGGCCCTCCTCCTTGGCCAGCCGCCGGGTCATCTGGAAGGAGTCCTTGTCGGAGACGGGGACGATCTCGTCGGCGACGGTGCGGTCGTAGGCGGTCGGCCAGAAGTCCTCGCCGACGCCCTCGACCAGGTACGGCCGCCCGGACCCGCCGGAGTACACGGAGCCCTCGGGGTCGGCGCCGACGACCTGGACCCGGCCCTGGCTGGCGTCCTTCAGGTAGCGGCCGGTGCCGGAGATGGTGCCGCCGGTGCCGACGCCGGCGACGAAGTGGGTGATCCGCCCCTCCGTCTGCTCCCACAGCTCGGGGCCGGTGGAGTGGTAGTGGGAGAGCGGGTTGTTGGCGTTGGAGTACTGGTCCGGCTTCCACGCGCCCGGCGTCTCGCGCACCAGCCGGTCGGAGACGTTGTAGTAGGAGTCGGGGTGCTCGGGGTCCACGGCGGTCGGGCAGACGACGACCTCGGCGCCGTAGGCCCGCAGCACGTTGATCTTGTCCGTCGACACCTTGTCGGGGCACACGAAGATGCAGTGGTACCCCTTCTGCTGGGCCACGATGGCGAGCCCGACGCCGGTGTTCCCGCTGGTCGGCTCGACGATCGTGCCCCCCGGCTTCAGCTCTCCGCTCTGCTCGGCGGCCTCGATCATGCGCAGGGCGATGCGGTCCTTCACGGAGCCGCCCGGGTTGAAGTACTCCACCTTGGCCAGGACGGTCGCCCGGATGCCCTTGGTCACGCTGTTGAGCTTCACCAGCGGGGTGTTGCCGACGAGGCTGATCATCGAGTCGTGGAATTGCACCGTTGTCTCCGGTTGCTTGCAAAAACAGTGGTCGTAGTGGTCCCGCCAGGGTACGGGGCGGGCCCTGGCCGGAGCGGCATGTTCACTCCTCGTCGAGATTGGGCGACCGTGCGTACGGGGCAAGGAGTGGGTGTACGGACACGAGGAGGTGGCGTCGAGGCATGACGAGCATGTCGAGGGCGAGAGTGGCCCGGCGCATCGCGGCCGGCGCGGCCTACGGCGGCGGCGGCATCGGACTGGCCGGGGCGGCGGTGGCCGGGCTGGTGCTGGCGGAGGTGCATCTGGCCCGCCGCCAGGTGAACAACGGGACGCACCCGCACGTCCCGCACGCGGACGGCCGCTACGGCACCGCGTACGACGCCCCCGGGCCGGGCCGGGAGCCCCTGCGGCTGACGATGCTGGGCGACTCCACGGCGGCGGGCCAGGGGGTCCACCGCTCCGGGCAGACGCCGGGCGCCCTGCTGGCCTCGGGGCTGTCGGCGGTCGCGGAACGGCCCGTGGAGCTGCGCAACGTGGCGCTTCCCGGCGCCCAGTCCGACGATCTCGACCGGCAGGCGGCGCTGGCGCTCCAGGACTGCGACCGGGCGCCGGACGTCTGCGTGATCATGATCGGCGCGAACGACGTGACGCACCGCATGCCGCCCACCCGCTCGGTGCGGCACCTGGCGGCGGCGGTCCGGCGGCTGCGCACGGCCGGCGCGGAGGTCGTCGTCGGCACCTGCCCCGACCTGGGCACGATCGAGCCGGTCCAGCAGCCGCTGCGCTGGCTGGCGCGCCGGGCGTCGCGTCAGCTGGCGGCGGCCCAGACGATCGGCGCCGTCGAGCAGGGCGGCCGCACGGTGTCCCTGGGCGACCTGCTGGGGCCCGAGTTCGAGGCGAACCCGCGTGAGCTGTTCGGCCCCGACCACTACCACCCGTCGGCGGAGGGCTACGCGACGGCGGCGATGGCCGTGCTGCCCACGGTGTGCGCGGCGCTCGGCCTGTGGCCGGCCGACGAGGAGCGTCCGGACGCCGCCCGCCGCGAGGGCTTCCTGCCGGTGGCCCGGGCGGCCGCGGAAGCGGCCGCGGAACCCGGCACGGAGGTGACGGCGGCGATGCCGACCGGCCCCCGGGGCCCCTGGGCCCTCCTGAAGCGACGACGCCGCCGCCGCGTGACAGAACCGGAACCCACCTCCCGAACAACAGCCTGACCCACAACCAGCCCGTCCGACCCGCACACAGCCAGCCCGTCCGAGGGCACCCCCTCCGGGGGAACTTGAGGACGACGCCCGTCCAGGGCCGAAAGGAGGGCCTGGGGGCACAACCCCCAGACCCGGCCACCCCACCAACCGCGCCAGCCCACCAACCCGCACCCCCCAGCCCGTCCGGGGCACCCCCTCCGGAGAGCTTGAGGACAAGGCCCGTCCAGGGCCGAAAGAAGGGCTTGGGGGCACAGCCCTCAGACTCGACCACCCCACCAACCGCGCCAGCCCACCAACCCGCACCCCCCAGCCCGTCCGGGGCCACCCCTCCCCTCCGGGGGAACTTGAAGACAAGGCAGGTCCAGGGCCGAAAGGAGGGCCCGGGGGCACAGCCCCCCAGACCCGGCCACCCCACCAACCGCGCCAGCCCACCAACCCGCACCCCCCAGCCCGTCCGGGGGCACCCCTCCCCTCCGGGGGAGCTTGAGGACAAGGCCCGTCCAGGGGGGCCTGGGGGCGCAGCCCCCAGTGCCGGTCACCCCACCAACCCGCACACCCCCCCCACCCCCACCAACCCGCACAACCCCCGCCCAACCCCACCGCACGATTCCCGCCCCACCGCCGGAGGCAAAAGCAAGCGCTTAGTAAATTGCGGCCAGGGTCACATCCCCACCCCCGTGACCCAGGCCATACGTACGGGTAACTTCCCAAGCAGCCGCCCGTACGACCCGTCCAGTCCCCCTTGGAGCCGTGATGCCCGAAGCAGTCATCGTCTCGACCGCCCGCTCGCCCATCGGCCGCGCCTTCAAGGGCTCCCTGAAGGACCTGCGCCCGGACGACCTCACCGCCACGATCATCCAGGCGGCCCTCGCCAAGATCCCCGAGCTGGACCCGAGGGACATCGACGACCTGATGCTCGGCTGCGGTCTGCCCGGCGGCGAGCAGGGCAACAACCTGGGCCGCATCGTGGCTGTGCAGATGGGGATGGACCACCTCCCCGGCTGCACGATCACCCGTTACTGTTCCTCGTCCCTTCAGACCAGCCGCATGGCCCTGCACGCCATCAAGGCCGGCGAGGGCGACGTCTTCATCTCGGCGGGCGTCGAGATGGTCTCCCGGTTCGTCAAGGGCAACTCCGACAGCCTGCCGGACACGCACAACCCGTTCTTCGCCGAGGCGGAGGCCCGCACCGCGGCCGTCGCCGAGCAGGAGGGCACCACCTGGCACGACCCGCGCGAGGACGGCCTCGTCCCCGACGCCTACATCGCCATGGGCCAGACCGCGGAGAACCTCGCCCGCGTCAAGGGCGTGACGCGCCAGGACATGGACGAGTTCGGCGTCCGCTCGCAGAACCTCGCCGAGGAAGCCCTCAAGAACGGCTTCTGGGAGCGCGAGATCACGCCGGTGACGCTGCCCGACGGCACGGTCGTCAGCAAGGACGACGGTCCGCGCGCGGGCGTCACGATGGAGGGCGTCCAGGGCCTGAAGCCGGTGTTCCGCCCCGACGGCCTGGTGACCGCCGCCAACTGCTGCCCGCTGAACGACGGCGCGGCCGCGGTGGTCGTCATGAGCGACACCAAGGCGCGCGAGCTGGGCCTCACCCCGCTCGCCCGCATCGTGTCGACGGGCGTCTCGGGCCTGTCCCCCGAGATCATGGGCCTCGGCCCGGTCGAGGCGAGCAAGCAGGCCCTGCGCCGGGCCGGCCTCACCATCGACGACATCGACCTGGTCGAGATCAACGAGGCGTTCGCCGCCCAGGTGATCCCCTCCTACCGGGACCTCGGCATCGACCTCGACAAGCTGAACGTCAACGGCGGCGCCATCGCCGTCGGCCACCCCTTCGGCATGACGGGCGCCCGGATCACCGGCACGCTCATCAACTCCCTGCAGTTCCACGACAAGCAGTTCGGTCTGGAGACCATGTGCGTGGGCGGCGGCCAGGGCATGGCGATGGTCGTCGAGCGCCTGAGCTGACCCCTCGTGACGTGACGGGAACGCGGCGAGCGGGCCCGTGGCACGGCGAGCACGCCTCGTGACGCGGCGACTTGACGGAGCCTCTGCGTAACCGCTCCAGCACCTGCCGTCACGGATCAGCCCGGAGTCCGGAAAGCACCTGGACTCCGGGCCTTTTTGTGATCCAATCTCCCCCAGGATGTGACCTATCTCCCTCCCAGAGGGATTTACCCAGCTCAGCGCCTTTCGGCAGCAAACCCCAGGCCCAAAGTCCTGTCCGTTTCGTGACGTTACGCACTGACAGCTGGATAGTCCGCCCTTCAAGCTGATGTAGGAAGTCGGGGGTCGACTTTGAACCGGGAGTACGTCAGTGAGCGCCATGCCGATCGCCTTGCTGGTCACCACGGCCGCCACGGGCGCCGTGGGCGTCGCCGTCCTGCGCACCCTCTTTCAGCTGCGCCGGCAGGTCGCCGCCCTGCACGCCGAACTCGCGAGGAACGCAGAGAGCGCCGAGAGCGCGGCCGCGCACCTGCGCGGCTTCGTGCCGGCCGCCCGCACCACCGCCGACGCGGCTGAGATACGCGCCGCGGTGGCCGAGGCGCTCGCGGAGGAGCGGGAGCGGGAGCTGGCCGAGGCGCGCGCCTTCTGGGCCGCCCAGGAGGCCCGTGACGGCTCGGACGCCCCCTCCCTGCTCGGTCTGCCGGACAGCGAGTTGTTCCTGCCCCGCCAGGCGGACTTCATCGGCCTGGAGCCGGTGACCGAGGCCGGCGCGGACGGCGACGACTTCAGCGGCGAGTCCGCGGAGCTGGCGGCCGCCCGCCGCCGTCACCCCTCGCACCCCGACTTCGTGCCGGTCCAGTCGCCGGTCGTGAACGACCACGAGCGCACGGTGGCCACGCTGGAGGAACTCGCGGCGGCCCAGGTCGAACTGACCGACGTGCGGCCGGGCCCGCTGGGCACCCTCGACGTCTACGTCTTCGCCGACGGCACCACCCTGTGCATGACGCCGGGGCACCGTGAGACGGCGGAACGCCTCGCCGCGGCCCTCACCGCGGGCGAGACCCCGTTCCTGCTGGGCGGTTCGGGCGTCTCCGGCGCGTACACCCTGACGTTCCAGTGCGGCGCGGACAACGTCTACATCCTGGCGGACCGGGTCATAGCGAGTCTCTGAGACTCAGCAGCCGGCGCGTTTCCGCCCCGCCCGCGAGGCCCACAGGCCGGCGCGCTTTCGCCTCCGTCCGAGAGGCCCACACGCCGACGCGCCTGCGCCCCCGCCCGTGAGGCTCACACGCCGGCGCGTTTCTGGGCCTGCGCCACCAGTTCCACCGCTTCTTCCACCTGGCCCTCGTCCGTGAGCACGAGGGCCAGGTCGTGCGCGGCGACGGTGATCTGGTCGGCGGCGGCGAACATCCCGGCGTCGGGCATCTCCCGCGGCGGCGTGCCGGGCTCCTCGACGAGCTGGGCCCGCCGGGCCAGCTCCCTCGCGAGCGCGAGCGCCTCGGCGGCCGCGCCTCTTTGCAGCCGGCTCTGCGGGGCGGCGCGCAGACGGTCGGCGAAGCGGTCCACCGCACGGGTCAGGGACGTCGTATCAGCCACGCCGCGAGAGTACGCGTCGCACCGGGACTGTTGCCAACGGGCGGACACTCAGGCACGGTGACCTGAAGGACCGGCTTACATCCCCTTTGCTACCGGAGGCGCCGATGTCCCATGTCCTCTCCGAGGAGACCCACCGCAACATACTGGCCCGCATCCCCCACTGCACCGGTCGTGAGGTCTCCGACTGGCTGCGCACCGTCGACGAAGGCCCCGCTCTCCGCTTCGAGGAGAAGGTCAGCTGGCTGCGCGCCGAGCACGACCTCGCGTACGGCCACGCCAAGGCGATCATCCACGAGTACGACCTGAGGAGGGCCGCGCGCAAACTGACGTAGCGCGCTCGCGACGCACCCACGCCGACGCGGCGAAGGGCCCCGGGACGGTGTCCCGGGGCCCTTCGCCGTTGTCGCGCCGTGCGCGGCGGGTCAGTCGCTGTTCAGGATCGACAGGAGCCGCAGGAACTCCATGTAGATCCACACCAGCGTCATCGTGAGGCCGAAGGCGGCGAGCCAGGCCTCCTCGCGCGGGGCGCCGTAGGCGATGCCGTCCTCGACCTGCTTGAAGTCGAGGGCGAGGAAGCAGGCGCCGAGGATGATGCCGATGATGCCGAACACGATGCCCAGGCCGCCGCTGCGGAAGCCGAGGCCGTCACCGCCGCCGAAGACCGCGAACAGCAGGTTCACGGCCATCAGCAGCACGAAGCCGATCGCGGCGGCCATCACGAAGCCGTAAAAGCGGCGGTTGACGCGGATCCAGCCCGCCTTGTACGCCACGAGCACGCCGGCGAAGACCGCCATGGTGCCGAGCACCGCCTGGGCGACGACGCCGTCCGCGATGTAGGTGGACACCGCGCTGGAGATCACGCCGAGGAAGACGCCCTCGAGCGCGGCGTACGACAGGATCAGCGCGGGCACCGGGCGTCGCTTGAACGACTGGACCAGCGCCAGCACCATGGCGACCAGACCGGCGCCGACGGCGATGCCGTACGACTTGTTGATGTTGGCCTCGTCGACCGGCAGCAGCAGCCACGACAGGACCGCCGTGACGACCACGGCGCCGAGCGTGGTCGCGGTGCGCGCGACGACGTCGTCCATGGTCATCCGGCCGGTGGCGGCCGGGGCCTGCGGCGGGACGCCGTACTGCAGGTCCTGCTGGGCGTAGGGGTTCTGCGCGTACGGGTTGCCGGCCTGCTGGGCGTACGGGTTGCCCTGCTGCGTGCCGACTGCGGGTCCCCCGGCCTGCGGCGCGGCGTTGAAGCCCGCGTAGCCGTTGTCGCGGCTGAACCCCCGTCGCGAGAAGACCGGGTTTCTGCTCCTCATTGCACTCCTCCATGGCCACACTGCGCGGCCTTGGCTCAAGGGTAATAGGTAGGCAAAGGATTGACCCTAGTGCTTGGGGAGGATCTTTCCCTCGTCCTGTCGCGCAACACGCTACGCGGCGTGGTGATTCCCGGCCCGGTCCGTCACCGATCATGACCAAGCCGGGACAAGGCCGGTATCCCACGGAGACCGGACGAACCCCGCTGTTCGATCAATCGAACGAGAAGCCGGTGTAGCCCTCGGCGAGATCGGTCTCCGCGGCCCGTGAGGCGGCGATCCGCTCCAGGCGGGCGAGCTGGAGCCGTTCCTCGAAGGGGGTGGCGCCGGGGGCGGGGTGCAGCAGGGCCGTCATGTCGCAGGAGAACCGCTCCGCCTGCCACACGCGCCGCAGACAGGTCGCGGAGTAGGCGTCGAGGAGGGCGGACGACCCGGTGTCCCGCTGGTGGGTCAGGGCACGCGCGAACGTGACGACGTCCCCGACGGCGAGGTTCAGCCCCTTGGCCCCGGTCGGCGGGACGATGTGGGCCGCGTCCCCGGCGAGGAAGAGCCGGCCGTGCCGCATGGGCTCGTGGACGTGGGACCGCATGGCGGTGACCGATTTCTGGGTGATCGGGCCGCGTTCCAGCTTCCAGCCGTCGTCGGTGGCGAGCCGCCGGTCCAGCTCGTCCCAGATCGCCTCGTCCGCCCACTCCCGCGCGTCCGTGCCCTGGGGCACCTGGAGATAGAGCCGGGAGACGGACGGCGAGCGCATGGACAGCAGCGCGAATCCGCGCGCGTGGCGGGCGTAGACGAGTTCGTCGTGCGAGGGCGGCACGTCGGCGAGGATCCCGAGCCACCCGAAGGGGTACGTCCGCTCGAAGACGCGGGTGACCGCAGCCGGGAACGCCGTGCGGGCGACGCCCCGGAAGCCGTCGCAGCCCACGACGTAGTCGCACTCCAGGACGTCCTCGACGCCCTCGTGACGGAA
Organism: Streptomyces sp. NBC_00704; assembly: GCF_036226605.1. Classification (NCBI taxonomy): domain Bacteria; kingdom Bacillati; phylum Actinomycetota; class Actinomycetes; order Kitasatosporales; family Streptomycetaceae; genus Streptomyces; species Streptomyces sp. NBC_00704. The sequence continues at coordinate 3,295,791 of NZ_CP109000.1, forward strand.
GCGCACGCGCGGCCGGTCGGTGGCGGCGTCCTCGACGGCCAGCGCCTCCGCCTCGAACAGCAGCGGGCCGCCCTGCGCGAGCTGGAGGGCTATGAGGTCCTTGCACACCTCCGTCTGGGCGTAGACCGTCACGGACCGGCCACCGGTCAGGGCGGGGAAGTCCACGCGGTGGCGCCGCCCGGCGAACCGCAGCTCGATGCCGTCGTGACGCAGTCCGGTCCGGTCCATGCGCTCCCCGGCGCCGGCCGCGCGCAGGACGTCCGCCGTGCCCTGCTCCAGGATCCCGGCGCGCTGGCGGTTCTCCGCGTAGGCCCGGTCGCGGCTCTCCAGCACGACGGAGTCGATGCCGGCGACATGGAGCAGGCGGGCGAGGAGCAGGCCGGCGGGGCCGGCGCCGACGATGCCGACGGTGGTGCGCATCGGGCCATCCTCCCAGGGAAGTTCGCACAGTGAACTTTTGTTCACCGATCTGGGACGTGAGTGTGCGCCCGCACTCCGCGGGTGTCAACGGTCGAGACGGCTGAGGGGTCGCCGAGACGTCGGAAGTGCCCAGAGCCGGACTTGAACCGGCACGCCCGCGAAGGGGCAGCGAGGTTTAAGCTCGCCGTGTCTGCATTCCACCATCTGGGCAGGCCGAGGGCTCCGCTTGAGCTACCGACCCTATCGGGATCCGTCCCCCCGTCCGACGGCGATCAGACCCGATGTTGTCTTATTTTATTGATGTCTGAGGGTGCATCAGCACCGGTGACCCACTGTCCGCACTTGCCAGCAGCGTCCCGTGCGGAAACCGCTTGTGCATGCGGAATGACGGAATTTCACCGTCCGAACGAGGTTGCTCCACCGGTTCTTGACGAACGTCCAGCAGACAGGCGGGTGCGGGAGCGAGTAGGGGTCGGGCGTCATCCCCAGGTATGACACGAGGGCCCCCGGTCCGTCCGGAGTCTGCCTTCAGAACCGGAACAGCGGCTGACTACACGGCGGCCCAGGGCCGCGACGATGGTTCACGTCCCCCAGGAAACCGCCGTCGTCCCGACAGGAGCACCACTCCGTGACCACCAGCCCCCTCGCCGACCGGACCACCACAGCGGCAGCACGCGCCACGGAACTGTCGAAGATCTACGGACAGGGCGAGACCCAGGTGGTCGCCCTGGACCGGGTCTCGGTCGACTTCCGCCAGGCCGAGTTCACCGCGATCATGGGGCCCTCCGGCTCCGGCAAGTCCACGCTCATGCACTGCGTGGCGGGCCTGGACACCTTCTCCTCCGGCTCCGTGCGCATCGGCGACACCGAACTCGGCTCCCTGAAGGACAAGCAGCTCACCAAGCTCCGCCGGGACAAGATCGGCTTCATCTTCCAGGCGTTCAACCTGCTGCCGACGCTGACCGCGCTCGAGAACATCACCCTGCCGATGGACATCGCGGGCCGCAAGCCGGACAAGGAGTGGCTGGACAAGGTCATCGGCATGGTCGGGCTCGCCGACCGGCTCAGCCACCGGCCCTCGCAGCTCTCCGGCGGCCAGCAGCAGCGGGTCGCCGTCGCCCGCGCCCTGGCCTCGCGGCCGGACATCATCTTCGGCGACGAGCCGACCGGCAACCTCGACTCCCGCTCCGGCGCCGAGGTGCTGGGCTTCCTGCGCAACTCCGTGCGCGAACTCGGGCAGACGGTGGTGATGGTGACCCACGACCCGGTGGCCGCGGCCTACGCGGACCGGGTGGTCTTCCTCGCGGACGGCCGGATCGTCGACGAGGTGCACGGCCCGACCGCCGAGTCGGTGCTCGACCGCATGAAGCGGTTCGACGCCAAGGGCCGCACCAGCTGACCCGTACCGGGACCTACCGCTCGCCGACGAGCAGGACTGAGAAGACACCACCCATGTTCCGTACCGCCCTGCGCAATGTGCTCGCGCACAAGGCCAGGCTCCTGATGACCGTGCTCGCCGTGATGCTCGGCGTGGCCTTCGTGTCGGGGACCCTGGTCTTCACCAACACCCTCTCCGACGCCCTGCAGAACAGCTCCGCCAAGGGCTTCGACCAGGTCGACGTCGCCGTGACCGGCGAGTCCCAGCCCGACGTCGGCGACCGCATCGTCAAGACGCCCGAACTGACGCAGGCCACGCTGGAGCGCGCCGCGAAGGCGCCGGGGGCCGCGTCCGCCGTCGGCGTCGTGACCGGCTTCACCGCCATGGCCGACAAGGACGGCAAGCTCATAGGCGGCGGCTTCCAGTCGCAGGGCGGCAACTACTGGGGGACGAAGGACGCCCGGTACCCGCTCGTCTCGGGGCGCGCCCCGAGCGGCGTGAACGAGGTCGTCATCGACGAGAAGACCGCCGAGCGCGCCGGGTACGGGGTCGGCGACACCGTGCGGATCTCCGTCGACGGCCCGGTCCTCTCCCCGCGCGTCACCGGCGTGTTCAGCACCGACGACGGCAACGTCGCCGCCGGCGGCAGCCTCGCCCTGTTCGACACGGCGAGCGCGCAGAAGCTGTTCGGCAAGCCCGGCGTCTACGACGAGATCGACGTGAAGGCGGCTCCCGGGACCTCGCAGAGCGCGCTGAAGTCCGCCCTGGACGCCGCCCTGCCGAAGGACCAGGTCGAGACCACCACCGGCAGGCAGCTCGCCGACGACCAGGCGAAGGTGATCGCGGCGTCGATGAGCGGGATGAAGCAGGGGCTGCTGGTGTTCGCCGGCATCGCGCTGTTCGTGGGCACCTTCATCATCGCCAACACCTTCACCATGCTGGTCGCCCAGCGCACCAGGGAACTCGCCCTGCTGCGGGCCGTGGGCGCCTCGCGCCGGCAGGTCACCCGGTCGGTGCTGATCGAGGCGCTCGTGGTCGGCACGGTCGCCGGCGTGACCGGACTGGCGGCCGGCGTCGGCATCGGCGCCGGGCTGCGCTCCCTGCTGGGGACGCTGGGGGCGACCGTCCCCGACGGGCCGCTCGTCGTCTCCCCCGGCACCGTCGCCACCGCCATGGCCGTCGGCATCGTCATCACCATGGTGGCGGCCTGGCTGCCCGGCCGCCGGGCCGCGAAGATCCCGCCGGTCGCCGCGATGAGCAGCGTGCACGCCGCCGCGACCGCCCGGTCGCTGGTGCTGCGCAACACGCTGGGCGCGCTGTTCTCGGCGGCGGGCGTGGCCGTCGTCCTGGCCGCGACGACGATGGACGGCTCCGACGGCCAGGCCCCCATGGGCCTCGGCGCGGTGCTGCTGATCATCGGCGTGTTCATCCTGACCCCGCTGCTGTCGCGCCCGCTGATCGCGGCGTCCGCGCCGGTGCTGCGGATCTTCGGGGTGTCGGGCAAGCTGGCCCGCCAGAACTCGGTGCGCAACCCGCGCCGCACGGCGGCCACGGCCTCCGCGCTGATGATCGGCCTGACCCTGATCACCGGCATGACCGTGATGGCGGGCAGCCTTCAGAAGTCCATCGACAAGATGGCGTCCGCCGCGATCAAGGCCGACTACGTCGTGTCGATGGCCAACGGCAACGAGCTGTCCCCGGACGTCGACGCGAAGCTGAAGACCGTCGACGGGGTGACCGCCACCAGCCCGATGCGCAACGCGCCCGGCCGCATCGACGGCGAGACCGAGTACCTCACCGGCGTCAACGGCTCCGCCTTCGGCCGGCTCACCGACCTGCCCATGGACAACGGCGCCTTCACGGTGGGCGGCTCGCGGGTCGTCGTCGACGCGGGCACCGCGAAGTCCTACGGCTGGAAGGCCGGTTCGGCGTTCACCGTGCACTACGAGGACGGCAAGAGCCAGCGGCTGACGGTCGCCGGGGTGTACGAGAGCAACGAGCTGATCCGGGGCATCCTCCTCGACGACTCGGCGCTGACCCCGCACGTCGAGGACCCGGCCGACATGCAGGTCATGGTCAAGACGGCCGGCGGCGTCTCGGACGCCACGAAGGACCGGCTGGAGAAGGCCCTCGGCTCCAACCCGGCCATCAAGGTGCAGAGCAAGCAGGACCTCTCCGACGAGATCGCGAAGATGTTCACGCTGCTGCTGAACATGCTCTACGGGCTGCTCGCCATGGCGGTGATCGTCGCCGTCCTCGGCGTCGTCAACACCCTCGCGATGTCCGTCTTCGAGCGCTCCCAGGAGATCGGCATGCTGCGGGCGATCGGCCTGGACCGGCGCTCGGTGAAGCGGATGGTCCGGCTGGAGTCCCTCGTGATCTCGCTCTTCGGCGGGGTGCTCGGCATCGGGCTGGGCGTGTTCTTCGGCTGGGCGGCCGGCGAACTGCTCGGCACGAAGATGGCCACGTACGAACTCGTCCTGCCCTGGGGCCGGATGGCGCTCTTCCTGGCCCTGGCCGCCGCGGTGGGCATCCTGGCGGCGCTGTGGCCGGCCCGCCGGGCCTCCCGGCTGAACATGCTGACGGCGATCAAGTCGGAGTAGCGGCGGAGCAGCGGTACGGGGAACGGGGGAACGGCACAGGAGAAGGGGCCGCGCGCCGGGAGACGGCGCGGGGCCCCTTCGTCCGTTCCGGGTCAGTTCCAGGCGCGGGCCCGCAGCGGCATCCCCGAGTCGCCCGTCTCGGGGGTCCGCACGGCCAGGATCTGGTTGACGCCGAGGCGGTTGCGTTCGAAGGCGACGGCGGAGGCGGCCATGTAGAGCCGCCAGACGCGGGCGCGGCCGGGTCCGGTCAGGTGGACGGCCCGGTCCCAGCCCTCCTCCAGCCGGGCCACCCAGCGGCGCAGGGTGAGGGCGTAGTGCTCACGGATCGACTCCAGGTCGCGGACCTCGAATCCGGCGCGTTCGAGGTGGCCGACCGTGGTGCCGACGGGGGCGAGTTCACCGTCGGGGAAGACGTAGGCGTCGATGAAGGCGTCCACGCCGTAGGCGGACTCGTCGCGCTGCGGGCGGCGGGCGATCTGGTGGTTGAGCAGCCGTCCGCCCGGCTTCAGGAGCGCGTGCAGGACGCGCGCGTACTCCAGGTATCTGTCGGAGCCGACGTGTTCGGCCATGCCGATGGAGGAGATCGCGTCGTACGGGCCGTCGGCGACGTCCCGGTAGTCCTGGACGCGGATCTCGACCCGGTCGGTGAGGCCGGCCTCGGCGACGCGTTTGCGGGCGTGCGCGGCCTGCTCCTGGGAGAGGGTGATCCCGACGACGCGCACGCCGTGCTCGCGGGCCGCGTGGACCGCCATCGAGCCCCAGCCGCAGCCGACGTCCAGGAGCCGCTGCCCGGGCGTCAGGGCGAGCTTGCGGCAGACGAGTTCGAGCTTGTCGCGCTGGGCGTCCTCGAGAGTGCCGTCCGGGGTCTGCCAGTAGGCGCAGGAGTACACCATGGACGGGCCGAGGACGAGTGCGTAGAAGTCGTTGCCGACGTCGTAGTGGTGGCTGACGGCGCGCCGGTCGGTGCGGCGGGTGTGCAGGTGGCCCGTGCGGCGGATCTCCTCGCGGGGCGGCGCGGGCGGCAGCGGGGGCCCGGCGAGCCTCAGCAGACCGCGGGCCGCGGCGCGGAACTCGGGGTCGCGCAGCGCCTGGGCGAGGGTGCGGGCGTCGTCGTCGCGCTCCCACAGGAGCCCCGAGACCAGGTCGAGCGCGGTGTACAGGTCGCCCTCGATCTCCACGTCGCCGGCCACCCAGGCGCGGGCCAGGCCCAGTTCGCCGGGCTTGAACAGGAGGCGGCGCAGGGCCCGGCGGTGGCGTACGGCCAGGGTCGGCGCGCCGGGCGGGCCGGCCTGCGAACCGTCCCAGGCGCGCAGGCGCAGCGGGAACGGTGCGCCCAGCAGCTGTTCGACGAGTCCATGGAGCCGCGGCGCGGCGTCGGCCATGATGCACACCTCCGTGACGGTGATCCCGGAATGCCCTGTCACCACGTAAACACGAGGGGGTGCGGTGTCCAGTCCCGCGACGCCGTCACGGCTGGGCAAAATACCTGCACACGGCACACGACACGCACCGGACGGCACACGCCGCACGCCGGTGCGCCGGCGGAGCCGGACGCGTCAGAGCGCGTCGAGGGCTTCGGGGGTGATGTCGATGTCGATGCTGTAGGGAACGCCCACCTTCAGCAGGTCGCGGTGGGTGCCGGTGAATCCGTAGGTCTTGGTCACCGGGTCGAGTTCGTAGGTGCGGACCAGGGGCTGCTGGTCCGCCTCGGCCAGCTCGACCAGCCAGAAGTGCGGGATGCCTGCGGCGGCGTACTTGTGGGGCTTGGTGTCGCGGTCGCGGGCCTCGGAGTCCGGGGAGACGACTTCTACTGCGAGCAGGAGTCGGCTGCCTGGAAGCGGGTCTGGTCCAGGCCGGTGACCGCCTCTGCACGCACGACGCTGATATCCGGTTCCGGGCCGTTGCGGCGGTCCAGGACGACGGTCATCTCGCGTTCGACCTTCATGCTCTTCGGCAAGGTGCGGCGCAGGCCGTGCAGCAGCAGTTCGATCATCTTCGCGTGAAAGCGACGCTGCGGACTCAGGAAAACCAGGCTCCCGTCGATCAGCTCGGTGTGCGGCGGGAGGTCGGGCAGCGTGCACAGGTCGTCCACGGTGTATCCGTCCCGGGGCGGCACCGGCCAGCGGGAGCTGGTCTCGGAGAGGGGCTCGGCGGTCATGGTTCCTCCCATGAGGGGGCTTCTCGGCCTGCCCGACCACGGTAACCGGCGCAATCGGAGATCGTCATCACGAAGGGTGACAACACGCTCCGCCCCGGCCGCGGGACGCCGAAGGGGCCGTCCGCACCACGGATGGCGGACGGCCCCTTCGGGGGTGTTCAGTGCCCGCGGGCCCGCAGGCCCGAGGTCGGGTGACGCGAGGTCAGGAGGCGTTGGCCTTCTCGTTCTCGGTCTTCTCGGCGGCCGGCTTCGCGGCGACCGGGGCGGGCTTGGCGGCCTCGTAGAACTCCTCGCGCGGGGACTCCAGCGCGCCCAGCGCCACGACCTCGCGCTTGAGGAACATGCCGAGGGTCCAGTCGGCGAAGACGCGGATCTTGCGGTTCCAGGTCGGCATCGCCATGCCGTGGTAGCCACGGTGCATGTACCAGGCGAGACGGCCCTTGACCTTGATCTTCATCTTGCCCATGACGATCATCGCGACGCCCTTGTGGAGGCCGAGGCCCGCCACCGCACCCTTGTTGGAGTGCGCGTACTCCTTCTGCGGGAAGCCCCGCATGCCGGAGATCACGTTGTCGCCGAGGACCTTGGCCTGACGCAGCGCGTGCTGGGCGTTCGGCGGGCACCAGGCGTTCTCGACGCCGGCCTTGCGGGCGGCGACGTCGGGGACCTGGGCGTTGTCGCCGGCGGCCCAGATGTAGTCGGTGCCCTGGACCTGGAGGGTCGGGGCGGTGTCGACGTGACCGCGCGGGCCGAGCGGGAGGCCGTAGCGGGCGAGCACCGGGTTGGGCTTGACGCCGGCCGTCCACACGATCGTGCTGGAGTCGACCTCGAGTCCGTTCTTCAGGACGACGTGGCCGTCGACGCAGGAGTCCATCGAGGTGGAGAGGTAGATCTCCACACCGCGGCTCTCCAGGTGCTGCTTGCCGTACTGGCCGAGCTTGGGGCCGACCTCGGGCAGGATCTTGTCCGCGGCGTCGACCAGGATGAAGCGCATGTCCTCGCGGGACACCGTCTTGTAGTACTTGGCCGCGTCGCGGGCCAGGTCCTCGACCTCACCGATGGTCTCCGCGCCGGCGAAGCCGCCGCCGATGAAGACGAAGGTGAGCGCCTTGCGGCGGATCTCCTCGTCGGTCGTGGAGTCGGCCTTGTCCAGCTGCTCCAGGACGTGGTTGCGCAGGCCGATGGCCTCCTCGACGCCCTTCATGCCGATGCCCTGCTCGGCGAGGCCGGGGATCGGGAAGGTGCGGGAGACCGCGCCGAGCGCGATCACCAGGTAGTCGAAGGGCAGCTCGTACGCCTCGCCCACCAGCGGGGCGATCGTGGCGACCTTGCGGTCCTGGTCGATGGTGGTGACCCGGCCGGTGAGGACCTCCGCCTTGGGCAGCACGCGTCGCAGCGGGACGACGACGTGGCGCGGGGAGATGTTGCCGGCGGCGGTTTCGGGGAGGAAGGGCTGGTAGGTCATGTACGACCGAGGGTCGACGACCGTGACGGTCGCCTCGCCGTAGCGCATCTTCTTGAGGATGCGCCGAGCTGCGTACAGGCCTACGTACCCACCGCCTACTACGAGGATCCTGGGACGCTCCGTGGTGCTCATGCCATCGAGTATCCACCCGGTTGGAGGGGGTCGCTCGTGCGCCCCTTCACAAGCTTGCCGGGGGTGTGTGCTATCCTCCGCCGCTCGCGTGATCCACATCATGGCGCGAGGCGGGAACCGGCGTGTAGGGCGTGACGTTGTCAATGCCGCTTGAGCTGCCTCTCCGGGTTCCCGAGGCTGCCGTGAGGCCCTCCGGCCGACCCCCTCCCTGCCCCCCGCGATACGTCCGCGCACGCCTGTTTTGAACACGTTCACACGGCAGTTGGGGCCCTGGAAGGGTCAACCGGGACATCTTCGCCCTCCGGCGGGGCCGAATTCCTTGTGAAGAACTTCACGAACTTTTCCGACGGGGTGCCACGAGAGGGCGTCCGAGGGCCCGCGAAGGGCCCCCGACCGTGCTCATCCGGGCGTCCTGCCTGCTCAGCAGAGTGCGCGCGCAGCATCGAAGCCGCACCGGCCGACCGACTACGCGACGCCTTCGGAGATCGCCCACGACCTCGATGCCCCCGTGAGCACGCGCCGCGCCTCGCCGACCACATCGACCGGGCCGGGAAAGGCGTCCCGACCCTCGTCACACGCCCGGTGGCGGCCGTGGTCCCGGTCTCGGACTTCGAAGCGCTGGAGGAAGCGGCCGACGTGATGCCGGCGCGCGAGGGCCGAAGCGGTGCTGGCCGAGGGCGGCGCCACCGTGTCCATGGCGGAGCTGCTGGCAGACCTCTTCACCGGGCGGGACGGCGGGACGGCGTGACGTACGTCCTCCGGCCCCCCACGGATCGACAACGGTGAACTCGCCCTCCTCGTGGTCGAGATGGGCCATCGGCGGGACGTCCGCCGTCCGCGGTCCGCGGCCGCTGGCGCCCCGCCCGGTGCGGGCACTGCCCGGCAGTGCCCCTCAGCGCGCCTCGGCGGCGCAGCTGTGGGCGATGCCGTCGAGGATGTCGTGCTCGCTCACCACGACCTCCCGCGCGCCGATCCGCTCCATGACCGACAGCAGCACCAGCGCGCCCGCCCCGATCACGTCCACCCGGCCCGGGTGCATCGCGCCGATCGCCGCGCGCTCGGCGTGCGTCGAGCGCAGCAGCCGGTCGGTGATCTCGCGGACCTTCTCGTGCGAGACGCGCGAGTGGTGGATGGCCGCCGAGTCGTACTCCGGCAGTCCCTGCGCGATCGCCGAGACCGTGGTGACCGAACCGGCCAGGCCCACCAGGGTGTGCGCCTCGCGCAGGGGCACGGTGCGCTCGGCGACGTCCAGGGCGGCCTCGATGTCGGCGCGCATGGCCGCGATCTGGCGCTCGGTCGGCGGGTCGGTGACCTTCCCGTCCACGACCAGGTGCCGCTCGGTCATCCGCACGCAGCCCACGTCGACGGAACGGGCGGCGCGCACCCGGTCGTCGCCGACGACGAACTCGGTCGAGCCGCCGCCGATGTCGACGACCAGGTAGGGCCGGGTGAGGTCGTCGCGGCCGGCCAGTTCCTTCGTGGCGCCCGTGAAGGAGAACTCGGCCTCCTGCTCGCCGGTGATGACCTCGGGCTCGACGCCCAGGATGTCCAGCACGCCGCGCACGAACTCGTCCCGGTTCTCCGCGTCCCGGGAGGCGGAGGTGGCGACGAAACGGAGCCGCTGCGCGCCGAGTTCCTTGACGACGGCCGCGTACTCGCGGCAGGCGGCGAAGGTCCGTTGCAGCGCCTCGGGGGCGAGCCGGCCGGTGCGGTCGACGTCCTGGCCGAGCCGGACGATCGTCATCCGGCGGTCCAGGTCGACGATCTCGCCGGTCCGCGGATCGGCGTCGGCGACGAGCAGCCGGATGGAGTTGGTGCCGCAGTCGACGGCGGCGACCCGCGTCACCGCCCCTCCCCCGCCGCGGAGTCGGCAGCGGAGTCGGCCGGGGAGTCGGCCGCGGAGTCGGCCGCCGGGCCGGACGCGAGGGTCACGCAGGCGCCCTTGCTCCACCACTGCGGGAGCATCGCCAGTGCCTCGTCGCCGAGCGGGTTGACGCCCGGACCGGCCGCCAGGGAGTGCGCCACCAGCACGTGCAGGCACTTCACCCGGTCCGGCATGCCGCCGGCGCTGGGGAAGTTCTTCAGCTCCTCGATCTCGTCCCGGCGCCGGACGTAGTCCTCGTGCGCGGCGCGGTAGGAGGCGGCCAGCTCCGGGTCGGTCCGCAGCCGCTCGGTCATCTCCTTCATCACGCCGTTCGCCTCCAGCGTGCCGATCGCCGAGTTGGCCTTCGGGCACGTCAGGTAGTACAGCGTCGGGAAGGGCGTTCCGTCGGGCAGCCGCGGGGCCGTCTCGACGACGTCCGGCTGTCCGCACGGGCAGCGGTGCGCGATCGCGCGCAGACCGCGCGGCGGCCGTCCCAGCTGCTGCTTGAAGGCCTCGACGTCCGCGTCGGTGGGCTCGGTGCGCGGAGTGGTCGGCGGGGCTGTTTCCATGCCTGTCTTTCTATCGGTCGGTCACTGGTCGGAGGCGTCCGACGAGTCGACCCCGTCCCAGACGTTCGAGTACCAGGGGCGGTCCGCCGCCCCCAGCTCGGCGCGGGACTGCCGGGCCGCGTCCGGGTCGACGACGATGTAGCCGGTCTCCCCCGGCAGCACGTAGTGCAGCCGCTGTCGGATCTGCTGCTCGGCGTACGCGTCGTCCTGCCAGCGCGCCTTCAGGTCGCGCAGCTGCCGCACGCGCTCGCCGGCCTGCTGCTTCTCGCGTTGCAGATCGGCCACCTCGGCGCGCTGGGAGACGTACTGGCGCATCGGGTAGGCCAGGGCCACGATCAGCGTGCACAGGACGAGCGCCAGCAGGGCGGCGCGCCCGGTGAGCCGTGAGCGGCGGGCCTGGCGCTTCGTCTGGGAGCGGTAGACCCGGGCCGCGGTCTGCTCGCCGAGCAGCTTGATCCTGGTCGCGGTGGAGAACCGGTCCCGGTCCCTCACGGGCATGTGCTCCGCCTCCCCTTCACGTGCGTACGTCCCCGCACACGGTACGGGACCGAGTACGGGGACGTACGTACGACTGGCGGAGCCTTGACCCGTGGGGTCGGCGCCGCGCCGCTGCCGCGCCTTGGGCCTGTCCTACTGGTTCGCGGAGCGGAACCGGGGGAAGGCGCTGCGGCCGGCGTACACGGCGGCGTCGTCGAGGATCTCCTCGATGCGCAGCAGCTGGTTGTACTTGGCGACGCGGTCCGAGCGGGCCGGGGCGCCGGTCTTGATCTGGCCGCAGTTCACCGCGACGGCGAGGTCGGCGATGGTGACGTCCTCGGTCTCGCCGGAGCGGTGGGACATCATGCACTTGAAGCCGTTGCGCTGGGCCATCTCGACGGCGTCCAGCGTCTCGGTCAGCGAGCCGATCTGGTTGACCTTGACGAGCAGGGCGTTCGCGGAGCCCTCCTCGATGCCGCGGGCGAGGCGCTCGGGGTTGGTGACGAAGAGGTCGTCGCCGACGATCTGGACCTTGTCGCCCAGCTTGTCGGTGATGACCTTCCAGCCGGCCCAGTCGTCCTCGAACAGCGGGTCCTCGATGGAGACCAGCGGATACGCGGAGACGAGCTCCTCGTAGTACTCGGTCATCTCGGCGGCCGAGCGGGACTTGCCCTCGAACTCGTACGCGCCGTCCTTGTAGAACTCGGACGCGGCCACGTCGAGGGCGAGCGCGATCTGCTCGCCGGGGACGTAACCGGCCTGCTGGATGGCCTCGATGATGAGGTCGAGCGCGGCGCGGTTGGACTCCAGGTTCGGGGCGAAGCCGCCCTCGTCGCCGAGACCGGTGGACAGGCCCTTGGTCTTCAGCACCTTCTTGAGGGTGTGGTAGACCTCGGCGCCCCAGCGCAGCGCCTCGGAGAAGGACTCCGCGCCGATCGGGGCGATCATGAACTCCTGGATGTCCACGTTGGAGTCGGCGTGCGAGCCGCCGTTCAGGATGTTCATCATCGGAACGGGCAGCAGGTGCGCGTTCGGGCCGCCCAGGTAGCGGAACAGCGGCAGGTCGCTGGCCTCGGAGGCGGCGTGGGCGACGGCGAGCGAGACGCCGAGGATGGCGTTGGCGCCGAGGGAGCCCTTGTTGTCGGTGGCGTCCAGGTCGAACATGGCCTGGTCGATCAGGCGCTGCTCGGTGGCGTCGTAGCCGACGAGCTCCGGGCCGATCTGCTCGATGACGGCGAGGACGGCTTTCTCGACACCCTTGCCGTGGTAGCGGTTGGGGTCGCCGTCGCGGAGCTCGACGGCCTCGAAGGCGCCGGTGGAAGCGCCGGACGGTACGGCGGCACGACCCGTGCTGCCGTCGTCGAGGCCGACCTCGACCTCGACCGTGGGGTTGCCTCGGGAGTCCAGGATTTCCCGGGCTACGACGACGTCGATGGACGGCACGAGCATCTCCTTCTTGGGATGTGACGCTGGTTGTGCGGGGCCCGCGGGCCGTGACGGACCGCGGCGGGCCTTGCGACTAGAGCCTAACCGTCCCCGGGCCGTCGGCAGCCGACCGACCGTCCCGTGGACAGACAGACCGTACCCATTGTTCACGCCCGGAACAAAGGGGGTGGCCGAGAAAGGCCGACGGGGGCCCGCGGACGGGCGTCCGGACAAAGAGAAACCCCGCTCCGGTGCGTACGGGGGAACACGCACCGGAGCGGGGAGCCCGTGGGGACGGGGGCGGCCCTCACCGGGTCCTCATGAGGCCCTCGCCAGGCCTTCATCAGGACCTCGTCAGGCCCGAAGTGTGCGGGCCTCGGCCGTGGGAGAGCTGTGGCTTCCCGGGGAGCCGGCTGTCACTTCAGGTGCAGCTGCTGGCCCGGGAAGATGAGGTTCGCGTCCTCGACGATGTCCTTGTTCAGCTCGAACAGCTTGTGCCAGCCGCCCTTGACCTTGTGCTTCTCGGCGATGGAGCTGAGGGTGTCGCCCTTGACGACCTTGTACTCGCCGTCGCCCTTCTTGACCTTCTTGCCGGTCGGGGTGGTGACCGTCTTGGACTTCTTGGTGGCGGCCGGACGGTCGGTGGAGCGCGAGGCGCTCTGCTTCTCGGTCGAGCGGGCGCTGCTGCCGCTGTCCGAGGAGTTGGAGGAGCTGGACGAACCGGAGGAGTTCGAGGAGTCGGAGCCGCCGTTGTACGAGGCGCCGGACAGGCCCGTGCCGCACACCGGCCAGGCGCCCTTGCCCTGGGAGGCGAGCACCTTCTCGGCGACGGAGATCTGCTGCGACTTGGAGGCCTGGTTGGCCTGCGCGGCGTACTGCGTGCCGCCGTACGCGGCCCAGGTGGAGGCGGAGAACTGAAGGCCGCCGTAGTAGCCGTTGCCGGTGTTGATGGACCAGTTGCCGCCGGACTCGCACTGGGCGACCGTGTCCCACTCGGAGGCGGTGGCGGCGGAGGCGCTGCCGGCCGCCATCAGCGGGGCGGCGATGGCGACACCGGTGACGCCGGCCAGAGCGGCGGCGCGGGTGGCCTTGGACGGACGACGGTGCTTGCCCTTGGCGGAAAACAGCATGGTGGATCCCCTCACCGACGCCTGCGAGGTGAGCTGTCGGGTTCGGGCCGTGTGAGTTGCCCGGTCACTCCTCCACGGAAGCGATCGCTTCCCGGAGGGGTGACTTCACCCCAAGCCGGATCCAGCCTCTACAGCCGGTCCCGGCGCTTACCTTGGGTCCCCCGCTCCTGCCTACGGCGCTTGACGCGACGACTGTTCCCGGACTGCCGCTGGCAGGATTCGGCGTTGCGACGGCCGGGGCTCGGGTTGCCGAGCGGCCTCGACCGTAGACACGTGATCCGCCGAATTTCAAAGACGATCAGGGCTTCTGAGACTCATCCCACACTTTCACCAAACCGGACATTCGGCGCGAAGCGTGACGTGAACTCCCGCTGTATTTACCGGGTTTTGCGCCCTATTAGGCCCCTGTGTCGAGGGTCTGACCGGGCGCGATGTCGCTCGGGTCGCCGCCGATGAGGTCCTTGTTCTCGGCGTACAGGCCGCGCCATCCGCCGTCGAGGCCAAGGGAGTCGGCGATGGACGCGAGCGAGTCCCCCTCCTGGACGACGTAGGTGGCCGCGGCGTGCCGGCCGGCGGTGGCGGGGGCGGTGCCGCTCGGCGCGACGTTCGTGGCGCTCTTGGCCGTGTCCTCGTCGGCGGTGGGCCCGCGGTGCCGGCCGGCGCCGAGGGAGCCGGTGTCGACGAGACTCCAAGAGCCCACATCCTGGCCCGAATTGTCCGACTCGTTCACTTCCGGGGTGACCGTGGAGGATCCGTCGCCCGCAGCACCCGCCCCCTTGCCCGCGGCGGAGCCGGTGGAGTCACCCGCGGCGGAGGAAGAGGCCGAAGGGGACGAAGAGGATGAAGCCGAGGAAGAGGAGGAAGCGGACTCCGAGGGCGAACCGCTGGGATCGGTGGTCGAGTCGGACGAGTCGGACGATCCGTCCGCGCCGGACGAGCCGTCACCCGAACCGTCCGCACCGCCGGTGGAGCCCGTCGAGTCCGACGACCCGGAACCGGACGATCCGGACAGCCCTCGGGACAGATCGGACAGTCCGGAGGAGGCCGAGCCGGAGGAGTCGTCCGCCAGGCCGGTGTCCACGGGCAGCGCGCCGTTCGCCTTGGTGAGGCCGGACGTCAGCCCGCAGGTCCCCCACGCGCCGATGCCCTGCGCCGCGAGCACCTTCTGCGCCACCGCGATCTGCTGGTTGCGGCTGGCCAGGTCGGGACGGGTCGCGTAGTCGAGCCCCCCGTACGTCTCCCAGTCCTTCTGGCTGAGGCTCAGACCGCCGAGCTCGCCGTCGCCCTTGTCGGCGCTCCACGAGCCGCCGGTCTCGCACTGCGCCACCTTGTCCCACACCGTGCCGTCGGCGGCGCTGGCGCCGGAGGCGGCCAGCAGCGGGATGGCGATGGCCGAACCGGTCACCCCGGCCGCGACGAGGAGGGCCGGAGCCTGACGGGGGCGACGGTGCCGACCGTTCCCGGAGAGCATGCGAGGGCCTTTCTGTGGACAGCAGTGACCGGCGCGGCGTCCGAGACCGGCCCGTCGCGCTGACGAGTGAACGTATAGGCAGACGATCACTTGTCACAAGTTCATGCCGCGCAGATCACGTGAAGATCACAGAGTTGAGGACCGGTCACCTTTGCTCCGTAGAACGGTCACACTCCGGCTGACTTTCGCTCAGATCCGGGCCTGTCCGGAGCCGGAACGTTCCGGAGCGAACTCCACCGGCAACGTCCGCAGCCCGCGCATGATGAGCCCGCCCCGCCACCTCAACTCGGCCGGATCCGCCGCCAGTCGGAGATCGGGCAGCCGTGTGAGGAGAGTGGCGAGCGCGGTCCGTCCCTCCAGCCGGGCCAGCGGGGCGCCCAGGCAGTAGTGGATGCCGTGGCCGTAGCCGAGGTGCTGGTTGTCACGACGGGACAGATCCAGCACATCGGGGTCCGCGAACCGCGCCGGGTCGCGGTCCGCCGCCGCGAGGACGACGAGGACGGGGTCGCCCGGCGCGATGTCCTGCCCGCCGATCCGCAGCGGCTCGGTCGCGAACCGCCAGGTCGCCAGTTCCACGGGCCCGTCGTAGCGCAGGAGTTCCTCGATGCCCGTCTCCAGCAGGGAGGGCTCGCCGTCGTCCCCGGCGAGCGACCTCTGCAGGCGCGCACGCTGCTCGGGGTGGGTGAGGAGGGCGTAGGCGCCGTTGCCGATGAGGTTCACCGTCGTCTCGAAACCCGCGAACAGCAGGATGAACGCCATGGCGGCGGCCTCGTTCTCGGTGAGGTGCTCACCCTGGTCGGAGGCGCGGATGAGACCGGAGATGAGGTCCTCGCCCGGCGCCGGCCGAGCGGGCAGCTCCGCGCGCTTGCGGTGGATGAGCTCCAGCAGATAGCCGCGCATCTTCTTCACCGACCGCGCGACCCCGCCACGCGGCCCGCCGCCGTGCCGGATCATCATGCCCGCCCAGTCCCGGAAGTCGTCCTGGTCCTCGCGCGGGACGCCCAGCAGGTCGCAGATGGCGTAGATGGGCAGCGGGAAGGCGAAGTCGTGGATCAGGTCGGCCTCGCCCCGCTCCGCGAACCGGTCCAGCAGCTGATCGGTCAGCTCCTGCACCCGGGGCGCGAACTCGGCGACCCGGCGGGGCGTGAACGCCTTGCTGACCAGGCGGCGCAGCCGGGTGTGGTCGGGCGGGTCGATGTTCAGCAGATGCGTCATCAGCTCGGCCTTGCGCTCGCCGGGGATACCGGTCTTCCCCTTCGCGTGCGCGGGCTCGTCGTGGTGCGCCGGATTCTTCGACAGCCGCTGGTCGGCGAGAGCCTCCTTCGCGTCGGCGTACCGCGTGACCAGCCATGCCTCGACACCACTGGGCAGTCGCGTGCGATGCACGGGCGCGTGCTCGCGCAGCCAGGCATAGGCGGGGTAGGGGTCGGTGGCGAACTCCCAGGTGAACAACTCGGGAGCGGGCGGGACGTCGGCCTGGGGACGGGGCGGGTTGGTCACTCCACGACGGTAACCGGACCCCGGAGGACGCGTTCCGCGGGCCTGCGGGGGGCGAGCGAGGACACGTTCCGGCGGGCGGCGGGGCAGGGGGGCGGGCGAGGAGGCTGGGCGGGGAGGCGGGCCGGGCAGGCGGCGTGAAGTGGTCAGCCACCGCACGCCCGCCCCGCGCCGCCGCACGCCCGCTCAACCCGCCGCGGGCGCGAAGGGTGGCCGTGCTACTCCTCCGGTATGCCTTCGGTGGCGCGGATGGCGTCGCGGTAGGCGCGGGTCGCCGCGCGGAGCGCCGCCTCGGGGTCCACGCCCTCGGACTCGGCGCGGGCGGCGAGGGCGAGCAGTTCGTAGCCGATGCCGTCGGCGGCCGGCAGGGCCACGTCCAGTCCCGCCGTCCGGGCGCGCGCGACCAGCTTGGTGGCGAGGGCCAGCCCGGGCTGGTGGAGGGGGACGCCGTCCGTCACGGACGCGCGCCGCTTCTCTTCCGCCTTCGTGCGCAGCCAGTGCTCCTTGACCTCCTCCGGTGTCGTGGCCGTGGCGTCGCCGAAGACATGGGGGTGGCGGTGGATGAGCTTGGCGACGATCGTGCCCGCGACGTCGTCGACGGAGAAGGGGGACTCCTCGTCCTCCTCGGCGATGCGGGCGTGGAAGACGACCTGGAGCAGGACGTCGCCCAGTTCCTCGCGGAGTTCGTCGCGGTCGCCGTCCTCGATGGCCTCGACCAGTTCGTAGGACTCCTCGACGGCGTACTTCGCGAGGCCCCGATGGGTCTGCCGGGAGGACCAGGGGCACTCGGCCCGGATGCGGTCCATGACCTGGACGAGGTCGAGGAGGCGGGCCCCGGGCAGGTCGTAGGAGGCGGGGAGCAGTTCCAGCTCGGGCATCGCCACACGGCCGGAGCCCGCCAGCCGGGCCAGTCCGTCCGTGAGCGCGGGCTCGCCCTCGCCGGTCGCCACGACAACGACGGTGCGGCCGCCTTCGCAGGCGGCGACGAGGCCCTCCGCGGTCGGGGACGTCTCCTCGACGCTGAGACCGGCGTCCCGCAGATAGGGCAGCTGCGGATGCGCGCCGTCCGCGCACAGCACCCGGTCCGCCGCGCGCAGGGCCTGCCAGGCGGGCCAGGACAGCAGGCCGGGGGCGACGCGGTGGCTGGTGGTGAGCA
This sequence comes from Streptomyces sp. NBC_00704, assembly GCF_036226605.1. Classification (NCBI taxonomy): domain Bacteria; kingdom Bacillati; phylum Actinomycetota; class Actinomycetes; order Kitasatosporales; family Streptomycetaceae; genus Streptomyces; species Streptomyces sp. NBC_00704. The sequence continues at coordinate 3,313,536 of NZ_CP109000.1, forward strand.
GGACGATGCGGCCGGGGGCGGAGGGACCGGCAACGGAAAGACCGGCGACGGACGGACCGGCGACGACCGCGGCGGGACCGCCGGCCGGGCGGCCGCTGGACGGGCTGGATGCGTTCACACCTCGAACGTAACGCACACCCGGCGGCGGCCCGGAGAGTTGTCCACAGGCCCGGTGCGTTCATCACACCGGGCGGGCTGGAACGGCGACGTCGTCACGCCGTAACGCCGTCACGTCGTCACGCCGTCACGTCGTCACGTCGTCTGCGGGCTTCCCGCCGTCGAGATCTCGTGCACCCAGGGGGTCTTCGCGTCGACGCGGGCGACCTTGCGGGCGTCCCAGCTGCCGTAGCGCGGGTTGAGGTCGACGCCGAGCGACTTGGAGGCCTTGGACAGCGCGTTCCAGAAGGCGGGCTGGCTGGTGTTCGTGCCCAGCTCGGTGGCGAGCTTCTGGGCCTCCAGCTGGAGACGGAGGTTCTCGTCGAGACGCTGCGGCGGGATGCCGTACTGCTGGAGCCACGCCCTCTGGAGCCCCTCGGGGCCCCCGGCCTGCTGTTCCAGCCCGGCCCGCATCTCCTGGACCTCGCGCGGCGTGACGGTGATGTCCGCGTCCTCGGCGGCCCGCTGGAGCACCCGGTCGAGGACCATGCTGTGCAGGGTGTCGCGGGTGAGGGTGCCCGTCTGGGCGACGGCCTGGGCGTACTGGGTGTCGTCGGTGACGGCGGCGCGCTGGGCGGCGCGGACCTCCTTCACCCGGCCCTCCAGCTGCGCGACGGTGATCCGCTGCCCGCCGACGACGGCCGCCGCGCCGGGATGCGCGTCACTCCCGCAGGCGGCCAGAAGAGGGGCCGCCGCGATCACGGCGGACAGCAGGAGCGCGGTGCGACGACGGCGGTGCAAGGAAACCTCCCGAGGAGATTGTGCGACGGTGCACAAAGTCTTGCGGTGATCGATGGTAGGCAGTGGCAGGCCTGGGGCCAACCCATTCGACCAACGATTCACCAGGACTTCGGGCACCGCCGCGCCCGACCGCCGCCCGCACCGGGGTACGAGCGCTCAGCCCCGCGCGCCCACTGCGTGCTCGACGGCGTCGGCGACGGCCGTGCGCACGCCGTCGCCCGCGGCGACCGTGCGCACGTTCCCGCTCGCGCGCGTGGCGTCGCCCACCAGGACGAAGTCGACCTTCTCGTACTGCGGCGCCGCCGTCCGGGCAGCGGTGGCCTCGGGCCCTCCGACGGTCAGGACGACATCGCAGGAACGCTGGAGCAGGCCGTTGAGGAAGGGACGCGCGTTGCCAGCGCTCTGTTCGCCGGTCACCGGCGCGTAGCTCACCCGCGCGTGCGTCTTCAGGGACGCGTCCTGCATGCCCTGCCAGACGGCGGCCGCGGTGCTGTCGGCGGTGACGCCCTTGTCGCCGGTGAGGAGGCAGGCGTCGACGTCGGTATAGGCGCGGGCGCGGGTGTCGGGGACGGCGGGGCGGTCGTCGTCGGGGGAGAAGAGGAGGACGGCGCTCACGGTGAGCGCGGCCGCTGCCGCGAGGGAGCCGGCCGCGAGGGCGAGGGTGCGCCCACGCAGCGCGCGCAGCCATGTGACGGCGGCGCGCCCGAAGGCGAAGGACCACCCCGCACGCGCCCCGCCCGCTCCTTGCGCCCCTCCGACCCCTCGCGTCTCCCGTTTCACCCGGGCCTGGGACACCTGTCTGATCCGCTTGCTCACGATCGTCGTTCTCCCGCTACCGAACTCATCTGACCTCTATCGCCCGGTGGCCGGCCGCCGCGGCCAAGTCCGCCACGCGTGCGTGGCGGCGCCGGCTGTCGACGAGGCGATCAGCAGCGCGTCGAGCGCGAACAGCGCCCCGTGCGTGTCGATCGGCGTTAGCGCCAGCTCGGTGAGCCAGGCGGCCAGCACCACGCTGAAGGCGGCGAAGGCCGACCAGTCCGCCCGGGAACGCCGGCGCAGCGCCATGACGAGGGACGGGACGGGGCACAGCAGTCCCACGCTGAGCACGGGCAACAACGCGAAGCCCACGCGCGCGGCCGGCGTGCGCAGCGCCGCACCGGCCACCGCTCCCGCGACGACGAACCTCATGTCCTGCCCCTCCCCGGCGTCTCACGCCCGGCACGTCGAATTCGCCCCTCTGTGACCCGATTCCGGATCCGGTTCCGGTTCAGCCGACGATGGCGACCGGGGCGTCCCACGCGTCACGGTCCACGGTGATCGTGTAACCGCCGCGGGTCTCCTTGCTGTTGACCTGGTACTGGTGACCACGGCTGTGGTTGGTGAACTGGGTGGCGCCCCACGGCCAGTCGGTGGTCGTGGTGTACTTCCCGTCCCACAGCGCGTACCAGAGGTTGCCCGGCAGGTCCGTCTTGTTGGTCGCGGTGGCGATGGCCTTGGCGCTGGAGCTGCTGAAGCCGTAGTAGCCGCCCCGGTAGATCTTGGCGCGCAGTGTCTTGGTGAAGGAGCGCACATATGCCAGCACGGCGTCGTTGCACGCCTTGTCGGTGATGTCGTACGCCTCCATGTCGAGGTAGATCGGGCTGCCGGCCTTCATGCCGAGCGCCGAGGCCTTGGCGACCGCGTCCGCGCCGTCCTTCGCGCCGAGGGAGGTGGCCGTGGCGGCGGTGATCTTCTCGGGGCTGGAGCCCGTCTGGCAGGGCGGCTGGGCGCCGACGTAGAGCGGGATCAGCTTCCAGCCGAGCGTGTTGACCGACTTCACCCAGGAAGCGGTCAGGTTGGGCTGCGCGCAGCCCCGGTTCTTGCCACCGACGTAGACGGCGGCGCCGCCGTAGTACCCGTCGGTCTTCCAGGCCTTCATCGCGGCCGACGACGGTGCCGTGCAGGCGTCGAAGGCGCGGCCGGTGTAGGTCTTCTGGGCGGGCCAGGTGGTGGCCGCCATCGAGGTCTGCGCCGCTATCCCGGCCCCCGCGAGCACGGCCGCTCCGGCCACGCCCCACGTGATGTATCTGCGCTTCCTGGACTGCCGGTGCTCGGCCATCCCCACCCCATCGTCTGTCTGTAGTACGACCTTCACCCGCGCGTACGCCGTTCGTCCGTACACGCGAGGATGTGGCCGCATATGCCTGTGTCAGGCTGAAGTCCCTGATTCGTTGCGACGATACGGTGTCGACTCGACGTCCCGTACCGGGCGGATCGCACCGTAACCCGCGCCACCCCAGCGATCGGGAAAAACGGCTCCCCCATAGCTACAAGATTCGCCCACGTCACAGTAAAGAGGCGAAGGCCTGGAGGGACGCACCGGTGCCCTACCCTGTCCCTCTGCTTACTTGGGGGGCGACATGACGATGCCGACGACATCGACGGCGACGGGCGTACAGAGACGACTCGCGGGCGGCTGGGCCCAACGGCTCGCCTGGGGGTTCCTGGTGTGGGGTTCGCTGGGCCTGCTGATCTGGGTCCCCTTCCTCTACATCGCGATCCGCCGCGGCCTCTCCTCCGACTGGGCGGCCTTCGCCTCGTTCGCGCTGTACGAGTGCGTGACCCTGCCCTGGGCGATCGTCACGGCGGACGGCGACGGGGATCCGTACCTCGGCATCACGGTCGTGGTGGGCCTGCTGACGGCCACGGGCCTGCTTCTGTTCGCGATGTTCGACAAGGCCCTCCCGGCGAACGGGCCCGCCTACACCACTCCTGCACCCCCGCAGGGCCAGCCGTACCAGCAGGGCTACCCGTACGGGCGGTAGAACCGGCGCCCGCCGGAAGAGGGGCGGCGAAACGCCGGCAGAGGGGCGCGGATCCGCAGCCGCCGACGACGGCTCCGGCACGGCGTGGGCAACCGCGCGCGCCCACCTCGTCCAGGAGCCTGCACCGACAAGCACCCGGCCTTCAACTCACACCGCACCGAGTCAGTCGCGTGGAACCGCCGAGAGCACCGCTGCCAGTTCACGGCTGTAGTTGTCGCAGAGGTCCAGCAGCTCGCGCCCCGTCGCTGACGCCAGCAGGTCGGGGCCGTCGGCAGCGGTGAGGATCCCCTCGTGGCACCGGCCCTCGACTTCGAGATTCCGAGTGGCGAAATAGCCCGCGTTGTAGGCGCGGAGAGGTTCGGCGACATTCCCGAGGTACCGCTCGCGTTCCTCCTCCCCCGGCACCACTGTCAACGTATCGCGCAAGTACACGTCGAGATAGTCGGCCAGTTCTCGAGTGCGGACGACGAGAGCGTCTGTCTGGGCCTCACTCATCTCGCCCAGCGCCTCACTCGCCAGCATCCAACCGCTGATGGCCTCCAACTGGAAGTTCTCAGGCAGCTGCGGATCGACTTCGGACTCGAACAGTGGCGCCTCACTGAATCGATCGAGCGCCTGCTGGAAAGCATCGTTAGGCTCACCATTCAGCTGTGCTGCGCCTTGGCGAAGGAGAACCGCGAGCGCTGTCGGATCGACGCCCCATTCCTCTGGCATGGGGATGTCTGTCAGAGGCGCCTGCAACCGGCGCAGCGCGAAGAACACAGCCTGGTGCCGCTGGGCCCGGTCCATCCTTCGAATCTGCGCTGTCAAAATCCCGTCGAACCGCCAGTCCATTGGGCTCCCCTCACAGTCATCGGTGTTCCAGAAAGCAGTGCCCATGACCAGGACCCGCGCGCCTGACAATGGCTGACAAAACAAGCTGAGTTGCCGGTGGGTGAAGAGCCAGCAGGCGAGTCTGAGGAACGGCCACCTCGCTCCCGCCCGCGACATGACCGCGGTCACCTTGTGGGCCTGGGTGCCCGTAGCGCCCGGCACCGAGTTGGTGATCTCGTCGCCCACGCGCACCCGGTCGATGGCCTTCGTCGTGCCGTCGGCCATCAGCACCCGGGTCGAACCGGTGAAACTGTGCGGCATCGGGCAACCTGAAGCTCTCCCCCCGCCTCGTCAGAGAGTGACTGAGAACTTTCAGGGTGACCTTCGGAAGGGTGACGGTGGGATCGTCGGCAACGGACAGAGCTCCCATACCGTTGGGAGAGGTGTCCGGATCTCAACTCTCGGACTTTGGAGCCCTGTTGGCCCCAAATCCTGGCGCACTCGACCTGCCGCAGCATTACCGATCGTCACCCGTGAGGGTGACCGACGCTGCAAACTCCGGCCGTCCGAGCGTGCGGTGACCGCTCTGGTATACCTGCGTCGGCATCACCCCCTGGCCCAACTCCCCGCGGTTTTCCGCATTTCCGTCGGCACCGCCCACGCGTACGTCACCAGCGTCGTCGAGCACCCGGCCAACACGGCACCGGGCCTGTTGAAGGTCCTACGCGAGACGAACCCCGACTACGTTCTCGTGGACGGCACGCTCGCCCAGTGCGACCGGGTCGGCGACGGGCGCTCGGACCATACGACGAAGCACAAGCGACACGGTGTGAACGTGCGGGTCATCACGGACCCAGTCGGTCGCACCCTGTGGCTCCCGTCCGCCATGTCCGGCCGAATACACGACCTGACCGTCGCCCGCACCCACAAGATCATCAGGATCTGCGAGTGCCAGGGCGTCCCCGTCCTCGCCGACATGGCCTACATCGGCGCGGACGAGTGGGTCACCACCCCAAAGCGTCGGCCGCTCCAGGGCGAGCTCACCCCGCCCGGACAGACGGCCAACCGATCCTTGTCCGCCGCCCGCGCACCCGTCGAACGAGGAATCGCCCACCTGAAATCCTGGCGAATCTCCCACCGAACCCGATGGAGCCCCAACCGCATGACGTCAATCCCAAGGCCGTTCTCACCCTGGAGCGGCATCGCCAAGACTCTCACTGAACCTCTTTCATCCTGGGGTCTGAGGAGTGAAACAGGCTGGTCAGCGTGGTGGTGACGTAGCGAAGCCCCTCGTCGTTGGTGTGGTGATCTCACTCAACACGCCGACGGCCGGGGGCTTCGTTGGTTCCGTATCCTTCCATGCTCGACGTCCCGTACGAGCTGGTCGAGCATGTCTCCTGGCTCGTCTACACCCGAAGGCGTGAACTTCGCTCACCATGGCGGAAGTTGAGCTGCTTCAAGCAGGCCCTGCTGGCACTGGCCCACCTGCGGAAGAACGAGACGTTCGCACAGATCGGCGCCGGTTTCGGGGTGTCGGAAGCGACGGCCTGGCGCTACGTCGACGAGACGCTTGAGGTCCTGGCCGCCTGGGCGCCGGGCCTGCACGAGGCCCTGGTCGGGCTGGGCGAGGGCGACTTCGTCATCGTCGACGGGACGCTCATCCCGACCGACCGCATCAAGGCGGACGAGCCTTACTACTCCCAGAAGCACCGCAAGCACGGCATGAACGTACAGGTCATCGCGGCCCCGGACGGCACACCACTGTGGTTCTCACGCGCGACACCAGGACGTACCCATGACCTCACCGCGGCCCGCGCCCACGGCATCATCCAAGCGTGCCTGACCCGACAGATCCTCGTCCTCGCGGACCGGGCCTACCAGGGTGCCGGCGCCACTGTCCGCACCCCCTATTACCACCACAACGAACAGCCCGAGCACTACCAGGAGTTCAACCGTGACCACGCCCGGCTGCGGGCTCCCGGCGAACGCGCCTTCGCGCAGCTGAAGTCCTGGCGACTCTTACGGCGAGCCCGATGTTCCACCCGGCGTATTGGCACCGCCGTCCAAGCCATCCACACACTCTTGACCTGCGACTATTCAGGATGAAAGAGGTTCACTGTTCGACCCACGTGAACCGATTCCACACCTTTTCTCTGTCTGCAGCCTCGACGAGAACTTGGACACCCATAGGTCGAGGCAACAGACAGCCTTTCGGCCAGGAGATCTCCTCCCCGGCTACATCGATCTGGACATCCTCAGAATCGTCGGAAATCTGGATCAAGCACTGCCCCAAACATCCCTTGCCTCAGTGGCGCCTAGCTCCCATACCCTCATGACAGGGATAGCGTCGTCGCCGTTCTCCTCACAGAAGACGAGGCGAGGACTTCACTACCTACCTCACTCAGCATGCGTACGTTCCCTTGGAGAGTTCAGAATCGATCCATCGAGCCGCGCGGTGCGAAGTTTCCAGCAGCGACGGCATGATCCGAACGGAGGTTACGTCGAATCCCCTGGCCGACATTGCATCCTACAGGATCGAATATCTTCCTCCACTTGCGAAACTTTCAACCTCAACTACTGCCGCCAGACACCAGAGGACCAGTGGAAATAAATCCATGGCCCTCTGGGACTGTTGCGTCATAGGGCATCAGCAGATGATAGCCGCAAGCTCTTCGCGCGATTTTCCCGCCGTCTGCTACGAAAGGCTTCCCCAGTCAATCACCGGATCTTCGACGAAGTCCACCACAGGGGCCCTGTCAAGCCGCTGACCGTTCGCTTCCCCTGATACCCAGCCGATGCAGCTAGGGCGGTTCCCGTTCCCTGAAAGGCAGAATTCTTCGAGCGCGGCGCGAACTCGATCAAGTGGAATCGCGCTAGCCGGGTCATGAAAAAGAGGGTAGCCAGGGTCTGATACAACGCGCGGGTCGACGGAAGGCGGATGGGGATTATCGGAAATCCAAACAGATTTATGGACCTCATCCACCCTGGACCTGTCGCCGTCGACAAACCAGATGAGACTCCCATATCCCGTCCGCCTGTTGACTGCCACGCGCAGATGGTTATCCGCCACTCGATGTTCATTGCTGTGTCGCTCGCTCGCCATGGAAAACCACGCATCACTTCCCGGAGTGTAGGTTCGCCCCTCTCCGCTCTCGCCGGGAAGGCTCTCCATGACGCTCGAAATTATGCGGACCTTTTCCTCCACAGACTCACCATAGGTCCAAATGCCATTAAAGAAGGCGCTCAGTATCACTGCTACCACTCATTCCAGAGGATCTGCGAGGCCGCGCAGTGGAATATTTTCCATATCCCCTGCCGCATTCCTGAACCACACATTCAACGTCGAGCCTCTAGGGAGGACGGCCTTGACGGCCGATTCGCACGCTAGCGTGCCGCTACAGGGGCCGCTGGCGTGGTTTATGACAACGTCCACCGATTTCATGCCAGCATTTCGCATGCTCCATGCTAGTTTCGTCTCAACGTGACTCACAGATGGGTGCATTCCAGATGGCGGGTTGCTGATGTGAGGGGAATCTGTGAGGAACTTGTCAATGTCTTCAGAGGCCGAAGTGTGTCCACTCTGAAAGGGTTTCCCGACCTTCGAAACCCCGTCGTCTCCAAACTTTACGACCTGCCCGACCGTCTTGTCCCCAGAGCCTCGAACCGGGAGGCCGTCGGCAACGTCTCCTACCGAGTCGCAGTTGTGGACGAGGACCGGCGTGTCCCCGGCCTCCACATAATAGGTGTGGAGGGTGCCGATGGTGAGGTCGTATGTGGTGGTGTTCGCGTGGTACAGGCGTACATCAGTGACCTGGGCCGTGCCCGTCGGCGTCTGGAGGACGTCGCCGGACTTCAGGTCCTTGGCCTCGACGAAGGCGGACCGGGTCTTGTCGTAGAAGGGGTGGTGGAAGGTCGTCTGGAGGTGAGCGTCGTCCTGCGTGGCCGCTCCGGCGACCGTGCTGACCGCCGCCACCGGCTGGGTAGCCGGCGCCTTGGCGTCACCCTGGCCGTGGCCGGCCGAGAGAGCGCCCAGCACCGCCGCCGACGCCGCCAGGCCGAACGCCGCCTTGCGTGCGACCTTCTTGCCGAGAGACCTCACTCCGGCCTTCTTCGCACCGGACCTCTCAGCGGCCTTCTTCGCGCCGGACTTTCCAGCGGCGTTCCCAGCGGCCTTGGCCGCCGTCGCCTTCACCGTCACGTCCACGAAGTCGTGGTCGGTGTGGGTCACGATGACAGTGGTCACCGTGTGGGCCTGCGTTCCCGTCGCGCCCGGCACCGAGTTGGTGATCTCGTCGCCCACGCGCACCCGGTCGATGGCCTTCGTCGTGCCGTCGGCCATCAGCACCCGGGTCGAACCCGTGAAGCTGTGCGGCATCGGGCAGCCCGGACCGGACTCATCCGCATGTGACTGCGACCTGGACCCCGCGCCCTCCGAGTCCGCCCGCGAAGTCGCCGCCTCGGTCGCATCCGTGGCCGCTGTCTCCTCGGCCTCCGTCGCACCCTTGCCGAAGAGGCCGCCGACGACCTTCATCGCCTTCGGAGCCGCCTTGGCCAGCAGCTTGCCGCCGATCTTGCCCAGAGCGCCGCCCAGCGCTCCGGCGATCGCACCCGTCACCGCCGCGCCCGCGAAGGCGCCACCGGAGCAGTCGTCGCCGCCGTTCTCCGCGCACGCGAAGCCCTGCTCCACCAGGGAACCGACCGCGCCCGCCGCCGCGGCGCAGCCGATCGAGCCGACGCCGGCGGTCAGGGCCTCGCAGCCCGCGAACACCGCCGTCGAGATCACGAAGGAGGTGATCGCGGCCGCGTGGTGCTTGGCGTAGGTCACGGTGGCCTTCGCCGCCTTGACCGTGGCGTGGTACGCCGTCCTCGAAGCGGACGCCACCGCGTGGGCGGCCTTCTTCACGGCGTGGGTGACCTTCTTCGCCGCCTTCTTGACGGTGTGGACGACGCGGTGCACCGCCTTCGACGCCTTGTGATAGGCGGTATGGACGGCATGGACCACGCGGCGGGCCGCGCGTTTCACCTTCCGGGCCGTGTAGTGGTAGACGCGGCGCACCACCCGCACCGTCGCGTGGTATACGTCCCGCACGTGGTGGACCACCTTGTGGGCCGCGTGCTTCACCGCGTGGACGACCTTGCGGGCCACGTGCTTGGCCGCGTGGTAGACCTTCTTCGCCGCGTGCTTCACCGTCTTGGCAACCTTGTGGACGGTCTTCTTCGCGCCGCAGACCACGTCGTACCAGGAGCAGTTGCCCGACTCGTCCGTGCCCGCCATCGGGTTGTCGTCGACGTACGCGAAGGGGTTCGCGGAGACCGAGTTCGGGACCGGGTTCAGCGACACGCTGTCCTTGTTGAGGAAGACGCCGGTGCCCGGGTCGTACCAGCGGGACGCCGTGCCCACGTCACCGGTGCCGGGTTCGGTCCAGCCGGACTGGAAGCCGAGGTGGCCGGTGACCGTGTTCGTCGGAGAGACCACCTTGCCCAGCGGGTCGTAGGACGCCGAGCCCGCCAGCGTCGTCGCGCCGGAGGTGAAGGAGCCGACCACGTCGTTGTGCTGGTCGGTCAGGGCCAGGACCCCTGTGCCACCGGTGCTCTTGACTCCGACCAGGCCGCCGCCCGGGTCGAACGTGTACGTGTCGTCCCCGTCGGAGGCGATGGTGTTGCCCGCGCCCGAGTAGGCGAAGGTGCGGGTCGTGCCCGTCGACGTGACGCGGTCCGTGATGTTGCGGCCGGTCGCGTCCAGCGTGTAGGACTGCTCGCCCGCGACGATCTGCCCGCCGAAGGCGTCCGTCTTGTACGCGACCGTCCCGCCGGCCGTCGAGGACTCCTGGGTCATCGTGCCGCGCGCCGAGTACGTGTAGCTGTGCGTGCCGTCCGAGGTAAGTTCGTCGCGCTCGTCGTAGGTGTAGACGTCCGCGCCGTTGCGGATGCGGTTGCCCGAGGCGTCGTAGGCGTACGCGGTCGTGGTGGACCCGTTGTTCCACGACGTCAGGCGGTTGGCCCAGTCGTAGCCGTAGGTGTTCGCCGACGCGCCCGAAACGCCCGTCGTCGTCTTCGACGTCAGGTTCCCGTTCGCGTCGTAGCCGTAGGCGAAGCTCGCCATCGTCGAGGCGCCCTGGACGAGGACGTCGTTCGTGAGCTCGTGCGCGTTGTTGTAGGTGAAGGTGCGTGTCTGGCCCGTCGAGCCGTACCTGACCGTCTTGACATCGCTCAACTGGTCGTAGGTGTACGTCAGTCGGTTGCCGGTCACCGGGTCGTCCAGGGAGGACAGGCGACCCGCCGTGTCATAGCCGTAGGTCGTCGTGCCGGCGGCGTCGGTTCGGGAGGTGACGTTCGAGTCGTCGTTGTAGGCGAAGCTCGACGTGCCCGCGGATCCCGACGTCGTCAGCAGGTCGCCGCGGTCGTCGTAGGTGAACGCGTCGTGCGTGGCGTCCTGGTGGTCGGCCGCGCCGGCGATGCCGGCCTCGTCGGTGTCGGCCGACAGCACTCGGCCCTCGGCGTCGTAGGTGAAACTGCGCTTCGCGGTGGCCGCGTCCGCGCCCGCGCCGGACATCGACTTCAGCCGCCCGACGTTGTCGTACGTCATCGACGTCGTCGTGTCGCCGGGGAGCGTGGCGCCCGTCAGTTGTCCGTCGGAGTCGTAGGCGAACGTCGTCGTGGAGTCGGCGGCCGAGGTGTGCTGGGCCGTGGCCGGTTCGGTGATCTTCTCCTGCTGTCCCCACGGGGTGTACGCGTAGCGCCAGGAGTTGCCGCGGCCGTCGGTGAAGCGGGTGCGATTGCCGGCCGCGTCGTAACCGAAGGTCGTCGTGATCGACGTCGAGGCGTCGACCGGCTGTATCTCCTGGGTGACCGTGCCGGCCGCGTCGTAGGTGAAGTGGCTGGTGTGGCCGCGGGCGTCGGTGGCGGCGGTCAGGTTGCCGACGCCGTCGTAGGCCTGCGAGGTCGCCCACAGCTGGACGTTGTTCGCGTCGTACGCGCGCGTGGTCGTCGGGTCGCCGGCCGCGTTGTAGTCGGTCTGGGTCCAGGTGTTGTCGGGCAGGATCGTCTTCTGCCGGTTGCCCTCGAAGTCGTAGGTGTAGCGGGTGGTGTTGCCCGCGCCGTCGGTGACCGAGGTGACGTCACCGGCCCGGTTGTAGGCGTAGGACGACGTCACCCCGCCCGGCGAGGTGGTCGAGGAGGCGTGCGCCCCGTAGGGGTTGCCGGTGGTGACCGCGTAGGACGTGGTGCTCGTCAGGGTCCTCGTCGACGGACGGCGCTCCATCGTCGTCGAGGTGACCTGGCGGCCGAGGAAGTCGTACGTGGCCTGCGCCTGGGCGCCGGTGCCGTCGGTCGCGGAGAGCTGGTCGCCGTCGGCGTCGTAGACGGCGTGCGTCTTCGTCCCGTCGGCGTCCGTGACCTGGGCGACATCGCCCAGCTGGTCGTAGAGGTAGGAGGAGGTCTTCCCGCCGGGGGAGGTGACCGAGGTCTGGTTGCCCTCGCTGTCGTACGTCCACACCGTGGTGCCCGCGTTGGGAGCGGACGCGCCCGCCGGGGTGTACGCGGGGAGGGTCTCGGAGACCTTGTTGCCCTCTGCGTCGTAGACGGTCGTCGTGACCAGGCCGTCCGGGTCCTGCTCCTCGACCCCCTCGCCGAACGTGTTGAAGCCGCTGGTGGTGACGGGACGGACGGTGGAGGCGGCGGTGCCGTCGGGCTCGGCCTGGACCGCCGGCGCGGTGGTGACCGCGAGGTTGCCGGCCTCGTCGTAGGCGTAGTCGGTGGTGTGCTGTTCGGCGTCCGTCATGGACGTCGGCAGGCCGCGCCGGTCGTAGGTGTACCGGGTGGTCTGGGCGTCGGAGGAGCCGACCGTGCCACCGCTGCGGCCCTTGCCGTAGAGGGAGGTCACATCGGTCGCGGAAAGCGCCCGCTGGTAGACCTGCACGTCGCCGACCTCGCCGTTGACGACGTCGGAGGTGGCGCCCCCGGCCGTCTTCGCGCCGCCGACGGACAGCGGTCCGGTGCCGGTCCACGGCGAGGTGTTCGTGGCGGAGCCCGCTTGTGCGCCGTTGACGTACAGCTTCATCGAGCCGTTGCCCGAGTCGAAGACGCCGACCAGGTGGGTCCACGTGTTCAGCGGCGCGGCCGTGGACGCGGTGGCGTCGTAGAACGCGGACGGCGAGGCCACGTCGGAGCCCGCGGCGTGGAAGCGGAAGGCGTTGTCGGTCTTGGAGTACTGCAGGTAGAAGGAGGCCCGGTTGGCACCGCCCTGGGCGACGAAGGTGCGGAAGGTGGAGGCGTCGGCGAGGTTCACCCACGCGGAGACCGTGTAGGAGGCGGTGGTGTCCAGGACGGGGCTGTTCGTGGCGACGACGTCACCCGTGCCGGTCGTCGTGCCCGCGAACTTCGCCGCGTCGTCCGCCCAGGTGACCCCGGGGCCCGCGGTGGCCGTGTTCCCGGTGCCGGAGGCGTCCGTGACGGAGCGGCCGCCGGTCTGGTTCAGCTTCCACCAGGCGGCCGGGTGGCCGGAGGCGTCCCCGTACAGCGTCTCGGCGAGCAGGTTGCCCATGTCGTCGTAGCTGTTGGTGGTGGTGCGGTCGTAGCCGGAGGAGTCGTGGTCGTTCTCGGAGGCAACCTGGTCGTCCGGGGTGTACGACACGGTCGTCACCCGGTCCACGCCGGTCGGGTCCAGTTCGGTGGACGTGGTCCGGGACGCCGCGTCGACGGTGTACCTGCTGACCGTCTCGCCGTTGTCGGTGGTCTGCTGGGTGAGGTTGCCGGCCGCGTCGTAGACGTCCGATTCGAGCGTGTAGGTGCTGTTGCCGTCGGCGCTGGTCCGCTTCACCGTCGAGGTCAGACCGTCGTCGGTGTAGGTGTACGCGGTGGTGTTGCCCATCGCGTCGGTGATGGACGCGAGCCGTCCGGCCGGGTCGTAGGCCCGGGAGGACTCGGTGAGGAGCACCGCCGGCTGCGGGTCCACCGGGTCGCCCGTGTACATCAGGCCCTGGGTGAGCAGGTCGCCGTTGTCGTCGTAGGTGTACCGGGTCTCGGTGCCGGCGGTCGTCACCTCCTTGGTCTTGTTGCCGGAGGTGTCGTAGGTGTACGTCGTCGTGTTGCCGTTGGCGGCGCCCTCGGCCGCGTTGGCGTCGGACTCGGTCAGGACCCGGTCGTAGGCGTCGTAGGTCCAGTTCTGCGTGCGGGAGTGGTCGCCGCCGCTCGCGTCGGCCACCGTCTGCGAGATGACGTCGCCGTCGTCGTCGTACACGGAGCTGGTGACGGCGGCGTGGGTGGCGCCGGTGACACGGTCGGTGAGCTGCGGGTCGTGCTCCTCGAGCACCTGCCCCGCGGTGTCGTAGACGTACGACGTCACCAGGCCTGCCGGGTAGGTGTCGGAGACGACCTTCTGGGTGAGGACCTGGCCGAGGCCGTCGAAGGTGTACGAGGTGACGAGTCCGGCGGCGTCCGTCGTGGAGGCGACGTCACCGTTCTTGAGGTACGCCACCTGGTTGACGGCGCCGCCGGGCGAGACGGTCTTCACCGGCAGGCCCTTGGGGACCACCCCGCCGTCGGCGGACGGGTAGGTGCTGGTGCCGTCGCTGTAGACGGTGGTCGTGGAGCGCCCGGACGGGAAGCCCGGGACGGCCGGGCCGGTGATCGCGGTCTGATTGCCGGCCGTGTCGTAGGTGAACGAGGTGAGGTACGTGGTGTCGGTGGCCGAGGCGGACCGGCCGTCGCGCTCGGTCAGCAGCTGGTCGTTGCGCGGGTCGGCGGTGGTCAGCTGCGCTGTCGTGTCGTCGGGGTAGTACGTGTAGTACTCGGTGTTGCACTTGTTCGCGGCCTGGTCCTGGCAGGACGTGGACGAGACCACGTTGCCGCGCACGTCGTGACCGGTGATGGTCATCGCGCCGTTCGGATCGGTCACGGTGTGCTCGAAACCGGCCGAGTCATAGCCGAAGCTGGTCTTGTTGCCGAGGCCGTCGGTCTCGGTGAGGGCGCGGTTGTTGTTGGTGACGTCGTACGTGTACTTCAGGACCGCGGTGGTCGGGGAGGTCACGGTCACCGTCTCGACCGGGAGCAGGCCCGTGGAGTTCTTCGCTGCCTCGTAGCTCTGGGTGACGTCCGCGGCGGAGAGCTGCGAGCGGAACAGCGCGACCTCGGCGATGGAGCCCTTGAAGCGGGTCGCGTACCCGGTGTTGGAGGTGGAGCTGGTGTGCGCCTCGTCCGGCCAGTTGCCGCCGTTGAAGCCCGCGCCGACGTACGTGTACGGCTGTCCGGTCATCGCGGCGGTGCCGGTCTGGGTGCCGACGAGGGCGCCGTCGAGGTAGACGGACTGGCTGGTGGTGCTGGTGGAGAGGACGACCTGGTGCCACTTGCCGTCGGTGACCGCGGCGGCGGAGACGAGCGGCTTGGTGGAGCCGCCGGAGAAGTAGAACTCGCCGTGCAGCTTGCCGCTGGTGCCGACGTAGAGGACCGGCGTGTAGCTCGTCGCCGTGGTGCCCGCGCTCAGCGGGTCCTTGCTCGCACCGAGCAGCACGCCGCCCGCCGTGGTCGTCTTGAACCACATGCTCGTCGACTCCGCGCCCGAGCCGGGCACCGAGCCGTTCGGCAGGGCCAGCGAGGAGGTGGTCCCGTCGAAGGCCGCGGCCTTCTGGTCGCTGAAGGGACCGGCCGAGCCGAGGGTGACCGCGCTGTACGTGCCGTCTCCGCCGCGCACCTGGTCGACGGCGGTGGTCGCGCCCGCGGCCTCGCCGAGCCGGAAGTACTCGCTCGGCGCCCCGCCGAGCACCGCGCCCCGGTAGGTGTCGCTGGAGCCGGAGACGGTGGGGGCGCCCAGCACCCAGGTTCCGCCGTTCTCGTCCGTCATCCGGTTGAGCACGGTGGAGTTGGTGTCGTACGTCATCGCCGCGTACGTCTTGCCGGAGGGCCGCTTGACCGAGGTCAGCAGGGACTCGCTGTGCGTGCCGTACGTGTAGAGCGCGCTGACGTCGGCGGCGACGAGCGGGCGGCTGTACCAGCCGACGTCGGCGATGGAGCCGTTGAAGTACGTGGCGTGGCCGTCGTCGTCGGAGTACGTCGGATGGTCGGGCCAGCTGCCGCCGAGGAAACCGGTGCCGAGGTAATTGAAGGACTGGTTCTTGCCGAAGGCGGTCGCGCTCTTGATGGAGACGGTGCCGGTGCGTGAGCCGACCTTGGCGTTGTCCAGGTAGAGCGACTGGGAGTTGCCCGCCGCGGACAGCACGACGTGGTGCCACTTGCCGTCGGCGACGGACGCCGGGGTCACGATCGGGTTGATGCCGCCGCTGTACCAGAACTCGGCGTTGAGCTTGCCGTCCGAGCCGACGTAGATCGACGGCGTGTAGAAGCCGGACGCCTGGCCCGAGCCGATGGGCTGGGAGGCGTAGGAGTAGAGCACGCCGGGTCCGGCTGACGTCTTGAACCAGAGCGAGAGCGCGCCCGAGTCGGTGTCGTTGCCGAGGTTCTTCGGCAGGGACACGTCGGAGGTGGTGCCGTTGAAGGTGGCCGCCTTCGAGGAGGAGCCGGTCAGCGGGCCGCCGCTCTGGCCGACGCCGACGTTCTCGTACGTCGCGTTCGTCGTGCCCTCGTTGGCGAGGACGGCGTCCTTGGCGCTGGTGCCGGAGGTCTCCGACAGCGGCCAGAAGGTGTGCGGGTCGAGGTCGAGCGCCGCGTTCTGGTAGCCGGAACCGGTGGTGTAGCCGTAGACCGTGCACTTGGTGGCCGACAGCGGGGTGCACACCTTGGTGAGCTGGTCGCCGGTGTAGCCGTAGGTCCAGGTCTGGACCGTGGCCTGGTCCCCGGCCGTCACCGGGTCGGTCACCACGGTCGCCACGTGCGCGGCGAGCGCGCCGGACGGGGTGGACCAGGTGAGGCCGAGGGAGCGGCCGGAGACCGCCGAGGTCATCTTGGTGATGTGGGCGGGGGCGCCGGTCCAGGTGAGGTTCAGCGCCCGGCCGTTGGCGTCCGTCACGGATGTCAGTCCGTAGGCTCCGGACCCCAGGGACTGGGTGAAGGTGTAGAGGGTGTCGTCCTTGTCGGTCAGCGTGTAGCCGCCGGTGACCGTCTTGAAGGTGGCGAACCGCCCGTTGCCCGGGGTGAAGGTGCCGTCGCTGTTCTTTCCGTAGCCCGCCTGGGAGCCGTCCGGGTAGGTGACCTGCACGCTCGCGACCACGCCGGCCGCCGTGTACTGCTCGGTCGCCCGTGCGTCGAAGATGCTCGACCAGCCCGAGCCGAACGCGCCCGTCCAGCGCGGGTCACGGGAGTTGTAGTCACGGTCCACGTCGAGGGACGGGCCGACCGTGGAGACGGAGGCGTCGGTGTCCGAGGTGGTGTAGTTGCCGATCGACGCGTCGAACCCGTGGTCGCTGCTGTTCTGCGAGAGTCCCGAGGTGATGACGGTCTGCGGGACCTGGACCGATATCTGGTAGGGGTCGGCCGGTGAGTAGAGCGCCGTGGCGGCGTCGTACGCCTGGACGGTCCAGCTGTAGTTCTTGCCCCAGGCGAGCTTGCCCGCCGGGACGGTCCAGTCGCCCGTCGCCACCAGGCCCGAGTCGGCGACCTTGGCGCCGGCGGCATCGAAGACCTGGAAGAGGTACTTGTCGGTGCTGCCGGAGGTGGAGTTGGCGCCACCGGCCCAGGCGGTGAACTCGGGCGTGGTGGTGCCGACGACCGCGTTGTCCGCCGGGAACTGCTCGTAGAGCTGCGGGGCGGTGTTGCCGGTGTAGGTGACCTCGATCCAGGGGCCCTTGCCAGGGTCGTTGAAGGAGCCGAACTGCTTCCAGTGCAAGGCGTCCGTGGTGGCCGCGTAGACGGCCAGGCCGTGGTCGGCGGTGGTGCCGCTGAGCCAGCCCTGGATCGCGGAAGTGGAGAGAGGGACGCTCACCCAGTCGCCGACGGTGCGGTCGGCGGTGGTGTTCTTGCAGGCGTTGGGGACGGTGGGGGTGGCGCTGCCGATCGACGCCCCCTTGGAGGGCCCGGGGTAGCTGGTGACGCCCTCAGGCGTCCAGGCGCCGGTCACGAGCGCGACGTCGAATCGTTCCGGCACCTGGCAGGTGGAGGCCCACGTGTCGAAGAGGTGCAGCGTCGCGGCGGTGACGGTCGCTCCGCTGCCGTCCCACGCGGTGTCCCAGTGATTGACGAAGCTGTTGGCGGCGTGGGCGCCGGAGTCGTAGGAGCCGACCTTGATGGTCTGCTCGTAGGAGTGGTCGACGTTGTTGCCGGTGCCGGACTCTGCGTAGGTGGTGGTCCAGCCGTCCTGGACGGTGGGGTCGACGGTGACGGGGAAGACGCGGTCGGCGCTGTGCAGCCAGGCGCTGTCGAGGGTGATCTCGAGTGCGTAGCCGTCGCCGTCGCGGACGAGGTCGGTGGTGACGGCGTGGGTGGTCGCCGGGTCGCCGGAGCGCCGGTCGACCTTGGAGTCGTAGGCGTACGACGGAGGGATGCGCTCGACGGTCGTGCCGGAGGAGTCCCGCAGGTCGATCCAGCCGCCGGTCGCCCGGACCGGGGTGAGTCCCTGGAGGGTGAGCGGGAAGGTCCAGGTGTTGCCGGCATCCGCGGAGTCGAGGACGACGGACTCCTTCACGCCGGTGGCGGTCGGCGCGAGCAGCAGGTCGGTGGCGGGGAGGACCTCGTCGTACGTGACGGTCGAACCGTCGGCGGTGCCCTCGACCGGGGCCGCGCCCTTCAGGCCGTAGGCAACACGGTGCTTCGTGTCGGTCGCGAGGGAGGTCAACGCGGGGTCGGTGGCCTTGGCGGCGAAGTCGACGTCGACGGAGTTGGCCGCCTCGTGCCAGCGCCCGTCCGGTCCGGCGCGCACATCCACGTCGATGGGCGCCCATCTGCCCTTTCCAGCCTGATAGTTGACAGGAGTCTGGGACATCCGGCGGGTGACGGAACCGTCGGCGTTGTCGTAGGCGGTCTCCGTGCTCGTGGACTTGGTCGCGCTGCGCTTGCTGGTCCTGGTGTCGAATCCGGCACCACCGGCGCTCCGGCCCGCCTTGGTGGCCGGCTTGTGCGCCTGGTAGGCGGGGAGTTCTCCCCTGCCCTTGCCGGGGGCGTGTCCGGAGCCGCGGTGTGCGGTGGTGACGGCCGCGTCGACGCGGTGCCGATGACCGGCCGCGGTGCCGGACTGCTGGTGCGGCAGCTTGCCCCACTGCGGGTCCGTGAACCAGGAGGCCAGGGAAGCCAGGCTCATGCCGGGCAGCTCGATTCGGCCGAACTCCCGTCCCTCGGCGACAGCCTGGTCGGTCGTCAGCATCAGCACGAGAGCGGTCAGCAGGAGCGCGGCGCATCCCCGCAGAGTTCTTCGGGAACGGAACGCTCCGTTCACTCGTCTGACAGGGCGGGGTCGGAGCGTGCCGCGCAGGCGGGACTTACGGCGCGGGCGACGGCTCAGCAGCCGGGGAGGCAGCACGGCAGGACTCCAACAAATCGGAAAACGACACAGAAGCCTGCCGATCTTGCCTGCCGTTAATCATCCATGAACAGCTTTGCGGTGAGGTCTTGCAGCTGCCTTGACCAGCTGTTTTTAAATCTGACCGTTTTGCTGCCACACCTCCGTTAAGGGCCGGTGCGGCCCTTTGCGATCTCATCAACCGCACCACACCGGATCTTCACACTCGACGTGATGTCGTGGACGGAACATCCAGGTTCAGCCCCCGTGGAAGCGCCCCGGCGCCTTCGTCGGATTGCCGCCGACGGGAAGACGCTGGCCGGGGCAGGCCGTCAGGACCTTCTCCATCGCCGCCTTCTCGGCCGCGCTGACCCATAGCTCGTACTTCTTCTTCACCGCGACCTGAGCGGCGACGTAGGTGCACCGGTAGGCCTTGTTGGGCGGCAGCCAGGTCGCCGTGTCACCGTCCCCCTTGGAGCGGTTGGTGCTCGCGTCCACCGCCAGCAGGTTGAGCGGGTCGTTGGCGAGGGCTATCCGCTTGCCCGCGTCCCAGTACTTGGCGCCCTTCTGCCAGGCGTCGGACAGGGCGACCATGTGGTCGATGTCCACCTTGCTGCTGCCCCGCCGGTAGGTGACGTCCTTGCCCGAGTACGGGTCGAACTCCAGCACGCCGTAGGACACCTTGCAGTGGCCGTCGGCGAACCGCACCCGCTCCAGGTCACGCTTGAGGATGTCGTCGCGGGTGTCGCAGGAGTTGGAGTCCGTGTCCGCCCAGGCGGAGCCGAACTTCTCCCTGCCGTAGCCGGTCTTGGGCGCCCGGCCCTTCACGGGCAGCGCCCGGGCCGCCGCGAGGGCCGCTCCGCCGCCCGCCGTCGCTCCGGGTTCTCCGGGCCCCGAACCGGCGCCTGCTCCCGAGCCTGCCAGCTCGTCGGTGCATCCGGAAACCGTCATGGCACACATCAGCACGACGGCAGCCGCCGTCCCGCCCCTCAGACGCCTCACGCGCCCCTCCCCTTGCCTGCCTGCCGCCACCCCGCACAGGGCGGATTCCCCAGCCGGGGACTCGCACACACCGTAGCGAGGGGGCGCACGGAGGCGACGGGCGGAGGGGGCGGCGGACGTGGCGGCGGAGGCGGCGGGCGAGGCGGCGGGTGGTCCAGACCATCGGGAGTTCGAGTGGGCATCTGCCGCATCTCGGGAATATCGTCGGAGGGGAGTCACCTTCGCAAAGGAGCTCGCATGGGCATCTTCGACAGGTTCAAGAGCAACAAGGCGGCCCAGGACAAGGCCAGGGACATGTCCGACGCCGCCGAACGCACGGTCAACGAGAAGACGGGCGACAAGTACGAGTCCCAGGTCGACACCGGGCAGCGGAAGCTGCACGAGCGGCTCGGCATGGACGAGGACCGGCCCGAACAGCCGTAGCCCGCGCACGGCCGTAGCCCGCGCCCGCGCGCGACCGGACCCACCGGACGGGCCCGGCCGCACGTGCGCGCACCGTTCCGGCGAAGCCGCCCGCGGGGAGGTTCCTCCCCGCGGGCGGCTTCCGCACGTGGTGGCGGCGGCCGCATCGCAGCCGGCGCCCCTCCGACGCCCCCACGCTCCGACGTCCGGCCGCCGGCGCCCCGCCGATACCCGGCCGCCGACATCCCGCCGACGCCCGGCCATCGCGGCCCGCCGATACCCGGCCGTCGCGGCCCGGTGACCGCCGCGACCCCGGCCGCGGCCGCCGCGACCCGATCCCGGCCGCGGCCGCCGCTCCGGCCCTACGAGCCCAGGACCGTCGCCAGGAACTCCCCCACCCAGCCGAGCAGTTCGCGTCCGACCAGCGGCTTGCCGCCGACCTTGGCGGTCTTCGGACGGGGGACGAGGACCTGGTGGGCGGCGGGCTTGATGACCGAGCCGGGGTACAGCCGCTTCAGGCGCAGTTCCTGCGACTCGCGCAACTCCACCGGCGCGAAGCGGATGTTGGCGCCCTGGAGCACGACCTCGCCGACGCCGCACGCACGGGCCAGCATCCGCAGTCCCGCCACCAGCAGCAGGTTCTCCACCGGTTCCGGCAACTTGCCGTACCGGTCGACGAGTTCCTCCCGGACGGCCTTCACGTCGTCCTCGGAGTTGGCGGAGGCGATGGCCCGGTAGGCCTGGAGCCGCAGCCGCTCGCCGGGCGCGTAGTCGTGCGGGACGTGGGCGTCGACCGGCAGCTCGATCTTGACCTCGAGCGGCGGCTCCTCCTCGATCCCGCCGGTCTCCAGCTGACGCCGGTAGTCCGCGACGGCCTCGCCGACCATGCGGACGTACAGGTCGAAGCCGACGCCCGCGATATGGCCGGACTGCTCGCCGCCGAGGAGGTTGCCCGCGCCGCGGATCTCCAGGTCCTTCATCGCCACGTACATGCCCGCGCCCATCTCGGTGTGCTGGGCGATCGTCGCGAGCCGCTCGTGGGCGGTCTCGGTGAGGGGCTTCTCCGGCGGGTAGAGGAAGTAGGCGTAGCCGCGCTCGCGGCCGCGGCCCACCCGGCCGCGCAGCTGGTGCAGCTGGGACAGGCCGAAGGTGTCGCCGCGCTCCACGATCAGGGTGTTGGCGTTGGAGATGTCGATGCCGGACTCGACGATCGTCGTCGAGACGAGCACGTCGAACTTCTTCTCCCAGAAGTCGACGACGACCTGTTCCAGCGCCGTCTCCGACATCTGGCCGTGCGCGGTGGCGATGCGCGCCTCGGGCACGATCTCGCGCAGTCGCGCGGCCGCCCGGTCGATCGACTCGACCCGGTTGTGGATGTAGAAGACCTGGCCCTCGCGCAGCAGTTCGCGGCGGACGGCGGCGCCGATCTGCTTCTGCTCGTAGGGGCCGACGAAGGTGAGCACCGGGTGGCGCTCCTCCGGCGGCGTGGTGATCGTCGACATCTCGCGGATGCCGGTGACGGCCATCTCCAGGGTGCGCGGGATCGGGGTCGCCGACATGGTCAGGACGTCGACGTTCGCGCGGAGCTTCTTCAGCTGCTCCTTGTGCTCGACGCCGAAGCGCTGCTCCTCGTCGACGATGACCAGGCCGAGGTCCTTGAACCTGGTCTCGGAGGAGAACAGGCGGTGGGTGCCGATGACGATGTCCACCGAGCCCTCGCGCAGACCCTCCAGGGTGGCCTTGGCCTCGGTGTCGGTCTGGAAGCGGGACAGGGCGCGCACCTTCACCGGGAACTGCGCGTAGCGCTCGCTGAAGGTGCCGAAGTGCTGCTGCACGAGCAGGGTCGTCGGCACGAGGACGGCGACCTGCTTGCCGTCCTGGACGGCCTTGAAGGCGGCGCGCACGGCGATCTCGGTCTTGCCGTAGCCGACGTCGCCGCAGATCAGGCGGTCCATCGGGACCGTCTTCTCCATGTCGTCCTTGACCTCGGCGATGGTGGTGAGCTGGTCGGGCGTCTCCGCGTAGGGGAAGGCGTCCTCCAGCTCGCGCTGCCAGGGCGTGTCGGCGCCGAAGGCGTGGCCGGGGGCCGCCATCCGCGCGCTGTACAGCTTGATCAGGTCGGCGGCGATCTCCTTGACGGCCTTCTTGGCGCGCGCCTTCGTCTTCGTCCAGTCGGCGCCGCCGAGCCGGTGCAGCGTGGGGGCCTCGCCGCCGACGTACTTGGTGATCTGCTCCAGCTGGTCGGTGGGGATGTAGAGGCGGTCGCCGGGCTGGCCGCGCTTGGCGGGCGCGTACTCCACGACCAGGTACTCGCGGGTGGCGCTCTGGACGGTGCGCTGCACCATCTCGATGTAGCGGCCCACGCCGTGCTGCTCGTGGACGATGTAGTCGCCCGCCTCCAGGGTGAGCGGGTCGATGGTCTTCCTGCGGCGCGCGGGCATGCGCGCGCCGTCCTTGCCGGCCGCCTTCTGGCCGGTCAGGTCGGTCTCGGTGAGGACGGCGAGGCGCAACGCGTGGTCGACGAAGCCGTAGTCGATCGAGCCGCAGGAGACGTGCACGACGGAGGGGCTCAGCTCGGTCAGGTCGTTGTCGAGGCGGGCTGCCACGCCCTCGCCGCCGAGCACCTCGACCGTGCGGGCGGCCGGGCCGTGGGCCTCGGTGACGAAGGCGACGCGCCAGCCGTCGGCGAGCCAGCCCTTGGTGTCGGCGAGGGCCTTGGCGGTGTCGCCGCGATAGGCCTCAGGGGCGTGCATGCCGAGCTTCAGCGTGCCGTCGTCCAGCTCGTCGTCGGCGGCGAACGGCGACACCGACCACCACATCATGTCCAGCTCGCGCGCGCGTTCGCGGACGTCGGCGATGGACCACAGGGAGGCCGCGCCGACGTCGATGGGCGCCTCGCCGCCGCTCGCCGTGGCGGCCCAGGACGCGTGCAGGAACTCCTGCGAGGTGGCCACCAGGTCGGCGGCGCGCGTGCGCACCCGCTCCGGGTCGCAGACGACGGCCATCGCGCCCTTGGGCAGGACGTCGACCAGCAGTTCCATGTCGTCGACGAGGACGGGCGCGAGGGACTCCATGCCCTCCACCGCGATGCCCTCGGCGATCTTGCCGAGCAGTTCGCCCAGCTCGGGGTGCTCCTCGGCGAGGGCACGCGCGCGCGTGCGGACGTCGTCCGTCAGCAGGAGTTCCCGGCAGGGCGGGGCCCACAGGCCGTGTTCGGCGACTTCCAGGGAGCGCTGGTCGGCGACCTTGAAGTAGCGGATCTCCTCGACGTCGTCGCCCCAGAACTCGACGCGCAGGGGGTGTTCCTCGGTGGGCGGGAACACGTCCAGGATGCCGCCGCGCACGGCGAACTCGCCGCGCTTCTCGACCAGCTCCACGCGCGCGTAGGCGGCCGCGGCGAGGGCTTCGACGATCTCGTTCAGGTCGGCCGTCTGTCCTGAGCGCAGGGCGACCGGTTCCAGGTCGCCGAGGCCCTTGACCTGGGGCTGGAGCACGGAGCGCACGGGTGCGACGACGACGGAGACCGGGCCGGTCTCCGGGTCGTCGGGGCGCGGGTGGGTCAGGCGGCGCAGGACGGCCAGGCGGCGGCCGACGGTGTCGCTGCGGGGGCTGAGGCGTTCGTGCGGGAGCGTCTCCCAGGAGGGGTACTCCACGACGCCGTCGGGCGGGAGCAGCGAGCGCAGGGCGGCGGCCAGGTCCTCGGCCTCACGGCCGGTGGCGGTGACGGCGAGGACCGTGCGGGCGCTCTCGCGGGCGAGGGCGGCGATCGCGAAGGGGCGGGCGGCCGGCGGGCCGACCAGGTCGACGTGCATGCGGTTGCCGTCGGCGGCCGCGGTGATGGCTTCCGCGAGGGCGGCGTCCTTGACGACGGCGTCGAGCAGACCGTGCAGGCTCATGGGGGGCTTTCCGTCTGAGGAGGGGCATCGCAAACAGCCCGACACGTCGAACGGGCCGGGGCTGCCAAGCGTACGACGCCGGGGGCCGGACCGCCCTGCCGCTTCGGCGTCCCCGTCGTCGCGTCCGCCGTTTCCCCGCGGCTTTCCCGGCGATTCCCGAGAAGTCGGTCCCGCGCTCCTTTCCGGTTCTTTCCGGGCGGCACAGAACGAAATGCGCTCGCCCCGATATCCCATGCCGGGAATTCACGCAGATGATTTGAGCAACATCTGAGCTTGCCCGCCGAGAGCCCGGACCGCGACGCTCGCCTCCCCGCTCGGATATGCCGTCTCCGGCATGGGGCGAAATTGTCTTCTGTATGGCGGGCGCCAGGAAAGAGCAGGTCACAGGGCACGGAATAACCGACTCCGAATTCCGTTCGCCGATACCGCCGGAAAAGCGATCGCCCGCCTGGCGCGGCCATGCCACCATGACGGCCACATTCATCCGGAAAGGAATTACACCCTTGAACAAGTTGCGCGCCGCAGTGCCGGGCATCGCCCTTTCGGGTCTCCTCCTCGTCACGGGAGCGACGCCCGCACTGGCCGCTTCCTCCGCTTCCCACACGGCCGCCTCACCCACGGCGGCCGCAGCCGTGACCAAGGCGCAGAAGCTCGCCAAGCTGAAGACCCTCACCCAGAACTCCGAGGCCTCTTCGCTGAAGTGGACCTCGGCACTCGGCGACCACAACGCCGGCCGGGCCTCGATCAACAAGTACAAGTTCAACTGGCACACCGACTACTGCAGCTACTCGCCGGACACGCTGCCGGGCGGCTACGTCTTCAAGTGGGGCTGCTACCGCCACGACTTCTCGTACCGCAACTACAAGAGCCTGGTGGGCAACGCCGCGTTCAAGCGGGACCACAAGCTGCGCGTCGACAAGGCGCTCCTCGGCGACCTGAACCGGGTCTGCGGCCACCGCTTCTGGGCCGACCCGCTCCCGGCCTCCGAGCGCAGCAGGCTGAAGGCGGCCTGCTACAAGGCCGCGAAGAAGTACTACAACGCGGTCCGCGCCGCCGGCTGATCCGGCCGGGGCCGCACACGCGGACAGCTGACACCTGACAGCTGACAGCTGACAGCGGGGCACGGAGAGTTCTCTCCGTGCCCCGCTGTCCGGTTTCCCGGCTGTCCCCCTGTCCGGTTTCCCGGGTGTCCGGTTTCCCGGTTTCCCGGCTTCCCGGTTTCCCGGTTTCCCGGTTGTGCGGGACTTCCGCGCCCTGTGCCGGGCGGTCGGTCAGTCCGTCGCGATCGCGCTCAGGACGTTCATGCGGCCCGCCCGGAACGCCGGCACCAGGGCCGCGAACAGGCCCACGAAGGCGGAGCCGATGAACACGCCGATGATGGTGGGCCACGGGATGTCGAGGACCTTCAGGCCCTCGAGGGCCAGCAGCTGCTGGGCGGTCGCGCCCCAACCCATCCCCAGGCCGAGGCCGAGGAGCGCGCCGAACAGGGCGATGACGACCGACTCCATGCGGATCATGCGGCGCAGCTGGCGGCGCGAGAGGCCGATCGCCCGCATCAGGCCGATCTCCCGGGTGCGCTCGACCACCGACAGGGCCAGGGTGTTCACCACACCGAGGATCGCGACGATGATCGCCAGGGCGAGCAGACCGTAGATCAGGTTCAGCAGCTGCCCGATCTGGTCCTTCAACTCCTGCTTGTAGTCGGTCTGGTCGCGGACCACGTACTGCGGGTACTCGTGCAGCGCCGACTTCAGCGCGGTGTACGCGGTGTCCTGCTGCCCGTCCTTCGCGCTGGCGAAGACCATCACGTCCAGCGGCAGCTTGCCGGCCGGGACGTACTTCTTCAGGGTGGCGATGGAGGTGTACATCGCGCCCTGGTCGATGACGCCCTCGCTGCTGGTGATCGCCCGGACCGTCAGCCGGGCCGTGGAACCGTCCCGGAAGGCGACCGCGATCTGCGAGCCGAGGGCGACCTTGTGGTCCTTGGCGAACTTCTCGGGGACGGACATGGCGTCGGGGCGGTAGGCGTCGGCGAGCCTGCCGGCGACGGTCTCGATGCGCAGGTCGGTCGCGTAGGTCGGGTCGGCCGCCGTGATCTCCGTGTCGTCGAGCTTCGCGCCGTCGGGGGTGGTGAAGTCGGCGTCGGCCATCTTGTACTCGGTGACCCGGGCGAGGCCCGGCGTCGACTTGATGGCCTGCACGGCCTGCGGGGTCACGAGCTGACGGCCGTCGTTGCGGCCCCGGATGATGAAGTCCGTGCCGACGCTCTTGTCCAGCTCCTCCGACGCGGACGCGACCATGGACGAGCCGACCACCGACAGGCAGGCGACCAGCGCGAGGCCGATCATCAGGGCCGCGCCGGTGGCGCCGGTGCGCCGCGGGTTGCGCAGCGCGTTGCGCTCCGCCATCCGTCCGACCGGTCCGAAGGCCCGCAGCAGGACCGCGCCCAGCGCCCGCACGACCGCACCGGCCAGCAGCGGGCCGATCACGACGAAGCCGATCAGGCTCAGCACCACGCCCATGCCCAGCCAGAGCGAACCCTCGGCGGCCTTGTCGGCGGCGGAGGCGAGGAAGAGGCCCGCGCCGCCCGCGCCGGTGAGCACCAGGCCGATGACGGCCCGCACCACGCCGGCCCTGGCGTCGGCCGGGGCGCCCGCGTCGCGCAGCGCGGCCATCGGCGAGACCTTGCCGGCCCGGCGGGCCGGAAGGTAGGCCGCCAGCACCGTGACGACGACACCGAGGACCATGCCGATCACCGGGGTCGTCCAGGCGACCGTCAGGTCGTCCGTGGAGAGCTTCATACCGGTCATGCCCATGAGCTTCATCAGGCCTACGGCGACGCCGACGCCCGCGCCGACCCCGAGGACCGAGCCGACCACGCCGAGCAGCAGGGCCTCCACCAGCACGGACCGGTTGATCTGCTTGCGGCTGGAGCCGATCGCCCGCATCAGGCCGATCTCACGGGTGCGCTGGGCGACCAGCATCGAGAAGGTGTTGATGATCAGGAAGATGCCGACGAGGAAGGCGATCCCGGCGAAGCCGAGCATCGCGTACTTCATCACGTTCAGCAGGTCGCCCACGTCCGCCCGGCTGGCGTCGGAGGCCTCCTTGGCGGTCTGCACCTTGTAGCCGGCGCCGATCTCGGCCGTGACGCTCTTCTTCAGCTGCGCGTCGCTCACCCCGGTCGCCGCCATGACGTTGACGTTCGTGTAGACGTCCGGCTGGCCGACCAGCGTCGTCTGGGCGGTCGCGGTGTCCAGGTAGAAGATCGCCGCGCCGGGGTTGGTGACCTGGAAGGTGGCGATGCCGGAGATCTTCGCGGTGTGCGTGCCGACCGCGGTGATCACACCCAGCTCGTCGCCGAGCTTGAGGTGGTGCTTGTCGGCGGTGTCCTCGTCGACCACGATCTGGTCGGCGCCCTTCGGCGCCGCGCCCTGCGTGATCTCCATGGTGCGGGCCTCGTTGGCGTTCCAGCTGCCGACGATGGTGGGCGCGCCGCTGGACGGCGACAGGCTGTCCTTGTCGGCGTCGACGACGGTCGCCGCGCTGGAGAAGACCGAGCCCTGCGCCGACTTCACGCCCTGCGCCCGGCGGACCTTGTCGAGCACGGACGCCGGCATGACCGGCGGCTTGCCGTTGCCTGCGGTCGTCTCACCGGAGTCCGAGGCGCCCTTCGCGCTCACCGTCACATTGGACGCGGAGGCGGCGAAGAGCTTGTCGAACGTCGTGTTCATGGTGTCGGTGAACACGAGCGTCCCGCAGACGAACGCCACCGACAGCAGGACCGCCACGGCCGACAGCGCCATGCGTCCCTTGTGCGCGAAGAAGTTGCGCATCGAGGTTCTGAGCACGGTCATGACGTACGCCCCCGCGCGTCGAAGTCCTTCATGCGGTCCAGGACGGTCTCGGCGGTCGGCTTGAACATCTCGTCGACGATCCGGCCGTCCGCCAGATACAGCACCCGGTCCGCGTAGGAGGCGGCGACCGGGTCGTGCGTGACCATCACGATGGTCTGGCCCAGGTCGTCCACCGAGCGGCGCAGGAAGCCCAGGACCTCGGCACCGGCACGGGAGTCGAGGTTGCCGGTCGGCTCGTCGCCGAAGATGATCTCCGGTCGGGCGGCCAGGGCGCGGGCCACGGCGACGCGCTGCTGCTGACCGCCGGAGAGCTGGGTGGGACGGTGCTTGAGCCGGTCGGCGAGGCCGACGGTCTCCACGACCTGGCGCAGCCACGCCTGGTCGGGCTTGCGGCCGGCGATGTCCATCGGCAGCGTGATGTTCTCTATCGCGTTCAGCGTGGGCAGCAGGTTGAACGCCTGGAAGATGAACCCGATCCGGTCCCGGCGCAGCTGGGTGAGCTTCTTGTCCTTCAGCCCGGTGATCTCGGTCTCGTCCAGGTAGATCTGCCCGGACGAGACGGTGTCGAGCCCGGCGAGGCAGTGCATCAGGGTGGACTTGCCGGACCCCGAGGGGCCCATGATCGCGGTGAACTGACCGCGGGCGATGTCCACGTCGACGTGGTCCAGGGCGACGACGCGGGTCTCTCCGGACCCGTACGCCTTGACGACCTGCCGCGCTCGCGCGGCAACGGCCGTACGCCCTCCAGTGCCCCCGTGCCTGGGAATGGTCACAGCCGATGTCACGGTAAGTCTCCTCAGTCGGATATCAGAAAGATGGTGCGACGCCGCGGGCGGTGGTGCTCGTGGACGCGGCGCCCCGTGCTGCCCGCCGGTGAGGCGATGAAGCCGTCGAGCGGAGAAGCGGTGAAGCGGTCGGGCGGTGAAGCGGTGCTGTGTTGTGCTGTGTCGAAGAGTCTGTCGCGGGAGGCGGTTCCGCGCGCTGGTGCCCGGGCCCGTCTTCCCGGGGGGTTAACCCCACCCCCCGGCACGGGGGCTGACCGCCCCCGTGCCGTTCGCCGTCCACCCCCGTCGGCGGCGTAAAGCCAGGTTAAGGACCGCCGGAGCCCGTCTCCTCCTCCGCCGGTACGAACCCTCCCCCAGCCGTAGTGCGGAGGTACCCCTAGGGGCAGTCCACCGCGGGGTGGAGATGTTCTCGGGGTCGTCTCCACCCTGCGGCCCGCCCAGCCTGCGCCCTGCCGTCGCGTGAGGCGCAAGTGGGAGGCCGCGTTCCGCCGAACGGGTGGAAGGGACACGGAGTACCGACCCGAGGACGCACCGGGCCGTCGGGACACGGAGCACGGGAACGGCGGGAACGGAACCGACCCGCACGGCTCGGAGCCGACCCGCACGACTCGGCACCGACACCGCACGGCCCGGCATGGACGCCGCGCGGCCCGGCGCTGACGGAACGAACCTGCGCGGTCTCCCGAATCGAGGGGTTAACGCCGGTAACACCGCAGGTCAGGCATCCTGCCGTGCAGTAAGCGCGTACCGACCAGCCAGTTTGGCGAAAAGGCT
The DNA here is from genome assembly GCF_036226605.1 of Streptomyces sp. NBC_00704. Taxonomy (NCBI): domain Bacteria; kingdom Bacillati; phylum Actinomycetota; class Actinomycetes; order Kitasatosporales; family Streptomycetaceae; genus Streptomyces; species Streptomyces sp. NBC_00704. The sequence continues at coordinate 3,343,146 of NZ_CP109000.1, forward strand.
TCGCAGCGGGCCTACTCCCGAGTAGCGTGCGTCCCTCGCCCCCCACCTCCCTGCGGTCCGCCGCCACGGACCCGAGCCATGCAAGGAGCGGGATGTACCACCACCCGTCGCACCCCGAGCCCACCTACCCCTGGCAGCCGCCGCCCCCACCGCCCGAACCCCCACGCGGGCGCACCGCCCGCCACACCCCCCTCGGCCGCCACAGCGACCTGCGCGTCCTGCGCGGCGCCTACCGCCGTCAGCGCCGCGTCGCCACGCTCACCGCACTCGGCTACTTCGTCGCCTTCCTCGTCCTGTCCGCGTTCGCCCCGTCCCTGATGACGGCCTCCCCCGCCCCGGGACTCCCCGCCGGACTGCTGCTCGCCCTGCTCCAGCTCCCCGTCACCGGGCTGGCGATCGTCGTGTACGAACGCACCGCCCGCCGCCGCGTGGACCCCCTCGCCGAACGCATCCGCACCCACTCCGAGATCGACGCCAGGCGGGACGCCCGGGCGACGCGCCCCGAGGGGGCCGGACGATGAACGGGTTCAGCGACACCGCGCAGACCATGTCCCTCGTGGCGTTCACCGCCGTCGCCACCATCACGCTGCTGCTGTGCGTGATGACCGGCCCCGACCGCGACGACCTCGACGAGTTCTACACCGGCTACCGCTCCCTCTCCCCCCTGCGCAACGGCCTGGCCATCGCCGGCGACTACATCTCCGCGGCCACCGTCCTGGGCACCGGCGGCGTCATCGCCCTGTGCGGTTACGACGGCGTCGTCCTCGCCCTCAGCACGGCGCTCTCCCTGATGCTGCTGATGTTCCTGCTGGCCGAACCCCTGCGCAACGCGGGCCGGTTCACCATGGGCGACGCCCTGGCCCGCCGGATGCCGGGACGCGCCGTGCGCATGACGGCCTGCGCGGTCACCCTCGCCGCGCTGCTGCCGATGATGCTCGTCCAGCTCGCGGGCACCGGCCAGCTCCTCGCCTTCATCCTGGGGTTCTCCGGCGACTCCGTGCAGACGGGCTGCATCGTCTGCATGGGCGTGCTGATGATCAGCTACGCGGCGATCGGCGGCATGAAGGGCACCGCCCTCATCCAGATGCTGAAGATCGTGACCCTGCTCGGTTCCGGCACCGCGATCGCCCTGATCGTCCTGTACCGCTTCGACTGGAACCCCGGCGCCCTCTTCGACGCGGCCGCCCGGGGCAGCGGGGTCGGCGACGCCTTCCTGCGCTCCGGCCTGGAGTTCGCGGGCGGCCCCTACCCCCGCGTCGACATGATCACCGCGCAGCTGTCCGTCGTGCTGGGCGGCGCCTGCCTGCCCCACATCACCATGCGCATGTACACCGCCTCCAGCGCCCGCCAGGTGCGCCGCTCCATGTCCTGGGCGGTCTCGGGCGTCGCCCTGTTCGTGCTGGTCATCACCGTCGTCGGCTTCGGCGCGACGGCCCTCGTCGGGCGCGCCGCGATCGCCGGCGCCGACCCGCGCGGCAACACCGCCTACCTGCTGGGCTCCAGAAGCGCGTTCGGCCCCGACGTCTCCACCGCAGAGACCCTGCTGTTCACGACGGTCACGACGGCGATCTTCCTCACCGTGCTCGCCTCCGTCGCCGGCATGATCCTCGCCTGCGCCAACTCCCTGGCCCACGACGTCTTCGCCGCCCGCGACCCGCGGATGCCACCGGCCCGCGAGATGCTCCTGGCCCGGCTGTCCGCCCTGGCCGTCGGCGCCCCGACGATCCTGCTGGCCACCCAGATCCAGCACCGCAGCCTCCAGCCCCTGATCACCCTCTCCTTCTGCCTCGGCGCGTCGGCGCTCGCCCCGGCGCTGGTCTACAGCCTCTTCTGGCGCCGGTACACCCGCACCGGCCTCCTGGCCACCCTCATCGGCGGCACCGTCTCCGTCCTGCTCCTCATGCCCGGCACCAACCTCGTCTCGGGCTCCCCCCTCGCCGCCTTCCCCGAAGCCGACTTCAACTGGTTCCCGTTCACCACCACCGGCATCGTCACCGTCCCCCTCGGCTTCGCCCTCGGCTGGCTGGGCACGGTGCTCTCGGGCCGCCACAAGGCCGAGGAACAGCGCCGCGAGTACGAAGCGGTGGAGGGCTGGATCCTGGCGGGGGCGATCAGAAGAGAGAACTGACCCGACCGCGCGGACCGACACCGGCCGGGGAAGAGCGGGGGCAGTCGGCTGCTCGGCCGGGGATGAGCCGAGGGCAGTCGGCTGCTCGGCCGGTGGGGGCGCGGGAAGTGGAGCGGGGGTCAGTCGGCCGCTCTGCCGGTGAGGGCGGAGAGGCTGTTGCGGACGTGGTCCATGTGCGCCTGGACGTCCTCCCCGCGCGCGCCGTGCTCCCGCAGCACCCGTTCCGTCTCCCGCTCGGTGCGCTCCTCGCGGGCGCGGGCCTCGGCGAGGATCTCGGCGCCGCGCGCGTGTGCCTCGTCCTGAGCGCGCCGGGCCGCCTCCTCGGCCTCGGCGAACGCCAACTCCGCGGCGGACAGCGCCGCCTCGGCCACCGCCACGGCCTCGGCGTACCGGGCGTCCAGCGCCGCGGCCCGCTCGGCCACCTCGCGCTCGGCGGCGGCCCACCGCTCCGCCTGCTCCTCCTCCTGCCCGGCGAGCATGGCGGCGGTGCGCCCGCGCACCTCACGCAACTCGGCCAACGCCTGCGCGCGGTACTCCTTCACCTCGCGCCGGGCGCCGATGCGGACCTCGTCGGCCTCGGCGCGCGCCGCGAGCAGCCGCTGACGGGCGCTGTCCTCGGCGTCCGCGCGCACGGCGTCCGCCCGCTCCCGGGCCGCCCGGCGCACATCGAGCGCGCACGTCTCCGCGTACGCGACGTCCTCCAGCGCCGCCCGCCGCGCGTTCTCGCGGACGTCCGCCGCCTCCTCGACCGCGAGCTGGAGAACGCGCCGCGCGCGCTCCCCCAGCGCGTCGTACGTCTGCGGCGCGAGCCCGGTCACGACCGTGCGCAACTGCTCGGCCTCGGCCTCCATGTCCTTGGCGAGGACGGTGAGCCGCGCGGCCCGCTCCCAGGCGGCGTCCCGGTCGGCGCAGAGCGCGACGGTGTACGCGTCCACCTGGTCGGGCCGGTAGCCGCGGCCTCGTACGGTCACGAACCCGGGCGGTGACACCGATGCGCTGCTCATCCTTGAACCCCTCGCCACCAGACGGACACGACATGGATGATGTCGCGCATATCTTGATGGATCGGACGGAAGTGTTCATAACGCGACACTCCGCAGACAAGTCACGGCCAACACCGAACACACTCGGACGCAAGGCGAGCGGGCCGAACGAGGGAAGCGGACGAGAAGGGCAGGGAGGGAGGGGACGGGGAGGGAGGGCGCGGGAAGGGAGGAGGCGAGGGGCGGGGCCGGCGACCTGACCGGACGCGCGGCGGGCCTGAGCGGAAACGTGCCGGGGTGCCTGAGCGGGAACGTGCGGGGGGCGGGGCCCGGTCCTGCGACCCGGCCCCGCCCCCCGCTCGTCACCCGCCCGACCGCCCGCGGGTCAACGGCCGCCCGTCACAGCAGCCCGTCCCACATCTCCTCCAGCAGCACCGACCACCAGCTCTCCGGCGACCCCAGCGCCGCCGGGTCGAGCGCGGCCAACTGCGCCTGGAAGTCGACGGTCCAGCGTCCCGCCTGCTCCTGGGTCAGACCGAACCGCAGCCGCCACATCCGCCCGAGCAGCGCCAGACAGCGCGCGAACTCCGGCAGCCCGGTGTTCACGAACTGCGGCGGCACGGACCCGCCGCCCGGCCCGGCCTCCACCGGCACCGCGACGATGTTCGCGGTCCCGTACTGCACACAGATCGCCTTGCCGAAGTCGCTGCCCATGACGAGATACGAGCCCGCGTCCGGAGCGGGCTGGACGCCCCGCTCCGCCGCCAGCTCCGCCAGCGTCGGCACCGGCCGCCCCGGCTGGGCCTGCGCCCAGAAGAACGGTCCCAGGTCCGCCGGCAGCCCCGCCACCACCAGCGTGTGCGCCACGACCGGCGGCACACCCTGCCGCGACACCGCCGCCTGCTCGAACCGGAACACCGCCGGCCCGAACACGGCCGCCAGCTCCTGCCCGACGGCCTCCGGCGGAACCGGCGGCACGGGCTGCACCGGCGGCAACGGCGCACGCACCGGAGCCGGACGCGCCGGACCGTCCGCCACCTGATGCAACTCGCCCTGATGCGCCAGCAGTTGCTGCATGCCCTGCTGCCGGCTCGCGTGATCCGTGCCGTACGGCGCGATGCTCGTGATCCTCGCCTGCGGCCACTGCTCCCGGATCATCCGCGCACAGTACGCACCCGGCAGCTCGCACGACTCCAGCTCCGTGTGCAGCTCCAGCACCTGGTCCGGGGGCACGTTCATCGCCCGCAGCTCGTGGAAGATCTGCCACTCCGGGTGCGGCGTCCCCGGCGCCGAACGCCGGATCAGCTGCTGCTCGGAACCGTCCTGCGCGCGATAACGCAGCACCGCCTGGTAACCCGGGCCCACCGTCGGCAGCCCCTGCTGCTGCGGATACCCGTACGCCGGCGGCTGACCCGGCACCGGACCGCCCGGCGGCGGCATCGGCGGCTGCGGAGCACCCGGCGGCACACCGGGCGCGCCGTGGGCCACCCCGGGAGCTCCCGGGGTGCCCGGGAAGCCGGGGACGCCCGGGACCTGCGGCGGCGCGGGCGGCGCCATGCCGGGGCCGCTCTGCGCGGGCCCCGCCAGCATCGTCTGAGCATGGTGAACCCCACCGGGCCCGCCCGGCGCTCCGGGTCCGCCCGCGCCCGGACCGGGCACGCCGGGAGCACCCGGGTTCTGCCCCGCCGCCGGGCCGCCGGGAACACCGGGAGGCTGCGGCGCACCGGGCGCACCGGGCGCACCGGGCCCGCCGGGGCCCATCCGGCCGGGGTCGGCCAGCATCGTCGCGGCATGGTGGACGCCGCCGGGAGGCGTGCCGCCGGGCGGGTTCGGCCCGGCGGGCGCGCCCGGCGCACCGGGCGGCTGCGGCGCACCGGGGCCACCGGGGCCGTCGGGCCCCAGGGCGGACACCATCTGCGTCGGCACATAACCCCCGCCGGAGCACCCGGGGCACCAGGAGCGCCCGGTGCGGCGGGCGGTGCCGCGGACGGCGGTGTGCCGCCGGGACGCGCACCGGGGGCTCCGGGCGCGCCCGGCGGAGGCGGCGGCATCGACCCGCCGCCCCGCGCCCGGCGCGGCGGCGGCGCGGCCTTGCTGGTCGCGGCGTCGGCGATGTCACCGGCGTTCGGCGCGAGCGGCCGTGCCTGCGAACCGTCGGCGCCCGCGGCGGGGGCCGGAGCGGTCCCGCCGCCCGTACCCTGCGCACCGGACGCGCCGGGCCCACCGGGGCCCTGCGGACGGCCGTACGACGCCCCGGCCGCTCCCGGCCCACCGCCCTGGCCGGGCGCACCGCCCGGCCCGGCCTGGCCGCCCCGGCCCGAAGGGTCGAGCGCCGGCGAGACCGCGGTGGGCGGAAGCCCGCTGCCGCCGGACATCAGCGCCGTCTTGGCGTCCGAGGCCGCCGACGGCGGCGCCGGCTCGTCGTCGGAGCCGCTCAGCGGCGGCGCGAACACGGTCGCCGGCAGCGGCACGGAACGGTCGTCGCCCGCGTCGCCGTTGGTGTCCGTCCCGGCCCACGGCGTCGCTCCCGCCGGAGCCGGAGCGGGAGCGGGAGCGGCAGCCGGTCCCGAAGCACCGCCGGAACCGGTACCGGCGGGCGTCCCGCCCTGCGTCTGCGGCAACCCGCTCCCGGGCGCACCGCCCTGCGTGCGGGGAAGCGAAGGATCACCGGCCACCCCGGATCCGGCCCCGGCCGCAGCCGGTTCCGCGACGCCTCCGCCGCCACCGCTACTGCTACCGGCGCCGTCGCTGCCACTGGCGCTGCCGCCGGAACCGGCGTCCCGGCGGTCCGGGATGCCCATCCTGTCCGCCGCCTCCTGCAACCACTCCGGCGGCGACAACAGGAACGACGTCTGATTCAGATCCACCCGCGCCGCGGGCGCCGGCGCCGCGTCGGCGACATCGTCCGCACGGCCGTACTCCTCCTCGTACCGGCGGATCACCTCGCCCACCGGCGCCGCGGGCCACAGCGTCGCCTCCCCGCTGTCCCGGGCGATCACCAGCCGCTGCCCGCCCCCGTCCGAACGAGGACCCTCCGCCCGGTCCTCGGCCCACACCACGAACCCCAGCCCGAACTCCCGCACCCGCACCTCACGGTGCTGATACGCCGGCACATCCCCGTTGACCCACTCCTCGGCGCGCTCCTGCGCCTGCGCGAACGTCACCATCGTCAGCTCACTCCCCCGCACCGGCGGACGCCACGGACGACACCGCGACCGCCCGCGCGAACCCGCCGTCCACCATCAGATTCGCCACCGTCTCCAGCTCCGGCGGATTACCGGCCAGCCGCGACAGGAACACGTCGAAGTCCTCACCGCACGACAGCAGCAGCCGCTCCATGCGCTCCGCCGGCGACCACCCCGGATCCACGTCCCGCACGTCGTCGTACGCGCAGAACCACACCGAACCCGCCCGCTCCCCGCGCACCTTCACGGCCAGCAGCCCGCCCTGCACGAAACCGACGCACAGATAGTCCTTCGTCAGATGATCACGCAGACACTTGTTCACATACACCAGGTCATTGACCGCAGCCTCGTCACGCACCGTGAAGAACGGCTGGTCCACCAGCAACCCCAGCTCCGCGTCCAGGGCCGCACCCACCGGCGCACACCCGCCCGCCGCCTTCAGGAACGACCGGTACGCACCCGGCAGCCGATACCCCAGATCCTCCTCGACCCCCTGCACCTGCTGCTCCGTCACCGCCACACCCGACTTCGCCAGCCGGAAATGCGCCGGACGCGTCTCCTGCAACGGACGCGTCCCCCGCTTCGACTGATCCACCACCGCCGTCGACACCCCACCGTGATGCCGCAGCAACGCCTTCACCTCGACCGGCACCAGCTCCAGCCGCCGCGAACCCGCCACGTGATGCCACGTCCAGCCGTGCGGCGTCGCCACCGCCGGCACCGTGTCCCACAGCTCATGCCCCGAAGCCGCCGACGCCGCGTTCGCCGACACGTAGTCCGTCAACCGCAACTCGTCCACGCCGAAACCCTCCGGCGGATCCGCGATCTCCGCGACCGCGCGCGCGTACGGCGAGAAATCCGGGTAACCCCGCTCGTCCACCCGCACACCCCTCGGGTGCCGTGCCGCCCGGACCGGATCCGGGAAATGCACGACCTGCCCGGCATAGGCCGCGTTCGGCGGCGCGGCCTGCTGCCCGAGCCGACCTGTAGTCATGGCGGTTGCCCCCTGCGGCACTCTGTACGGCCCGCAGCGACCCGTTCCGCTTGCGAACCGGCCCACCACGCCCCGTATCGACTGTCTCCAACAATCGCCAACGCGCGTCAACCGCGCGCTCACGGTGGCGACAGCCTATGCGGTACGACGACAGCGGTCACCGGCCCTCCGCTTCCGTGACCAGCCGTCACCCCGCCGTGACAGCCCGCCCCGACCCGGGCGTGTCGCACCGCCCCAGCTTCCCCACCCGGCACGCCATTTGGCACCCTGTGAGCTTCCGGGGGATGCACGGGAGGGGAAAGCGACCATGAACGCGACGCAGACGGGGTCACCCACCGGCAGGTCCGGCGACCTGCACCACCACACCACGGGCGACCACCACACCGCCCCCACCGGCGACACACACCCCGCCACCGGCGACCCCCGCATCGGCTGGTCCGCCACCGAAACCCCCCACACCCCCACCCTGCGCCACCGCCGCGACGGCATACTGCCCACCGTCGCCGCCGCCCTCTCCGTCCGCGGCACCACCCTCACCGGCACCGCCGCCCGCGGTGACCAGCCCCCGCCCCTGCACCCCCTCGTCCAGGACTTCCTCGACACCCTCCCCAGCGCCCGACGCGACCGCTTCACCGGCCGCTGCGCCGAAGCACTCCTCATCTCCCGCCACATCGCCAACGCCGACGCCACCCGCAGCAGACGCGCCGCCCGCCGCCCCATGACCAACGGCGAAGCCCGCAAAGCACTCAAACAAGCCAAACTCACCACCCGCCACATCCGCGAGGACGGCGACCCCCTCCACGGCAGCTTCGCCACCCCCTGCCGCGCCTGCACCGACCTCAGCGCCCACCTCGGCGTCCGCATCGTCGACCCCGCCACCGACTGACCCGGACACCACACCCCAGGCCGACACCCCCCACACCCGGCCACGCACCACCAGCACGACGAACGAAGGGCCGATGCACCCCGACCGCACCTCCACCACGCGCTTCCCCGTACCCGTCGACGCCGCCCTGCGCGCCGCCGGCTGGCAACCCGGACGCTGGGACATCAGACAAGCCGAGATCTGGGCCGACACCCTCCGCGACCACACCTCACCCGCCGGACACCGCCACGCCCTCTTCCCCGCCGCCGTCGAAGCCTGGGCGGAATTCGGCGGACTCACCATCGCCCCCACCGCCCCCGGCCGCCAGATCGCCGCCACCACCCTCCACCTCGACCCCCTCCACGGCCTCCACCTCGCCCGCACCCTCGCCGACCTCGGCCGCGCCCTCGACACCGACGTCGCCCCCCTCGGCGCCGAGACCGACACCCACTCCCTCCTCGCCATCGACGCCGAAGGCCGCGTCTACGCCCTCGACCACACCGGCGACTGGTACCTCGGCCCCGACATCGACCAAGCCCTCGGCGCCCTCGTCACCGGCACCGAACCCACCCGCCTCACCGCAGGCTGACCCCCGGCACCCCACCGACCGACGACGCCCCCACCACACCCCCACCACACACCCCACCCCCACGGCCCGCCCCCTCAGGAGCCCGACCCCCTCACGACGCCGGAATCACCGCCGACACCCGGAAACCCCCCGCATCCGTCGGCCCCGACACGAACACCCCGCCCAGCGCCAGCACCCGCTCCCGCATCCCCACCAACCCGTTCCCCCCCGACGGCAACCCCGCCGACGACGCCGAACCCGCCTCCGGCGGCGCACCGTTCTCCACCTGCATCGCGATCTCCGCCACCCGATGCGCCAACCGCACCCGCGTCTTCGCCCCCGCCGCATGCTTGTGCACGTTCGTCAACGCCTCCTGCACCACCCGGTACGCCGTCTGCTCCACCTCCGGCGCATACGCCCGCACCTCACCCTCCACCGACAACTCCACCACCATCCCCGCAGCCGCCGACTGCCCCACCAACTCCTCCAACTCCTCCAGACAAGGCCCCTCCCCCTCCTCCACCACCGCCGGCGCCACCGTCACCGACCGCACCGACGCCGCCCGCACCCCCGCCCCGTCACTGCGCAGCACCCCCAGCATCTCCCGCAACTCCGTCAACGCCTGCCGCCCCATGTCCCCCACCAGCACGGCATTGCGCACCGCCTTCTCCGGATCCTTCCGCGCCACCGCCTGCAACGCCGCCGCATGCACCACCATCAGACTCACCCGATGAGCCACCACGTCGTGCATCTCCCGCGCGATCCGCGTCCGCTCCTCGCCCCGCGCCCACTCGGCCCGCTCCTCCGCACGCTCCGCGAGCAACTGCAACTCCCGCTCCAACGAGTCCGCCCGCTCCCGCAGACTCTCCATCAGCCGCCGCCGCGCCCCCACATACATCCCCAGCAGCAACGGCGGAGCCGTCAACCCCAACGACGTCGTGATCGCCGCGAACGGGACGAACCAGTCCCCCAGCGTCAACGACCCGCGATTCATGCTCTGCCGCACCTGGACGAACGTCACGATCAACGTCCCCACCAACTGCATCCCCGCCAGCGAACCGATGATCCGCCGGGGCAGCTCCGACGCGGCGAGCGTGTACAGGCCCACGATCCCCATCAGGAAGCCCATCTGCGCCGGCGTGATCGCGATCGCCACCAGCACCACCGCGATCGGCCACTTCCGCCGCACCACCAGCACCGAACCGGCCAGCGCCCCGAACACGACCCCCACGGCCGCCGGGATCCCGGCGTCCTGCGCGAACGGAACCCCCTCCACCGCACACTCCACGGCGGACACGAACCCCAGGGTCCAGTCGAACGCCGCGCTACGCCGTCTGCTCCACCACAACGGCCCTCCCCGGGCCGCCGTGTCCTCTTCCCCCGTCGTGGTCATGACTCCACCCTACGGGCGCGGCCCCCGCCTTTTCCGGCGACTTTCTGCGACCGCCCCACACCACACACCGTAACCGAACAACATCGAAACCCACCGGTATCCCTCGAACTGCTGAACCACGCCCGTTCGATCCAGGAACCGAGCATTCCGCCCAGACGCTATGCGTATGACACATACCAGCGGCAAGTACGCGGACTACGAAGGCCTGCGGGAACAGGCGGTCGCCCTGCGGCGGGCGGGGCTCAGCCTCCGCCAGATCCGCGACGAACTGAAGATCCACAACAACGACCTCCTCAACCGGCTCGTGAAGGGAGAGCCCCCTCCGGAGTGGACGAAGCGCCCCAACGCGAAGGACGACCTCAGGGCCAAAGCGCGCGAGCTGCGGCTGCAAGGCTGGACCTACGACCGGATCGAGGCGGAACTGGGCTGCTCCAGGAGCTCGGTCTCCCTGTGGGTGCGGGATCTGCCGAAGCCGGAGCGGCGGCGGAGCCCACAGGAGGCCTCGCTGATCGCCCGGCGCGGCTGGGAGGCGAAACTGCGCGTCCGTGAGGAGGAGCGGCAGCGCGCGAAGGAAGCCGCCCGGCAGGCCGTGGGCACTCTCTCCCCCCGAGAGCTGTTCCTCGTGGGCGTGGGCCTCTACTGGGCCGAGGGCGCGAAGGACAAGCCGTACCAGCGCCGCGAGAGGGTGGCTTTCGTCAACAGCGACCCCGGCGTGATCGCGGTCTGTCTCGCCTGGCTGGACCTGCTCGGCGTCGACCGCGCACACGTGCGCTACGCCGTCATGATCCACGAGAGCGCCGACGTCGCGGGCGCGGAGAGCCACTGGGCCGCACTCGTGGGCGCGGACCGCTCGCAGTTCAACAAGACGACCCTCAAGAAGCACAATCCCAGGACCGTGCGGAAGAACACCGGCGAGTCCTACCGGGGCTGCCTGACGATCAAAGTCCTGAAGAGCGCCGACTTGTACCGTCGCATCGAGGGCGCCTGGTACGGCATAGTGGACTCCGCGCGCGAAGCCGATCAACGAAATCGGACATAGCGCGAAATCCATCCCGGATCGTCTAAGGGCAGGACAAACGGTTTTGGTCCGTTGAATGAGGGTTCGAATCCTTCTCCGGGAGCCCACAGCAGACAGAAGACGCGTTCGGGTCCTGCCCCAGCAAGGGTCGGGGCCCGCTCTCATGTCCCCCCTGAAACGCCCCGGTATCCTTCGGACGTCCCCACCTCTCCACAGCCGAAGGGCATTTCCGTGAGCGCCATTCGCCCGGCAGCCGTCGTCGTACTCGCAGCGGGTGAGGGCACCCGTATGAAGTCGGCCATACCGAAGGTCCTGCACGAGATCAGCGGCCGCAGTCTCGTGGGCCATGTGCTGGCCGCCGCCCGCGAGCTGGACCCGGAGAACCTGGTCGTCGTCGTCGGGCACGCCCGCGAGAAGGTCACCGCGCACCTCGCCGAGATCGACCCCGCCGTGCGCACCGCCGTGCAGGAGGAGCAGAACGGCACCGGTCACGCCGTGCGCATGGGGCTGGAGCAGCTCGGTGGCGGCGTGGACGGCACGGTGGTGGTCGTCTGCGGTGACACTCCGCTGCTCACCGGGGCGACGCTGGCGCAGCTGGCGGCGACGCATCAGGCGGACGGGAACGCGGTGACGGTGCTGACGGCCGAGGTGCCGGACGCGACGGGTTACGGGCGGATCGTGCGGGACGAGGCGTCGGGTGCGGTCACGGGGATCGTGGAGCACAAGGACGCGTCGGAGGCGGTGCGGGCGATCCGGGAGATCAATTCCGGGGTGTTCGCGTTCGACGGGCGGTTGCTGGCGGACGCGTTGAAGAAGGTGCGGACGGACAACAGTCAGGGTGAGGAGTATCTGACGGACGTCCTCGGGATCCTGCGGGAGGCGGGTCACCGGGTGGGTGCGTCGGTCGCGGGCGACCATCGTGAGATCGCGGGCATCAACAACCGGGTGCAGTTGAGCGAGGCGCGTCGGATCCTGAACGACCGGTTGCTGACGGCGGCGATGCTGTCGGGTGTGACGGTGGTGGATCCGGCGTCGACGTGGGTGGACGTGACGGTGACGTTCGAGCAGGACGCGGTGGTGCTCCCGGGTACGCAGTTGCACGGGTCGACGCATCTGGGCGAGGGCGCGGAGGTGGGTCCGAACTGCCGGCTGACGGACACGGAGGTCGGTGCGGGGGCGCGGGTGGACAACACGGTGGCGTACAGCTCGCGGATCGGTGCGGGGGCGTCGGTGGGGCCGTTCGCGTATCTGCGGCCGGGTACGCGTCTGGGGGCGAAGGGCAAGATCGGCACGTACGTGGAGACGAAGAACGCGTCGATCGGCGAGGGGACGAAGATCCCGCATCTGTCGTATGTGGGGGACGCGACGATCGGTGAGTACTCGAACATCGGCGCTGCGAGTGTGTTCGTGAACTACGACGGACAGGACAAGCATCACACCACCGTCGGGTCGCATTGCCGGACGGGTTCGGACAACATGTTTGTGGCGCCTGTCACGGTCGGGGACGGTGCGTACACCGCCGCCGGTTCTGTGATCACGAAGGATGTGCCGCCCGGTTCTTTGGCTGTGGCCCGGGGCCAGCAGCGGAATATCGAGGGTTGGGTGGCTCGTAAGCGTCCGGGCAGTGCGGCGGCGAAGGCCGCCGAGGCGGCGTCGCGGCAGGTGGACGGCGAGGGCTGACCGGGAACGGGTGCGTCGGAGTCGGCGTACCGTGATAGGTGCACACCCGCACCCCACCAGCTGAGACGGCCTCGTCGCGCCCAGCGGCGTGGTTTCTCGACTTCCAGCTGAGACACCTCTGAGGAGACAGTGCTGTGACCGGGATCAAGACGACCGGCGAGAAGAAGATGATGTTCTTCTCCGGCCGCGCCCACCCCGAGCTTGCCGAGGAGGTCGCCCACCAGCTGGGTGTCGGGGTCGTCCCGACGAAGGCCTTCGATTTCGCCAATGGTGAGATCTATGTGCGGTATCAGGAGTCGGCGCGTGGCGCGGACTGCTTCCTGATCCAGAGCCACACGGCTCCGATCAACAAGTGGATCATGGAGCAGTTGATCATGATCGACGCGTTGAAGCGTGCGTCGGCCCGTTCGATCACCGTGATCGTGCCGTTCTACGGGTACGCGCGGCAGGACAAGAAGCACCGTGGGCGGGAGCCGATCTCGGCCCGTCTGATCGCGGACCTGATGAAGACGGCCGGTGCGCACCGGATCCTGACGGTGGATCTGCACACGGACCAGATCCAGGGCTTCTTCGACGGTCCGGTGGACCACCTGTTCGCGCTACCGCTGCTCGCGGACTACGTGGGCAGCAAGGTGGACCGCGACAAGCTGACCGTGGTGTCGCCGGACGCGGGCCGGGTGCGCGTGGCGGACCGCTGGTGCGACCGGCTGGGCGCGCCGCTGGCGATCGTGCACAAGCGGCGTGACAAGGATGTGGCGAACCAGGTGACGGTCCACGAGGTCGTGGGCGAGGTCAAGGGCCGGGTCTGTGTGCTCGTGGACGACATGATCGACACGGGTGGCACGATCTGCGCGGCGGCGGACGCGCTGTTCGCGCACGGTGCGGAGGACGTCATCGTGACGGCGACGCACGGTGTGCTGTCGGGTCCGGCGGCGGACCGGCTGAAGAACTCGAAGGTGAGTGAGTTCATCTTCACGAACACGCTGCCGACGCCGGGTGAGCTGGAGGTCGACAAGATCACGGTGCTGTCGATCGCGCCGACGATCGCGAACGCGGTGCGTGAGGTGTTCGAGGACGGTTCGGTGACGAGCCTGTTCGACGAGCAGTGAGGCTCGTGAGGGCGTCGTGGTGACGTCCGTCGTGTAGATCGATTTCTTGTACGGCCTTCCCGCCGCGTAGACTGCTCCAGTTGCTCGGCGAGGGAGGCCGTACGCGTGTTTCGCGCGTGTGTACGGCGGTCCGTTATCGACGCGCTCTTCGTAGCAGGCCGATGGTTTGGCCGGGTGACCACCTTTCCCCAGTTCTACGAGGAGTGAACATGGCCGAGGTCAAGCTCGCAGCCGAGACCCGCACCGAGTTCGGCAAGGGCGCCGCCCGCCGTATCCGTCGTGCCAGCAAGGTTCCCGCCGTGGTCTACGGTCACGGTGCCGAGCCGATGCACATCACGCTTCCGGGTCACGAGCTCCAGCTCGCGCTGCGCACCCCGAACGTCCTGCTGAGCCTGGAGCTCGAGGGCAAGACGCAGCTGGCCATCCCGAAGGCCGTGCAGCGTGACGCGATCAAGGGCTTCCTGGACCACGTCGACCTGCTGCTCGTCCGCAGCGGCGAGAAGGTCAACGTCGAGGTCTACGTGCACACCGAGGGCGACCTGGCGCCGGGCGCCTACCTGCTCGAGCACGTGCTGAGCACGCTGACCGTCGAGGCCGAGGCCACGCACATCCCGGAGTCGGTCACGGTCTCCATCGAGGGCCTGGAGGCCGGCGCCTCCATCCTCGCGAAGGACATCCCGCTGCCCAAGGGCACGACGCTGGCGATCGACGAGGACGCGGTCGTCCTCCAGGTGCTGGCCGCCCAGGCGGAGGAGGCCCCGGCCGAGTCCGAGGGCGAGAGCGCCGAGGCCTGATCCTCGGGTTCGTCGTTTCGCCGGCCGCCGCTTCCTTCGGGGAGCGGCGGTCTGCGTATGGTCCCTGTGTGCGGCCGTCGCTTCCCGAAGGCTGTGGTCCGCGCCGTGTGTAATTCCTGCCCGCCATTCTGAGCGGCTGTCCGTGATCGCGCGGTGGTCGCTGCCCGTGAGTCGAGGAGACGTGGACGTGACGACCGATGCCAGTGCGCCCTGGCTGATCGTGGGGCTGGGCAATCCGGGTCCGGAGTACGCGATGAACCGGCACAACGTCGGTTTCATGGTGGCCGATCTGTTGGCCGGGCGGATGGGCGGCCGGTTCAAGCGGGCGGGCAAGGCGCAGGCGCAGGTGGTGGAGGGGCGGGTGGGTCCGCCGGGGTCGGGGAGTCGCCGGGTGGTGCTGGCGAAGCCGATGTCGTTCATGAACCTGTCGGGTGGTCCGGTGAACGCGTTGCGGGACTTCTACAAGGTGCCGTTGGGGAACGTGGTGGCGGTGCACGACGAGCTGGACATCGATTACGGGGTGCTGCGGTTGAAGCTGGGCGGCGGGGACAACGGGCACAACGGTCTGAAGTCGATGACGAAGGCGATGGGTGCGGAGTATCACCGGGTGCGGTTCGGGATCGGCCGGCCGCCGGGGCGGATGCAGGTGGCGGATTTCGTGCTGAAGGATTTCGGGTCGGCGGAGCGCAAGGAGCTGGACTACTTCGTGGACCGGGCGGCGGATGCGGTGGAGGCGTTGGTGCTGGAGGGGTTGGAGCGGGCGCAGGGCACGTACAACTCGTGATCCGTGGGCCGGGAGGTTGACGTGTCGTTCGGGCATGGCCAATGATCCCGGCCATGCCTGCCGTAGCTGTCCGTTCCCATCGTCGTCGGGGTTCCTCGTGGAGGGGGCCGGCCGGTGGGTCGGTGGTGGCGTTGCGGTGGGGGCGGTTCGTGGTGATGGGCGGGGTGGCGGTGCTGATCCTGCTGGCGGGGGTGTGGGGTTCGTGGGGTGGGGCGCAGCACGTGATGCTGACGAAGGGGCGTGAGCGGGGCACGGTGGTGGTGGGGCGTTGTGAGGGGGGGCGGTGTGCGGGGCGGTATGCGCCGGTGTCGGTGGGGTCGACGGCTCGGGCGCGGGTGGTGCTGGAGGATTCGGTGGCGGTGCGGGTGGGTGGCCGGTACGCGGTGGTGCTGAAGCCGGGGACGGATGAGGCGGTGCGGTCGGGTCCTGCGGGGGTGTTGCTGGCGTGGGTGCCGTTGGGTGGGGCGTTGCTGCTGGCGTCGGTGGTGGTGGCGGGTGGTCTGGGGCGGGTGCGGGCGGGGTGGGTGCTGGCGGGGTCGGGGGTGGCGTTGCTGACGGCGGCTTTCGTGACGATCTGAGGTTGCGGGGCTGGTGGGTGAGGTGGGGTCGTGACGGCGCCCCCGGGTTCGGGTGGGCGGATTCTCGGGGTCCTCGCAACACCTGATGGCTTATGCGGCCGTCAGTAGATCACGCAGGCGCTCGGCTGGGGTTCTCCAGCCGAGCGTTTTGCGTGGCCGGCCGTTGAGTTGCTGGGCAACGTGTTCGAGGTCTGCGGGACTGTGCGCGGAGAGGTCGGTGCCTTTGGGGAAGTACTGCCGCAGCAGGCCGTTGGTGTTCTCGTTCGATCCGCGCTGCCAGGGCGAGTGGGGGTCGCAGAAGTAGACTGGCACGCCGGTGGCCACGGTGAACTGCTTGTGCGCGGCCATCTCGCAGCCCTGGTCCCAGGTCAGCGAGCCACGCAGGTGCTCGGGCAGGGTCTGGATCAGCGGCACCAGCACATCGCGGACTTCCTCGGCCGTGTGCCCGCCGGGCAGATGTCCGAGCAGGACGTAGCGGGTGGAGCGCTCGACCAGGGTCACTATCGCGCTCTCGCTGCGGGGGCCGACGATCAGATCGCCTTCCCAGTGGCCAGGAACAGCCCGGTCCTCGACCTCCGGCGGCCGCTCGGAGATCATCACCATCTCGTCGACGAAGCGGCGAGTGCGCTGCTCCGGGCTGCGGTGGGGCTTGCGGCGGGTGCGTCCGGTGCGCAGCGCCAGGGCGACCTCGCGGCGCAGTCCGCCGCGGGCCTGGACGTAGATGGCCTGGTAGATCGTCTCCGGACTCACGCGCATGCTCTCGTCGTCGGGGAACTCGATGAGCAGAGCGTGGCAGATCTGCTCGGGCGACCAGCGTTCCTGGAGCTTGGCCGTAGCGAAGTCGCGCAACGCTCCTTCCCGGGCCAGCTTGGAGTCCTTTGGACGCGACCGGCTCTTCGCCCATGCCCGCTGGGCTTGGTGCGGCCGGTAGACGCCGTTGACCGCACGGGCGTCGATCTCACGCTTGACGGTGGAGGCCGGCCGGCCGAGTGCCCGTCCGATCGCGCGCAGCGAGCGGCCCTCACGGCGCATGTCGGCGATCAGCTCCCGCTCGGCCACGGTGAGGAAACGGGGGTGCAGCCCGGCCTCGACCGCGGCAACGGACGGCTTCGACGCGGCAGTAACGATGGTGATCACACCGGTCGTATAGTCGATCAGGCGGCCGTCTGCATGCAGGCGCGAGTGGCCGATCTGCCGGATCCCTTGGTCCCAGTCCCGAGCGGTGCGCTCGTGGACGCCGACCTGCGCGGCGGCATCGCGGCGATGGACTCCGGCCGCACGCAGCCGCTCGTACTCCGCCCGACCGGGATGCCCGGATGTGCCGGGCTTGCCGCGACCTCGGACACCGGCCTGACGGGCCCATCCGAACGCCGTATTGCGGTTCACTCCGACTGCGCGAGCGGCAGCGGTGATGCCGCCGTCCTCCCGATCCAGCGCCTCGAAGAACTTCGCCTTCAACACCTCAAAATCCACGATCCCCGCAACTCCCTGAACTCCAGGGTGTTGCGGGGATCAATAGAACCCGCCGTGAATCCGGGGGCGTCGTCGTGTGGTGGGTGTGGGTCCGGCCGGTGTGGTGGTGGGCCGGTGTGGTGGGTCAGCCGGTGTTGCGCAGGCCGGCCGCTACGCCGTTGACGGTGAGGAGCAGGGCGCGGGAGAGCAGCGGGTCGGGTTCGGCTCCGGCGGCCACGGCGTCGCGCTGGCGCTTGAGCAGGGTGACCTGGAGGTGGGAGATGGGGTCGAGGTAGGCGTCGCGGATGCTGAAGGTCTGCTTGAGGGCGGGGGTGGCGGCGAGGAGTTCGCGTTCGCCGGTGACCTTGAGGACTTCGGCGACGGTGCGGGCGTGTTCGGTCTTGATGGTGTCGAAGACGTGGTGGAGCTCTTGGGGGACGAGGGTGTCGACGTAGTGCTGGGCGATGCGCAGGTCGGTCTTGGCGAGGGTCATCTCGACGTTGGAGATGAAGTTGCGGAAGAAGTGCCACTGTTCGTGCATCTCGTCGAGCACGGTGTCCAGGCCTGCTTCGCGCAGGGCCTTGAGGCCGGAGCCGACGCCGAACCAGCCGGGGACGATCTGGCGGGACTGGGTCCAGCCGAAGACCCAGGGGATGGCGCGCAGGCCGTCGAGGGAGACGCCGGAGCCGGGGCGGCGGGAGGGCCGGGAGCCCAGGTGCAGGTCGGCGAGCTGGTCCACGGGGGTCGACGCGAGGAAGTACGTCGGCAGGTCGGGGTCCTCGACGAGGGCGCGGTAGGCGGCGTGGGCGGCGTCGGAGACGACGTCCATGGCGGCGTCCCAGCGGGCGAGGGCTTCGTCGGACTGGCGGGGGGCGGTGTGCAGGGCGGAGGCCTGGAGGGTGGCGGCGACCGTGAGTTCCAGGTTCTCGCGGGCGAGGGAGGGGATGAGGTACTTGTCGGAGATGACCTCGCCCTGTTCGGTGACCTTGATCTCGCCTTCGAGGGTGCCCCAGGGCTGGGCGAGGATGGCGTCGTGGGAGGGGCCGCCGCCGCGGCCGACGGTGCCGCCGCGGCCGTGGAAGAGGCGCAGGCGGACGCCGTAGCGGTGGGCGACGTCGCGCAGGCGGCGCTGGGCGCGGTGGATCTCCCACTGGCTGGTGGTGATGCCGCCGAACTTGGAGGAGTCGGAGTAGCCGAGCATGACTTCCTGGACGTCTCCGCGCAGTGCGACCAGTCGGCGGTACGACGGGTCGGAGAGCATGTCCTCGAGGATGGTGTCGGCGGCCTTGAGTTCGTCGGTGGTCTCCAGGAGGGGGACGATGCCGATCCTGGCCCAGCCGGCGTGCAGGTCGACGAGGCCGGCCTCGCGGGCGAGGACGGCGGCGGCGAAGACGTCGTCGGCGCCCTGGCACATGGAGATGATGTAGGACTCGATGACCTCGGGTCCGAAGACCTCGAGCGCGCGCTTGACGGTGAGGAAGACGCCGAGGGTCTTCTCGCCGGCGGCGTCGACGGGGGCCGGGGTGGGTGCGAGGGGCCTGCGGGAGCGCAGTTCCTTGGCGAGGAGCTTGGTGCGGTAGTCGCGGGGCATGTCGGCGTAGCGCCAGGATTCCTCGCCGAGGCGGTCGAAGAGCTGGCCGAGGGCGTGGTGGTGGGCGTCGGCGTGTTCGCGGACGTCCATGGTGGCGAGCTGGAGGCCGAAGGCGGCGAGGGTGCGGATGGTGCGGTTCATGCGGCCGTCGGCGAAGAGGCCGCCGCGGTGTTCGCGCAGGGAGGTCTGGATGAGGGTGAGGTCCTCGATGAGCTCGCTGGTGCCGAGGTAGTCGCGGCCGGGCTCGTGGGGGATGCCCTTGGCGAGGCGCTGCTTGGTGTTCTCGAGCTTCTGGCGGATGCAGGTGGCCTTGAGCCGGTAGGGCTCCTCGGCGTTGAGGCGCTTGTAGCGGGGGCTGATCTCGGGGAGTCGTTCGAGGTCGGCCTGGAGGGAGGCGAGGAGTTCGTCGGTGGCGCCGCTGTAGCGGATGGAGTTCGACAGGAATCCGCGCAGTTCGTCGATGGTCTCCAGGGCGTCGTTGATGCCGTGTTCGTGCTGGAGGATGAGGACGTCCCAGGTCACGGCGGGGGTGACGTTGGGGTTGCCGTCGCGGTCGCCGCCGATCCAGGTGCCGAAGGTGAGGGGGCGGGTGTCGTCGGGGAGCTTGACGCCGACGCGCTCCAGTTCGGCGGTCAGGTCCTCGAGGACGTCGCCCACGGCGCCCGCGTGGAGTTCGTCGAGGTAGTAGACGGCGTTGCGGGCCTCGTCGGCGGGTTCGGGGCGGACGACGCGCAGTTCGTCGGTCTGCCAGACGAGGTCGATGTTCTCGGCGAGGCGGGTGTCGTGGCGGCGGCGGTCGGACTCGATGACGGGGGTCTCGAGGAGTGCCGCGATGCGCCGGAGCTTGTTGAGTACCGACCGGCGTGCGGCTTCGGTGGGGTGCGCCGTGAAGACGGGGCGGACGTTGAGGTGGCGGACCGTCTGCTGGACGTGTTCGGGGTCGGCGTCCTTGAGGCGGTCGGCGGTGCGGGCGAGGAGGCCGCCTTCGGCGGCGCGGCGCTCGCGCAGTTCGCGTCCGCGGTGGACCTGTTCGGTGACGTTGGCCAGGTGGAAGTAGGTGGAGAAGGCGCGGACCAGCTTGGCCGCGGTCTCCAGTTCGATGCCACGCAGGAGTTCGGCGGCGGCGTCGCCGTCCTCTCGGGTGAGGCGGCGGACCTTTTCGACCAGTTCGAGGAGTTCCGGGCCTTCCTGCCGGACCAGGGTCTCCCCGAGGAGGTCACCCAGTCGGCGGATGTCGGCGCGCAGCTCGGTGCTGGTCGTGGTGTTGGCCTGGCCAAGGTCGTCGGCACTGCTCACAGGTGCGGCTCCTTGCAGTGTTGAAGCTCGTCCGGGAGGGAACTCGGATGCCGGGCCTCGCGGCGGACGCCGCATACGGGCCTGACATCCGGGAAGAAATCAGAGCGGACCGCGCTGTCCGACCGTCTCCAAGGATAGGTGTCCTCGAAGACGCGCAGGCTGGCGGGCTCTTGCCGCGGGGCGGCGCGCTGCCATACTTACGTTGCCGTAGGTTACGGGACCGTAGGAATTACGCCGAGGTTCCGGCCGTACGGCACCTCCTCCTTCCAAGACCCCCCAGGGGACGCGCATGACCACAGGCTCCAACGTGATCCAGGACCCTTCGAAGACGCCGGACGGCGCCACCACGTCCTCCGCCACTCTCGGCGGCGAGCAGAAGCGATCGATCGAGCAGATCACGCTGCTGCTCTTCATCGTCGTTCCGTTCCTCGCCGTGTTGGCGGCGGTGCCGCTGGCCTGGGGCTGGGGGGTGAGCTGGCTGGACATGGGACTGCTGGTCTTCATGTACTTCCTCGGCTGCCACGGCATCACGATCGGTTTCCACCGGTACTTCACGCACGGTTCGTTCAAGGCGAAGCGGCCGCTCCGGATCGCGCTGGCGGTCATGGGCTCGCTGGCGGTGGAGGGGCCGCTGGTGCGCTGGGTGGCCGATCACCGCAAGCACCACAAGTTCTCCGACGCGGACGGGGACCCGCATTCGCCGTGGCGGTTCGGGGAGACCGTGCCGGCGCTGATGAGGGGCCTGTGGTGGGCCCACATCGCGTGGATGTTCGACGAGGAGCAGACGTCGCAGGAGAAGTACGCGCCGGATCTGATCAAGGACCCGGCGATCCGGGCGATCTCGCGGCAGTTCGTGCTGTTCACGGTGGTGTCGCTGGCGATCCCGCCGCTGGTGGGCGGGCTGGTGACGATGTCCTGGTGGGGCGCGTTCACGGCGTTCTTCTGGGGTTCGCTGGTGCGGGTGGCGCTGCTGCACCACGTGACGTGGTCGATCAACTCGATCTGCCACGCGGTGGGCAAGCGGCCGTTCAAGTCGCGTGACCGTTCGGGCAACGTGTGGTGGCTGGCGGTCCTGTCGTGCGGCGAGTCCTGGCACAACCTGCACCACGCCGATCCGACGTCGGCGCGGCACGGGGTGATGCGGGGCCAGGTGGACTCCTCGGCGCGCTTCATCCGGTGGTTCGAGATGCTCGGCTGGGCGTACGACGTGCGCTGGCCGTCACGCTCGCGTATCGATTCTCGCCGTGACACCGGTGAGGACGGCTCCCGGCAGGGGAGGGCGGCCGCCGAGACGGCATGATTGACGGCGTGGCGACCGATCCCAGCAACACCTCCAGTCCCAGCGGTGAAGTGAAGCCGCGGCGTGCGCGTCGCACCAGGATGACGGGAGCGGAGCGTCGGCAGCAGTTGCTGGAGATCGGTCGCACCCTGTTCGCGGAGAAGGGCTTCGAGGGCACGTCGGTGGAGGAGATCGCGGCGAAGGCCGGGGTGTCCAAGCCGGTGGTGTACGAGCACTTCGGCGGCAAGGAGGGGCTGTACGCGGTCGTGGTGGACCGGGAGATGCGCCGGCTGCTGGACATGGTGACGTCGTCGTTGACGGCGGGCCACCCTCGTGAGCTGCTCGAACAGGCGGCGTTCGCGCTTCTCGACTACATCGAGGAGTACACGGACGGGTTCCGCATCCTGGTGCGGGACTCGCCCATCCCGCAGTCGACGGGTTCTTTCGCCTCGCTGATCTCGGACATCGCCACGCAGGTGGAGGACATCCTGGGCCGCGAGTTCAAGAGCCGCGGCTTCGACGCGAAGCTGGCCCCGCTGTACGCGCAGGCCCTGGTGGGCATGGTGGCGCTGACCGGGCAGTGGTGGCTGGACGTGCGCCGTCCGAAGAAGGCGGAGGTGGCGGCGCATCTGGTGAACCTGTGCTGGCACGGCCTGGAACGCCTGGAGGCCAAGCCGCACCTGATCGGGCGCCGCAAGAGCTGAGCGGACGCCGAGCCGAGCCGGTGCGCGGTCGCGCCGCCGTCGGCCCCCGTCGGTGCGGGGCGTTCCGGCGCGTGGACAGGCCCCCCGTCCGTGTGGGACGGGGGGCCTGTCCGTGTTCGCTCGGCGTGCGCGTGCCCGCGCGGGGCTCGCCCGGTGCCGGCTCAGTGCTTGAAGACGTCCTTCGTCTTCTCCTTGGCCTGACGCGCGTCGCCCTTGGCCTGGTCCGCGCGGCCCTCGGCTTCGAGCCTCTCGTTGCCCACGGCACGGCCGGCCGCTTCCTTGGCCTTGCCCTTGGCCTGTTCCATCTTCGCCTTGGACTTCTGCTCGCCTGCCACTGTTCATCACTCCCAGTCAGGTCTGCGTGCGCTCTCTGCACTCCGGGTGACCCGCCCGGCCCGCTTCAAACCTGGCGCCGTCTGCGCGTGGGCGGCTACCGCGTCCTGTACGCCGTCGACGACCACGTCGTCCGCGTCCTCGTCACCCGTCCGGGCCGCACCCCCTGGGTTCAGGCCCGCTTCACGGCGACGGCGAACAGGCGGCGGAAGGGCAGGACGGTGCCGTAGGGCGTGCTGGGGTAGGCCTCGCGGAGCAGGTCGCGGTATGCGGCGACGAAGGCGTCGCGGGCCTCGGGGTCGTCGGCGAGGGCGTCGAGGGCGGGGCGCAGTCCGGTGCCCTTGACCCAGTCGAGGACGGGGTCCTCGCCGGGCAGGACGTGCAGGTAGGTCGTGGTCCACACGTCGGCGGCGCAGCCGAGGCGGGCGAGCCGGTCGAGGTAGACGCCGGGTGCGTGGACGGAGTCCTCGCGGCGCAGGACGTGGCCGAGGCGGCCTTTCCAGCGGGCGCCGCCGGCCAGCTCGCGCATCAGGGCGTGGAGGGGGGCGTCGGCGTTGTGCGGGATCTGGAAGGCGAGGGTGCCGCCCGGGGCGAGGCCGTCCAGCCAGCCGGCGAGGGCGTCCAGGTGGCCGGGGACCCACTGGAGGGCGGCGTTGGACACGAGGAGATCGTAGGTCTCGGCGGGTGTCCAGTCGGTGAGGTCGGCGTGGGCGAAGTCGAGGTGCGGGCCGGCGTGGGCGGCGGCGTCGGCGAGCATCTGCGGCGAGTTGTCGTAGCCGGTGATCCGGGCGGTGGGCCAGCGGTCGGCGAGGACGGCGGTGACGTTGCCGGGTCCGCAGCCGAGGTCGGCGATGCGGGGCGGTTCGCGGGGCAGGGCGGGGACGCGGGCGAGGAGGTCGGCGAAGGGGCGGGCGCGGTGGCCGGCGTGGCGCAGGTACTGGGCCGGGTCCCAGGAGGGGTTCGTCGTCATGATCCGACTCTCCCGCACGATTTATCTCGACGTCAAGAGACTCGACATCAAGAGACTTCATGTCGACACAACCACTACACTGATCGTCATGGAGGACGAGGTCGATCGGCTGGTCGCAGCGTGGCGCCGGGAGCGCCCGGACCTCGACGTGGAGCCGCTGGAAGTGCTCAGCCGGGTGAGCAGGCTGGCCCGGCACCTGGACCGGGCGCGCCGGCTGGCGTTCTCCGAGCACCAGCTGGAGCCGTGGGAGTTCGACGTCCTGACGGCGCTGCGCCGCGCGGGAGCGCCGTATCAGCTCTCGCCCGGGCAGCTGCTGACGCAGACGCTGGTGACCTCGGGCACGATGACCAACCGCATCGACCGTCTGGCGAAGAAGGGCCTGGTGGAGCGGCTGCCGGACCCGAGCGACCGGCGGGGTGTGCTCGTGCGCCTCACGGACGACGGCAAGGACCGCGCCGACCAGGCGCTCGCCGGGCTGCTCGACCAGGAGCGGGCGATCCTGGCCGAGCTGTCGCAGGCCCAGCGCACCGAACTGGCGGGCCTGCTACGCCAGTTGACCGCCCCGTTCGACAACATCCCCGGCTAGGTCGGCGGGTCCGACCCCGGCCCGTCTGGCGAGGGCGACCGCGGCGAGCGTGGAGTGCACGCCCAGTTTGCCGAGGACGTTCTGCATATGGGTGCGGACGGTGTGCGGGGACAGGAAGAGGCGCTCGGCGACGGCCTTGCGCCCCAGTCCCGCCACCATGCACCGCAGTACCTCGCGTTCCCTCGGCGTGAGGGACTCCACCAGGCGTTCGCTCTCGGTGCGGTGCCTGCGGGCGGCCGTCATCTCGCGCAGGACCCCGGTGAGCAGGGCGGGCGGCAGGTGCGTCTCGTCGCGCAGCACGCCCCGGATGACGGTGAGCAGGCGCGAGAGCGAGCAGTCCTTCGCCACCCAGCCGGACGCCCCCGCCTGGAGCGCGAGAGCCGCGCGGTGCGGGTCGTCCTTCTCGGCGAGCACGACGATCCGGACGTGGGGCTGCGCGACGCGCACGCCCGCGACCAGTGACAGCCCGTCGACGAGGCCGTCGTCGCCCACCTCCTGCACGGGCGCGGTCGCGCGTATGCCGGGCTGTGCGCCGCCCAGGTCCGCGTCGGCGAGCAGCACGTCGTAGCGGCGTCCTTCGGCGGCCGCGCGCTCCAGGCTGCGCAGCGCCGCCGGGCCGCTGCCGGCCGCGGAGACGTCGACGTCCGGCTCGGCGGCCAGTGCCGCGGCGAGCGACTCGGCGAAGATGCGGTGGTCGTCGACGACCAGTACACGGATGCGAACCACGAAACCCCCTTCCCCGAGCTCCTTCACGGAGCGGGGGATACCCCAAAGGTCCGGAGACGGAGAACACCAGGAACACCGACAACGAGAACACGCAGAGCACGGCGGACACGGAGTGGGACGACCTGCGCGGGCACGACGCTCGCGGGGAGCGCCCCGGCCGCACGGCCGCCGCCGCGCGGACACTGCTACCCCCACCCCGGGCGTCGTACCCGGCTGTCTGGCCCCTGATCGGCACCGGCCCCCACCGGTGCTGTGCCCAGCGTAGAGCTGTGGGCCGACAGCGGAAGGCAATGTGCGGAACTAATTCGCGGACGCGTTTATGGTGTGCCGCATGTTCCGTCTTGAGACAGAAGTCGACAGGACTCGGCGCGATCTTCTCCGTTCCCGGCTCCTGGCCGCGAACACGCAGGCCTCACCGGTGCTGCGCGCCCTGCGGGGCACCCCGGCGGAACGCGAGTCGCCGCTGCACGTGTGGGCGTGCGGCCCCGGGGGCGAGCTGGCCGGCGGTCTGGTGGGACACACCTGGACGGCCTGGCTGCACGTGGCGCATCTGTGGGTGGACGCCCGTCACCGCGGGGCGGGCCTGGGCTCGCGGCTGCTCGCGGAGGCGGAGCGCGTGGCCCGCGAGGAACGGGGCTGCACCCGGGTCCGGCTGGAGACCTGGGACTTCCAGGCGCCGGAGTTCTACCGGCGGCACGGCTACGACGTGGTGTGCGTGATCGA
The DNA here is from genome assembly GCF_036226605.1 of Streptomyces sp. NBC_00704. Lineage (NCBI taxonomy): Bacteria > Bacillati > Actinomycetota > Actinomycetes > Kitasatosporales > Streptomycetaceae > Streptomyces > Streptomyces sp. NBC_00704. Next base: position 3,368,885 of record NZ_CP109000.1, read on the forward strand.
GGACTACCCGCCGGGCGTCACGGAGTACACGCTGACCAAGCGCCTCACGCACGGACCGGGGTGAGGCGCCCCGCGCCTCACCCCGGTGGTGACGTCGGACCGGGCCGGGCTCAGCCCAGGCGCCGCGCTCCCGCCGAGGGCACCGCCTCGAAGACGCGCGGAGCCTTGAGCCCCGCGGCCGTGAACGCCTCGACGACGGCCTTGGTGAGCGCCTCGACGTCGGTGGCCTCGGCCAGGACGATCGCCGAGCCGCCGAACCCGCCGCCGGTCATCCGCGCCCCGAGCGCGCCGTGCGCGAGGGCGGTGTCGACGACGAGGTCCAGCTCGGGACAGGAGACCTTGAAGTCGTCGCGCAGCGAGGCGTGACCGGCCGTCAGGACCGGTCCGACGGCGCGGGTGTCGCCGCCCGACTCCAGGAGGGCGACGACCTGTTCGACGCGCTGGTCCTCCGTCACGACGTGGCGGACGAGCCGGCGGATCTCCTCGTCGTCGCCGAGGCGGTCGAGGGCCGCGTCCAGGTCGGCGAAGGCGATGTCGCGCAGCGCGTCGACGCCGAGGAGGGCGGCGCCCTTCTCGCAGCCGGCCCGGCGCTTGCCGTACTCGCCGCCGCTGTGGGCGTGCGTGACCTGGGTGTCGACCACCAGCAGGCGCAGTCCCTCGGCGGCGAGGTCGAGGGGGATCTGCTTCTGGGAGAGGTCGCGGGTGTCGAGGAACAGCGCGTGACCGGCCTCGCAGCACGCGGACGCCGTCTGGTCCATGATGCCGGTGGGGGCGCCGACGTAGACGTTCTCGGCGCGCTGGCACAGCCGGGCGAGCTGCCAGCCCTGGAGGCCGAGGTCGAACAGGTCGTTCAGGGCCAGCGCGACGACGACCTCGATGGCCGCCGACGACGACAGGCCCGCGCCCGACGGCACGGTCGACGCCAGGTGGACGTCGGCGCCGGTGACCGGGTGGCCGGCCTCGCGCAGCGCCCACACCACGCCGGCCGGGTAGGCCGTCCAGGCCTTGTCGGACTCGGGCGTCAGCTCCTCCAGGCGCAGTTCGGCGACGCCGGCGTCGAGGTCGGCCGAGTGCAGCCGCAGCACGCCGTCCGTGCGGCGGGAGACGGCGGCGACGGCGGTGTGCGGCAGCGCGAAGGGCATCACGAAGCCGTCGTTGTAGTCGGTGTGCTCGCCGATGAGGTTGACGCGGCCGGGCGCCGCCCACACCCCGTCGGGCCGTGTGCCGTACAGCTCGGTGAAGCCGTCCCGGACCTGCTCCGCCCCCATTACCGCTCCTCTGCGCTGTCGGCGATGTGCTGTGCGAACGTCCACGCGTCCGCGACGATGCCCGCGAGGTCCGCGCGGGACGGGTTCCAGCCCAGCCGCTCGTGGGCGGTGGCCGCGGAGGCGACGAGGACGGCCGGGTCCCCGGCGCGGCGCGGGGCGGCGACCTCGGGGATCGGGTGTCCGGTGACCTTGCGGGCGGTCTCGACGACTTCGCGGACGGAGAAGCCGTTGCCGTTGCCGAGGTTGCAGATGAGGTGCTCGCCGGGCTTCGCGGCCGCGACGGCGAGCAGGTGGGCCTCGGCGAGGTCGGCGACGTGGATGTAGTCGCGCACGCAGGTGCCGTCGGGGGTCGGGTAGTCGTCGCCGTAGACGGAGATGGCGTCGCGGCGGCCCTGGGCGACCTGGAGGACGAGCGGGATGAGGTGCGACTCGGGTTCGTGGCGCTCGCCCTGCGCACCGTACGCGCCGGCCACGTTGAAGTAGCGCAGGGAGACGGCGCCGAGGCCGTGGGCCGCGGCCTCGCCGCTGATCATGTGGTCGACGGCGAGCTTGGAGGCGCCGTAGGGGTTGGTCGGCCTGGTGGGCGCCGTCTCGACGATCGGGACCTGCTCGGGCTCGCCGTAGGTGGCGGCGGTGGAGGAGAAGACCAGTCTGCGCACGCCCGCGTCGCGCATCGCGCCGAGCAGGGCCATGGTGCCGCCGACGTTGTTCTCCCAGTACTTCTCCGGCTTGACGACGGATTCGCCGACCTGTGAGAAGGCGGCGAAGTGGAGGACCGCGTCGAAGGAGTCGTCGAGGTGCTTGCCCGCGTCGCGGATGTCGCCCTCGATGAACGTGGCGCCCGCGGGGACGCCTTCGCGGAAGCCGGTGGAGAGGTTGTCGAGGACGACGACCTCGTGGCCCGCCTCCAGCAGGTGCTGGGCGACCACGCCGCCTACGTAGCCGGCGCCGCCCGTGACCAGGTACTTGCCGCTCGTGCCGGTGGTGCCGCTGCCGGTGGTGACGCTCATGAACTCGCTGCCTCTCGCAGTCGCCGGGCCGCGGACTCCGGCGGCACGTCGTTGATGAAGACGTTCATGCCGGACTCGGAGCCCGCGAGGAACTTCAGCTTGCCGGACGTGCGGCGGATGGTGAAAAGCTCCAGGTGCAGCCCGAAGTCGTCGCGGTTGACGCCCTCGAACTCCTCCAGCGTGCCGAACGGCGCCTGGTGCCAGGCGGAGATGTAGGGCGTGCGCGGCTCACCTTCGCCGAAGATCCGGTCGAAGCGCCTCAAGAGTTCCAGGTAGACCTGGGGGAACTCTGTGCGCGCGTCCTCGTCGAGGGCCAGCAGGTCCGGGACCCGGCGCCGGGGGTACAGGTGCACCTCGTAGGGCCAGTGCGCGGCGAACGGCACGAACGCGACCCAGTGTTCACTCTCCAGGACGACCCGCTCGCCCGCGAGTTCGCGCTCCAGGACGGCGTCGAAGAGGTTCTCCCCGCCGGTCGCCTCCTTGTGCGCGCCGACCGAACGCAGCATCAGGGCGGTGCGGGGAGTGGTGAACGGGTAGGCGTAAATCTGCCCGTGCGGGTGACCCAGTGTCACGCCGATCTCGGCGCCGCGGTTCTCGAAGCAGAACACCTGTTCCACGGAGGGCAGATGCGACAGCTCGGACGTCCGGTCCGTCCACGCGTCCAGGACGAGTCGCGCCTGCTCCTCGGTGAGGTCGGCGAAGGACGCGTCGTGGTCCGAGGTGAAGCAGACCACCTCGCAGCGGCCGGAGTCGCCGGCCAGCGAGGGGAAGCGGTTCTCGAAGACGACCACGTCGTACGAGGAGTCCGGGATCTCGCTGAGCCGGTCGCCCTGCGAGGGGCAGAGCGGGCACTCGTCGGCGGGCGGGTGGTAGGTGCGGCCCTGCCGGTGCGAGGCGACGGCGACGGAGTCGCCGAGCAGCGGGTCGCGCCGTACCTCCGAAGTGGTGACCGTGGGGTCCAGCGGACGCCTGTCCACCGCGTCGCGCACCGTGTCGTCCCGCTGGTCGTAGTAGATCAGCTCACGACCGTCGGCCAAGCGGGTCGAGGTCTTCTTCACCGCGACTGTCCTCCATACCTCTAGATCCGCGGACCTAGACCCGTACACCTAGCGAAGCTTCCAACAGAACCAAACACATAAAACCACAAACCCCCAGCCGAGTCACCATCACAACCAAACAAAGAACACCAAAAGAAGTGAGCAGGGCATGCGAACCCCCACACACCCGGCCCCGCAGTTGGCCGCGGAGCTGCGCCTCCCGACGAACTGGCTCGACTACACGATCCTCGGCATCTACTTCGTCGTGGTCCTGGGCATCGGCTTCGCCGCCCGCAGATCGGTGAAGACCAGCCTCGACTTCTTCCTCTCCGGCCGCTCCCTGCCCGCCTGGATCACCGGCCTGGCGTTCATCTCCGCCAACCTGGCCGCCACCGAGATCCTGGGCATGGCCGCGAACAGCGCGCAGTACGGCGCGTACACCGTCCACTGGTACTGGATCGGCGCCATCCCGGCGATGGTGTTCCTCGGCCTGGTGATGATGCCGTTCTACTACGGCAGCAAGGTCCGCTCGGTCCCGGAGATGCTGCTGCTGCGCTTCGACAAGGCCGCCCACCTGCTCAGCTCGGCCCTGTTCGCGTTCGCCGCGATCCTCATCGCCGGGGTGAACCTGTACGCGCTGGCGATCGTCGTGGAGGCGCTGCTGGGCTGGCCGCAGTGGGTGGCGATCGTGGTCGCGGGCTTCTTCGTGCTGGCGTACATCACGCTCGGCGGCCTGTCCTCGGCGATCTACAACGAGGTCCTCCAGTTCTTCGTGATCCTGGCGGCCCTGATCCCGCTGTCGGTGCTGGGCCTGAAGAAGGTGGGCGGCTGGGACGGCCTGACCGACAAGCTGACCGCCGCCCACGGGGACGACTTCGTGACGGCGTGGGGCGGCACCGGCATCGGCAGCGCCAACCCGCTGGGCGCGAACTGGCTGACGATCGTGCTGGGCCTCGGCTTCGTCCTGTCGTTCGGCTACTGGACGACGAACTTCGCCGAGGTGCAGCGCGCCCTGTCGGCGAAGAACCTCTCCGCCGCCCAGCGCACCCCCCTCATCGCGGCCTTCCCGAAGATCTTCATCGTCTTCCTGGTGATGATCCCGGGCCTGGTGGCCGCGGTCCTGGTCCCGAAGATCGGCACCGGCGGCTCGGACCTGCAGTACAACGACGCGATCCCCTACCTCATGCAGGAACTGCTGCCCAACGGGGTGCTGGGCATCGCGGTGACCGGCCTGCTGGCCGCGTTCATGGCGGGCATGGCGGCGAACGTCTCGTCGTTCAACACGGTCTTCACGACCGACATCTGGGCCAAGTACGTGGTGCTGGGCCGCGAGGACGCCTACTACGTCCGGTTCGGACGGCTCATCACGGCGATCGGCGTCGCCGCGTCGGTGGGCACCGCGTTCCTGGCGTCGTCCTTCTCCAACATCATGAGCTACCTCCAGACGCTGTTCTCCTTCTTCAACGTGCCGATGTTCGTCGTCTTCATCGTCGGCATGTTCTGGAAGCGGGCGTCGAAGAAGTCGGGCTTCTGGGGCCTGCTCGCGGGCACCACGGCCGCGATGGTGAACTACTTCGTCCTCTACAAGCAGGACGTCATCGGCATCCCGACCGACCAGGGCGCCAACTTCGTCTCCGCGATCGCGGGCTTCGTCGCGGGCGCGGTCGTCATGGTGATCGTGTCGCTGTTCACGGCCCCCAAACCGGCCGAGGAGCTCCAGGGCCTGGTCTACGGCACCGTCTCCCCCGGCATGGCCGAGCCGCCGGCCGCGGGCGACGACGCCTGGTACCGCCGTCCGGCCCTGCTGGGCTGGAGCGCGGTGATCCTGGCCGCCCTCTGCTACATCCCGTTCTCGTTCTGAGCCCTCGCGACACCCGCGGGAGGATGGAAACGCCATGTCCGAGCAATACGAACCGTCCGAGAACGCCGAGACCGCCGCCGAGCGGCTGCGGCGGGCGGGCTACTCCGAGGCCGACGTCCAGCGCGAGGTCACCGAGCTGGAGCAGAAGTCGGCGACCGCGGCCCGCATCTTCGACCTGCGCCGCATCATCGGGGGCCTGTTCGTCCTCTACGGCGTGATCGTCACGATCGCCGGCATCACGGACGGCGACGCGGAGATCGACAAGGCGCAGGGGATCAACATCAACCTGTGGACCGGCCTGGGCATGCTGGCCCTGGGCGTCTTCTTCCTGGCCTGGCTGAAGCTGCGCCCGGTCGCGCCGGTGACGCCCGCCCTGCCGCCGGAGGCCGTCCAGGAGGACCGCCCGCGCGGCGAATAGCGACCGGTGGAACGAGGCGGCTCCGGGCCCGGACCTTCGCCGTCCGGACCCGGAGCCGCCTGCGTTCTACCGCAGCGTTCTACCGCCAGGGTTCTACCGCCTGCGTTCTAGTCCTCGTGGCTCGCGACGTTCGCGTTGACCGCGTCGTCGCCGTTGTTGCAGATCTGCTGGGTCGCGGTCTGGTTCGACGAGGACCCGAGCAGCGGGAGGTTCAGGTTCGGGATGTTGATCAGACCGAACGAGATGTTCTCCACGTGGTTGGCGCACTGCCTGGAGTCGCCGTCCGAGCCCGAGCCGTGGGCGGAGGCGGTTCCGGCCCCGGCGAGACCGAGGCTCCCGATCATGGCAGCCACGAACACGGTCTTGTGAAGCTTGCGCATGTACATTCCCTTTTCCGGCTGAGTGACAGACTTCGTCACTGATTGGAGCGGTACGATTACCGACCGTATGCTGCGATCATCCGATCCGCACTTCCGGTTGCACCCTCCTGAGCCGGCGCCGGGCAGAAGCCCGCGTTCCGCGGCGGTGACCGGCCGCCGTCAGCGCTCGGCGTCGGGGCCCGCGATCTCGCCGCTGTGGGCCGCCGCGACCAGGGCGACCGTGAGGATCACCGCCCCGTCGACGACGTGCGTCGACGGCGGGTAGCTCGCCAGGGTGCCGCCGCCCTCGGTGAGCAGGGCGACGCAGAGCACGGCGAGCGGCAGGCCCGCGGTGAGGGCGGCCAGCAGGCCCCTGAGCGCGGGCCGGGCGAGGAGCCGCCGCGGGGCGAGCGCCAGGGCGAGGCCGGTGGCCGTGCCCACGGCGATACCGGCCGTGAGGCTGCCGAGCACGGCGAGCCCGGCGGCGGCCGTGAGCGCCCGGGCGGTGCCGTACAGGCCGCCGGTCAGGAAGACGAACGCCGCGACCAGGCACAGGACGCCGCCGATGCCGGCCGGCCAGGCTCCGATCAGCGCGCCGAGGCGGGCGCCGCGCCGGACGATAGCGCCTGCCCTCACGCGGACTGCCCGGATCCCGGTTCCGCCGCCGCGGGCCCCGAGCGGTGCGGCAGCGGGCCCGCGCGGTCCAGCAGACCGGTGCGGGCCGCGAGGGCCGCGGCCTCCAGACGGGAGCCCACGCCGAGTTTCATCAGGACGCGCTGGACGTGCGTGCGGGCCGTGGACGGGGCGATGTTCATGCCGGCGGCGATCAGACGGGTGTCCTCGCCCTCCGCGACCCGCACCAGGACCTCGACCTCGCGCGGGGTGAGCAGTCGCAGCAGCCGCCGGCCCTCGTCGTCCGGCTGGGCCGCCGGGTTGAGCAGCTCGCCGAACGCGCCCTGGAGCAGCTGCGGAGCCACCGCCGCCTCGCCCGCCCTCGCCTTCATGATGGCCCGCTCGACACCCTCTATGCGCTCGTCGTGGCGTACGTAGCCGGAGGCGCCGGCCGCGAAGGCGGCGGCGATGCCGCGCGGGCTCGGGACCGGTCCGAGGACCAGCACGGCCACCTGCGGACGCTCCCGCTTGATGCGGACCACCGGGTCGAAGATGCCCGGCTCGGCCGGGAGCGCCGTGCCCAGCAGGCACACCTCCGGAGCGCGGGCGATCACCAGGTCCGCCGCCCCCGCGGTCGGGGCCGCCGCGGCGAGCACCCGGTGCCCCCGCAGCTTCAGCGCCGAGGCCAGCGCCTCGGCGAGCAGTCGGTGGTCGTCGACCACCATCAGCCGCACTCCCACGAGCAACCCCCAGTCCCCCCATGGATGCCCATACGGATCCACGCGCACCGACGGAGGGGCCGCCCCCCGGCACCCCCCTCTTCATGCCCGAGGAAGCTACACGCTTGTTCGACGTCGCGCTCCCCCTACCGGCGAGAAGTGCCCCGGATCGCTGAAAGTCCCCGCGAGGGAAGGTCCCGCGCGATAAGCGCACGGCCCCGCCCCTGAACAGGGACGGGGCCATGACGGCAATTAAGATGATCAGCTGCCCGCGGTGCCGAACCCGACGGCCAGGTACTGCGGATCACCGCTCGACAGCGACCCGTCGTCGGCGTACACCTCCGACATGTACAGGCGGCCCTTGGAGAAGAGGACCTCGGAGTACTCCGGGGACATGGCGATCTCCAGGTCGTGCACCTCGTCCGTGGCCGGGTTCTCCAGGAGCTTGGTCTCCTTGAACGCCTTCCCGCCGAGGCTGACGACCTGTCCGCCCTTGTCGTAGGGCGGGCGCTTGTAGGCGATCAGGTTCGCGCCGTCCATGCGCAGCGGGTAGATCGTGTAGCCGTCGCCGGCGTCCGCGCGCTGGCCGGTGGGCTTGCCGGTGGCCAGGTCGAAGGCGACGATCTCGTTCGAGCGGCCGTGGTCGCCGCCGCTGTCGTGCTCCTCGGTCGGGACGTAGATCCGGTCGTTGCCGACGGCCAGGCCCTTGCAGGCCTCGACGCGGGTGATGCCCTCGCAGTCGGCCGCGTACTCGTCGCCCGGCACCGAGATGCGGGTGCGCAGCTTGCCGGTCTTGTTGTCGATGGAGAAGAAGTCCGAGATGCCGCTGCCGTCGCCGGCGCTGTCGCCGACGTCGGCGGCCACGACCAGCGGGTCGGTGGACACGATGGACGCGTACTCGATGCCCGAGGCGAGCTTGTACTCGGAGATCACCTTCCCGGAGACCGGGTCGATGGTCTGGATGTGCAGCTCGGGGTTGTCGTAGGGGCCGCACTTGCGCACGGCCACCAGCTTGGGACCGCCGCCGTAGCCGTCGTCGTAGCAGGTGTCGGCGGGCTTCGGGGCCCACAGCGCCTTGCCGGTGTCGATGTCGAAGGCCGCGCCGCCCTCGGTGGCGCCCAGGGCGACCGTCTTGGCGCTGACCGTCACGTTGTCGAAGGTGACGGTGCGGTCCCCGGTCGCGACGGTCTTGCGCCACAGCTGCTTGCCCGCGACGAGGTCGATCGCCGCGACCTGGTCGCAGCCCGCCGTCTTCGCGGTGCTCGCCTGGAAGGTGACCGCCGTGCGGAAGTCGGCGGTGGTGAACCTGCTGGCCTCGCAGACCGGGCCGGGCAGCGGCACCGTCCACAGCTTGGCGCCGCCGGCCAGGTCGTAGCCGGAGACCTCGTTGACCCCCGTCTTCACGTACGCCTTGTCGGTCAGCCAGGAGCCCTTGACGCCGACGGTGTCGTCCTTCTTGACGGGGGGCATAGGCAGCTTGAACAGGACGCTGGCCGCGGGGTCGGCGGGCGCCTTCTCGCTGCCGCCCGGCGCCGTGTCGCCGCCCGCGGCGCCGCCGGTGCCCTTGTCGCCGCCGCCGCCGTTCGCGCCGCCGGAGCTCGCCTCCTCCTTCTTGCCGCCGTCGTGGGAGTTCGCGTACCAGACGCCGCCGCCCACGATGAGCGCGATCGCGACGACGGCGGAGACGATGATCGCCACCTGCGCGTTGATCTTCCGGCCCGATCCCGTGGCCCCCGAGCCGACCTGCGGCTGCATGGGCACGGTCGGCTGGCCCGGATACCCGTAACCGGCCTGGGCCGGATAGCCCGGCTGGCCCGGCTGGCCCGGGTAGCCGTAGCCCGGCTGCTGGCCGTAGGCCGTGGTGGGCTGGCCGTAGGGGTTCGGCTGGGGCTGGCCGTACGCGGACGGGCCCGGCGCGGGGGCGGCCGGCTGCGCCGGGTAGCCGTAGCCGGGTGCGGCCGCGGGCGGCGCCTGCGGATAGCCGTAGCCCGGCTGCGGCGGCTGCGGGGGCCCGGACGGCGCCGCGGGCGCGGGCGTCTGCGGCGCCGGGGCGTGCTGCGGCGGCTGGGGCTGCTGCGGAGGTCCCTGGGGCTGCTCCGGCGCCGGGGGCTGGGCCTGCGCCGGGGCCGGTGACTGGCCGTGGCCCGGCTGGGAGGCCTTGGTCAGGTCGGGCGCGGCGGGCTGCGGCGGGGCGTCCTGAGGGGTCGCGTCCTGCGGGACGGCGTCCTTCGGCGTGACGTCCGCGGGCGTGGCGTCCTGCGGGGGCGGGGGCGGGCCGAAGCCGCCCTGCGGCGGCTGCGAGGGCTGCTGCGGGGGCTCGTTCGGCGGCGGGGGCGGCGGCTGGGTCATGGTGTGGGTACCTCGGAACAACGCTCGGGTGGCTGCGCGAGCCGGGACGGACCGGGAGACCCGGGGAGCCCGGCCGGCTCGGGAAAGCCGGGGAGGGGACGGGCCCGGACGACGGTGACGGGCCGGGAGGACGGGCCCGGACGACGGTGACGGGGCCGGGAGACGGCGGGTCGCCCTACTTGCCGTAGGCGAGCATCAGCTTCTCCTTCGTCTCGTCGTTGCCCGTCAGCCTGGTGGTGGAGATGTAGAAGCGGCCGTCGACCCAGTCGATGTCCCGGGAGAAGAAGCTGTCCTCGATGTCGGCCGTGCTCTTGGGCAGTTGCAGCAGTGTCGTCGGCGTGTGCGCGGAACCGGCGGTCGCGATGCCCACCACACGGCCCGGCCCCTCGTACGACGGCTCCACGTAGGCGACCAGCTGCCCGCCCTCGGTCTTCATCGGCAGCATCGCCTCGTCCGTGGGGGACTTGACGCGCCACTTCTCCTTGCCGGTGGCCAGGTCGACCGCCACGATCTCGTTGGGGCCGCTCTTCGTCTCGGTGGGGAGATACAGCGTGTCGGCGTCGGAGGCCACGCCCGCGCAGCCCGTGAGGTTGCGCTGGAGGAAGCCGCCCCCGCACTTGGGGGCGAAGTCCTCGTCGACGCGGACCTGCGAACGCACCGAGCCGTTCGGCCGGAACGTCGTGACGTTCCAGTTCTTCTTGTCCTCGTTGGTGCTGTAGGCGACCAGCGGGTCGACGGAGAACGTCTTGCCGACCGTCCAGCCCTTGCCGAACTTCTGCGTCCACCTGACCTTGCCGGTCGCCGGGTCCAGTTCCTGGATCTCGTCGTGCTCGGTCGGGTCGCCCGCGTCACAGGACGCCACCGAGATCAGCCGCGGCCCGCCGGCGAACCCGGCCGGGAAGCACGCGTCGCCGTACTTCTGCTTGTCGTACAGCTTCTTGCCGGTGCGGACGTCGTACGCCGTCCCGGACTGGGAGCGGCCCACCATCAGGGTGTTGCCGGCCAGCGACAGCTCGATGCTGATCGCGCTGTCGAACAGCGTGCCGTCCGCGACGACGGCGGTCCAGCCCTTGGCGCCGGTGTTCAGGTCGATCTGCTGGAGCTGGTTGCACTTGGCGCGGTCGCTGGTGCCGCTCATGTAGGCGACGACGATCTTGTCGTCCGCCGTCTTCTGCGGGGTGACGGCGCAGATCTTCTGCGGCAGCGTGAGGGCGGCCCAGCTGGGCCTGCCGTCGGCGACGCCGTACGCGACGACTTCCTTGTAGGCCGCCTTCACGGCCGTCCTGCCGGTGATCCACATGCCGGGGGCGTCGGCGCCGGAGGCGGGGGCGTCGGGCGCCTCCTTGTACCAGAGCACCTTCGCCTCGCCCGCCTGGCGGCCGGCGTTGAAGTCCTGGTCCTCGTCGCCGCCGCCGTCGCCGCTTCCGTCGCCGGGGTTGACCGGGGCGGCGCTCTTCGTGGCCTTGCCGTCGTCGCTCGGTCCGGCGACCGGCTTCTTGCCGCCGTTGTCGTCGTCGCGGGTGACCGCGAACACCGCCCCGCCGATGACCAGGAGCGCCGTCACCGCGGCCCCGACCACCAGCGCGGGCCGGCCCCGGAAGGGGTTGCGGCCGCCGCCCGGCGGGGTGCCCGGGGCGCCGGGCGCGCCGGGGAACTGGGGCTGCTGCGGGTAGCCGTAGCCGGGCTGCGGGCCGTAGGGGCCGCTCGGCTGACCGTACGGGCCGGGCTGCTGCCCGCCGTAGGGTCCGGGCTGCTGACCGTAGGGGCCCGGCTGCTGGGGCTGACCGTAGGGGCCCGGCTGCTGGGGCTGGCCGTACGGGCCGGGCTGCTGCGGGTAGCCGTAACCGGGCTGCGGCGCGGCCGGAGCGGGCGGCCCCTGGGGCGGCTGCGGCGGCGGCGCGCCGAAACCGCCCTGCGGCGGCGGGCCGGCCGGCGGCTGCGGGCGGTCCTGCGGTGCTCCGGAACCACCCTGCTGCGGCGGCTGATCGGGCGGCTGAGCCATCAGCGTGCTCCCCCTCGTCACTGCTTTTTAGCCACGCGTCCGGGTCAGTGACCACCCGGAACGGTTTTTCAGACGTACACAGACGGCTCTTTCTATCACCCGGCGCCGACAGGCCAACGGGCCGGATCCGCCCCTGTTTCCAAGGGAGGACCGGCCCGTGATGCCGTCGTTATGCGCCTTCACGCACCCTTCACGCGTCCTCGGCGAGTTCCAGCCACCGCATCTCCAGCTCCTCGCGCTCGGCGGCCAACTCCCGCAGCTGTGCGTCCAGTCCGGCGACCTTCTCGAAGTCGGTGGCGTGATCGGCGATCTGGGCGTGCAGCTTGGCCTCCTTCTCGGAGCCCTTGTCCAACTGCCGCTCGATCTTCTGCAGTTCCTTCTTGGCGGCGCGCTGGTCGGCGGCGCTCTTCTCCGGCGCAGCCTTCTGCGCGGCCGCCGGGGCGGAGGCGGCGGCAGCCTCCTCCATGCGCTGCCGGCGCTCGATGTACTCGTCGATGCCGCGCGGGAGCATGCGCAGGGCGGCGTCACCGAGCAGGGCGAAGACGCGGTCCGTGGTGCGCTCGACGAAGAACCGGTCGTGGGAGATGACGATCATCGAGCCGGGCCAGCCGTCGAGGAGGTCCTCGAGCTGGGTGAGGGTCTCGATGTCGAGGTCGTTGGTGGGCTCGTCGAGGAAGAGGACGTTGGGCTCGTCCATGAGCAGGCGCAGGATCTGGAGGCGGCGGCGCTCACCGCCGGAGAGGTCCCCGACGGGCGTCCACTGCTTGTCCTTGTTGAAGCCGAACGTCTCGCACAGCTGCCCGGCGGTCATCTCGCGCCCCTTGCCGAGGTCGACGCGCTCGCGCACCTGCTGCACGGCCTCCAGGACCCGCAGGCCGGGGTCCAGCTCGCCGACCTCCTGGGAGAGGTAGGCCAGCCTGACCGTCCTGCCGACGGCGATCCGTCCGGCGACCGGCTGGGTCTCGCCCTCGCTGCGGGCGGCGTCGGCCAGGGCGCGCAGCAGGGACGTCTTGCCGGCGCCGTTGACGCCGACCAGGCCGATGCGGTCGCCGGGGCCGAGGTGCCAGGTGATGTGCTTGAGCAGCACCTTGGGTCCGGCCTGGACGGTGACGTCCTCCAGGTCGAACACGGTCTTTCCCAGGCGGGAGGAGGCGAACTTCATCAGCTCGCTGCTGTCGCGGGGCGGCGGCACGTCCGCGATCAGCTCGTTGGCGGCCTCCACGCGGAAGCGCGGCTTGGACGTGCGGGCGGGGGCGCCGCGCCGCAGCCAGGCCAGCTCCTTGCGGACCAGGTTCTGCCGCTTGGTCTCCTCGGTGGCGGCGATGCGCTCGCGCTCGGCGCGGGCGAAGACGTAGTCGGAGTAGCCGCCCTCGTACTCGTGGACGTCGCCGCGCTGCACGTCCCACATGCGGGTGCAGACCTGGTCCAGGAACCAGCGGTCGTGGGTGACGCAGACGAGCGCGGAGCGGCGCTCGCGCAGGTGCCGGGCGAGCCAGGAGATGCCCTCGACGTCGAGGTGGTTGGTCGGCTCGTCCAGGACGATCAGGTCCTGTTCGTCGATCAAAAGCTTGGCCAGCGCGATGCGGCGGCGCTCACCGCCGGACAGGGGGCCGATGACGGTGTCCAGGCCCTGCGGGAAGCCGGGCAGGTCGAGCCCGCCGAACAGTCCGGTCAGCACGTCCCGGATCTTGGCGTTGCCGGCCCACTCGTGGTCGGCCAGGTCGCGGATGACCTCGTGCCGGACGGTCGCCGCCGGGTCCAGGGAGTCGTGCTGGGTGAGCACGCCCATGCGCAGCCCGCCGGAGTGCGTGACCCGGCCGGTGTCGGCGTCCTCCAGCTTGGCCAGCAGGCGGATCAGCGTGGTCTTGCCGTCGCCGTTGCGGCCGACGACGCCGATCCGGTCCCCTTCGGACACGCCGAGCGAGATGCCGTCGAGGAGGGCACGGGTCCCGTACACCTTGCTGACGTTCTCGACATTGACCAGATTGACGGCCATTTCTCTCCTGCCCGGGGGGATCGATCGACCCTCCAGGGTAGTCGGGCGGGCCGTGCCGCCGGCCCACCCGTCCGCCCGGGGGGCCGAGGGGCGCGTACGGCGGCTCCCGGGGCGTGCGCCGTCCGCCGGGCGCGGGGTGACGAGGGCGTGCGCTGTCCGACGGCGGCGCGTGCGCGGCTGGCTCGCGCCCCTCGGGGCGTGACACGGGCGCGGTCACCCTCGGCGGACGGCGTCCGGTGGTGCGCGCCGGGCCGACGGCGTCCGGCGCGAGCCGGGGGCGCACATCCTCGGGCGAGCCCTGGGAAAGGGGCCGGCGTCCGGCTCTCAGGCCGTTCCGCGCAGAGGGCCGAACCATGAGGGGTCGTCCATCGCGCCGTCGTCCTCGTGCCACTGCGGAGGCGCGGACACGACGAAGCTCTTCAGGTCACGTCCCAGCAGGTACAGGCGTCCGGGCCTCACCTCCAGCCCGTGGTCGAGGGCGACCCTCTCGCACTCCCCGTCGTCGGCCCGGCGGATGACCAGGCCCTGGTAGCCGGGGCGCACGAGCATGAGGTCGACGTTGCCGAAGTGGACGTCGATCCGGGTCTCCGGCGGCCTGTCCCGGCTGCTGCGCAGAAGCAGCCGGCGATGGCCGACGGTGTACTGCCAGACCTTGAAGTACCGGTCCGACCGGAACAGCTCGGGGCCGGCGGACCGCGGCGTCGTCTCACCCATCGAGATCCTCCAGGAAGTCGTCGAAGTCCTTCGGGACACCGGGGCAGAGGCGCCGGGAGCAGAGGCCGGGCGGGCGGGGGCGCACAGAGCCTGCCGTCCGGCACCCGGCACCCGGCACCCAGGCGCGTCGCTAGCGGGCCTCCTCGACGACCGTCGCCCCCGGGGCCGGCCCGGACGCGATGCGGACGCTTCGGCAGGTGCCCGACGTGCGCAGCGCCCCCGCGATCCCTTCGGCGGCCTCGCCGTCGCGGGCGAGGAACGCGGTGGTCGGGCCCGAGCCCGAGACCAGGCTGGCGAGCGCCCCGGCCGCGCGTCCCGCGGCGAGCGTGTCCGCCAGCTCGGGGAAGAGGGAGAGGGCCGCGGGCTGGAGGTCGTTGGAGACGGTGGCCGCGAGCGCGTCGGGGTCGCCCTTGGCGAGGGCATCGAGGAGTGCGCGCGAGGCGGCCGGTTCGGGGACGTCGAGGCCCGCCGTCAGCCGGTCGAACTCGCGGAACACGGCCGGCGTCGACAGGCCCCGCGCGGCCGTCGCGAACACCCAGTGGAAGGCGCCGCCGGTCTCCAGCGGCGTCAGCCGCTCGCCGCGCCCGGTGCCCAGGGCCGCACCGCCGACCAGGCTGAACGGCACGTCGCTGCCCAACTCGGCGCAGATGTCGAGGAGTTCCTCGCGGGACGCGCCGACGCCCCACAGCGTGTCGCAGGCCAGCAGGGCGCCCGCGCCGTCCGCGCTGCCACCGGCCATGCCCCCGGCGACGGGGATGTCCTTGACGATGTGCAGATGCACGTCGGGGCTGCGCCCATACCGCCCGGCCAGCGCGATCGCGGCCCGCGCGGCCAGGTTCGTGCGGTCCAGGGGGACCTGGGCCGCGTCCGGGCCCTCGCAGGTGATCCGCAGCCCGTCGGCCGGGGTCACGGTGACCTCGTCGTACAGGCCGACGGCCAGGAACACGTTCGCCAGGTCGTGGAAGCCGTCCGGGCGGGCCGCGCCCACCGCCAGCTGCACGTTGACCTTGGCGGGCACCCGCACGGTGACGCTCACTCGGACGACTCCCCGGAGACCTTGTGCTCGGCGATCCTGGCGAACTCCTCGACCGTGAGGGCTTCGCCGCGGGCCTGCGGGGAGACGCCGGCCGCGACCAGGGCGGCCTCGGCCAGCGCCGCGGAGCCCGCCCAGCCCGCCAGCGCCGCCCGCAGGGTCTTGCGGCGCTGCGCGAACGCCGCGTCGACGACGGCGAACACCTCGCGCCGGGACGCCGTGGTCGCGATCGGCTGCTCCCGCCGCACCAGCGACACCAGCCCGCTGTCCACGTTCGGCGCGGGCCAGAAGACGTTGCGCCCGATCGCGCCGGCCCGCTTGACCCGCGCGTACCAGTTGGCCTTCACGGAGGGCACGCCGTACACCTTCGAGCCGGGCCCGGCGGCGAGCCGGTCGGCGACCTCCGACTGGACCATGACGAGGGTGCGCTCGATGCTGGGGAAGGTCTCCAGCATGTGCAGCAGCACGGGCACGGCCACGTTGTACGGCAGGTTCGCGACCAGCGCGGTCGGGGGCGGACCGGGCAGCGCGGTGACGTGCATCGCGTCGGAGTGCACCAGCGCGAAGCGCTCCGCGCGCCGCGGCATCCGCGCCGCGACCGTCGCGGGCAGCGCGCTCGCCAGGACGTCGTCGATCTCGACGGCGGTGACCCGGTCGGCGGCCTCCAGCAGCGCCAGGGTGAGGGATCCGAGCCCCGGGCCGACCTCGACGACCACGTCGTCGGGCCGGACCTGCGCGGTGCGGACGATACGGCGGACCGTGTTCGCGTCGATCACGAAGTTCTGGCCGCGCTGCTTGGTGGGCCGCACGCCGAGGACCGCCGCGAGCTCGCGGACGTCGGCGGGGCCCAGAAGGGCGTCGGGGGTGGGGCTGCTGGTCACGGGACAAGGGTACGGGGACCGCACCGCCCCTCCCGCCCGGCGTGTCTCACCCGTGCAGGCGCGCCCCGCAGTGCGGCCACGGGCCGGCCCCGCGGCGCACGTACAGCTTCTTCGCGCGGAACGTCTGCTCCGCCGCGGGCGCGTCCTGCGGCCGTCCGCTCCCGCCGAGGCTGTGCCAGGTGCGGTCGTCGAACTGGTACAGCCCGCCGTAGTTGCCCGAGGGGTCGACGGCGTTCGGCCGGCCGCCCGACTCGCAGGCGGCCAGCGACTGCCAGTTCAGGCCGTCGGCCCCCTGCACGGACGTCGGCCGCGGCTTGGTGCCGACCTTGACCACCTGGGCGCGCGGCGCCCGCACGACCTCGTCGCGGATCCGCCGCGGCCGCTGCCGCACCCCGTTGACGGTGCGCAGGGCGTAGGTGATGCGGCGCAGGCCGGGCTGTCCGGTCCGCTCCACCACCTCGGTGCCCCTGAACAGCGAGGGGTCCTCGGTGCGCCGCACCGGGAACGGGATCTGCTCCTCGCGCACCTCCTGGGAGCCGGTGATCCGCAGCACGGTGACGGTCTGCCCGTCGCGCGGGAAGCTGCCGGGGTCGACGGAGGTGGTGTCCTGCCCGCGCAGGGTGATCCCGGCCGCCCGGACCGCCTCGCCCACGGTGGCGGCGTTGGTGCGCACGGTGCGGGCGCGGCCGTCCGCCATGACCGTGACCGAGCGCTCGGTGCGCACGTCCAGCGCGAGCCCGGCGCGTCCGATGGGCTGCGAGCGCGAGACGGACATGTACGCGCCCTCGGCCCGCACGCCGAGCTGGCGCAGCGCCTCCTCCACGGTGTGCGCGGTCGTCCACATCTCGTGGCGCCGGCCGTCCAGGGTGAGCCGGACGGGACGTCCGTAGTGGACGGCGATCTCGTCGCCGCTGGTGAGGGGCGTGCCGGGGGCGGGCGCCACCATGTCGTGCGCGCCCACGTTCACGCCCTCCTCCGCGAGGAGTTCGCCGACGTCGTCGGCGAAGGTGTGCAGGGTGCGCGGCTTGCCGTCGACGGTCAGCTCGACCGCCCTGTCCTCGGCGACGAAGGCCGTGGTGCCGCCCGCCAGGAACGCGACGACCAGCGCCTGCGGGAGCAGCCGGCGCATCGCGGACTCCGGGCGCTCGGCGGACCGCGCCCTGCGCCGGCGCCCGGCCCGCCCGGACTCGGCGGCCGGGAAGTGCGGCGGCGCGGGGAGCTGGAGCGTCTCGGGCGGCCTGGGCCGTGCCGCGCAGGGGTCGTACGGGCCGGGAGGACCGTGGGGGGCGTCCGGTCCGTGGAGGGCGTCCGGTCCGTGCGGGTCGTACGCCGGGCCGGGCTCGTAGGGGCCGGGCGCCGCCGGGTGGGGCACGCGCGGCGGGGGCGGCGGGGGCGGCTGGGGCGGTTCGTAAGCCTCGTACGCGGGCCGGTAGGTGTCGTCGTAGGTCCCGGGGGCCGCGTACACGCCGTACGCGACGGTCTCCGCGTTGTGCAGGTCGACGTACGGCCCGCCACCGCCGTAGGGCTCGTACTCGAGGTGCTGCGAGTTGCTCACGCCGACACGCTCCAGGGGGTGGGCTCCGGATCGGGCCCCCAGAACCTAGCGGAGCGGCGGTCACTCTCCAAAGTGGCGCGGCTACCCAGCGTCGCGTTCGATTCCGTCCGCTCGCCCTCAGCAGCCGAACGCGCGTGCCGTGTTGGCGGCGAGTGCCGTGGCCAGGGCGTCCTCGCCGACTCCGCGCACGGCCGCCATGGCACGCACCGTGACGGGGACGAGATACGGCGCGTTGGGCCGTCCGCGGTAGGGCGCGGGGGTCAGGAACGGGGCGTCGGTCTCGACCAGGAGCAGTTCCGGCGGGGCCACGGCGAGGGCGTCCCGCAGGTTCTGCGCGTTCTTGAAGGTGACGTTGCCGGCGAAGGACATGAAGTACCCGGCGCGGGCGCAGATCTCCGCCATCTCGGCGTCGCCGGAGTAGCAGTGGAAGACGGTGCGCTCGGGAGCGCCCTCCTCCTTCAGCACGCGCAGCACGTCGGCGTGGGCGTCACGGTCGTGGATGACCAGGGCCTTTCCGTGCCGCTTGGCCATCTCGACATGCGCGCGGAAGGAGTACTCCTGGGCTTCCTTGCCCTCGGGGCCGGTGCGGAAGTAGTCGAGCCCGGTCTCGCCGACGCCCTTGACGTGCGGGAGCGCGGCCAGGCGGTCGATCTCGGCGAGCGCCTCGTCGAGCGCCGCCGCGCCGCCCGCCCGGCGGGCGCCCTGCCGGGACCAGTTGTCGGGGTCGCCGTGCACGATGCGCGGCGCCTCGTTCGGGTGCAGGGCGACCGCCGCGTGGACGCTGTCGTGCGCGGCCGCCGTCTCGGCGGCCCAGCGGGAGCCCCGGACGTCGCAGCCGACCTGGACGACCGTCGTCACGCCGACCGACGCCGCCTTCGCGAGGGCCTCCTCCACCGTGTCCGTCTGCATGTCGAGGTGGGTGTGGGAGTCGGCGACCGGCACTCCGAGGGGGGCCGGGAGCGGCGGCGCGGCACTGGTGTCGGCGTTCCTGCCGGCGTTCGAGGACATGCCCCGATCCTACGGAAGCGGCCCGGCCGCCCGCCGACGCCCTTGCACGCCGGTCGGAACGACCGGCCCTACCCGGCCTTGCGGTGGAAGGGGTGCAGGAGGTCGGAGAGGTGCCAGTGGTGGTCGGCGTGGGCGGTGGGGTCGGCGTGGGCGGTGTGCCCGCCCGTGCCGCCGGTCCCGGGGGCCTCGACGGGTCCGGCCGGGGGCGCGGCCTTGCGCGGGCGGGAGGCGTCCCGCACGGACGAGACCTGTCCGGCGCGCATGATCCGCACGACGTGGCCGTCGCAGTTCAGGCACGCGGGGCGGCTCAGCGGCGACGGCACGACCCGGCCGTCCGCCACGTAGAGGACGAACTGGTGTCCGTCGCCGTCGGTGTGGTGCTCGATCTCGAACGACTGCTCCCAGCCGTGCCCGCACCGCATGCAGGCGAAGGAGTACGACTCGTTGACGACGGCGCTCGCGCCGTCCCGGAGACCGGTCTGCCCTGTGATGTCACTCATGCCAGCTCCTGCTGTCCGCTGGACAAGCGCTCCCGGCGCGGGAGTTCCCCCCGGAACGCCCTTGGGAACGAGGGACGGGTGCGTCCCTGTCACCAGTGGACTCCTCGGCGGACACGAAGGCATCAGGCCTGTGCACTGTTGGAGGCGATTTGGACTTTCCTTGCCGAAGCGGCCGCGGCGAGAGGGCTGGGCTTTGCTTTCGGCGACAGCCCTTTGCCCCCGCATGGGGCGCACGCTCAGACGACATGCGCCCTGCTCAGAGGGGGTGTGAGCCGCTTCACAACACGTCGGTCACAGCCGTCACGGGCGTGCGGCGGGACCCGTCGCGCAGGCCCGCACCCCCGTCACCCGAACGCACGCGAGACCGCACGACTCCCCGGTCACGACTCCCCGGTCACGACTCCCCGGTCGCGACTCCCCGGTCGCGACTCCCGTGCCACGACTCCCAGTCACGGCTCCCGGTCACGGCTCCCGTGTCACGACTCCCCGGCCGCGACTCCCGTGCCACAACTCCCGTGTCGCGACTGCCCGATGACGGCCCCGCGTCACGACTCCCCGTCACAGCTCCCCCGCGTTCTTCGCGGCCACCACCGCGTCGAACACCTCGCGCTTGGGCAGCCCGGTCTCGGCCGCCACCGCCGCGATGGCCTCCTTGCGCCGCTCGCCCGCCTCCTCGCGCACCCGCACCCGGCGCACCAGCTCGGCCGCGTCGAGTTCCTCGGGCCCGCGCTCGGGCGCGCCGGTGACGACGACGGTGATCTCGCCGCGCACTCCCTGCGCGGCCCACTCCGCCAGCTCGCCGAGCGGCCCGCGCCGCACCTCCTCGTACGTCTTGGTCAGCTCGCGGCAGACGGCGGCCCGGCGGTCCGCGCCGAACACCTCGGCCATCGCGGCGAGGGTGTCGTCGAGCCGGTGCGGGGCCTCGAAGTAGACGAGGGTGCGCCGCTCCTGCCCGACCTCCCGCAGCCGCGACAGCCGCTCCCCCGCCTTCCTGGGCAGGAACCCCTCGAAGCAGAACCGGTCGACGGGCAGCCCGGACAGCGCCAGCGCGGTGAGGACGGCCGACGGGCCGGGGACGGCGGTGACGCGCACGTCCCGCTCCACGGCCGCGGCGACCAGCCGGTAGCCCGGGTCGGACACGGAGGGCATCCCGGCGTCGGTGACCAGCAGCACCCGTGCGCCGTTCACCAGCTCCTCGACCAGCTCGGGCGTGCGGGCGGACTCGTTGCCCTCGAAGTACGACACCACCCGCCCCTTGGGCGTCACGCCCAGCGCCTGGGTCAGCCGGCGCAGCCGGCGGGTGTCCTCGGCGGCGATCACGTCGGCGCCGGTCAGCTCTTCGGCGAGGCGGGGCGGGGCGTCCGCGACGTCGCCGATGGGGGTGCCGGCGAGCACGAGGAGTCCGGAAGCGGTTCGGGGCGTGGCAGTCACGTTTCCATCCTCGCAGGGGAGAGACACGGGACTCACACAGACCTGTTCCCTACGATGGCGCGGTGACCAGTACCGCGTCCTCCATGGACTCAACGGACTACCGGCAGGGCCGGACGCCGCACGACCGGCGGCCGTCGTGGCAGCAGCGGCTGCGCCGCTTCGGATACACGGCGGAGCCCGCCGCCGACGTCCGCGAGCGGCTGTCGCCGCCGTACGCGCAGCCCGGCCCGCGGCTGTGGCAGGCGCTCGGCGTCCCGCACGGGTGGGCGGACCGGATCGCGCGCTGGTCCCCGTGGGGCGGTCCGCTGCTGGTCACGCTGTTGGCGGGGGTGCTGCGGTTCTGGAACCTGGGCAGCCCCAAGGCGGTGATATTCGACGAGACGTACTACGCCAAGGACGCGTGGGCGCTCGTCCACCGCGGGTTCGAGGTCAACTGGGACAAGAACGCCAACAACCTGATCCTCTCCTCGGGCGGTCACGTCTCCGTTCCGGCGGAGGCGGCGTACGTGGTGCATCCGCCGGTCGGCAAGTACGTGATCGGGCTGGGCGAGCTGCTCTTCGGGTTCGACCCGTTCGGCTGGCGGTTCATGACCGCCCTGCTGGGGACCCTCTCGGTGCTCCTGCTGTGCCGGATCGGCCGCCGCATCTTCCGCTCCACGTTCCTGGGCTGCCTCGCCGGAGCCCTGATGGCCGTGGACGGGCTGCACTTCGTGATGAGCCGCACCGCGCTGCTCGACGGGGTGCTGATGTTCTTCGTGCTGGCCGCGTTCGGCTGTCTGGTCGTCGACCGCGACCGGGCCCGCGCGCGGCTCGCCGCCGCGCTGCCGCCGGACGCCGACGGCCGCCACCGCCCGAACGCGGAGGTCGCCGAGTGCACCGGCCTGGGTCTGCGCCCGTGGCGCTGGGGGGCCGGCCTGTTCCTGGGGCTGGCCATCGGCACCAAGTGGAACGGCCTGTACATCATGGTCGCGTTCTGCGTCATGTCCGTGCTGTGGGACGTGGGTTCGCGCCGGGTGGCCGGCGCGCGCCACCCGTACCGGACGGTCCTCAGGCGCGACACGGGCCTGGCCTTCCTGGCCACGGTCCCGGTCGCGCTGGTCACGTACCTGGTGTCGTGGACGGGCTGGATCCGCTCCGCCGCCGACGGCAAGGGCGGCTACTACCGCAACTGGGCGGCCGTCGACGGCAAGGGCGGCAGCTGGACGTGGCTGCCGGACTGGCTGCGCAGCCTGTGGCACTACGAGCACGAGGTGTACGAGTTCCACACCCACCTCACCTCGCCGCACCGCTACCAGTCGAACCCATGGAGCTGGCTCGTCCTGGGCCGTCCGGTGTCGTACTTCTACGAGTCGCCCGCGCCCGGCAAGGACGGCTGCCCGGCCGACGCGAGCGGGAAGTGCGCCCGCGAGGTCCTCGCGATCGGCACGCCGCTGCTGTGGTGGGCGGCCTGCTTCGCCGTCCTGTACGTCCTGTGGCGCTGGCTGTTCCGCCGGGACTGGCGGGCGGGCGCGATCGCCTGCGGCATCGCGGCCGGCTATCTGCCGTGGTTCCTGTACCAGGAACGCACGATCTTCCTCTTCTACGCGGTCGTCTTCCTGCCCTTCCTCTGTCTGGCGGTGGCGATGATGATCGGCGCGCTGGTCGGCCCACCGGGCTCCACCGACACCCGCCGCGTGGCGGGAGCGACGGGCGCGGGCGTCCTCGTCCTGCTGATCGCCTGGAACTTCATCTACTTCTGGCCCTTGTACACGGGCCAGGCGATCCCGATCGACAGCTGGCGCTCGCGGATGTGGCTGGACACCTGGGTCTAGCTGGACGTGACGTCCCACGGGGCCGCGGCGAAACGCCGCGGCCCCGTGGCCGTTGCCGGGTCGTCGTCGCCGGTCGCCGTCGGTCGCTGTCGGCCGTCGTCGGCCGTCGTCGGCCGTTGTCCGTCGTCATCGGTCGTCGGTGGCTGATCCGCCGCTGAGGTTTGCAGTACAACCTTCACCTGCTGACGGGTGTCTAGGTGTACACGGCACGTATCGCGCCGTACCGAACCTCAGGAGCACCCCTATGTCCAGCGATGCGCTGATGACCTTCAAGAGCCACATCGAAGGCAAGAACGCCGACGTGGCCATCTGTCACGACCGGATCGAGTGGGCCCGGAGCCGCGGCATGAGCGCCAAGAAGCTCACGGCGGGTTTCCTGACCGGCGGCGCGTCGCTCCTGGCCACGGGGGTCCGCAGCTCCGACGCGGGCACCGAGATGATTCCGGTCAAGAGCATCTCCAGCGTGGTGACCAAGCGGGACGGCCTGCTGTTCACCAAGGTGGTGGTGGTCGCTTCGGGCAACACGATCGAGTTCCGGGTCCCGCACGACTCGGCCCTCGGCATCAAGGCGCTGCTCACCGACCTGGTGCTCGGCAAGATCCCCGCTCCTGGCCAGGCCCCGTCCGCCGCCGCTCAGCCCGTTCAGGCGGCGGCCCCCTCGGCGCAGGCGAGTACGCCCGTCGAGCAGTTGCGACAGCTGGCGGAGCTGCGGGATGGGGGGATCCTCTCGGAGGAGGAGTTCACGGCCAAGAAGGCGGAGATCCTCGCCCGCATGTGAGGCGATCGACGGCCACGACGTGCAGGTCAGGCGTTGTGGCCGTCGCCTTTGCAGTCGCGGTGACGGTCGCGGTTCATGTATGTGGCCGGATACGCGGGGCTAACGATTGCGGAAACTGATGCCCCGCGCGTCGCCGTTACCGCTTACTGTGAGCCGGAGAAGAGCTTTCTGAACGCGTTCAGAAAGCGTGGGCGGGGAAACCGCGACGGGGAGGGGTTCACAGATGCGCAAGGGGGCCAAGGCGGCCGTGATCGGCTCGGTCTTCGCCGTGATGGTGGGCGGGGCCGGGTACGGGGCCTTCAACATCGTGAACGCGCTGAACGACAGCGGGACCACCGCGTCCGGGGGCGCCGGGCCGGCGGCCGTGAAGAGCGGGCCGCCCAGCGCGTCCGAGGTGAAGGACACCAGCGCCGCGTTCTTCGCCGCCTGGACGAAGGGGGAGGCCCAGGCCGCCGCCGACCTCACCAACAACGCGGCCCGCGCCGAGCCGCTGCTCGCCTCCTACGCCGCCGCGCACATCACCGGCGTGAAGATCACGCCGGGCGGCGCGTCGGGCGCCGTGGTGCCCTACTCGGTCCGGGCGACGGTGTCCTACGGGGGGAAGTCCAAGCCGCTCTCCTACGCGAGCCGGCTCAAGGTCGTGCGGGGCGTGACGACCGGCAAGGCGCTGGTGGACTGGCAGCCGTCGGTCGTCCACCCGCAGGTGACGAAGATGGACGACACGCTCGTCGCGGGCGCGTCGTCGGCGCCGGCGATCGAGGCCGTCGACCGCGACGGCGCGGTGCTGACCAAGGAGAAGTACCCTTCCCTGGGGCCGATCCTGGACCAGCTGCGCGCCAAGTACGGCGACAAGGCGGGCGGCACGCCCGGCATCGAGCTGGCGATCAGACACGCCGACCAGGGCTCCGCCGACACCTCGCTGCTGACCCTCGCCGAGGGCAGACCCGGCAAGCTGCGCACCACGCTCGACGCGGGCGTGCAGGCGGCCGCCGAGAAGGCCGTGCGGAAGTACCCCCAGTCGTCCACGGTGGCGGTCAAGCCCAGCACGGGCGAGGTGCTGGCCGTCGCCAACAACCGCACCGACGGCTGGAACGCCGCCTTCCTCGGCGAGGTCGCGCCCGGCTCCACGATGAAGATCGTCAGCGCGGCCACCCTCATCGACAAGGGCCTCACCACGGCGAACGGGCCCGCCCCCTGCCCCGACTCGGCCGTCTCGGACAGCCAGACCTTCCACAACCTCACGGGCATGAAGCCCAACGAGAAGGCCACGCTCTCCGAGAGCTTCGCCCGCTCCTGCAACACGGCGTTCGTCAAGTTCGCGGACGAGGTCAAGGACGACTGGCTGAACGCCGAGGCCCGGGACCGCTTCGGCATCGGCCTCGACTGGAAGACCGGCATCCCCTCCTTCGACGGCTCGGTCCCGGTCTCCACCGGCCCGGACACCGCGGCCGGCCTGATCGGCCAGGGCCAGGTGCAGCTGAACCCGCTGAACCTCGCGTCGGTGACGGCGACCGCGATGACGGGCGCGTTCCGCCAGCCGGTGATCGTCCCGCTCGCCCTCGACGGCCGCGAGCCGGCGCGGGCGCGCGGGCTGGCGCCGGGCACCGTGCAGCAGTTGCGCGCGATGATGAACCGCACCGCGACCAGCGGCACCGCGGCGAACGTGATGGCCGGGCTGAGCGGCCGGATCGGCGCGAAGACCGGCTCCGCCGAGGTCGACGGGCAGTCCCGGTCCGACAGCTGGTTCACCGGCTACCGCGACGACGTCGCGGCGGCGGCGATGACCCAGGACGGCGGCCACGGCATCGACGCCTCCGGCCCGCTCGTGGCGGAGGTGCTCCGGGCGGGCTGAAACGCCGTCCGGGCGCGGCCCTTGCGGGGGGTGGCTGACGTCACACGTGACGTCGTGTGCACCGACGTGCGCCGAGGGGACTCTAGGGTGGTAGCCGTCGTCGGGGTCAGTGAGGGCGACGAGCGCAACGGGGCTGGGGGGAGAGCCCCTGGGGATCCGGAGGATCTGGCAGTGGGCAAGAGAAGGCGCGTCGAGGAACGAAGCGGCAGGCGGCGTCCCGCCGCGGTCGGCGGCATGATCGCCGTCGTGGTCGGCGGAGCCGGGCTCGGCGTCTACGCGCTGTACGGCGGAGCCGCGGCCGACGACGGCTCGGCCGCGGCGGCCAACGGCCGCCAGGTGCCCAGGGTCCGGGCCGACGTCCCCTCGGCGGCCGAGGCCAAGGCCCTGGCCGCCCGGTTCCTGACGGCCTGGCAGAAGGGCGACGCGGCCCGGGCCGCCGCCGTCACGGACGACTCCGCGGCCGCCGCCGCCCTGCTCACCGGTTACGCCAAGGACGCCCACATCACGGACGTCACCCTCACCCCGGGCACGGCGGCGGGCGTCAGGGTTCCGTTCTCCGTCAAGGCCACGGTGAAGTACAAGAACGTCGGCAAGCCGCTCGCCTACGACAGCGCGCTCACGGTGGTGCGCAACCCGAAGAACGGCAAGGCGCAGGTCGACTGGCACGCCTCCGTCGTCCACCCCGACCTCCAGGACGGCGACAGACTCGTCACCGGCGAGGCCGGCACCCCGCCGGTGAAGGCCGTCGACCGCGACGGCGGCGAGCTGACGGCGGCGAAGTACCCCTCCCTGGGCACGGTGCTGGACGGACTGCGGGAGAAGTACGGCAAGAAGGCCGGCGGCAAGGCGGGCGTGGAGCTCCAGGTGGTCCGCGGAAAGGCGTCGAAGGCGAAGAAGGCCTCCGCCAAGACGCTGCTGGAACTCAGCAAGGGCACTCCGGGCACGGTGAGGACGACGCTCAGCCCGAAGTTGCAGGCCGCCGCCGAGAGCCAGGTGGCCAAGACGGCGCGCTCCTCGGTCGTGGTGCTGCGCCCCTCCACGGGCGAGATCCTCGCGGTGGCCAACGCGAGCCCCGGCTTCAACACCGCGTTCAACGGCTCGCTCGCGCCGGGCTCCACGATGAAGGTGGTCACGTCGTCGCTGCTCATCGACAAGGGGCTGGCGTCGGCGGACAAGACCCACCCCTGCCCGAAGACGTTCACCTACGGCGGCTGGAAGTTCCACAACGACGACGACTTCGAGATCAAGGGCGGCTCGTTCAAGGCGAGTTTCGCGCGCTCCTGCAACACCGCCTTCATCAGCCAGGCGCCCGAGCTGAGCGACGACAGTCTGACCAGGCAGGCGCAGCAGGTGTTCGGCCTGTCGATGAACAACTGGGCGATCGGCGTCCCGTCCTTCGACGGCTCGGTTCCGGTGCAGTCGAAGGCGCAGATGGCGGCCTCGCTCATCGGGCAGGGCGGGGTGCGCATGAACCCGCTGAACATGGCGTCGGTCGCCGCCACCGTGAAGGCGGGCTCCTTCCACCAGCCGTATCTGGTCGCCCCGTCGGTGGACGGCCGCACCCTGGCGTCGGCCTCGCGCACGCTGTCGGCGTCGACGCTGGCGCAGTTGCGCGAGCTGATGAACTACACGGCCGCGGCCGGCACGGCCGCCGAGGCGATGTCCGGTCTGGGTCCCGACTACGGCGCCAAGACGGGCTCGGCCGAGGTCGACAACCAGGACAAGCCCAACGGCTGGTTCACCGCCTACCGCGGCGATCTGGCGGCCGCGGGCGTGGTGCAGGCGGGCGGCCACGGCGGCGACACGGCCGGCCCGATCGTGGCGTCCCTGCTGCGGACGGGCGGCTGAGAGCGGACCGGACGGGCGGCTGAGCGCGGACCCCGCCCCCGGTCACGTCGGCCTCCGGTCGGGCCGGCGTCCGGTCAGTGCGGGACGGGCTGCCGGTCAGTGCGGGACGGGTTGCCGGTCAGTGCGGGACGGGCTGCTGGGCGGTCGCCATGTAGGTGCGGCGCAGGAACCGCAGCAGCGTCTTCGACTCGAACTGGACGACCGAGACGCCGTGCGCGGAGTGGAACTCGACCACGGCCTGGACGCGTCCGCACGGCCACACCCGGACCTCGCCGGTGCCGGCCGGGGCGCGCAGGCCCTGTTCGAGGAGGGTGCGGGAGAACGTCCATTCCCGGCGGTCGGGCAGCCCGACGCGCACGGACCGGGGGTCCTCGGGGTCGAAGCGCAGGACGACCGGAACGGCCGTCTCTTCTTCGATCCGGTCCGCGTCGGTGACGATGTGGGCTCGCGCGTACTGCTCGACTACAGACATCGGCCGACCCTCTCACGCAGCGTGACCTGTGCGGAAGCTGTGCATCCGCTCCCCTTCCAATGTCGCATATTCTGCGGATTGCGCTCCCTCGCACCGGCATATCTCACCTGTGCGATACACGGATCGGGCGCCGGGTCCGGGTCCGGGTGTGGCTCCGGCGCGACGCCCCGACGCCTGGCCCGGCTCCCGGCCGTCTTCCGCGGACGACCGCCTCGCTCTTGCGAACCGTTCGCATTAAGCCACTATCATCGTCGGGTGCACGTACCCGACGGATTCATCAACGCCCCCACCTCCGCGGTGACCGCAGTGGCCGCCGCCGGCGCCATAGCCGTGAGCCTGCGCGGCGCGCGGCGCGAGCTGGACGACCGGACCGCGCCGCTGGCCGGCCTGGTCGCGGCCTTCATCTTCGCCGTGCAGATGCTGAACTTCCCCGTCGCCGCCGGAACCAGCGGCCATCTGCTGGGAGGCGCGCTGGCCGCGATCCTCGTGGGCCCCTTCACCGGGGTCCTGTGCGTCTCGGTGGTCCTGCTGATGCAGGGCATCCTCTTCGCCGACGGCGGGCTCACCGCCCTCGGCGTGAACATCACCGACATGGCGATCGTGACGACCGTCGTGTCGTACGCCGTCTTCCGCGGCCTGGTGAAGGTCCTGCCCCGCGGCCGCCGCTCCCTCACGGCCGCCTCCTTCGTCGCCGCCCTGCTGTCGGTGCCCGCCGCCGCCGTCGCCTTCACGCTGATCTACTGGATCGGCGGCACCACCGACGTGGCGATCGGCAAGGTGGCCGGCGCGATGATCGGCGTGCACGTCCTGATCGGCGTGGGCGAGGCGGCGATCACCGCGCTGACCGTCGGCGCCGTCGTCGCCGTCCGCCCGGACCTCGTGCACGGCGCGCGCGATCTGCGGCCCGCGCTGCGGCTGCGGGTGAACGGCGAACTCGTCGACGCGCCCGCCGGCGGGGCGCGCCCGGCGCCCGTGGCGGTCCGCGCCTCGCGGCGCACGCTGTGGGTGACCGGCCTGGTCACCTCCCTCGTCCTGGCCGGCTTCGTCAGCTTCTACGCCTCCGCGAACCCCGACGGCCTGGAGAAGGTCGCCGCGGACCACGGCATCGACAAGCGGGCCGAGAAGCACGCCGCCTCCGACTCCCCGCTCGCCGACTACGGCGTCAAGGACGTCACCGACGCCCGCCTGTCGGGCGGCCTGGCGGGCGTGATCGGCGTCGGCACCACCGTCGTCGCAGGCAGCACCGTGTTCTGGGCGGTGCGCCGGCGCCGCACCCGCGACGGCGTGTCCCCCGTCTCCACGAGCGGCGTCTGACCCATGGGAGCGGGACACGCGCACCGGCTCTACCGCCACGGGCACTCGCCCGTGCACGGGCTGCCGCCGCACACCAAGCTCGCCGCCGCCTTCGGGTTCGTGGTCGTCGTCGTGTCGACGCCGCGGGAGGCGATGTGGGCGTTCGCCCTGTACGCCGTCCTGCTCGCCGCCGTCGCGCAGCGGGCGCGCGTGCCGGCCGGCTTCCTGCTGAAGCGGCTGCTCATCGAGGTGCCGTTCGTCGCGTTCGCCGTGCTCATGCCGTTCGTGGCCGAGGGCGAGCGGGTGGACGTCCTCGGGCTCTCGCTCAGCGTCAGCGGCCTGTGGGGCGCCTGGAACGTGCTCGCCAAGGGCACCCTGGGCGTCGCCGCCTCCGTGCTGCTGGCGTCCACCACGGAGCTGCGCGAGCTGCTCCTCGGCCTGCAACGGCTGCGGCTGCCCCCGCTGCTGGTGCAGATCGCCTCCTTCATGATCCGCTACGGCGACGTCATCGCGGACGAGATGCGGCGCATGCGGATCGCCCGGGAGTCGCGCGGCTTCGAGGCGCGGGGCGTGCGGCACTGGGGGGTGCTCGCGAAGTCGGCGGGCGCGCTGTTCATCCGCTCCTACGAACGCGGCGAGCGCGTGCACCTGGCCATGATCAGCCGGGGGTACGCCGGTTCGATGCCGGTGATCGACGAGGCGACCGCGACCCGGGCGCAGTGGTCGTACGCGCTGACCCTCCCGTTCGCCGCCCTCGTCGTCTGCGTGTTGGGATGGGCCCTGTGACTGACGTTTCCCTGGAGGTCTCCGGCCTCGCCTTCGCCTATCCCGACGGCCATCAGGCCCTGTTCGGCGTGGACTTCACCGTCGCGCGCGGCGAGCGGGTCGCGCTGCTCGGGCCGAACGGCGCCGGCAAGACGACCCTGGTGCTGCACCTCAACGGCATCCTCGCCGGCGGCGCCGGCACGGTGACGGTGGCCGGGCTGCCGGTCGGCCGGGAGCACATGGCCGAGATCCGGCGCAGGGTCGGCATCGTCTTCCAGGACCCCGACGACCAGCTGTTCATGCCGACCGTGCGCGAGGACGTGGCGTTCGGTCCCGCGGCGGCCGGGCTGAAGGGGCCCGCGCTGGAGGCGCGCGTCGACCACGCCCTCGCGCAGGTGGGCATGGCCGGGTTCAAGGACCGTCCGCCGCACCACCTCTCCTTCGGCCAGCGCCGCCGCGTGGCGGTCGCGACGGTGCTCGCGATGGAGCCCGAGATCCTCGTCCTGGACGAACCGTCCTCCAACCTCGACCCCGCCTCGCGCCGCGAACTCGCCGACATCCTGCGGTCGCTGGACGTGACGGTGCTCATGGTCACGCACGACCTGCCGTACGCCCTGGAGCTGTGCCCGCGCGCCCTGATCCTCAGCGACGGCGTGATCGCCGCGGACGGCCCGACGGGCGAGCTGCTCTCCGACGACGCCCTCATGCGCGCGCACCGCCTGGAGCTGCCCTTCGGGTTCGACCCGCGCTCCGCGACAATGGGCGCGTGACGAACGACGGATCCACCGCCGACGGCTCGCTGCTCCTCGACGAGCAGCTGTGCTTCGCCCTGTACGCCGCCCAGCGCGCGGTGACGGCCGCGTACCGTCCGCTCCTGGACGAACTGGGCCTCACCTACCCCCAGTACCTGGTCCTGCTGGTGCTCTGGGAGCGCGGGGAGACGACCGTCAAGGAGCTGGCCGCGGCCCTGCGGCTGGACTACGGCACGATGTCGCCGCTGCTGAAGCGGCTGGAGGCGGCGGGCCTGGTGCGCCGGGAGCGTGCGCCGCGCGACGAGCGCTCGGTGCTGGTGGCGTGCACCGGGCGCGGCGAGGAACTGCGGGGGCGCGCGGGACGGGTGCCGGGCGCCCTGCTCGCGTCCACGGGCCTGGAGCCGGCGGAGGTCGCCCGGCTGCGCGAGGAGCTGTGGGGCCTCGCGGAGCGCGCGCACCCGGCGGCCGACCGCCCCGCCAGACCGCCCCGCTAGACAGCCCTGCCGGACCGCCCCGCCGGACCGCCGCCGCCGGACTGCCGCCGGACCGCCGCCGCCGGACTGCCGCCCTTCGGCGTTACCCGCGGTTACCGCCCCCCGCCGGGACGCACCTACCTACCGGCCGGTACCTTGTGCACGATGTAATTGGGGAAGACGCTGGGGAGGGTCCGCCGTGACAGAAGGCGCCGCAGTCGGCACCACCGGGGACGCCGGGGAGGCCGGTACCGCCGACACCCGTCCGACGAAGATCATGTACGTCGCCGAGGCGACCGCGCACGGCGGCCGCGACGGATACGTGACCAGCCAGGACGGCCAGATCCAGCTGAAGGTCGCGATGCCGCCGCAGCTCGGCGGCGACGGCAACGGCACCAACCCGGAACAGCTCTTCGCCGCCGGATACAGCTCCTGCTTCCACAACGCGCTGATCCTCGTCGGCAACCGGACGGGCTACGACCTCACGGGCTCGACGGTCGCGGCCAAGGTCGGCATCGGCCCGAACAGCAGCAAGGGCT
Source organism: Streptomyces sp. NBC_00704 (assembly GCF_036226605.1). NCBI lineage: Bacteria > Bacillati > Actinomycetota > Actinomycetes > Kitasatosporales > Streptomycetaceae > Streptomyces > Streptomyces sp. NBC_00704. The sequence goes on from NZ_CP109000.1 coordinate 3,400,221, forward strand.
ACGGTCTGGCCGTCGCCCTCAGCGTCTCGCTCCCCGTCCTCGACCCGGGCCTCGCGGAGAAGCTGGTGGACGCGGCGCACCAGGTCTGTCCCTACTCCAACGCCACGCGCGGCAACATCGATGTAACGATCATTCTCGGCTAGCGGGACGAAGGAATCGCAGGCCGGTCCGGGGCGTTCAGCGAGGAGTCGAAGGCGATCTCCGAGAGGACGTACGGGCGTGGACGTGAACGGTGCGGTGGCCGAGGGCTTCGAGCCGGTCCGGGAGGCGTTCGCGCGCAACTTCGAGACGCTCGGGGAGCGCGGCGCGGCCGTCGCCGTCTACCGCGACGGGCGCAAGGTCGTCGACCTGTGGGCCGGCACGCGGGACGTGGACGGCACGGCGCCCTGGGAACGGGGCACCGCCCAGATCGTGCGCTCGGCGACCAAGGGCGTGGTCGCCGCCGGCCTCCTGCTGCTGCACCAGCGCGGCGAACTGGACCTGGACGCGCCCGTCGGGGCGTACTGGCCCGAGTACAAGGCGGCCGGCAAGGAGCGCACCCTCGTGCGGCACGTCCTCGCGCACCGCGCGGGCGTACCGGTGCTGGACCGGCCGCTGACCCCCGCCGAGGCCGCCGATCCCGACCTCGGGGCGGCGGCGGTCGCGGCGCAGGCCCCCGCCTGGGAGCCGGGCACGGACCACGGCTACCACGCGCAGACGTACAGCTGGCTCACCGGCGAGCTGGTGCGCCGGATCACCGGACGGCCGGTCGGGGAGTGGATCGCCGACGAGATCGCCGGGCCCGTCGGAGCCGACCTGTGGCTCGGGCTGCCGCGGTCGCAGCGCGCGCGGGTGGGGCGCGTGGGACAGGTGGAGGCGCCGGTGCGCGCGGGCGCGCTCAAGACCCGGCCCAAGCCGGCCGTCGCCGCCGCCTACGCCGACCCGCACTCGCTCACCCGCCGCGCCTTCGCCGCGATCACCCCGCTGCCCGACGAGAACGACGACGCCTACCGGGCCGCGGCCCTGCCCGCCTCCAACGGCATCGCCACCGCCGACGGCCTGGCCCGCTTCTACGCCTCGCTGATCGGCGAGGTCGACGGCGGGACACGGCTGCTGCGGCCGGAGACGGTGGCGCTGGCGCGCGGCGAGCAGTCGTCCGGCCAGGACCGGGTGCTCGTGGTGAACACCCGCTTCGGCCTCGGCCCGATGCTGCACGGCGCCGCGTCCCCGCTGCTGTCCCCCCACTCCTTCGGCCACCCGGGCCGCGGCGGCGCCCTCGGGCTGGCCGACCCCGAGTCGGGGATCGCCTTCGGCTACGTCACCAACGGCTTCCGCAGGAGCGTGACGGCGGACCCGCGCGCCCAGGCCCTGCTGCGCGCCCTGCGCACCGCGACGGCGGCGACGCCGGCGAACTGACGGGCCCGCTCCCGGCCGCCCGGCCGCCGGCGCCCGCCACCCGTCGAGCCCACTCGTCGAGCCACCCGCCGACCTACACGTTGATGGAGTGGGACCGCCGGCCCGAGGCGTCGTCGATCTCCAGATGCGCCTTGGTCAGCAACTGCATGGCGATCTCGTTGAGGGCACGGGCGCCCGCGATCTCCTCCCCGACCCGCGGCTGGTTGGCGTCCACGGTGTGCCGGGAGGCGTGGCCGTGCGCCCTCACCTCGGTCCCGTCCGGCAGCCGCACCATCGCGACCGCCCTCGTGTGGCGCTCGTCCTCCTCGAACTCCAGCTCGACGTGCCAGCCGACCGTGGTGTGCATGACGGTCATGACGATCACCTCCGAAGCTCCTGCTTCCAGAGTGCCCCTCCGCACCGGCGCCCGCACCCACGCGCCCCCTGGACCGGCACCGCCCGCGGCCATCGTCAGCCCGTGTGCAGCATCAGCCCGATCCCCACGACCAGCAGCCCCGCCGCGGCGAGCCGCGGCACGCCGAACCGCTCCTTGAAGAACAGGGCGCCGATCGCCGCGCCCACGATGACCGACGACTCCCGCAGCGCCGCCACCGGGGCGAGTTCGGCTCGGGTCTGGGCCCACAGGACGAGGGCGTAGGCCAGGACGGACAGCGCCGAGCCGAGGAGGCAGGGCGGCGTACGGGCGCAGGACGTCGGCGGTCCGTCCGCGCCAGCGGTGGACGGCGTAGGCCGGGATGACGACGCCCTGGACGGCCATCAGCCAGGCGATGTAGCCGAGCGGCGAGCCGGAGGCGCGCACGCCGAGTCCGTCGACGACGGTGTACGAGGCGATGGTCAGGCCCGTCGCCAGCGCCGCCCCGACGGCCGCCCAGTCGGGCCGGCGTCCGCGCAGCCCCCACAGCGCGACGCCGGTCAGTCCCGCGCACGACAGCGCGACGCCCGCGGCCGCCCAGCCGTCGGGAACCTCGTGGGCGAAGACGGCGGCCAGGACCGTGACGACGAGCGGCGCCGAGCCGCGGGCGATGGGGTACGCCTGGCCGAAGTCGCCGAGCCGGAACGAGCGCATGAGCAGCGCGTAGTACGCGATGTGGACGACCGCCGAGCACAGCAGGTACGGCCACGCTTCCGGCGCGGGGAACGCGGTGAACGACGCGAGGGCCAGCCCGATGAGCATGCCGCCGCCCGAGATGAGCGTGAAGCCGACGAGCTTGTCGGTGATCCGGTGGGCGATGGCGTTCCAGGCGGCGTGGGTGACCGCGGCGACCAGCACGGCCACGGTGACCAGCGGGGTCACGCCGCGCGCTCGCGCACGTCCACGAGGGTCGCGTCGGCGTGCCGGACCAGGTCCGCGGGCGCCATGGGGAAGACGACGTGCGGGGTGCCCGCGGCGGCCCACACCACGTCGTGGGCGAACAGGCTCCGGTCGGCCGGCACCCGTGTCCGCGTCCGGTGCCCGAAGGGCGGCACGCCCCCGATGGCGTACCCGGTCGTCTCGCGCACGACGTCGGCGGCGGCCCTCGTCACCTTCCCCGCGCCCAGTTCCGCGCGCACCCGCTCGACGTCGACGCGGGAGGCCCCGTCCATCAGGACCAGCACCGGCGTGCCGTCGGCCGCGAAGATCAGGGACTTGCAGTTCTGGCTCAGCTCGCACCCGATGGCGGCGGCCGCCTCGGCGGCGGTGCGGGTCGACTCGGGGAAGCCGCGCGTCGGCAGGCCGTCCAGGCCGAGGGCGCGGAGGGCGTCGGTGAACCGGGGGTGCGCGGCAGGCGGGGTCATGCGGGCACGCTAACGGCCGGTGCGGGGAGCGGGCGAGCGAATTGCGGCGTTCCCCGCCGGGCCGGACGCGCCGGGACGACGAAGCGCCCGGCCCCCCGGGGCGGATTCTCGGGGTCCTCGCAACACCTGATGGCTTATGCGGCCGTCAGTAGATCACGCAGGCGCTCGGCTGGGGTTCTCCAGCCGAGCGTTTTGCGTGGCCGGCCGTTGAGTTGCTGGGCAACGTGTTCGAGGTCTGCGGGACTGTGCGCGGAGAGGTCGGTGCCTTTGGGGAAGTACTGCCGCAGCAGGCCGTTGGTGTTCTCGTTCGATCCGCGCTGCCAGGGCGAGTGGGGGTCGCAGAAGTAGACTGGCACGCCGGTGGCCACGGTGAACTGCTTGTGCGCGGCCATCTCGCAGCCCTGGTCCCAGGTCAGCGAGCCACGCAGGTGCTCGGGCAGGGTCTGGATCAGCGGCACCAGCACATCGCGGACTTCCTCGGCCGTGTGCCCGCCGGGCAGATGTCCGAGCAGGACGTAGCGGGTGGAGCGCTCGACCAGGGTCACTATCGCGCTCTCGCTGCGGGGGCCGACGATCAGATCGCCTTCCCAGTGGCCAGGAACAGCCCGGTCCTCGACCTCCGGCGGCCGCTCGGAGATCATCACCATCTCGTCGACGAAGCGGCGAGTGCGCTGCTCCGGGCTGCGGTGGGGCTTGCGGCGGGTGCGTCCGGTGCGCAGCGCCAGGGCGACCTCGCGGCGCAGTCCGCCGCGGGCCTGGACGTAGATGGCCTGGTAGATCGTCTCCGGACTCACGCGCATGCTCTCGTCGTCGGGGAACTCGATGAGCAGAGCGTGGCAGATCTGCTCGGGCGACCAGCGTTCCTGGAGCTTGGCCGTAGCGAAGTCGCGCAACGCTCCTTCCCGGGCCAGCTTGGAGTCCTTTGGACGCGACCGGCTCTTCGCCCATGCCCGCTGGGCTTGGTGCGGCCGGTAGACGCCGTTGACCGCACGGGCGTCGATCTCACGCTTGACGGTGGAGGCCGGCCGGCCGAGTGCCCGTCCGATCGCGCGCAGCGAGCGGCCCTCACGGCGCATGTCGGCGATCAGCTCCCGCTCGGCCACGGTGAGGAAACGGGGGTGCAGCCCGGCCTCGACCGCGGCAACGGACGGCTTCGACGCGGCAGTAACGATGGTGATCACACCGGTCGTATAGTCGATCAGGCGGCCGTCTGCATGCAGGCGCGAGTGGCCGATCTGCCGGATCCCTTGGTCCCAGTCCCGAGCGGTGCGCTCGTGGACGCCGACCTGCGCGGCGGCATCGCGGCGATGGACTCCGGCCGCACGCAGCCGCTCGTACTCCGCCCGACCGGGATGCCCGGATGTGCCGGGCTTGCCGCGACCTCGGACACCGGCCTGACGGGCCCATCCGAACGCCGTATTGCGGTTCACTCCGACTGCGCGAGCGGCAGCGGTGATGCCGCCGTCCTCCCGATCCAGCGCCTCGAAGAACTTCGCCTTCAACACCTCAAAATCCACGATCCCCGCAACTCCCTGAACTCCAGGGTGTTGCGGGGATCAATAGAACCCGCCCGGAGGGGTCGGGCGCTTCGCCGTCAGCCGGGGCCGTCACACAGGGACGGCCGGGGCGGGGACGTCAGCCGCGGCGGTGGTGGCCGTCACGGTCGTGACGGTTGTCGCGGTCGTCACGGCCGTGACGGTTGTCGCGGTCGTCACGGCCGTGACGGTTGTGGCCCCAGGACTCGGAGTCCACGAGACGGCGGTGGTCGTCGCGCAGCACGGCGGTGCCGGCGTGGTTGTCCAGCACCTCGCGGCGGCGGTCCTGGAACAGGTCGGTGCGGGTGTCGCGGCCCACGCCGGTGTGGATGCGGACGGTGGCGCGGGGGGCCAGCCGGTAGTGGCGGAAGGTGTAGGTCGCGCCGCGTTCGGCCGAGAGGGTCCACCCGTTCAGGTTGACCGCGTGGCGGGTGGTGTTGGTCAGCTCGACCCATTCCTTGTTCAGCGAGTGGGCGGAGCGGTCGTTTCGGCCCGGTGCGTCGTACTGCACGGCGCTGATCTGCACTTCCGCGCGGTTGTGGCGGGAGTGGTCGGCCGCGGAGGCCGGCAGCGCCACCGTCCCGACGACGGCCGCGGCGATCGCGGCGGCGGCGAGACAGCGGACGGAAACAGCGTTAGCGGACACAAGGTCTCCTTGCGTGGTGCGGGTAACGGCCCTGATCGGCCGCAGGGCCAACACTCGACCACCGGCCGCGTTCCACGCGCCTGTTTGGCACCGCACGTTACGAACCGTCCACATTACGGTGACAGTAGGCTTCCATGTCCATATATGTACTGAAGGCTCCGAACCATTGGCATCACTGCCCTGTAGGCCTCTTCCGCCGTCGGCCGTCACCCGAAAGTGGGTCACAGCGCGGGGCGCGAAAACGACGGGGGGCGCGTGCGGAAACAACGGGAGCGGGGGTGCGGAAGCGACGGGAAGCGGGTGCGGAAAGGGCGGGAAAAAGGGAAGCCGGTGAGGGCGCCCCGTCCCCACGGAGCCCTCACCGGCGGTCTTTCTCCCTCGCGTTCCCTCACGTCCCGCGCGTCAGGCGCTCGTGACGCGGGCGGTCGCGCGCGTCAGGCGCGGACGAGTTCCCGGTCGTCGTCCGGGTCCGCGTCCTTGGCGCCGTCGCCGTCGCCGTGCGCCTTCAGGCCCTCGCCCTCGACGTCCACGTTGGGCAGCGCGCGGTCCAGCCACCTCGGCAGCCACCAGGCCTTCCGGCCCAGCAGGGCCAGGACGGCCGGCACGATGGCCATGCGCACGATGAACGCGTCGAAGAAGACGGCGATCGCGAGGCCGAAGCCGATCATCTTGATCATCGACTCGCTGGAGCTGATGAAGCCGCCGAACACGGCCATCATGATCACCGCGGCGGCGGCCACCACCTTGGCGCTGTGCCGGAAGCCGGTCACGACGGCCTGGGCCGGGCTCTCGCCGTGGACGTACGCCTCGCGCATGCGGGTCACGAGGAAGACCTCGTAGTCCATCGCGAGGCCGAAGACGACGCCCACCATGAAGATCGGCATCATCGACATGATCGGCCCGGTCTCCTCGACGCCGATCAGGCCGCCGAGCCAGCCCCACTGGAACACGGCGACGACGGCGCCGAGGGCGGCGAGCACGCTGAGCAGGAAGCCGAGGGCCGCCTTCAGCGGGACCAGGATCGAGCGGAAGACCACGATCAGCAGCAGAAAGGCCAGGCCGACGACCAGGCCCAGATACGGGACGAGCGCGTCGTTGAGCTTCTGCGAGAAGTCGATGTTCATCGCCGTGGTGCCGGTGACGAGCACCTGCGCGCCCGTCTCGGACCGGATGCCGGCGCCCTGGCCGCGGATGGCGTGGACCAGGTCCTCGGTCTGCGCCGAGGAGGGCTTGGAGTCGGGTATGACGGTGATCGTCGCGGTGTCGCCGGCCTTGTTGAAGGCGGCCGGGGTGACCGTGACGACGTCCTTGAGATCCTTGATGCCGTCGGTCACCGAGGCGGCCGCGGCCTGCGGGTCGTCGCTCTGCCGGGCGTCGACGACGATCATCAGGGGCCCGTTGAAGCCGGGGCCGAAGCCCTCCGAGAGCAGGTCGTAGGCGCGGCGCTGGGTGGTGGACGCCGGCTGCGAGCCGTCGTCGGGCAGTCCCAGTTCCAGCTGGGTGGCGGGGACGGCGATCGCGCCGAGCCCGAGCACGCCGAGCAGCAGGACGGCGGCCGGACGGCGGATGACGAAGCTCGCCCAGCGCACGCCCGGACCGGGCCTGGCGGGACCGGGCCTGGCGGGACGGGACGCGGACGGCTCCGCTGCCGTCGAGGCCCCGGCCTTCCCGCCCCGCGCGCCGCGCGGCCTGCGCTTCTCGCCCGTCGGGCGGATCCTGCGGCCGGCGAAGCCGAGCAGCGCGGGGATCATGGTCAGCGCGATGAGGACGGCGACCACGACGGTCCCGGCCGCCGCGAGGCCCATCTTGGTCAGCATCGGCACGTTGACGACCGACAGGCCCGCCAGGGCGATCACGACCGTGAGGCCCGCGAAGACCACCGCCGATCCGGCGGTGCCGGTGGCGCGTCCGACCGCCTCCTCGCGGTCGCGGCCCTCGGCCAGCTCGCTGCGGTAGCGGGAGACGATGAACAGCGCGTAGTCGATGCCGACCGCGAGCCCGATCATCAGGGCGAGCGTGGAGGTGGTGTCGCCGAGGTCGAGCGCCTTGGCGAGGGCGGTGATGGCGGAGACGCCGATGCCGACGCCGATGATCGCCGTCAGCAGCGGCAGTCCGGCCGCGACCAGCGACCCGAGGGTGACGACGAGGACGACGGCGGCGATGGCGAGACCGATGACCTCGCCCGCCGCCCCGGGCTCGGCCCCGGCCTGAAGCGCGTCACCGCCGACGTCGACGGTGAGCCCGGCGGCGCGGGCGTCGTCCGCGGCCTTCTCCAGGGCGTGCCGGGTCGCGTCCGTCAGCTCCATGCCGGGCGCGTCGTAGCGGACCGACGTGTAGGCGACCGTCGCGTCCTTGCTCACGGCGTGCGTCGTGAACGGGTCGGCGACGGAGACCACCTCGGAGCCGCCGCTCAGGGACTTGACGGTCCTGTCGACGGTCGCCCGGTTGGCGGCGTCCGTCATCTTCTGGCCCTCGGGGGCCTTGAAGACGATGCGCCCGGTCCCGCCATCGGCGCTGGCTCCCGGGAAGCGCTGTTCCAGCAGGTCGAAGGCCTTCTGGGCCTCGACGCCCGGAATGGAGAAGGAGGTGGTGCCCGGTGCGGGCGCGGTCGCGGCGCCGACTCCGGCGAGGGTCAGCAGCGCGACCCACATCAGGGCGACGAAGCCGCGCCGCCGGAAGGCGAAACGGCCGAGTTTGTAGAGGAACGTGGCCACGGAGGCGTACTCCCGGTCAGGTCGTGTGCGTGCAGGGCAGGGTTGACCAACCCGGCGCGGAGGCAGGGGTGATCGGCCCGACGACGTGAGCGGTGACGTCAGGGTGGGCGGACCGCGGGGACGGTCAGGGGGTGGGCGCGCCGAGGGCGGGGAGGACCACGGCGTCGATGTACGCGAGGAGGAACGCCTGCGTCGGCGGCTGTTCGTCGAGCATGGTGCGGGCCGCGAACGCGCCGATCATCATGTGCGGCACGAAGTGCATCGCCGGGTTGTCGGCGCGGACCTCGCCGCGGTCGACGGCCCGTTGCAGCACACGGCCGAACTCGGCCATCTCCGGCTCGACAAGGTGTTCCTTGAAGGCCTTGAGCAGGTCCGGGTTGCCGTGGACGGCCATGGCCAGACCCCGCATCAGGGCGGAGTTCTGTTCCAGCTCGCAGTCGTCCGAGCGCATGGTGAGGGCGTGCAGGTCGCCTCGCAGCGATCCGGTGTCGACCCCGCCGGCGGCGATGCCGGGCTTGTCGTGGCGGACCGCCTTCGCGACCAGTTCGGCCTTGCCGCCCCACTGGCGGTAGAGCGTGGCCTTGCTGGACCGGGTGCGAGCGGCGACGGCGTCCATGGTGAGGGCGTCGTAGCCGACTTCGCGGAGCAGTTCGAGCACGGCCTCGTAGAGCTCGGCCTCGCGCTCGGGGGTGATGCGGCTGCGACGCGCCGTTGCGATCTCAGTCATCCCGCTCCCCTTCCCTGCTCCGAACCGAAACGAACCGCGCGACCGAACCGATCCAACCGACCGGAATGATCGAACCGATCGACCGAACCGACCGAACCGATGCGACACGGTCACGGTTCCCTGTGCGTACTCCCCGAATGTAGCGCACCTCACTGCGAAACGAAACTGTTTCGTACGTGCTGTGGCTCACCCGCGCCCGGTTCCGCACACATGTCACGAGTTGCTCCGGTCCATCCCCCGGAAAAGCATGGGGAGGTGAGCTATCTGCGTCTGCCCCACCTCCATGGTGACCTGTTGTGCTTCGTGGCCGAGGACGACCTCTGGCTGGCCCCGCTGGCCGGTCCGGGCCGCGCCTGGCGACTCACCGTCGACCGCACGAAGGCCGGACACCCCCGCTTCTCGCCCGACGGCCGCCTGATCGCGTACACGAGCTGGCGCAGCCTCGTCCCGGAGATCCACCTGGTGCCCGTGGACGGCGGGCCGGGGCGGCGGCTGACCTACTGGGGCAGCTCCGACACCCGCGTCTGCGGCTGGACGCCCTCGGACGCGGACGGCAACGCCGACATCCTCGCCGTCGCCTCCCACGGCGAGCCCTTCTCCTACTTCACCTGGGCCTACAAGGTCACCCCCGACGGCTCCCCCGGCCGCAAACTGCCCTGGGGCCCGGTCAGCGACCTCCAGGTCGCCGACCTCGACGGCGACCGCCGCACCCTTCTGCTCACCGGCACCCCGCCGCACGAGCCGGCCGCCTGGAAGCGCTACCGGGGCGGCGCCACCGGCCGGCTGTGGCTGCACGGGCAACGGCTCCTGGAGGACGTCGACGGCCATCTCGCCTCCCCCCTCTTCGTCGGCGGCCGCATCGCCTTCCTCTCCGACCACGAGGGCGTCGGCAACCTCTACTCCTGCGCCCACGACGGCTCCGACCTGCGCCGGCACACCGACCACGACGACTTCTACGCCCGGCACGCCTCCAGCGACGGCGACCGGGTGGTCTACCAGTGCGGCGGGGACCTGTGGATCGTCGACGACCTCGCCGCGGGCTCCGGACCGCGCCGGATCGACGTGCGCATGGGCGGGCCGCGCGCGGGACGGCGGCCCTACCAGATCCCGGCCGCCCAGCACATCGACGGCGTCTCCGTCGACGAGACGGGCCGGGCGAGCGCCGTCGTCGTCCGGGGCAGCCTGTACTGGCTGACCCACCGCGACGGCCCCGCCCGCACCCTCACCGACACCCCCGGAGTGCGGGTGCGGCTGCCCGAGATGCTCGGCCCGGGCGGACAGGTCGCCTATGTGACGGACGCGGACGGCGAGGACGCCGTGGAGGTCGCCCATCTGCCCCGCGCGACGGGCCGGCGGGCGCCCCGGCGGCTGGCCTCGGGCCTGCTCGGCCGGGTGCTGGAGACGGCGGCCGACCCGCAGGGCGAACGGCTCGCCGTGGCCTCGCACGACGGCCGGCTGCTCCTCGTCGACCTCACCGAGGAGACGGAGGACACGGAGCACACGGAGCACACGGAGCATACGGGGGACGGCGGGGACGTGGAGGACGGCGGGGACGGGGCAGGGGCTGGGGAGGCGGAAGGGGCTGGGGAGGCGGTAGGTCCGGGGGGCGCGGGCGGCAGGGTCACCGAGCTGGTCGTGTCGGCCAACGGGCCCGTCCGCGACCTGGCGTTCTCCCCCGACGGGGCCTGGCTGACCTGGTCGCATCCGGGGATCGGTCGCTCCCTGCGCCAGATCAAGATGGCGCGCATGAAGGACCGGGCCGTCATCGACGTGACCGACGGCCGCTTCGAGGACGAGAACCCCGTCTTCACGCGGGACGGCCGCTACCTCGCCTTCCTCTCCTGGCGCGGCTTCGACCCGGTCTACGACGTGCACACCGGCGACCTGTCCTTCCCGCTGGGCTGCCGCCCCTACCTCGTGCCCCTGTCCTCCGCGACGCCCTCGCCGTTCGCGCTCACCCCCGAGGGCCGCCCGGCCGCCGGCGGACTGGACCCGGTCGAGGACGACGGCGACGGCGCCGACGGGACCGTCACCGTGGAGACCGAAGGACTGGCCAGCCGGGTCACCCCGTTCCCCGTCGCCGCCTCCAAGTACTCGGCCCTGCACCCGGTGGCGGGCGGTGGACTGGTGTGGCTGCGCTGGCCGATCTCGGGCGCCCTCGGCGAGACGTTCGCCAACCCCGACGACACCAGCGGCCGCCCGACCCTGGAGCACTTCAACATCAGCAAGGCGAAGAAGTCCGAACTCGTCGACGACCTCGACTGGTTCGCGCTGAGCGGCGACGGCACCCGGCTCGTCGTGGTCGACGAGGGCGAACTGCGGGCGGTGCCGTCCACCGAGACCGGCGACCCCGACTCCACGGTCTGGATCGACCTGCGGCGCATCCTGCACGAGGTGGACCCGGGCGCCGAATGGCGCCAGTCGTACGAAGAGGCCGGCCGGCTGATCCGCGCCTACTTCTGGGACCCCGGCATGTGCGGGATCGACTGGGACGCCGTTCTCGGCCAGTACCGGCCGCTCGTCGAACGGGTCGCCTCCCCCGACGAGTTCGCCGACCTGCTGCGCGAGGTGCTGGGCGAACTGGGCACCTCCCACGCGTACGTCACGGCCGCCCGCCGCAACGAGGGACCTCCGCACTACCAGCGGCTCCAGGGCCTCCTCGGCGCCAACCTCGTACGCCGCGACGCCGGTTGGACGATCCGGCGGATCCTGCCCGGCGACTCCTCCGACTCCAAGGCGCGTTCGCCGCTGGCCGGCACCGGGATCCGGGAGGGCGCGGTCCTCACCCACGTCGACGGCCGCGAGGTCGACCCGCTGACCGGCCCCTACCCGCTGCTGGCCGGCGCGGGCGGCACCACGGTGGAACTCACGCTCGCCCCCGCCGAGGGCGAGCCGGGCCGGCCGCGCCGGGTGGCCGTCGTCCCGCTCGTCGACGAACGCCCCCTGCGCTACCAGGACTGGGTCGCCAAACGGCGGGCCGTGGTGAGGGAGTTGAGCGACGGCCGGTGCGGCTATCTGCACATCCCGGACATGGGCGGCTCCGGCTGGGCCCAGTTCAACCGCGACCTGCGCGGCGAGGTCGCCCGGCCCGCCCTGATCGTGGACGTGCGCGGCAACGCCGGCGGCCACATCAGCGAACTGGTGGTGGAGAAGCTGACCCGGACGATCCTGGGCTGGGACCTCACCCGCGACGCCGAACCGGTGTCCTACGCCTCCAACGCCCCGCGCGGACCGGTCGTGGCGCTGGCGGACGAGGCGACCTCCTCCGACGGCGACATGATCACGGCCGCCTTCAAACTGCTCGGGCTGGGCCCGGTGGTGGGCCAGCGCACCTGGGGCGGCGTGGTCGGCATGACCGGCCGCCACCGGCTCGGCGACGGCACCGTCATCACCGTCCCGATGAACGCGGCCTGGTTCGACGCGTACGGCTGGTCCGTGGAGAACAAGGGCGTCACGCCCGACCTGGAGATCCTGCGCACCCCCCTCGACTGGGCCGAGGGCCGCCACGCCCAGCTCGACGACGCCGTGCGACTGGCCCTGGAACTGCTCACGACGAACCCGCCGGCGACCCCGCCCGACTACAGCGACGTCCCCGACCGGTCCCGCCCGAAGCTGCCCCCGCGTACCACCTGAGCCCCCGGACACGGGGCCCGGCCCACACAGGGGCCGGCCGGCACGAGGACCGGCGGACACGAGGAGGGGGGACGCGAGGAGGGGCGCCCCGGGCCCGGGGCGCCCCTCCGCTCATGTCACCGGCCGCCGGAGCGGGGTGTCAGAAGCCCTCTTCGTCGAAACCGACGCGCTCACGCTCGCGCTCGCGGTCCCGCTCCTGCGGGGCGCGGCGCTCCGAGGACTCGTGCTCGGGGCGCATGCGCTCCGCCGAGTCGCGCTCCGGACGCATGCGCTCCGAGGACTCGCGCTCCGGGCGCATGCGCTCGGCGTCCTCGCCCGGACGCTGCTTGCCGCGCTGCTGGACCTGCTCCTTGGCCTGCTGGGCCTTCTGCTGGGCCTTCTGCTGCCACTGCTCGGACTGGTCCTGGAACTTGTCCTTCATACCCATGTGGGTTCACTCCTGTAGGAGATGAGGGGGGTTGGGGCCCCGTGGTGGGGCCTCGACCAGATTCACACGGGTGGTCACGGTGCGCATGTCGATCAACTACGCTGCGTAGCTCTGGCCTGTTCGTCGGCGGAGCCGCCCGCTCCCACCAGCCCCGTCCGCATCCCCTGCAACCGGGGTGCGAACCGCTTCATCTCGCGCCGGCCGACCGTCCCGATGATCCCGGGCAGGTACCCGCGCACCGACTGCATTCCCCGCAGCCACCCCTGTCCGTACACGTGCGGGGAGCGCCGCTCGATGCCGGCCACGATCCGGTCGACCGCCGGTCCGAGCGGGTACGTCTTGTTCGCCGGCCACGGCAGCCGCTGCCTCAACTCCCGCATCACCTCGTCCTGGTCGGCCCCGCGCACCATGTCGGTGTCCGTCCACGACAGGTATCCGACGCCCACCCGGACGCCCTGGTGGGCGACCTCCGCGCGCAGACTGTGCGCGAACGCCTCCACGCCCGACTTGGACGCGCAGTACGCGGTCATCATCGGCGCCGGCGTGATCGCGGCGAGCGAGGCGATCTGCAGCAGATAGCCGCGGCTCTCGCGCAGCAGCGGCAGGAACGCGCGGGCCGTGACGGCCGACCCGATCAGGTTCACCTCGACGACCCGCCGCCACGAGTCCGGGTCGGAGTCCGCGAACGGACCGCCGTTGGCGACACCGGCGTTGGCCACCACGACGTCCACCTTGCCGAAGCGCTCCTTGACCTGAGCCGCCACCGCGCTCATCGCCTCGTGGTCGGTGACGTCGGCGTACCAGTGGTCGCTGTCGCCGTGCAGCCGCTCGGACACCTGCTTCAGCGCGTCCGGCTCCAGACCGACCAGCGCGATGCTCGCGCCGCGCGCGGAGAGCTTGCGGGCGAGCAGCTCCCCGACCCCCCGCGCCGCCCCGGTGACGACGACGACCTGTCCCTCGAGCTCGACCCTGCTCATGCGCCCTCCTTCAACTGCGTGTACGTGGTGACGAGTTCCCGGATCCGTGCGGTGACCAGGGCGGGCTCCTCGACCGGCGTCATGTGTCCGACGCCGGGCAGTTCGGTGACGCCCAGGGAGTGCGGCAGCGCCGCCGCGATGCGGTGCGCCTGCACCGGCGGCGTCAACCGGTCGGCGGTGCCGACCAGCACGGCCGTCGGCACGGTCAACCGGCCCACGCCGTGGTCGAGATCGAGCAGGTGCAGCACGCCGGACCAGGCGTGCCGCACCCGGCGCGGGCAGGCGTGCACGATCCGGGCGCACGCCTCCACCATGTGCGGGGCCGCTCCGGCGCCCATCGTGGCGTACTTCAGGATCCGCATCGCGACGGGTGTGACCGGCCCGAGGGGGGCCCGCGAGCCGAGGACGTGCCGGGTCAGCCAGGTCCGCAGCCGGCCCGGCCGCAGCGGGAGGACGGTGGACTCGGCGACCAGCCGCGAGGCGCCGGTGCTGCACAGCAGGACGGCTGCCGCGTGCTCCGCGAAGGCCTCCCGTCCGGCCGCCGCCAGCACCGTCATGCCGCCCATGGAGTGACCGGCGATCACCGCCTTCTCGCCGGGGGCCAGGGTCGCCCGCAGGACGGCTTCCAGGTCGTCGGCGAGGGCGTCCGTGCTGCACGCGGCGCTGGCCGGGGTGCGTCCGTGTCCGCGCTGGTCGTAGGCGATCACGCGGTGGTCGGCGGCGAGTTCGCGGATCTGGGCCGCCCAGAACGCCGTCGAGCAGGTCCAGCCGTGGGCGAGGACGACGGCGGGCGCGGCCCCGGCCCCCGAGGCCGGGCCGTGGATCTCGACGTGCAGCCGGGCGCCGTCGGCGGAGACGGCGGTCAGCTCCCGCACGGAGGCGGCGGCGCCGGCGGCGCTCATGCCGTCACCTCCTTCTCCTCGCCGGCCTGCGCGCTGCCGGACCCGGGGCGGGCGGGCGCGCGCACCACCTCGTACTCCGCGAGGTCCACCCGGCGGGTCGCCCGCCGGAACTCGGCGGTGGTGCCCGGCCAGACGGTCGTGTTGCGGCCGCTGGCGTCCAGGTACCAGCTGGTGCAGCCGCCCGTGCTCCACACCGTCCGCTTCATCCGGTCCTGCACCCGGCGGTTCCAGGCGTGCACCGCGCTCGGGCGGGCGTCGAGGGCCGCGCGGCCCCCGAGGACGTCGAGCTGGCGCAGGTAGTCGGCCATGTAGTTCAGCTGGGACTCGATCATCAGGATCATGGAGGAGTTCCCCAGTCCGGTGTTCGGGCCGATGATCGTCATCCAGTTGGGGAACCCGGCGGCGGACGCGCCCCGCAGGGCCTCCATGCCGCCCTTCCAGCTCTCCGCGAGGGTCCGCCCGTCCGCGCCCACCACCCGGTCGGCGATCGGCATGTCGGTGACGTGGAACCCGGTGCCGAACACGATCACGTCGGCCTCGGTCTCGGTGCCGTCGGCGGCGACCAGCGTGGAGCCGCGCACCTCGCTCAGCCCGCTCGCGACGACGTCCACGTTGGGGCGCGTGAGGGCCGGATAGTAGGTGCTGGACAGCAGGATCCGCTTGCAGCCGATGCGGTAGTCGGGGGTGAGCTTCGCGCGCAGGGCCGGGTCCTTGACGGCGCGGGCCATGTTGCGCCGCGCGAGCGCCTCGACGAAGCCGAGTTCGTTCGGATGCTTGGTGAACGCCTGCACCTGCAACTCGCGGATCCCCCACAGCAGGCCGCGCCGCAGCCGGGCGGTGACGGGCAGGGCCCGGTGCAGGGCGCGCTCCGCGCCGCTGACGGCCCGGTCGACGCGGGGCATCACCCACGGCGGGGTGCGCTGGAACAGGGTGAGCCGGGAGACGTCCGGCTGGATGGCCGGCACGATCTGGACGGCCGACGCGCCGGTGCCGACCATGGCGACCCGCTTGCCCGCGAGGTCGTGGCCGTGGTCCCAGCGGGCCGAGTGGAAGACCTTGCCGGGGAAGGAGTCCAGGCCGGGGATCCGCGGGATCTTCGGGTCGGACAGCGGTCCGGTGGCCGACACGACGACGTCCGCGAAGTAGCGCCCGGCGCTCGTCTCGACGTCCCAGCGCAGCTCGCGCGCGTCCCAGGTCATCCGCAGCACCTCGGAGTCGAGCCGCAGGTGCGGCCGCAGCCCGAACACGTCCGTGACGTGCTCCAGGTAGGCGCGGATGTGCTCCTGGCCGGAGAAGGTGCGCGGCCAGTCCGGGTTGGGCGCGAAGGAGAAGGAGTAGAGATGGGACGGCACGTCGCAGGCGCACCCGGGGTAGCTGTTGTCCCGCCAGGTCCCGCCCACGCTGCCGGCCCGTTCCAGGATCACGAAGTCCGTGATCCCCTCCCGGCGCAGCCGCACTGCGGCCCCCAGTCCGCCGAAGCCGGATCCGATCACCGCCACCCGTACGTGTTCGGTCATCCCGACACCTCCCAGCCGTGCGACTCTCGCGACCTTCGCGACTCTGCCAGTGAACACTGGCGCAATGGGAGCGTAGAACAGGCCCGTACCGATGGGTAGGGGGCCGGGGGAAGGAAAGTTACCGGCGGTACAACATAAGCTTCGCCCGTGACCCACAAGCGCGAGTACCGGACGGAGGAGCTGGCGGCCGAGGCCGGCATCACGGTGCGCACCCTGCGCTTCTACCGCGAGCGCAAACTCCTCGCCCCGCCCCGGCGCGAGGGCCGCATCGCCTGGTACGACGACCACCACCTCGCCCGGCTGCGCACGATCTCGGCCCTCCTCGAACGCGGCCACACCCTCACCGGCATCGCCGAACTCGCCGACGCCCTGGACCAGGGCAGCGACGTCGCCGAACTGATCGGCGTCGGCGGCCCCACCGAGGAGGAGCCCGTCCACCTCACCCCCGAGGAACTCGCCGCCCGCTTCGAGGGCCAGGTCACCCCCGAGAACCTCGCCGCCGCCCTCGACCTCGGCTACCTGGGCACCGACGGCGACGAGATCGTCCACATCAGCAGACGGCTGCTGGACGTGTCGTCCGCCCTCGTCGCCGAGGGCATCCCGCTCGCCGAGGTCCTCGCGGCGGGCGTCCGCGTCCGCGAACACGCCGACGCCCTCGCCGCACTCTTCACCGACCTGATCCTGCGCCACGCCACCGAGAAGGACCTCCCCCGCCTGCGCCCCCTGGCCCGCAGCGTGGTCGAGGCGGAACTCTCCCTGGCCCTGGACCGACGGCTGCGGCGCGACACGCACGGGGCCCCGGAGGCCAGGGAGGCCGGGGAGCAGGGGGCCTGAGGCGGACACGCCCGGGAGGCGCGAGCGGGGGCCTGAGGTCCCACCCGGCTCCGCACGGCCGCAGGCCTGCCTAGAGGTCGTAGACGACGGTCACGGGTGCGTGGTCCGACCAGCGCTCGGCGTGCGTGGCCGCCCGCTCCACCAGCCCCTTCACGGCCTTGCCGGCGAGACCGGGCGTGCCGACCTGGAGGTCGATCCGCCATCCCGTGTCGTTGTCGAAGGCCCGGCCCCGGTACGACCACCAGGTGTACGGGCCCGCCATGTCCGGGTGCAGCTCCCGGACGACGTCCACGTAACCGCCGTCCGCCGGGGCGAGGACCCGGCCCAGCCACTCCCGCTCCTCGGGCAGGAAGCCCGAGCTCTTCTGGTTGGCGCGCCAGTTCTTCAGGTCGGCCGGCTGGTGGGCGATGTTCCAGTCGCCGCACACCAGGACCTCACGGCCGTCGGCGGCGGCGCGTTCGCGCAGTTCCTTGAGGTGGGCGAGGAACGCGTCCATGAAGCGGACCTTCTCGTCCTGGCGCTCCGTGCCGACCTCCCCGGACGGGAGGTAGAGGGAGGCGACCGTCACACCGGGCAGGTCGGCCTCGACGTAGCGGCCGCTGCCGTCGAACTCGGCCGAGCCGAAGCCGATCCGGACGGCGTCCGGCTCGCGGCGGGTGTAGAGCGAGACGCCCGCACGCCCCTTGGCCGCGGCCGGGGCGTGGGTCACGAACCAGCCCTCGGGAGCCCCCGCGGCCTGCGGCAACTGCTCCGGCTCGGCCCGCACCTCCTGGAGGCACAGCACATCGGCGGAGGTGTCCGCGAGCCACTCCACGAAGCCCTTCTTCGCGGCGGCACGCAGTCCATTCACATTCACGGAGGTCACGGTCAGCACCCCGGCACGATACCGGGCCGGGCCTCGCGGGACGGGTCCGGTCCGGGCGGCGGACGCCGGGCGAACCGCATTGGGGATACACGTACTGTGTACGGCGTGAAAATACGTCCGGTCCCCTTCGACCACCCCGACGCGGTCAAGCTCAACGACGAGGTCCAGGCCGAGTACCACGAGCGCTACGGCGACGGCGGCGACGCCACCGTCCTCGCGCCCTCCGACTTCCAGCCGCCGCGCGGCGTCTATCTCATCGTCTACGACGAGACCGGCCGCCCGGTGGCCACCGGCGGCTGGCGCAGCCAGGACGAGAACGGCGAGGGCAACCAGGACGGCGACGCCGAGCTGAAGCGCATGTTCGTGGTCCGGGACATGCGCGGACGCGGTCTCGCACGGCGGATCCTCACCGCACTGGAGGACGACGCGCGAGACGCCGGGCGCGTGCGGATGGTCCTGGAGACCGGCACCGAGCAGCCGGAGGCCATCGCCCTGTACACCTCCAGCGGCTACGAGCCGTGCGCGAAGTTCGGCTACTACCGCGCGTACGAGGAGAGCCGCTGCTACGCCAAGCCCCTCGGCTCCTGAGGCGGGCGGCGCGCGGGCCCCTCAGCTTCTGAGGTAGGCCAGCACCGCGAGGACCCGGCGGTGGCTGTCGTCGGCGGGCGGCAGGTCCAGCTTGGTGAGGATGCCGCCGATGTGCTTGCCGACGGCGGCCTCCGAGACCACGAGCGCCCTGGCCACCGCACCGTTGGACTTCCCCTCGGCGCCCAAGCGCCCACCGTCGACGGTCCGTTGCGGTGGTGGGCACGGTGCGCGCTCTGGGCTTCGAGAACGCCGTCCTCTGTACGGCCGACCAGGCCGCCCGACTGTCCCCGGCTGTCGTCCGGTTGATGGTGGAGGCGGACGCGGGGGCCGTGCGCACAGCGGTCGCGGACGCCGGCGTGCGCGGCCTCACCGGGGTCTCGCGCCGGCTCTCCGACGCCGGCCCCGGCCAGGACGCCGAGGCCCTGACCGCGCTCAACGCCCTCTTCGGCACGGCCGGGGGGTGAACGCCTTCGCCTGCGAGCGCTCCGGTGGAGGGGCGCGTCCGGTGAGGGACTGACGCCCGCACTCACGCACCGAGCCCCCGGCAGCCCGCGGCCCGAACACGGGCCCGGCGACGGCGGATCCTCCGCGAGCGGTCCCGGAATGGCCAAAGCCCCGGTCGGGAATCCCGACCGGGGCTTTGAGCTGCAGTGGACCTGTGGGGATTTGAACCCCAGACCCCCTCGATGCGAACGAGGTGCGCTACCAGACTGCGCCACAGGCCCTTGCAACGAGTGAAACTCTAGCATCCCCGTCGGCCTGCTTGGAAATCCGTTCCCCGAGGCCGGGCGGGGGGTGGCGGGGCCCTTATTCGTTGGCGGCGCGGGGGCGCTCGCCGTCCTCGTACTGGTCGAACAGCGGGGTGCGGCCGCGTTCGCGGGAGCGCCGGGCCGAGGCCGCGCGCCGTGCGTCGCTGCGCTCGCCGCCCTCCGCGGACCGGTCCTCGGCGCCGTCGTCCGCTTCCGGTTCCCCGGCCGGGGAGTGCCCGGCGTCGGCCGTCTCCTGCTCCGGGGCGACGGAGCTGGACCGGGCCGAGCTCCAGGCGTCGGGCGCGGAGAGGTCCACGTCGGACGTGGCCCGCGGGGCGACCGGCGCGGTCACGTAGGTGGGCAGCGGGACCGGGACCGGGTCCCAGCTGTCGCCGTGCCCGGGGCGGCGCTGCCGCTCGCGCTGCTGGTCGACCCACTCGGCGTGGTCGGTCTGCTCGACGAGCGCCCTGCGGTCCGCGGCGAGGGCCAGCAGGCCCGGGTCGGTCTCCGGCCCGGCGCCCGCGTGCGGCTCCTCTGCGCCGGCGTCGGAGCCGGCGTCGGGGGACTGCGCGCCCGCCGGGGCGGGGGCCCGTCGGCGCGGCTGGCGTTCGCGCAGCCGCTGGGCGGCTACTTCGGCGCGCCTGCGGTCCATCTGGTAGGCGAAGCGGCGGTGCTCCTGGGCGCGCAGATAGGCGATGTACGCGCTGAGCAGGACGGCGGGCACGGCGGGCGCCCAGAGGAAGGCGAGGCCGCCGACGGCCGCGACGATCGCGCCGAGCGTGAAGGCGGCGAAGAGCATCACCGTGGTGCGCCGACGGCGCGCGAGCGCCTTCGAGCGCTGGGCGCGCGCGGCGGACGCCTGGGCGGAGGCGGCCTGGCGGGCGGACGGCCGCGCGGCGGACGCCTGACGTGGGGCCGGCGCGCGCCGGCCCGCCGCGCCCCCGCCGCCGTCGCTCGCGGAGGCGTGGGAACCGCGCGGGGCGGGCGGGGCGGGGAGGGTCTGCGACGTGTGCGGAGTGTGCGGGGCGTGGGCGGCCGACGGGTGCGGAGCAGCGGCTCCGGTGGCCGCGGACGGCGCGGAGGCGTGGTCGCGGGGCGACCTGACGCCCTGTTCGCGCGCCTCGCGCGCCTCGCGCCCGGAGTCGGCCGCCGGCTCGCGCGCCGGTTCACGCACCGCGTCGCGCGCCCCTTCGGGACGTCCCGTTCCGCGTTCCTGGGCGCGCTCGTGGCCGCGCTCGTGGCCGCGTTCCTGTCCTCGCTCGTGCACCGGCGCCTTCACCTGGGGACGGGTCGGCGGCATGGCGAAGGCCCGGACGTCCACCGTGTCGGTGACGGCGTCCGGGGCGCCGGCGTCGGACGCCTCCTCGGCGGAGCGTGCCCGCAGGTCCCTGGCGTACCGGCGCTCCATCCCCGCCCTTCCGGACAGCAGCCGGATGGCGGTGCTGAAGCGTTCCGTGGGACGAGCCTCGTTCAGCTCGTCCTGCCTACGGAGCCACATGGGCACCAAGTAGGCGGCCCAGGCCCCGACGATGACTGCGTAGATGAGGCCGCTGCTGCTCACGTCTCACACCGTAGAGGGGTTTACGTGAGGCCATCCGCCAATTGAGCCGGTGTGTCGCACGATCCGGCTGATATTTCGAACTTTTTTTGTGACCGATGCGATCAGCAGGCCGCCATGGGTGCGAATTCCCTGCCTG
This sequence comes from Streptomyces sp. NBC_00704, assembly GCF_036226605.1. Taxonomy (NCBI): domain Bacteria; kingdom Bacillati; phylum Actinomycetota; class Actinomycetes; order Kitasatosporales; family Streptomycetaceae; genus Streptomyces; species Streptomyces sp. NBC_00704. The sequence goes on from NZ_CP109000.1 coordinate 3,421,203, forward strand.
AGACCGTCACCACCCGATCATTCTCGAACGCATATCCATCGAACATTCATTCAATTCCCGAGGTCACGCTGATTGCCCCCGGCATTGCCCTGCGCGCTCTGCGGCGAGGTACGCGCGCGTGTGCGCCGCCAGCGGCTCAGCAGACCGTCGAGGGCCTCCTCCGCCGTGAGGGCGAACACCAGGTGGTCGCGCCAGGCGCCGTCGATGTGGAGATAGCGCGGACGCAGTCCTTCCTCGCGGAATCCGAGTTTCTCCACGACCCGGCGGCTGGGCCCGTTCTCGGGGCGAATGCAGACCTCGATGCGGTGCAGTCCGACGGTGCGGAAACAGTGGTCCACGACCATGGCGACGGCCGTCGGCATGACCCCGCGGCCGGCGACCGACTCGTCCACCCAGTAGCCGACGTGCCCCGAGCACATCGACCCCCAGGCGATCCCGGCGACCGTCAACTGCCCGACGAGGCGCCCCTGGTACTCGATGACGAACGGGAGCATCCGCCCCGCGTTCGCCTCGTTCCGCAGATGCCGCACCATCTGGCGGTACGTCGGCCGGTGCGCGATCGGACCGCTGGGCGCGGGCGGCGGGATGGTCGCCTCCCAGGGTCGCAGCCAGTCCCGGTTGCGCCGGTTGACCTCGCGCCAGGCCCGCTGGTCGCGCATCTTTATCGGCCGCAGGACGATGTCGCCGTCGCGCAGCTCGACCGGCCAGGATGGGCTGTTCAGCTCGCACCCCCCTGGCCGGAACCCGGGTGGTCGCCGCCGCGGATCTGGTCGACGGCGTGGACCAGCAGCGGTTCCAGGACGGCCAGGCCGTCCTTCACCCCGCCGGTGGAACCGGGCAGGTTGACGATCAGGGTGCCGCCCGCCACTCCGGCCAGCCCGCGCGAGAGGGCCGAGGCGGGCACCTTCTCCCGGCCGTACGCGCGGACGGCCTCGGCGATGCCGGGGACCTCGCGGTCGATCACCGCGCGGGTCGCCTCGGGCGTGCGGTCGGTGGGCGAGATGCCGGTGCCGCCGGTGGTGACGACGACGTCGTATCCGGCCTCGGCGGCGGCCCGCAGCGCGGCCTCCACCGGTTCGCCGTCGGGGACGACCTGCGGGCCGTCGACGGCGAAGCCGAAGCCGCGCAGGCCCTCGGCGACCAGGGGCCCGCCCCGGTCCTCGTAGACGCCGGCGGCGGCCCGGTTGGAGGCGGTCACCACGAGGGCCCGGTACGGCGCCGCGCTCATGCCCGGCTCCAGTCGCCCGACTTGCCGCCCGTCTTCTGCTCCACGCGCACGTCCGTGATCACCGCTTCCTTGTCGACGGCCTTCACCATGTCGATCACGGTGAGCGCGGCGACGGAGACCGCGGTGAGGGCCTCCATCTCGACGCCCGTGCGGTCCGTCGTCTTCACGGTGGCGGTGATCTCCACGGCGTCGTCCGCGACCGACAGGTCCAGTTTCACACCGGAGACGGCCAGAGGATGGCACAGCGGGATGAGGTCCGGGGTGCGCTTGGCGCCCATGATGCCCGCGATCCGCGCGGTGGCCAGCGCGTCCCCCTTGGGCACCCCCTCGCCGCGCAGCAGCTCGATCACCCGGGGCGAGACGAGGACCCGCCCGCTGGCCCGGGCGGTGCGGGCGGTGACGTCCTTGCCGGACACGTCGACCATGCGCGCCGCGCCCGCCTCGTCGATGTGCGTCAGTCGGTCCTGCGTACTCATGCTGGTGGCGCTCCCGGTCCGGGCCCGGCGCGGTGCGGCGCACGGGCCTGCTGTGCGCGACACGGTACCCCCAACCAGGAGCGTTCAGCCGAGCAGGACGACCTCGACCTCGGCGCCGGGCTCGACGCTCTCCACGTCCTCGGGGACGACGATGAGCGCGTCGGCGTGCGCGAGGGCGGCGACCAGGTGGGAGCCGGCGCCGCCGACCGGGCGGACGGCGCCCTCGGCGTGCACCGCGCGCAGGAACTGTCTGCGGCCCTTCGGCGAGGTCAGCGCCTTGTCGGCGGTCAGCTTCGCGCGCGTGACGGGCCGGTGGACGTCCGCGAGGCCCATCAGGGTGCGGATGGCGGGGCGGACGAACAGCTCGAAGGACACGTACGACGACACCGGGTTGCCGGGGAGGGCCAGCAGGGGGGTGTGGTCGGGGCCGACGGAGCCGAAGCCCTGGGGTTTGCCGGGCTGCATGGCGAGCTTGCGAAACTCGACGCCCGCGCCCTCCTCGTCCGCGTCGCCGACGTGCTCCAGCGCCTCCTTGACGACGTCGTACGCCCCGACGCTGACCCCGCCGGTGGTGACGACGAGGTCGGCGCGCACGAGCTGGTCCTCGATGGCGGAGCGCAGGGTCTCGGCGTCGTCGGCGACCGCGCCGACCCGGTAGGCGATCGCGCCGGCGTCGCGGGCGGCGGCGGTGAGGGCGAAGCTGTTGGAGTCGTAGATCTGGCCGCTGCCCAGCTCCTCGCCGGGCTGGACCAGCTCGCTGCCGGTGGACATCACCACCACGCGCGGGCGCGGGCGCACCCGCACGGAGGCGCGGCCGATCGCGGCGAGCAGGGCGATCTGGGGCGGTCCGACGACGGTCCCGGCGTCGAGGGCGCGGTCGCCCGCCCGCACGTCGCTGCCCTTGGCGCGCACGTGCGCGCGTGCCTCGGCGGGCCGGTGCACGCGCACGTGCCCGGCGGCCTGTTCGGGGGCGAGGCTGCGGGCGCGCATCCCGCTGACCGGGCCCTCGCCGAGCCCTCCGTCGGTCCACTCCACGGGGACCACGGCCTCGGCGCCGGGCGGCAGCGGGGCGCCGGTCATGATGCGGGCGGCCTGGCCCGGCCCGACGTGGAGCAGATCGGCGGCCTGTCCCGCCGCGACGTCGCCGACGACCTCCAGAGCGGCCGGGAACTCCTCGCTCGCGCCCGCGACGTCCGCGACCCGTACCGCGTACCCGTCCATGGAGCTGTTGTCGAAGGGCGGCAGCGACACCGGCACCATGACGTCCTCGACGAGGACGCAGCCCTGGGCGTCGGGCAGTTGCAGCTCGATGGGCTCCAGCGGGCGGACGGTGGCGAGGATGTCCTCCAGGTGCTCGTCCACCGACCAGAGGCGGTCCTCGGCGGCGGGGCGGGGCGCGGCGGTGCTCAAGGTGGCTACATCTCCTCGGTGACGTAACTGCGAAGCCAGGACCGGAAGTCCGGACCCAGATCCTCACGTTCGCACGCGAGTCTGACAATGGCACGCAGATAGTCGCCCCGGTCGCCGGTGTCATAGCGGCGGCCCTTGAAGACGACGCCGTGCACGGGACCGCCGACCTTCTCGTCCTGGGCGAGCTGCTGGAGGGCGTCGGTGAGCTGGATCTCGCCGCCGCGGCCGGGCTCGGTCTCGCGCAGCACGCCGAACACGCCGGGGTCGAGCACATAGCGGCCGATGATCGCGTAGTTCGACGGGGCGTCGGCCGGCTCCGGCTTCTCCACGAGACCGGTCACCTTGACGACGTCGCTGTCCACCGTGGTGTCGACGGCCGCGCAGCCGTAGAGGTGGATCTGCTCGGGGGCGACCTCCATGAGGGCGACGACGCTGCCGCCGTGCTGCTCCTGGACCTCGATCATGCGCTGGAGCAGCGGGTCGCGGGGGTCGATGAGGTCGTCGCCGAGGAGGACGGCGAAGGGCTCCTGCCCGACGTGCGGGGCCGCGCACAGGACGGCGTGGCCGAGGCCCCTGGGGTCACCCTGGCGTACGTAGTGCATGGTGGCGAGGTCGCTGGACTGCTGGACCTTGGCGAGGCGGGCGGCGTCGCCCTTCTTCTGCAGGGCCGACTCGAGTTCGTAGTTGCGGTCGAAGTGGTCCTCCAGGGGCCGCTTGTTGCGGCCGGTGACCATGAGGACGTCGTCGAGACCGGCGGAGACGGCCTCTTCGACCACGTACTGGATAGCGGGCTTGTCCACGACCGGCAGCATCTCCTTGGGAGTGGCCTTGGTCGCCGGCAGGAACCGGGTGCCGAGTCCGGCCGCGGGGATGACAGCCTTGCTGATCCTGGGATGGGACTGAGTCATGCCGGTCACCTTATCCGCTGGCTTTGAGCCGAATCTGTGGATCTGGCCAATTCATGATCATATGAACTTACTGAAGCTGTGTGAGAGCAATGGACGACCGGTGCGGGAGCGGCATATGAGTCACCTCGACGGCGGATCACCGCCCGACAAACGCGCGATGCGGCGGGCGTTCCTCGGCACGAGGAACGAGCTGACGACGGACGACCTGCGCTCGGCCGCCACCGCGCTGGCCGAGCGCGCCCTCGAACTGCCCGAGCTGGCACGGGCGCGCACGGTGGCCGCGTACGTCTCCGTGGGCGCCGAACCGGGCACGCCGGCGCTGCTGGACGCGCTGCGCGCCCGGGGAGTGCGCGTGCTGCTCCCCGCCCTGCTGCCCGACAACGACCTCGAATGGGGCGCGTACTCCGGCGAGGGGTCTCTCGCCCGCGTCCAACACGGCGGGAAGACGGCCCTCTTGGAGCCGGCCGGCGAGCGCCTCGGCCCGGACGCCGTGACCGGCGCCGACGTGGTGCTGCTGCCCGGCGTCGCGGTCGACGCGCGCGGGACGCGGCTCGGCCGCGGCGGCGGTTCGTACGACCGCGTGCTGGCCCGCCTCGCGGCGCACGGAGCACACCCCTTCCTGGTGGTCCTGCTGTACGACGCCGAGGTCGTCGAGCGCCTCCCGGACGAGCCGCACGACCGGCCGGTGCAGGCCGTGGTGACCCCGTCGGCGGTCCACCGCTTCACCGAGCCCCGGTCCTGAGCCGCGGCTCTGAGCCCCGGCCCTGAGCCCCGGCCCTGAGCCCCGGCCCGGTGCAGGCCTGCCCGCCGCCCGCCGGACCACCCGCCCGGCCGCCGCCCGCGCGGCCGCCGTCCGCGCGGCCGCCGTCCGGCCGCGGCGAAGGGGGCCCTCCACGCGCGCGTGGAGGGCCCCCTTCGCGTTCGCGCCGGCCCGCTCAGGGCTTGAGGACCAGGGTGTCGCTGGTGCTGTCGTCGACCGCCTTCTTGGAGAAGGACCAGTCGAGCAGTTCACCGTCGGCCCACTTGCCCGTCTGATCGGTGTAGTGGGCGCTGAAGGCGTGGCCCGACGCGCCGCTGAGGTTGATCCACTTCGACTTGTCCAGGTCGGCGAGGTTGACCACCATCCGCATCGACGGCACCCACACCACCCCGTAGCCGCCGGCCGCGTTCCAGCCGGTCGCGTTGACCGCCGCCTCGCCGCCGCCGAGCTTCCAGGGGCCGCGGTTGAGGATGTACTGCAGGAAGCCGGGGCCGCTGGTGCCCAGGGTCTGGTTCTTCAGGAACAGCCGGTGCAGCCGCCCCCAGCTCCAGGTGTCGATGTCCTTGCCGAGCTTGGCGGTCAGTTCCCAGCGGGCGTCGATCAGGGCCCGCTCGAACAGCGCGTCCCGGTCGTGGTCGGCGCCGGGGCGCCGGGTGCCCGACGAAGGCGTCGTCCACCACGGGCTGTCCTTCTTGTCGAGCAGGCGGCGCACGACCTCGAACCAGCGGTCACCGCCGTCCGGCTGCGCCTGGTCGGCGTCGCGCTGGCCGCACTCGCGGACCTTGCGGGTGTCGTCGACCGGGCCCGTGGAGTCGACCGGGTCGACCCACAGGCACTGGCCCTCGACGCGCAGCTCCTTGGGCAGCTTGTTACCGAAGGCCAGCTTGAGGATGTTGCGCCAGACCGCGTTGAAGTACGCGGCCGCCGCCGAGTCCGGGTCCTGGGTGTAGTCCCACTTGAGCAGCAGCTCCTGCGCCTGGCGGACGTCCGCGTCCTTGGGGTTGATCTTCTTCAGCACGGGGCCGAGCAGCCTGGCGATCGTACTGTCGTCGTCCAGCTGCATCTGGCGCATGTCGTCCGTGGAGAGCTTGCCGCCGCCCTCGATCTTCTGATTGATGAGGACGGTGATCCGCTGGCTGCGGGTGCCGTAGCCCCAGTCCGTGGTGAGGGTGTACGGGTACGCCTTCTTGTCGACGACGGCCTGGTTGGCGGTGACGATGTACCCGCGCGGGGGGTCGAACTCGTGGGGCAGTTCCTCGAAGCGGATGCTCCCGGTCCACTTGTACTTGGACTTCCAGCCGGGCGTCGGGACCGAGCCGTCCATGCCCTTCGCGCGCGTGGGGATCTTGCCGGGCAGCTGGTAGCCGATGTGCTCGGCGTCGGCGTAGACGAGGTTCTGGGAGGGCACGTCGAACTTCTCGGCCGCCTTGCGGAAGCCGTCCCAGTCCTTCGCCCTGTCCATGAGGAAGACGGCGTCCATGGAGGTGCCGGGATCGAGCGCGGTCCACTTCAGGGCGACGGCGTAACCGTCGCCCCGGTCGGGCGCCGCGGTGTCGACGGTGGCCTTCTTGCCGACCTTGACGAGTTCGTCGTCCCGGTCGGACAGCAGCGGCATCCCGTCCTGGGTCTGGCGGACGACGATCGTCTTCGCGGCTCCGCCGGCGACCTTGATGGTCTCGTCGCGCCGGACGAACGGCCGGACCTTGTTGTCGTACTGGTAGCCGTCGGCGCCGGACAGCTTCTCCAGGTACAGGTCGGTGACGTCGGCGCCGGAGTTCGTCATGCCCCAGGCGATGTCCGCGTTGTGGCCGATGACCACGCCGGGCATGCCCGCGAAGGTGTAGCCGGAGACGTCGTAGGCGCACTTGGCGGACACGCTGCGGCAGTGCAGGCCCATCTGGTACCAGACGGACGGCAGCGAGGCCGACAGGTGCGGGTCGTTGGCCAGCAGGGGCTTGCCGGTGATCGTGTGCTTGCCGGCCACGACCCAGGAATTGGAGCCGATGCCGTTGCCGTTCACTCCGACGGCCGTGGGCAGGTCGTCGAGAACGCGGTAGAGGCCCGCGAGCTGGCTCTGCGCGCCCGAACCGGCGCCCTCCGAGCCGGTGCCCGTGCCGGTGCCCGTGCCCGTGCCGCTGCCGGACGTGCCGGATCCGGTGCCGGAGCCATTGCCCGTGCCGGAGCCGTTGCCCGAGCCGTCCCCGTCGCGCTCCTCGAACGTCCCGGTCTGCTCGTCGTAGCGGCCGTCCTGGACGATCGGCTTGTTGATGTCGTACGGGTACTGCGGGTACAGGTCGGCGATCTGCTGCGGGCCGAGCCTGCTGGTCATCAGGGCGCGGTCGATCTCGTCCTGCATGTTGCCGCGCAGGTCCCAGGCCATCGCCTTGAGCCACGACACGGAGTCGACCGGGGTCCACTCGGCGGGCTTGTAGTCGTTGGTGAAGCCCAGGGCCGCGTACTCCAGGGAGATGTCCGCGCCGTCCTTGCCCTTGAGGTAGGCGTTGACACCCTTGGCGTAGGCCCGCAGATACTTCTTGGTGTCCGCCGACAGGACGTCGTCGTACTCCTTCTTGGCGACGCGGTCCCAGCCCAGGGTGCGCAGGAAGGCGTCGTTGTCGACCTGGCTCTTGCCGAACATCTCCGACAGCCGCCCGGACGTCATGTGCCGGCGGACGTCCATCTCGTAGAACCGGTCCTGCGCCTGGACGAAGCCCTGCGCCATGAACAGGTCCTCGTCGGAGTCGGCGTAGATCTGCGGGATGCCGTAGCCGTCCCGCTTCACGTCGACGGGCCCGGACAGGCCCTCCAGGGCGATCGAACCCTTGGTCTGCGGGAAGGACGCGCGGACGGTGCTGATGGACCAGTAGGCCCCGTAGGCGACGCCACCGATGATGGCCAGCACCAGTACAAGCACGATCAAACGGGCTTTGCGCCCCTTCTTCCTGCCGGACTTGACGGGCTTGTCACCCGATGTGGCGGTGGTGTTGGGGGGCATCGCTGTCCTTGCTGTCCTAACGCGAGCGGCAGGGCGGGCTGTCCTTTTGAATGAGCGCTGGAGCAACCATAGGCGCAGGGCTTCGCGCCACTTGACGCGGAGTCGGGTACGCGCGCGGAAGACTGTTCGATCCCACGACCGCCGAGTGTCAAGAAATCGTCAAGAGTTAGGTAAGGTAATGAAGTAGTTGGGTGCGGGGCGCACACCGCTCGTGTCCGATGTATCCGAAGCACATATGGGCCCGCGCGCAAGGCGCGCGCGCCGGTGAAAGGGAACCGCCGCTGACTGTCCAGCACCTCAACCAGCTCCTGCTCGTCTGCTCGCTCGTCCTGCTCGTCGCCGTCGCAGCGGTCCGGATCTCCTCGCGCAGCGGGCTCCCCAGCCTGCTCGTCTACCTGGGCATCGGCATCGCCATGGGCCAGGACGGCATCGGCGACGTCCACTTCGACAACGCCGAACTGACGCAGGTCATCGGCTACGCCGCCCTCGTCGTGATCCTCACCGAGGGCGGCCTGGGCACGAAGTGGAAGGAGATCGAACCGGCCCTGCCGTCCGCCACGGCGCTGGCACTGGCCGGGGTCGCGGTCAGCGTCGGCGTCACGGCCACGGCCGCGCACTACGTGACGGGGCTGGAGTGGCGGCAGGCGCTGATCATCGGCGCGGTGGTGTCCTCGACGGACGCGGCGGCGGTCTTCTCCGTCCTGCGCAAGATCCCCCTGCCGTCCCGCGTGACGGGCACCCTGGAGGCCGAGTCCGGTTTCAACGACGCCCCGGTCGTCATCCTGGTCGTCGCCTTCTCCACGGCCGGCCCCGTGGAGCACTGGTACGTGCTGCTGGGCGAGATAGCGCTGGAACTGGCCATCGGCGCCGCCATCGGCCTCACGGTCGGCTGGCTGGGCTCCTGGGGCCTGCGGCACGTCGCCCTGCCCGCCTCCGGCCTCTACCCGATCGCCGTCATGGCGATCGCCGTCACCGCCTACGCGGCGGGCTCCCTGGCGCACGGCAGCGGCTTCCTCGGCGTCTACCTCGCCGCCATGGTCATGGGCAACGCCAAACTGCCCCACTGGCCCGCCACGCGCGGGTTCGCCGACGGGCTCGGCTGGATGGCCCAGATCGGCATGTTCGTCCTGCTCGGCCTGCTGGTCACCCCGCACGAGCTGGGCGACGACGTGCTGCCAGCGCTCGTCATCGGCCTGGTGCTCACCATGGTGGCCCGCCCGATCAGCGTCTTCCTCTGCCTGACCCCCTTCCGGGTGCCCTGGCAGGAGCAGACCCTGATGTCCTGGGCCGGCCTGCGCGGCGCCGTGCCCATCATCCTGGCGACGATCCCCATGGTGAACGGCGTCGACGGCAGCCGCCGGATCTTCAACATCGTCTTCGTCCTGGTCGTCGTCTACACCCTGGTCCAGGGGCCGACGCTGCCCTGGCTGGCGCGCAAGCTCCGCCTCGGCGGGGACCCGGAGGCCGCCGACCTCGGCGTCGAGTCCGCGCCCTTGGAGCGGCTGCGCGGGCACCTGCTGTCCGTAGCGATCCCGGAGGGCTCGAAGATGCACGGCGTCGAGGTCAACGAGCTGCGGCTGCCCGCCGGGGCCGCCGTCACCCTCGTCGTGCGGGACGGAACCTCGTTCGTCCCCCTCCCGGCGACCGTCCTGCGTCACGGCGACGAACTCCTCGTCGTGGCCACCGACCCCGTCCGCGACGCCGCGGAGAAGCGGCTGCGGGCCGTCGGGCACGGCGGCAAGCTCGCCGGCTGGCTCGGCACCGGCGACGGACCGCGTTGACGCGTTGACGCGTTGAGCACACGTTTCGCACCGTTCACACCCCCTTCATTCAGAGGCGGCCACGAGGCTGGTGCTCCTTTTCACAGGCCTCGTCGGCCTTGATCCCTGTACGATGAAGGCGCACTTTGATCGAACCAACTCTGCCTGACGCAGAGCTGGCGCGACCGTATGGCGGCCGGGACACCTCCTGCAGCGGACTCCGGCATCTACCGCAGCACGCGCAAGAGGACAGCTCTCGGCGCCCCCGCACGGGCGCGCTACCAGGCGGCAGAAAGGCACGGGCCGTGGCATCCACGGTCACCACCGAGCCGTCGAAGGACTCGTCGGCCTCCTCCCGCCCGGGATACGGGCAACTGCTGCGCACCCGCGGCGCCTGGACGTTCCTGCTGCCCGGCTTCGCCGCCCGCCAGCCGTTCGCGATGCTCACCATCTCCATCGTGCTGCTCGTGCAGCACACCACCGGCTCGTACGGGGCCGCCGGCGCCGCCGCCGCCGTCACCGGCGTCTCCATGGCGCTGTGCGCGCCCTACAGCGGCCGCCTCGCCGACCGCTACGGGCAGCGCGCGGTGCTGGTCCCCGGCGTGCTCGTGCACACCGTGTCCGGGATCGCCCTCACGGCCCTCGCCCTCGCTCACGCGCCCCTGTGGGCGCTGTTCGCGGCCGCCGTGCCCACGGGCGCCTCGGTGCCGCAGGTCGGGCCCATGGTGCGGGCCCGGTGGGGCGTGCAACTGAAGGGCTCACCGCTGATGAGCACCGCGGCGGCCTTCGAGTCCGTCACGGACGAGCTGACCTTCGTCCTCGGCCCGCTCCTGGCGACCGCCCTGTGCACCGCCGTGCACCCCGCCGCCGGTCTGGTCACCGAGGCCTCGCTGACCCTGCTCGGCGGCCTGCTGTTCGCCGCGCAGAAGAGCACCCAGCCGCGGATCGCCGCCGCTGGCCACACGCGCGTGGAGCACGCCTCGGCTCTGCGCGTCCCCGGTGTGCGCGTGCTGATCGCGACGTTCCTGGGCATCGGCTCCGTCTTCGGCGGCATGCAGGTCTCCCTCGCCGCGTTCTCCGAGTCGATCGGCGAACCCGGCCTGAACGGCGTCCTGTACGGCACCTTCGCCGCGGGCAACATGCTGTCGGGTCTGGTCTGCGGCGCGATCGCCTGGAAGGTCGCCCCGCAGCGCCGCCTGGTCGTCGCCTACGCGGCCCTCGCGCTCGTCGCCTCCGGTCTGTGGGCCGCGCACTCCGTGCTCGTCCTGGCGGGCCTCGGTCTGCTGGTCGGCATGTGCATCGCGCCCGCGCTGATCACCGGCTACACCCTGGTCGAGGGCCTGGTCCCGGCCGGGGCCCGCACCGAGGCGTTCACCTGGCTGACGGGCGCCGTCGCGCTCGGCCAGGCGGCCGCCGTCACCGTCGCCGGGCAACTGGAGGACAACGTCCGCGACGGCGCCGGTTTCCTGGTCCCGATGTGCGGCACCGTACTGGCCCTGACGGTCCTGCTGGCGCTGCGTTCGCGGCTCGCCACACGCCCACACGCGCGTACCGTCGCGCGTGGCGTCGGTCACCGCGAGCCGGTGACAGTGGACTGAACCCCGGGAATGCGTCAAGATAGACCGTCGTTAGCACTCACTGAGTGAGAGTGCCAGGAGGAAGACAGTGCCGACCTACCAGTACCAGTGCACCGAGTGCGGCGAGGGCCTCGAGGCGGTGCAGAAGTTCACCGACGACGCTCTGACCGAGTGCCCGAGCTGTGATGGCCGCCTCAAGAAGGTGTTCTCCGCGGTCGGCATCGTGTTCAAGGGCTCGGGCTTCTACCGCAACGACAGCCGCGGCTCGTCGTCGAGCAGCTCGCCGGCGTCGTCGAAGTCGTCGACCACCGACTCCAAGCCGAGCACGACCACGTCGTCGTCCTCTTCGTCGGACTCCTCGGCGGGCTCCAAGTCGTCGAGCACCGGCACCTCGGCCGGCAGCAGCTCCGCCGCCTGACGCCCACCGCGCACGGGACCCTGTCGTCGACCGACGACGGGGTCCTCACCGTTCCCGCTGCCGGGCCGGCCGGGGCGACGGGCCCTGCCCCGTCCGGATCGGCCGCACGGCCGCACCGACGACGGGCAGGTCGGCCGCGTCGTCGTCGACTTCCGACGTCATTCCTGCGACGGAGCGGCGTGGAAGCCCCCGGCCATCGGGGCGAAGGGCACCGCTGCCACGGCCTCCCGCACCGGCCGCCACCCATGACAAGCCGCACCCCCCGACTCGAAGATCATGATCCACAACTGGGGTACTAGGGTGCCGGACATGGCGAACAAGGCAGCGAACGCAGAGATCGGCGTCATCGGCGGCTCCGGTCTCTACTCGTTCCTCGACGACGTGACCGAGATCCAGGTCGACACCCCCTACGGCCCGCCCAGCGACTCCCTCTTCATCGGCGAGACCGCCGGCCGCCGGGTCGCCTTCCTCCCCCGCCACGGACGCGGGCACCACCTGCCGCCCCACCGCATCAACTACCGGGCCAACCTGTGGGCGCTGCGCTCCGTCGGCGTGCGTCAGGTCCTCGGCCCGTGCGCCGTGGGCGGGCTGCGCCCCGAATACGGGCCAGGCACGCTGCTCGTGCCCGACCAGCTGGTCGACCGGACGAAGTCGCGGACCGGGACCTACTTCGACGGCCTGCCCCTCCCCGACGGCACCGTGCCCCGCGTGGTGCACGTGTCGCTGGCCGACCCCTACTGCCCGACCGGACGCGCGGCGGCCCTCGAGGCGGCACGCGGCCGGCAGTGGGAGCCGGTGGACGGCGGCACCCTCGTCGTGGTCGAGGGACCGAGGTTCTCCACCCGCGCCGAATCCCTGTGGCACCAGGCGCAGGGCTGGTCGACGGTCGGCATGACGGGCCACCCCGAAACCGCCCTCGCCCGCGAACTGGAGCTCTGCTACACGTCGCTGAACCTGGTCACCGACCTGGACGCGGGCGCCGAGAGCGGTGAGGGCGTGTCGCACCAGGAGGTCATGCGCGTCTTCGCCGCCAACGTGGACCGCCTCCGGGAGGTGCTGTTCGACACGCTCGCCGCCCTCCCCGCCGGCACCGACCGGAACTGCCTGTGCACGAACGCCCTGGGCGGCCTGAACCCCGGGTTCGAACTGCCGTAGGGGGACCGGGGGTCGGGGGGCATCCAGGGGGATTCGGGGGACTCGTACGTCCTTGTGGTCCGGAGGTCGACCGGTCGACCGGATCCGGGTGCTTTGACCGGAGCGGCCGCCGGTCTCCCGCTCCCCGTGAGTGACGGAACTCCCCGTTGTCAGTGGCGGAACTCGTCGGTGTGAGTGACGGAACTCCTCGTTCGGGTGGCGGAGTTGTCCACAAACCGTGGACCGTCCACCGGCTCCGACGGGCGGCGCGGCCAGGGCTCATCGTGGCTGTGCAAGCCCGTCCGATCCCGTCCCTCCCCGCAGGTGGTGGTCTCCGTGTCCATGTCCGCGCTTCCTCCCTCTCCTCCGCGCCCGTCCGTCCCGCACTCCTTCCCGTCCGCGCCGTGTCCGCCCGGCCCGGAGGCGCCCGCGACATGCGAGGTGCCCGCCTTCGATCCGGTCCGTGTCGGTCACAGCCGGTACCGGCTCGGCCGGCTGGTCCGGAGCCGCAGGCGCGCCCTCGCGATCGGACTGGCCGTCACCGCCGCCGCGCTCGTGGCCGCGACTCCACGGGACGGCGACCCGGCCCGCGGACACCCGGACGGTGACGCGCACGGAAACTCACCATCCGGCGCGCGATCGTCCGCGCACGCCCCCGCGTCCCCCACCCGTACCGCCGGGAAGGTGACGGCCCCGGTGCGCATCGCCGACGCGGCCACCGTCCGGCTGCTGCGCCCCGGTGACCGGGTCGACGTCATCGCGGTCGAGCAGCCGACGGCCGTCGCGGCGGGCGGCGGCACGGGCGGCGAGGCACGCGTCGTCGCGCGCGGGGCGCTCGTCACCAAGGTGCCCGAGCCGCTGGACGCCCCTGACTCGGCCCCCGCCACCACCTTCGGCGGAAGCGGGGGCAGCGGCGGCAGCGGCGCCTTGGTCGTCCTGTCGGTGCCCCGTCCGACCGCCGCGCGCCTTGCGGGTGCGAGCGCGACGGCACGGCTGGCGGTGACGGTGTGGTGAGGTCAAGTCGCTCGTTCGAGCGACCGCGGTGGACACGCCCGTCCGGCCTTGACGTAGGTTGCGGAGCTGTTTGTTCCACAACCTGTACATGCGAGGAGTGTCCCCCAGGTGAGCGAGAAGAAGGCAAGCGTCCTGCAGGGCTTCAAGGCCTTCCTGATGCGTGGGAACGTCGTCGATCTGGCTGTCGCGGTGGTGATCGGCGCGGCCTTCACCAACATCGTCAACGCGGTGGTGAAGGGGATCATCAACCCGGTCATCGGCACGATCGGCACCCAGAACCTGGACAGCTACAGCTCCTGCATCAAGGGCAAGTGCAGCGGCACCGGCGCCGACGCGACGGGCGTGCAGATCCTGTGGGGCTCCGTGCTCGGCGCGACCCTCACGTTCCTGATCACGGCGGCCGTCGTCTACTTCCTGATGGTGCTGCCCATGTCGAAGTACCTGGCCCTGGTCGAGGCCCGCAGAAAGGCCAAGGAGGGCACGCAGGAGGTCATGGACGTGACCGAGCTGGAGGTCCTCAAGGAGATCCGCGACGAGCTGGTCGCCCAGCGCGGCTCGGGCGACCACCGGCGGTAGGCACACGGCGGGTCGGAGACGGGGGCCCGCTCCGGCTTCAGATGTGGTGGGGCGGCTTCTCGTCGAGGAAGCGCTTGAGGTCGGCCGCGCTGTCGCCGCCGGCCGACGGCCGCTCGCCCCACCCTCGGTCGGTGTCGTCCGACGACTGGCGGTCCAGCGGGTCGTCGAAGATCAGCGCGGCCTTCGGGTCACGCGGCTCGGGGGCGGCTGGGGTGCTCATGCGTCCAGGGTACGGCCCGGCCCGCCGGCCCGTTCCGGGCCCGTGCGAGGACCGCACCGCACGAGAATTTCCGCCGGTTGTCTGCTGTGCTGGGACCCATGACGTCCAGCACGCCCCCACCGGCCCAGCCCTCCGGCCGTCCCTCGCCGCCGACCGCGCCCGCGCGCGGACACCCGCTGCGGAAGCTGACCGCGCGCGGCCGGGGCGAGGCGCACCGGGTCGCCTCACCGCTCGAACTCTTCTTCGACCTGTGCTTCGTCGTGGCCATCGCCCAGGCGGGCGTCCAGCTGGTGCACGCGGTGGCGGAGTCCCACGCGGGCGAGGGAATCCTCAACTACGCGATGGTCTTCTTCGCCATCTGGTGGGCCTGGATGAACTTCACCTGGTTCGCCTCGGCGTACGACAACGACGACGCCCTCTACCGGGTGGTCACGCTGGTCCAGATCGCCGGAGTCCTGGTGCTCGCCGCCGGGGTGTCACGGGCCTTCGAGGACCACGAGTTCCTGGCCGTCTGGCTGGGCTACGCCGTGATGCGGGTCGCGATGTCCTCGCAGTGGCTGCGCGTGGCGCTGTCCACCGAGGGCGCGGAGCGCAGGACGGCCCTGCGCTACGCCGGTGGCGTCCTGTTCTGCCAGATCGGCTGGCTGGGGCTGCTGATCCTGCCCGAGGGCGGCCGGGCCTGGCTGTTCCTGGTGATGGTGCCGCTGGAGATGTGCGTGCCGCTGCTCGCGGAGCGGGGCCACCCGACGTCCTGGCACCCGCACCACATCGCGGAACGCTACGGGCTGTTCACGATCATCGTGCTGGGCGAGACGATCGCGGCGGCCACGGTCGCGGTGAAGACCGGCATCGACGAGAACGACGCGCTGGGCGAATTGCTGCCGATCGCGGTCGGCGGTCTGCTGATCGTCTTCGCCGCCTGGTGGATCTACTTCGTGGTCCCCATCCACGGGCACCTGCGCTCCAGCAGGCAGGCGTTCCTGTGGGGCTACGGGCACTACGCCGTCTTCGCGTCGGCGGCGGCGATCGGCGCGGGCCTGGAGGTGGCGGTCGAGCAGACCGTCGGGGAGGCCCACCTGTCCACGCTCGCCGCGTCGGCGGCCGTCACCCTGCCGACGGCGCTGTACCTGCTGACCGTCTGGGCGCTGCACTCACGCCACTTCAAGGTGGGCCTGGCCCAGCAGTCGGTACTGCCCGTCACCGCGCTGCTGGTGATCTGCTGCACGTTCGCGGGCGAGTGGGCGGTCCTGGCGGCAGGTCTGGTGTCGGCGCTGGCGGTGGCCACCGGTGCGACCCTCACGGCCCGCATGCTCGGGCGGGCCGCACGGGACGAGGACGCGTCGGACTCGCGGGGCCCGGACGAGGACTCGCCGGAGGGTTCGCCTTCCGCGGTGTGACGCGAGCGGACCGCGGCCTCGCGCGCGGTGCGGGCTGGGCGAGACTGGCTGCCATGACAGTTGACGCTCTGACGGACGTCGCCGGCGTGCGGGTGGGCCACGCGACGCGGACCGGCGACGGGTGGCTCACCGGCGTCACGGTCGTCCTCGCGCCCGAGGGCGGCGCCGTGGCCGCGGTGGACGTGCGCGGCGGCGGCCCCGGCACCAAGGAGACCGACGCCCTCGATCCGCGCAACCTCGTGCAGAAGGTCGAGGCGATCGTGCTCACGGGCGGCAGCGCGTACGGGCTCGACGCCGCGTCCGGGGTGATGGCCTGGCTGGAGGAACGGGGCCGTGGGGTCCGCGTCGGCCCGGATCCGGCGCATGTCGTGCCGGTGGTGCCGGCCGCCTGCGTCTTCGACCTGGGGCGCGGCGGCGACTTCCGGGCCCGTCCGGACGCGGCCACGGGTCTGGCGGCCGTGACGTCGGCCGCGGCGAGCGAGCCCGGGGCGCGGGTGGCCCAGGGGTGCGTAGGCGCCGGGACCGGCGCGGTGGTGGGGCCGCTGAAGGGCGGTGTGGGCACGGCCGCCGTCGTCCTCGAGTCGGGGATCACCGTGGCCGCGCTGGTGGTGGCGAACGCCGTCGGATCGGTGCTGGACCCGGAAACGGGCGCGTTGTACGGGGAGTTGTTCCAGGGCCGCGTGACGTGTCCGCAGGCGCGGGTGCACGAGGCCGCGCGCCGCCGCCTCGCCGAGAGCGCGGCGAGGAACGCGCCGCCGCCGCTGAACACCACGCTCGCGGTGGTCGCCACCGACGCCGACCTGTCCAAGGCACAGGCGCAGAAACTGGCGGGCACCGCTCACGACGGGATCGCGCGCGCCGTACGTCCGGTGCACCTGCTCAATGACGGCGACACCGTGTTCGCGCTGGCGACGGGCGCCCGACGGCTCGCCCCCGGCAACCCGCTCGCGCTGAACGACGTCCTCGCGGCGGGCGCGGACACGGTGACCCGCGCGATCGTCGCAGCCGTACGCGCGGCCGCGCCCGTCGACGGCCCGGGCGGCGCCTGGCCGTCCTACGAGGAGCTGTACGGCGCCCGGTGACACCGGGACCCGGACCGGCCCGTCCCCGCTGCTCCTGGGGCTGAGGGCTGCCGGCAGGGGGCGGGCGGGCATTGTCCCGGTTCTGTCACGCGCTCGTGCCAAGGCCGCCCGCGCCGCAACCCCGTCGGTCGGCGTGCCCCTCCTCCTGCACGTACGGAAGCGGATCACCCACCTCTCAAGGAACCGGAGCAGCCCGTGACGACGGCGGACAAGGCGAACAAGGCGAACAGGGCAGTGCGGCGCGCAGCGGGAGCCTGTGCCGTCCTGGTGGTCGGCGCCCTGACCCTGACCGCCTGCGGGGGCAGCGCGAGCGCCGAGGGCGGCGACGCCAAGGGGGGCAAGAGCGCGGGCAACGGCGTGAAGACGTCCACCGCCAAGATCGTCATCTCGGCGAAGGACGGCTCCACGGGCGCGTCCATCAACCAGACCGGCGTGAAGGTGAGCGGCGGCCGGCTCACCGACGTGAAGATGACCGTGGCCGGGGCGGGCGAGGCCGTCGAGGGCGCCCTCTCGGCCGACGGCGGCAGCTGGAAGCCGAAGAAGCAGCTGGAGCGGGGCACGAAGTACCAGATATCGGCGACCGCAAAGGACGCCGACGGCAAGACCGCGGCGGCCAACGCCATCTTCACCACGGTCTCCTCCGCGAACAGCTTCATCGGCACGTACACCCCGGACAACGGGACCACGGTCGGCGTCGGCATGCCGGTGTCGTTCACCTTCGACAAGGCCATCGCCGACAAGAAGGCCGTGCAGTCGCACATCACGGTCACCTCCAGCAGCGGCCAGCAGGTGGTCGGCCACTGGTTCGGCGCGCAGCGGCTCGATTTCCGCCCCCAGGAGTACTGGAAGGCCGGCTCCAAGGTCACGATGAAGATCGACCTGGACGGCGTCGAGGGCGCGAACGGCGTCTACGGGGTGCAGAAGAAGACGGTCGATTTCACCGTCGGACGCTCACAGGTCTCCACGGTCGACGCGAACACGCAGACCATGACGGTCGTGCGGGACGGACAGACCCTGAAGACGACCCCGATCTCCACGGGCGACCCCGAGCACACCACGTACAACGGCCAGATGGTGATCTCCGAGAAGTTCACGCAGACGCGAATGAACAGCCGGACGGTCAACCTGGGCGCCGAGTACGACATCCCGGACGTGCCGCACGCGATGCGCCTGACCACGTCCGGCACCTTCCTGCACGGCAACTACTGGTACAACAAGGGCAACCCGCCCTTCGGGCGCACCGGCACCAGCCACGGCTGCGTCGGACTCGCCGACGTCCGGGGCGCACAGGGCGACACCCCCGCCAAGTGGTTCTACGACAACTCGCTGGTAGGCGACGTGGTGATCGTCAAGAACTCCCCCGACAAGACGGTGGCCCCCGACAACGGGCTGAACGGCTGGAACATGTCCTGGGCGGAGTGGACCGCGGGAAGCGGCGCGTGACCGCCACCGCGAGCACCCCGTTCACCACGGGCACCGGGAGCGTCGCAAGCAACGCGAGCGCCCCGCGAACCGGGCGCACCAGGAGCGTCACGACCACGCGAAGTGCCGTCTGACCGGCGCTTTCTGAGCACACGTCGGGCCGCGCGGGAACCATCCGCGCGGCCCCGGCGTTTTCTCCGACGTACGTTTTCTCGGTTCCCGGACACGATGTCCGACCGAGGGGCTACGGTATGCACCCACAAGGTGACATGCAGCAACGCCGGGAGAAACCTTGAGCGTTCCGTACGAGACGACAGCGTACGAACCAGCCGAGTCGCCCGAGTCTCCGGAGGAGCATCTCGCGCGACTGCTCGGTCGCGCCCTGAACTCGTTCGAGCTGCCCGACGAGGCCCTGCGGCGGCTCGACTGCGCGCTGGCCCACGACAGCTCCCTGCACTCCGCCCACCACAGCGCCGGCCTGCACCGGGAAACCTACCGGCACACCTGGCTGCTGGCCGACGGCTGCGCGCTTACGCTGTGGGAACTCGTGCACAACACCGCACCCGGCAGCGAACCCCAGCACGAGGTGTACGCGGACGAGGAGGAGCTGCGCGCCGCCACCGCCCGGCTGCCGCTGCCGTCCGAGGCGCCGGACTTCGAACTGCCGGTGCTGGTCCAGCTCGCACCGGTCCCGGCGCCCCGCCATGTGTACGAGCCGGACGACTCGGCGGACCACGCGCGCCGCCTGCTGCGCCGCGCCGAGAACCCCGACCGGCCCGACGCGGAAACGACGGCACTGCTGAGGTCGGCGTTCGCGCACCAGATCACGCAGGCCTTCGGGCGCCCGTGCCGGGCCGGCCGCATCGGCCTGGGCTACTCGCTGTACGAGCACGCGTTCCTGCTGCGCGACGGCCGGGAGATCTCCCTGTGGGAGGTCGAGCACACGGCGACGCCCGACGGGCGGCACATGTGCGAGGTGTACGCGTCCGAGACCGCGGCCCGCGAAGCCATGGAACGCCGGGCGGCACAGGCGTAGGTCCCTTCCGGACTCCGCTGCCTCGCCCTGGCCCACGCCTCCCCCGGCTCCGTCACTCCCCGGCTCCACTGACTTCCCGTGACTTCCCGTGGCTTCCCGCCGCACGTCCACGGGGCCCGCGCCGCACGTCCACCGCCGTTCGCCGCCGTCGCCGCCGTTCGCCGCACGTCTGCTTCGCCTCCGCTCGGCTCCGTCGCACGTCAGGTGCGTCGGCGTCGGGTCAGCGGTCGCCGCTGAGGCGGCGCACCAGGCCCGCGAAAGCGTCCTTCTCCGCCGTCGTCAGCTCGACGCTCTCCCGGTGGGGACTGGTCGCCTGTTGCTGGCGCGGGAGGGCGGGCAGCACGGGCAGTGCCGGGATGGCGGGGAGCGCGGGCCGGACGGGGAAGGAGCGGAACGCCGCGTGAGCCTCGGCGCGTGCGCGCATCCGC
This sequence comes from Streptomyces sp. NBC_00704, assembly GCF_036226605.1. Classification (NCBI taxonomy): domain Bacteria; kingdom Bacillati; phylum Actinomycetota; class Actinomycetes; order Kitasatosporales; family Streptomycetaceae; genus Streptomyces; species Streptomyces sp. NBC_00704. The sequence goes on from NZ_CP109000.1 coordinate 3,441,044, forward strand.
CGCAGGACCCGGGTCAGGACGAGAAGCCAGGCGACGGACGCCACGGCGAGAACGGTCAGCGCCGTCAGCTGGGCGGGCGTGAGATGCACGGGCATACCGCCCAGTACACACCAAGGTCCGGGATTTCGGCCCCGGACCGTGACGTATCTCGCAGGCCACGCAGAACGGTTAGATCGACCAGAACGACCGGAGCGGTTAGACCGAGCACACCGGCCGGATCGGCCGGATCGGCCGAAACCCTCGACGGTGGGGAGAGAGCCGACGGCCCCCGCCGCACGACGGGGCAGCGGCGCGTTACGCGGCTACCGGTTGCTTCGGTTCCTGGGCCGCGGTCGCGGTGTCCGCGGTGCTTCCCGCCGGCGTGGGCCCCGCGGCGCCGGGGGCCGGCTTGCGCATGCCCTTGAGGACGACGACGGCGGCCGTCGTCACGCACACGCCCGCCGCGACGGCGATCAGGTAGAGGAACGGGTTGCCGATCAGGGGGACCACGAAGATGCCGCCGTGCGGGGCGCGCAGGGTGGCGCCGAAGGCCATCGACAGCGCGCCGGTGACCGCACCGCCCGCCATCGAGGCGGGGATGACGCGCAGCGGGTCGGCCGCGGCGAACGGGATCGCGCCCTCGGAGATGAAGGAGGCGCCCAACACCCAGGCGGCCTTGCCGTTCTCGCGCTCGGTGGGCGTGAACAGCTTGCCCCGGACCGTGGTGGCCAGCGCCATCGCGAGCGGCGGGACCATGCCGGCCGCCATGACCGCGGCCATGATCTTCATGGCCGAGTCGCTCGGGGCGGCGACCGCGATGCCGGCGGTGGCGAAGGTGTACGCGACCTTGTTGACGGGGCCGCCGAGGTCGAAGCACATCATCAGCCCCAGCAGGGCGCCGAGCAGGACGGCGTTGGAACCGGAGAGGCCGTTCAGCCAGTCCGTCATGCCCTTCTGGGCCGAGGCGATGGGCTTGCCGACCACGACGAACATCAGGAAGCCGACGATCGCCGAGGAGATCAGCGGGATCACCACCACCGGCATGATGCCGCGCACCGGGGCCGGGATCCGCACCTTCTGGATCGCCATCACCACCCCGCCGGCGAGCAGACCGGCGACGAGACCGCCGAGGAAGCCCGCGTTGATGGTGGACGCGATCATGCCGCCCACGAAACCGGGGACCAGGCCCGGCCGGTCCGCCATGCCGTAGGCGATGTACCCCGCGAGGACCGGGACGAGGAAGCCGAAGGCCACGGCGCCGATCTGGAACAGCAGGGCGGCCCAGCTGTCCGTCTGGGTCCACACGAAGTGGTCCGTCACCGAGGGCGCGGACTTGATCTCGTAGCCGCCGATCGCGAAACCGAGGGCGATCAGCAGACCGCCCGCCGCGACGAACGGGACCATGTAACTGACCCCGGACATCAGCCACTTGCGCAACTTGGTGCCGTAGCCCTCGCCGGACTCGCCGGCGCGCTCGACCGGCGTGCCCGCGCCCGAGGGGGCGCCCGAGGTCACCTCGCCGCGCTCCGCCTTCGCGCGCACCTCGCCGATCAGCTCGGCGGGCCGGTTGATGCCCGCCTTCACGCCGATGTCCACGGTGGGCTTGCCGGCGAAGCGGTCCTTGTCGCGCACGGGGACGTCATGGGCGAAGATCACGCCGTCCGCCGCGGCGACGACGGCCGGGTCGAGGCGGGTGAAGCCGGCCGACCCCTGTGTCTCGACGACCAGGTCGACGCCCGCCTCCCGGCCCGCCTTCTCCAGGGACTCGGCCGCCATGTAGGTGTGCGCGATGCCGGTCGGGCAGGAGGTGACGGCGACGATCCGGAAGCGAGACGCGGGCTCGGGCTCGGGCTCGGGCTCGGGCGCGGGGGCTGCTCGGCCCGGAGCGGAGGCGGGAGCGGAGGCGGCGGCGGGGCCGCGGCCGGGGACCGTGTCGGCGTCGGCGGAGGCCGCCGCCGACGCCGACACGGAGTCTGCGGAACCGGGTTCCGTGGAACCGGATCCCGTGGGGCCGGATTCCGTGGGGCCGGAGTCCATGGGACCGGATTCCGCGGGGCCTGTGGGACCGGAGTTCGTTGCACCCGAGCCCGCCGGGCCGGTGGATGCCGAAGCGCCGGCGGTGTCGGTCCCGGCGGAGGGGGCTTCGGAAGCGGGCGGGCGGGCGGCCGAGGGCTCGTCACCGCGGATCAGCGCCGCCGCCGTGGCCGGATCGCCGGCCGACCGCAGCGCGCCGGTGAAGTCGGGGTTCATCAGCTGACGGGCCAGCGACGACAGGATCGTCAGATGGGCGTCGTCCGCACCGGCGGGGGCGGCGATGAGGAAGACCAGGTCGGCCGGACCGTCCGCCGCGCCGAAGTCGATGCCGGCGGCGCTGCGTCCGAAGGCGAGCGTGGGCTCGGTGACATGGGCGCTGCGGCAGTGCGGGATGCCGATGCCGCCGTCGAGGCCGGTGGGCATCTGCGCCTCACGGGCGGCGACGTCGGCGAGGAAGCCCTCCAGGTCGGTCACCCGGCCCAGGGCCGCCATGCGCTCGGCGAGGGATCGCGCCGCCGCTTCCTTCGTCGGGGCGGACAGGTCGAGATCGACCAGGTCCGCGGTGATCATGTCGCTCATCGCGGGCTCCTTCGCACGCGTATCGCCCGGGGCGTGGGGTGCTGGGCGGGGGTGGGGGCGGGGAGGGTGGAGGCGGGGCCGGGGCAGCCCCGCCTCCGTGGGGTCACAGGCGGGTTCGGGTCCTGTTCCCCCGGGTCGGCAGGGCGGCTCAGGGTGCCCTGCCGGCCGTAGCGGGCGGCGGGCGCGGGGACGCCTCGCCGCTGTCGGACGCACGGCCCGCCGGGCGGCGCGGGCGGTGCGGAGGTCGTCACCATGCCACCGGCTCCCGCAGTTCGCGGTCCACGGGCACCTCGGCGGTCACCGTCACCGCCGCCGGGTCCAGGTCGTCCGGGGTGGGCATCACGCTGCCGGGCAGCTGGACGGCGGCCGCACCGTGCGCGACCGCCGAGGCGAGCGCCGCCGGGCCGCTGCCGCCCGCGACGAGGAACCCGGCGAGGGAGGCGTCGCCGGCGCCCACGTTGCTGCGGACGGCGTCGACGCGGGCGCTGGCGAACCAGGCGCCCGTCTCCTCGACCAGCAGCTGACCGTCGGCGCCCAGGCTCGCGAGCACCGCCCGGGCGCCCATCCCGCGCAGTTCCTCGGCCGCCTTCACCGCGTCGCCCACGGTGGCCAGGGGACGTCCGACGGCCTCCGCGAGCTCCTCGGCGTTCGGCTTCACCACGTCGGGCCGCTCGCGCAGCGCTTCGAGGAGGGCGCGCCCGGACGTGTCCAGGGCGATCCGCGCGCCTCCGGCGTGCGCCCGGGCGACCACCTCGGCGTACCAGGACGGCGCGAGCCCGCGGGGCAGGCTGCCGCAGCAGGCGATCCAGGCGGCCTCGTGCGACTGCTCACGCACCGTCTCCAGGAGCAGTTCCCGCTCCTCGGCGGAGAGTTCGGGGCCGGGCGCGTTGATCTTCGTCAGGACGCCGTCGGACTCGGCGAGCGCGATGTTGGAGCGGGTGGCCCCCGCGACGGGCACCGGCGCCACCTCGATGCCCTGCGCGGCCAGCAGGTCGGCGACGAGCGCGCCCGGCGCACCGCCCAGCGGCAGCACGGCGACCGTGCGCCGCCCGGCGGCGGCCGCGGCGCGCGAGACGTTCACCCCCTTGCCGCCCGGGTCCATCCGCTCGCCGGTCGCGCGGATGACCTCGCCCCGGTCCAGGGAGGGGACCTCGTACGTGCGGTCCAGGGACGGATTGGGCGTGACGGTGAGGATCACGCCCACGCCGCCCGGACCGGCCCCGCTCACCGGGCCGGCCGCATCCACCGGACCAGTACCGCTCACCGGGGCTTTCCCGCTCGCCGCGTCTTTCCCGCTCGCCGGGCCGGTGCCGCTCATGCGCGCACAACTTCCGTGCCGCCGCGCTCGATCGCGGCCGCGTCCTCGGGGCTCAGTGCGCTGTCGGTGATCAGCAGGTCGACGTCGCTCAGGTCGGCGAAGCGGGCGAAGTGCTCCTGGCCGTGCTTGGCGGAGTCGGCGAGCAGGACGACCCGGCGGGCCGCGGCGACGGCCGCCCGCTTGACCGCGGCCTCGGCGAGATCGGGGGTGGTCAGCCCGTGCTCGGCGGAGAAGCCGTTGGCGGCGAGGAACAGGACGTCGGCCCGGATCTCGCCGTACGCGCGCAGCGCCCAGGCGTCCACGGCGGCGCGCGTACGGTGACGCACGCGCCCCCCGATGAGATGGAGCTGCATGCCCGGATGGTCCGCGAGGCGGGCCGCGATGGGCAGGCTGTGGGTGACGACGGTGAGCTCGGCCTCCAGCGGGAGGGCTGCGGCCAGTCGTGCCACCGTCGTCCCGGCGTCGAGGATCATCGTGCCCTCGGCGGGCAGTTCCGTCAGGGCCGCCTTGGCGATGCGGTCCTTCTCGTCGGCCGAGGTGCCCTCGCGTTCGGCCAGGTCCGGTTCGAAGTCGAGGCGTCCGGCCGGGATGGCACCGCCGTGCACGCGTCGCACCAGGCCGGCCCGGTCGAGGGCCTTCAGGTCGCGGCGGATCGTCTCCGCGGTGACCTGGAACTCCTCGGCCAGCGACAGGACGTCCACCCGTCCACCGTCACGGGCGAGCCGCAGGATCTCCTGCTGCCGCTCCGGTGCGTACATGTCCGTTCTCCTCCGACCGATACCTGTTTTGTGCCCGAACCTGTGGTTTATCCACGGACGCTACGCCGGGCATCTCGGAAAGTAAACAGGTTCGGACCCGATTCGGGCATGAACGGACTTCCTTCCGTCGCGACCTCCCGTCCTCCTCCTTCTCTCTCCACCCCGGGACGGGACGCGGCCGTGGACAGCCGAAGAGCCCGCCACCGCTGCGATGCGGTGACGGGCTCTCGACACACGGACGTGCGACGGCCTCTCGACCCTCTCCGGGGCCCATCGACCCTCTCCGCGACCTCCTCGCGGCCTCACGACGAGGCCGGGGCGATGCGGAACCTCAGACGGCGAACTCCCGGTCCCGGTCCTCGCCGGGAACCGCGTCCGCGGCCGCAGAAGTTCCCGTGCTCTCCGTACCCTCCGTGACCTCCGCGCCGCCCTCCACGTGCTGCGCGGGCCGCTTCGGCAGGGCGAACATCAGCAGGAAGATCACGGACATCACCAGGGCCACCCAGCCCAGGGCGTGCTGGAACGCGTTCACGAAGGCCGGGCCGACCTCGGACGCCGTCAGCCGGTCGCCGATCTCCCCGAAGAAGACGACCGCGACAAGCCCCAGCCCGAGCGCGTTGCCCATCTGCTGAACGGTGTTGATGAGCCCGGAGGCCGATCCGGCGTGCTCGCGCGGCACCTCCGACAGCACCGCGTCGGTCAGCGGGGCGAAGATCAGGCCCATGCCGACGCCCATGACGACCAGCGGCAGCGCCATCTGCCAGGGCGCGATGCCCAGCCCGTAGCGCTCGGACTCCCAGATGTAGAGGAGCACGCCGACGACCATCGTCAGGGCGCCCGCCTGCAGCACCTTGCGCCCGAAGCGCGGGACCAGCTTCTGCACGGACATCCCCGCGGCCACCGAGACGGCGATCGAGAAGGGGACCCCGGTCAGACCGGCCTTCATCGGGCTCCAGCCCAGACCCGTCTGCATGTACAGCGTCCAGACCAGGAAGAACACGCCGAGGGCGATCCCGAAGACGGTCTGCACGGCGACGCCCGCCGCGAAGCTGCGCACCCGGAAGAGGGAGAGCTCGACCAGCGGCGAGCCGTCCCGCGCGCCCTTGCGACGCTCGTACGCGACCAGCGCCCCGAAGACGCCCAGCGCGCCGACCATCGACACGTACCCCCACACCGGCCAGCCCAGCTCGCGGCCGCGGGTGAGCGGGTAGAGCAGCATGAGCAGACCGAGGGTGACCAGGACGACGCCGACGATGTCCAGCTTCAGCGCCTTCGGCGCCTTCGACTCGGTGATGAAACGGCCGCCGAGGATCAGCCCCGCGATGCCGACGGGCAGGTTGATCAGGAAGATCGGCCGCCACTCCAGCCCGAACAGGTTCCACTCCGTCAGCAGCGCGCCGAGCAGCGGGCCCGAGACGGCGCCCAGCCCGACGATCGCGCCGAACAGCCCGAACACCTTGCCCCGCTCGTGCGCCGGGAAGGTCGCATGCACGATCGACAGCACCTGCGGGACCATCATCGCCGCCATGCCGCCCTGGAGGATGCGCGAGGCGACCAGCATCTCGGGGTTGGCGGCGAAGCCGCACAGCGCGGAGGCCAGGGTGAAGCCGCCGATGCCGAGCAGGAAGAGCCGCTTGCGCCCGTGGATGTCGCCGAGCCGGCCGCCGGTGATGAGTCCGGCGGCGAAGGCGAGCGCGTAACCGGCGGTGATCCACTGGATCTGGCTCCAGGAGGCGCCCGCGTCCTGCCGGATGGAGGGGATGGCGATGTTGACGATCGTGACGTCGACGAGGTCCATGAAGGCCGCGGTCATCACGATGGCGAGCGCGAACCAGCGTCGCCGGTCCCCCGGCGCGGGATCTGGGGTCGTCTCGAAGGCGGGCGGTGTCTCGGTGGAGGTCTCCGTGGAGGTCATGATGTGACAGTAGGACGGCAGTAGGTCAGATCGTGTCCTACTCATGCGGCATCCTCGGATGCATGACGACGGACACTCCGGCTCGGCTGCTCCAGCTCCTCTCCCTCCTCCAGACGCCCCGCGAATGGCCCGGTGGCGAGCTCGCCGACCGCCTCCGGGTGTCCCGGCGCACGGTCCGGCGCGACATCGACCGGCTGCGCGACCTCGGCTATCCCGTGCAGGCCACCATGGGCTCGGACGGCGGGTACCGACTGGTCGCGGGCAAGGCGATGCCGCCCCTCGTGCTCGACGACGAGGAGGCCGTCGCGATCGCCGTCGGACTGCGGGCCGGGGCAGGTCACGCGCTGGAGGGCGTCGACGAGGCATCCGTGCGGGCCCTCGCCAAGCTGGAGCAGGTGCTGCCGGCCCGACTGCGCCACCGCGTCTCCACCCTCCAGGCCGCCACCACCCCGCTGACCAGCGGAGACGGCGCGAGCATCGCACCCGAGACGCTGACCGTCATGGCGTCGACGGTGGCCGGGCAGGAACGGCTGCGGTTCGCCTACCGCGCCAAGGACGGCACGGAGTCCCGCCGTCTGACCGAGCCCTACCGGCTCGTGTCGACGGGCCGGCGGTGGTACCTCGTGGCGTACGACCTCGACCGTCAGGACTGGCGGACCTTCCGGGTCGACCGGGTCCGGGACCCGTTCGCGACCGGCGCGCGCTTCGCACCACGGGAACTGCCGACGGGGAGCGCGGCGGAGTACCTGCGGCGGTCCATCCACGGCCGCCCGGACGCACGCGCCTACGAGTACGACGTCACGTTCCACGCCCCGGCCGAACTCGTCGCGGCCCGCCTCCCGTCCTGGCTGGGAACACCGACCCCGGACCCGGCGGACACCGACCACGGGAACGGGGGCGGGAGCGGCTGCGGCGATGGGAGCGGGGGCGCCGACGGAGGGAACGGCGGCGGTGATGAGAGCGGGGGTGCGGGTACCGGTGCCGGTGCCGGTGCCGGTGCCGGTGCCGGCGAGACCTCCGGGAGGAGCTGCCGACTGCGCGGGTCGACGAGCGACCCGGTGGAGTGGGTTGCGGTCCGGCTCGCGATGCTGGGTTACGAGTTCACGATCCGGGAGCCGCGCGAACTGGCCGACTGCGCAAGGGCCTTGGCCGGAAGGCTGGGACGAGCGGTGGCCGCTCGGCCGGAAACGCCGGACGGAACCACGGACTGACGTCCCGGCACCGAGCAGCCGACCAGGACCGGGCAGCCGACGGAACCGTCCCCGTAGGCCCCGCCGGTCCCGCCGATCCGCCGATCCCGCCGCCCTTGCCTACCAGGAGAAGTCCCGCAGGGCTCGCAGATTGCTCAGAGCCAACTCCGCCGGGCCCTGCGGGCCGGTGGCCGAGGTGTCCGTCACCGCCCAGCTCTCGACGGCGACCCTGACCGCCGCGCCCGCGACCGCCGCCGTGAACCGCTCCTGCGGCGAGACGTCCATGGCGGCGGTGGGGGCGGCGGTGGCCGAAGTGGCTGCGGCGGTGGCCGTCGGTTCAGTCTCCGTTGGGTCGGTGGCCGTCGGCGCGGTGGCCGTCGCCCGGTCGGCCAGGATCTGCGCGAGATCGGCCTCCGAGGTGTGGCAGACCTCGGCCCAGACCTTTCCCAGAGCCGGGCTCGCCATGGCCAGCCGGATCAGGGTGCGCACCCATTCCCAGGACGCCGCCGAGACGCCGCCCCCTGGGGCGAGCGTGTGGCGCACCGCGTGTTCCAGCGCCTCTGGCACGCTCAGCGCGGCGGGGGCCTCGCGCACCGCCTCCGCCCAGCGCTGGGCGCCCGCCGCGTAGAGCGGGGCTACGGCCTCTTCCTTGGTGGCGAAGTAGCGGTAGAAGGTGCGCGGGGCGATTCCCGCCGCCTGCGCGATGTCCTCCGCACGGGTGGCCTTCAGGCCCCGGCTGACGAACAGTCCGGCTGCCGCCCGGGCGATCTCCATCCGGGTCGCCGCTTTGCGCCGCTCGGTCAGCGAAGCCGGAGCCGAGCGAGAGGTCGAGCTGATCACTCCGGCAGGCTATGCCCATGTGGCACAATCTGCCATTCGGGCGGGCCACCCCGTGGTTCAGGTACGGGGTGCCCCGCCTTCTCGACGTGCCCACCCGCACCGCAACCCGCCCGGCGGCAGTGTGCGCCCGCAATTGCCACCGAAATCCCCATGATTGTCCGGCGGACCCTGCCCGCCGACCGCCCCTCGCCCGACCACCTCACCGGCCCCCCTCACCCGACCCTCGCCCTACCTCCGCGACGAAAAGGAGCCGGGCTCCGGCGCCTGGGGGGAGAGGCGCCGAAGCCCGGCTCTGGGGTGGTCCCGGCGCCGGGGGGATGTGCGGCGGGACTTGGCTCGGGGGATTTCGGAAATGCGGCACAACTTCCGAATCGTCGAATCGTCGAGTTGTCGAGTCGTCGGAACTCACGGCTTTCGAGCGCGGTCGGCTCGGATCTCGGGGGGCTGAGATCTCGGGCCGGGTTGAGATTTCGGACTGGGCTACAGGGTCCGGCCGATCCGAACTCCCGTGCCCAGAAGTCTTTTTCCCCCGCCTCCCCGGTTGAAGCGGCGTTCCCACGCCATGTTCGCGCGTCTTCTCAAACCGGCGCACGCGGGCGTAAGCCCGGCACGATCCGACACGACCCGGCACCATGAGAAACCCCAGGCACACGAGCGTCACATGAGGCTGTCCACGGTTTACCGGGAGCGACTCTCCCCCGGCCGGACATCACTCCACCGGCACCGGCCGACGTCTCATACCAGCCGCCGACGCCCTGTCCCGGCCGACGCCTTGAGGCGGAGCGGCACACTTCGCGGCCCGGCACATCGTGCGGCCGAAGTCTGACCCCGCCGGGGTCCCCCGGACGGCTGTCCGCTCGGCCGGGCCTCACCAGCCCGGCCCGCGGACCATCCGGTAACGCCGCCGCCTCGGTAGCGCCGCCGTCTCGGTTACGCCGCCGCCTCGAAGCCCGTGTCGCGGGCCAGCTTCTTCAGCTCCAGCAGGGCGTGCTTCTCGATCTGGCGGATCCGCTCCCTCGTCAGGCCGTGTTCCTTGCCGACCTCGGTCAGCGTGCGCTCGCGGCCGTCGTCGATGCCGTACCGCATCTTGATGATGGACGCGGTGCGCGGGTCCAGGCGGTCGATCAGGCCGTCCAGCTCCTCGCTGCGCAGCAGCGTCATCACCGACTGCTCCGGCGAGACCGCGGAGGTGTCCTCCAGGAGGTCGCCGAACTGCGTCTCGCCCTCGTCGTCGACCGCCATGTTGAGGGAGACCGGGTCACGGGCCCAGTCCAGGACGTCCGTGACGCGCTCCGGCGTGGAGCCCAGCTCGGCGGCGATCTCGGCGGGCTCCGGGTCGCGGCCGTTCTCCCGGTTGAACTCGCGCTGCACGCGCCGGATCCTGCCCAGCTCCTCCACCAGGTGGACGGGCAGGCGGATCGTGCGCGACTGGTCCGCTATGGAGCGGGTGATGGCCTGACGGATCCACCAGGTCGCGTACGTGGAGAACTTGAAGCCCTTGCGGTAGTCGAACTTCTCGACCGCGCGCACCAGGCCGGCGTTGCCCTCCTGGATCAGGTCCAGCAGGGGCAGACCGCTGCGCGGGTAGCGCCGGGCCACGGCGACGACCAGGCGGAGGTTGGAACGGATGAAGACGTCCTTGGCCCGCTCGCTCGCGGCGACCAGGGCCTCGAGCTCCTCACGGGAGGCGTCCGCCCTGGACTCCTCCTCGCCGTCGAGGACCTGTTGCGCGAAGACACCCGCCTCGATGATCTGGGACAACTCGACCTCCTTGGCGGCGTCGAGCAGCGGTGTACGCGCGATCTCGTCGAGGTACATGCCGACCAGGTCGCGGTCGGCGATCTCGCCGCCATGGGCGCGAACACTGCGGGCCGCGCTGCTCGTCTCGCCGGTGGCGGACTTGCGGCGGGCGACGGCACGGGTTGCCATGCGTGCTCCCTTGCGATGGTGGTTCAGCGGGTGGCCCTTCAGACGCCCGGCACTGTCGGAACTCTGGACTCTCCTCGAGTGCCCTGCATCTGATGGAAACAACGACTGGAATCAGGACAGAATTCCCAACCCGCACCCCGAATTTTCTGATCATGCAGTACCCTGTCGGACCACCTGGGAGGCATGATGCCGTCGGAACATACAGAGGTGCAGGTCAGGCCTGGAGTCGAGGCCGATCTCGACGCGCTCACAAGTCTCTACAACCACTACGTTCGTGAGACGGCCATCACATTCGACACGGTGGCCTTCACTCCGGAAGAGCGACGTCCTTGGCTGCTCTCCCACCCTGAAGACGGGCCGTACCGCCTGTTGGTTGCCACGGAAACGGACTCACAGGACATTCCGAGGACCTCACAGCCCGCTCCGGGGACCTCGCCGAACATCCTGGGTTACGCCACGTCCAGCCCCTACCGGCCGAAGGCGGCCTACTCCACGTCCGTGGAGGTCACGGTCTACGTCGCCCCGCACGCGGGCCGGCGCGGCATCGGCACCCTCCTCTACAGAGCGCTCTTCGACGCGCTGGCCGGGGAGGACCTGCACCGCGCCTACGCGGGCATCGCGCAACCGAACGAAGCGTCCGCGCGACTGCACGAACGCTTCGGTTTCCGGCCCGTGGGCACGTACCGCGAGGTGGGCCGCAAGTTCGGGCGCTACTGGGACGTGGCCTGGTACGAGAAGGAGCTGTAGCTCCCGTCGCCCCCCGGACAGTGGCCGCGACGGCGGTCGGCATGACCGCGGCAGTGACCGCCCGTCGCCGGGGCGTCAGCCGAACTGCACCGACCGCTTGGCCAGCCCCATCCAGAAGCCGTCGATCACGGACTTCTGGGAGTCCAGCTCGCCGGACACCTCCGCCGCGCCCATGGTCACGAAGAGCGGAGCGAAGTGCTCGGTGCGCGGGTGGGCGTACCGGCCGGCCGGCGCCTTGCGGAGGAAGTCGAGCAGGCCGTCCCAGTCCCGGCTCTCCAGCACGCGCCGCCCCCAGTCGTCGAACTCGGCCGACCAGGTCGGCACTCCGCCGCCCGGATGCCGCAGGGCGGCCAGGTTGTGGGTGAAGAACCCCGAGCCCACGATGAGGACGCCTTCGTCGCGCAGCGGAGCGAGCCTGCGGCCGATCTCCATCAGCTTCACGGGGTCGAGGGTCGGCATGGAAACCTGGAGGACGGGGATGTCGGCGGCCGGGAACATCTCGACGAGCGGGACATAGGCGCCGTGGTCGAGACCCCGGTCGGGGATGTCCTGTACGGGGGTGCCCGGAGCGCGCAGCAGCTTGCGCACGCTCTCGGCGAGTTCCGGTGCGCCGGGCGCTTCGTACTTCACCGCGTAGTAGTGCTCGGGGAAGCCCCAGAAGTCGTAGACGAGGGGGACGGGGTCGACGGCGCCGAGGGCCAGCGGGGCCTCTTCCCAGTGGGCGGAGACCATGAGGATCGCCTTGGGCCGGGGCAGTTCGGCGGACCATGCGGCGAGTTCGCCGGGCCAGACCGGGTCGTCCGCGAGCGGCGGGGCGCCGTGGCTGAGGTAGAGCGCGGGCATGCGCTCCGGGGGACGGGTGAGCTCCTGGGTTGCGGCGGACATGACGGCGACTCCTTCCGGGACCTCGGCCCCTGGTTCCGGAGTACCCACGCACTCCCGGACAGTTGCTTGAAATCTAAAACGACAACGTCGGCGAGCATATTCCCCAGTGGTTTAAATTTCAAGAAGCGCCCGTTTACAGTGGGAGCATGAAGACGGCATCCGCATCCGCTGAAGAGCCCCGCTGGCTCACCGCCGAGGAACAGCGCATCTGGCGCTCCTACGTGCACGCCACCACCCTGCTGGAGGACCACATGGACCGCCAGCTCCAGCGCGACGCGGGGATGCCGCACGTCTACTACGGCCTTCTGGTCAAGCTCGCCGAGTGCCCGGAGCGACGGCTGCGGATGACCGAGCTGGCCAAGCACGCGAAGATCACCCGCTCCCGTCTCTCGCACGCCGTCGCCCGGCTGGAGAAGAACGGCTGGGTGCGCAGGGAGGACTGCCCCTCCGACAAGCGCGGCCAGTTCGCCGTGCTGACCGACGAGGGCCTGGAGATGCTCAAGCGCGCCGCGCCGGGCCACGTGGCCGTCGTCCGCAACGCCGTGTTCGACCGGCTCAGCCCGGAACAGCAGAAGTCCCTCGGCGAGATCATGCAGATCGTCGCCGAGGGACTTCAGCCGGAAGAAGCGGGTGCGGACCTGCCCTGGCTGCGCTAGCAGGTCCGCAACCGGTCCCCGTCGTCCTCATCGTCCCGGGGATCCCCGTAAGCCCCGTAGCCCCCGGGATCCCCGTAGTCCCCGGGATCCCGCAAGCCCCGGACCCCGTAAGCCCCGTAGTCCCCGCTGCGCCGCCGGTCCCGGCCCTTTCCGGCCCTTTCCGGCCTTGCCCGCCCGGACGGATCCGGGCGGGCAAGGGGCAGGCGACGCGGCGGCCGCGTGGGTACGGGTACCGGTACCGGTGCCCGGTGTCGGTGCGGGTACCGCTACGGGCGTCCGTTATGGCTACCGGGACCTCTGCGGGTGCCTCGACGGGTACCTCTACGGACATCCGTCCGGGTCAGTGGACCATCACCGGGACCGCGTCCTCGGCGTCCTTCGCGCCGGAGCCGGCGACCGCGCCGCCCATGTCCGGCTTGCCGGCGTTGACGAGGGTCAGGGCGATCGTGGCGGCCGCGACCAGGATGCCGACGGCGAACCAGATGGCGCTGGTGTAGCCGTGCACCATGCCCTCCAGCTGCACCAGCTGCTGCTGCGGCTTGGAGGCGGCGCCCGTCATGTGGTCCTTGATGTACGACGTCGTCGCGGACGCGGCGATCGTGTTCAGCAGAGCGGTGCCGATGGCGCCGCCGACCTGCTGCGAGGTGTTGACCATCGCGGAGGCGACACCGGCGTCACGCGGCTCGACGCCCTGCGTGGCCAGCGACATGGCCGGCATGAACGCCGTGCCCATGCCCAGACCGAGCAGCAGCATCGCCGGCAGCAGCACGGCCGCGTAGGACGAGCCGATCTCCAGCCGGGTCAGCAGCAGCATGCCGAGCGCGGCGACCAGGAAGCCCGGGCCCATCAGCAGGCGGGGGGCCACCCGGGTCATCAGGCGGGTGCCGATCTGGGTGGAGCCGGTGATCATGCCCGCGATCATCGGGAGGAAGGCGAAACCGGTCTTGACCGGCGAGTAACCCTTCACGATCTGGAGGTAGTAGGTCAGGAAGAGGAACAGACCGAACATCGCGATGATCGCGAGGCCCAGGGAGAGGTAGATGCCGCCGCGGTTGCGCTCGGTGATCACGCGCAGGGGCAGCAGCGGGGCCTTGACCTTGGACTCGACGACGACGAAGGCGGCCAGCAGCACGGCCGACGCGACGAACATGCCGACGGTCACGGAGTCGCTCCACCCCTCGGACTCGGCGCGGGTGAACCCGTAGACCAGCGAGACCAGACCCAGGGTGGACAGGACGACGCCCGGGATGTCGAGAGCGGAGCGGTTGCGGCCGCCCTCGGGCTCACGGATGACGAAGTAGGCGCCGGCCGCGGCGAGGATCGCGAACGGGATGTTCACGAAGAACGTCCAGCGCCAGTCCAGGTACTCGGTGAGGAAACCGCCGAGGATCAGGCCGACGGCGCCGCCGCCGCCCGCGATCGCGCCGTAGATGCCGAAGGCCTTGGCGCGCTCCTTGGCGTCCGTGAACATCACGGCGAGCAGGGAGAGCGCGGCGGGCGCGAGCAGCGCGCCGAACGCGCCCTGCAGCGCGCGGGCGCCGAACATCATCGCCTCGTTGGCGGCCGCGCCGCCGAGCGCGGAGGCCGCGGCGAAGCCGCCGAGACCGACGACGAAGGCCCGCTTGCGGCCCCACAGGTCGGCTATGCGGCCGCCGAAGAGCAGCAGACCGCCGAAGGCGAGGGCATAGGCGGTGACGATCCACTGCCGGTTGCCGTCGGAGATGCCCAGGTCCACCTGGGCCGACGGCATCGCGATGTTCACGATGGTCGCGTCGAGGACGACCATCAGCTGGGCGAGAGCGATGAAGGCCAGCGCTTTCCAGCGGTTGGCGTCCGGGACGCCTGCCCTGGGGGCCGGGGCCTTCTGGACTGTTTCAGACATGGGGATACCCGCTTCGGTACTTCGTGACGGAAAAAATATGGAGGGAACTGAAGAAAACGAAAGAAAAGGGTGCCGCGGTGGGCATGACGGACGACTGGTCGGACGGTGAGGGCTCAGGTTGAAGACGGGACGACGCACCGGACGGCGGTCCCGGCCATGACGACCGGGCGGCTGGGCGACCGGGATCCGGGCTTCCGGGCCGTCCTCACTGACGGCCGATGCGCTCGACTCCCGACGCGTGTATCGACTGCTGCGACTCCGCGAACTAATCGCTCACTTGCTAGCTAGCTCATTGGCTCGCTCGCTCGCTTGCTCAGTCACTCAGTCACTCATTCTCTGATCGCTGGATCACGGATCACGATCACTGGATCGTTCGATCGATCAAGGGCCGGCCGCTAGGGCCGGCGCAGGTCCTCCATGGTCATGGGGGCCCCCGGAAGCACGGAGGGGGCCGGGGCCCGCAGTCCGTCCAGGAACAGTTGCAGGTGGCGGTGGACGAAGCGGTCGACGCTCGGGCAGGCGGTACCGGCCGGGGGCCTGCTGAGCTGCGCCACCACGATCATCAGATCCCCCACGCCGACGTCGGGCCGGAGCTGCCCGGCCGACTTCGCGCGGTCCATGACCTCCTCGATGATCCGCTCGACCCGTTCACGGGCGGCCTCGAGGTCGGGGTGGTGCTCGTCGAAGGTGCTGGAGACCATCGGGCACAGCGCGCTGATCCGCTCGTCGGCGGCCGCGTGCACGAATCGCTCCAGCGCCCCGAAGGCGTCGCCGGTCTCGTCGAGGGCGACCTGCCCGGCCCGGACCGTACGGTCCAGCACCGAGCAGACGACCTCGCGGACCAGCGCGTCCCGGTCGGGGAAGTTGCGGTACACCGTGGCGTTGCCGACGCCGGCCCGGCGAGCGATCTCGTCGAGCGGCACATCAGGGCCGAACTCGGTGAACATCTCACGGGCGGCGGTGACGATCCGCTCCCGGTTGCGCAGGGCGTCGGCACGGGGCCGGGGCGCCTTGCGCGCTGCGGGGATCGCGGTCGCGGTCTGCACGGCGTACTCCTGTCTGGGGCTCTGAGCCGACTCGCGCGACCCGCCGGAAACGGATCCGGCCGACGACGAGTCCGACTCGGGGCTGAGATGCGATCCGGGGAGCCAGTCCCCGTTTCACTCGGACACATGGCTAAACGGGGAAGGCGTCCCCGGTTATTTCCCGGATCCGAAACTTTCTTCCTGTGACCTGGGTCACACCCTTGGGCACGTCCTTCGATGCGTCCACTGGGACGCGTCGCTGGGGGCGCGTCGGGCGCGCCCCGCCGAGCGCCGCCCGAACCCCCGGCGGGAACGCCGAAGTCGCATACCGAACTCGAGCGGCCGCCCCGGCCGGGGGGCCAAGGCGGCATACCGGCCGGTAATCCACGATCGGTCTCCTCCAACGCGCGTCCGCGGACGGTCCGGCAGAGGGTGATCGAAAGGGTGCAGCCGGTGACCGGTGGCTGCCTGGAGCGAAAGGCCCCTGCATGCAGCCGCAGCCCGTGCGCACCGCCCGGGACGCCCTGAGCCGCCGGATACGCCCGCGCCGCGTCGCCGCGTTCGCCTCGGTCACCGTCCTGACGCTGGCGGTCAGCACCTCTGCGGGCACGGGCCACCGACTGCCGGTCCCCGGCTCGACGACGGCCGGTGCGGGCCCCGTCGCACTGGCCCGCTCCGCCGCCCTCGCGCCCTGCATGATCAACCCCGGCTCGGCCGTCCAGATGTCCGAGGGCCTGCCCACCCCCGGCGGCTACTCCCGCTCCACCGGCACCGTCCGCGCCCTCACCCTGATGATCGACTTCTCGGACGCGCCCGGCCGGGGCAGCGCGCTCAGCCGCTACCGCGAGTTCTTCCCCCAGACCGAGGCGTGGTTCCGCACGGCCTCCTACGGCCGTCTCGACTACCGCGCCGAGACCCCCGTCCGGCACTGGCTGCGCATGCCCAAGCCGTTCCACGCGTACGGGATAGAACGCGGCGCGCCCTTCGACCCCGGCTACCGCGAACTCGTCCAGGACATGGTCGCCGCCGCCGACCCGAGCGTCGACTTCCGCGCCTACGACCTCCTGAACGTGCTGGTCACCCCCAACGCCGGGCCCTCCGCTCTGGACACGGTCCTGTCGGTGACGTTCGCCGGCAACCTGGAGGCGCCGGTCGCCGACGGGGTCGCCGTGGCCAACGCGTCCTTCGTCTACTCACGCCAGGACGACGGCTCGGGCTCCTACGACCACACCGGCTACCGGGTCCTGCCGCACGAGAACGGCCATGTCTTCGGCCTGCCCGACCTCTACACCCAGGAGGGCGGAGGCGCCGTCGGCCACTGGGACATCATGAGCGAGGACTGGGGGGCCAACAACGACATGCTCGGCTGGCACAAATGGAAGCTCGGCTGGCTGGACGCCTCCCAGATCTCCTGCGCGGCGGCCGCGGGGACCAGGGAGTACACCCTGACCCCGCTCTCGCGCGCGGGCGGCCCGAAACTGGTCTTCGTCCCCATCGGCGACCGCACCGGCTACGCCGTCGAACTGCGCACCCGCGGCGGCAACGACGAGAACGTGTGCCGGCCGGGCGTCCTCGTCTACAAGGTCGACGCCGACGTCGACACCGGCATGGGCCCGGTGACCGTCTACGACTCCCGCACCGACAGCGGCGGCTGCACCCGCAGCCCCAACGTCCACGCGGAACTCTCCGACGCCCCCTTCACCCCGGGCGAGACGTTCAAGGACCCCAAGCGCGGCATCAGCATCACGGTCGCCGAAGCGGACCCACAGGGAAACTACCGGGTACGGGTGACACGCAAGTAGTCCACCCGCCCCCGCACCCCTCCGCCCGCCACCACAGCTCTCCGCCCCCCAGCGCGCTCCCCCGTTACGGTGTCCGTGAAACCCACGAGGCCCGTCAGGTCCTGCCGGGACCCGTAGGCCCTGTCAGGGCCCGAAGGTCTTCTCAGGGCCCGTAGGCCTTCTCAGGACCCGTAGGTCTGTCAGGACCCGCAAGGCCACTCACGTACGACGGGGAGCACAAGCCGCCCATGCCACTGCCCGACTCCATCCCGGCGCCCCCCGCCGAGGCGGTAGCCCCGCTGATGCGCGGCGTCGCCGTACTGCAACGGCTCACCGAGGCGAACGGCGTGCTGAGTCCGAGCGCCCTCGAACGCGCCACGGGCCTGGCGCGCTCCACCGTGGACCGGATCGTCGCCACCCTCGCCCGCATGGGATACGTCCGCCTCGACGGCCGCGACGCCACCCTGACGCCCCGCGTGATGGAGCTGGGCAACGCCTATCTGGCCGCCCTGCGCCTGCCCGACCTGCTGTCCGGGCACGCGGACGCGCTGGCCGACGAACTCGACGAGTCCGTCTCCCTGGCCGTCGCCGACCGCGACGGCATCCGCTTCGTCCACCAGGCGACCCGCCGGCGCGCGCTGTCCCTGAGCTTCCGCATCGGCGACCTCCTCCCGGCCGAACGCACCGCGCCGGGACCGCTGTTCGCGACGGAGTGGACGACCGACGCCTGGCGGACCTGGCGCACCCGCAGGCAGCAGGACCCGCACCACCGCGGCTTCCCCACCGTCCCGCCCGTCCGACATCCGCCGACCGACACGGAGGCGTCCCAGGACTTCGAACGCCGGACCGCGGACGCCGCCTCCGCGCACTACGCCCTGGACGACCAGCTGATCGAACCCGGCCTGGTGGCCGTCTCCGTCCCCGTACGGGACCCCCGTACGGGGCGGATCGCGTGCGTCGCGAGCGTCGTCAGCCACACCAGCCGCCACACGGCGGCCGACCTGCGCGGCGCACTGCTGCCGCGGCTGCGGGCGACCGTCGCGGCGATGGAGGAGACGCTGCGCCAGGCGCCGCCCCCCGCGCCAGGCCCGCCGCGCTCCGGCCTGGCGATCTGGACGGGGGCGTCGAAGCAGGAACTGGGCCGCGAGTTCGTCGAGTCCCTGGCCCGCGGCCTGACCGTCCTGACGGCGTTCGGCGAGGGCAGGGCGGAACTGACCCTGACGGACATCGCAAAGGCCACGGGCCTGGCGAGAGCGACGGCCCGCCGCGCCCTGATCACCTACGAACACCTGGGCCTGCTGACCCCGACCACCACCACCATCGCCACCACCACAGCCGCGACGGACCGCCAGCCCCCACACCGGACCTTCGCCCTCACCCCGCGCGTCCTGTCCCTGGGCTTCCCGCCGCTCTCCCGCACCTCCCTCCCCCAGATCGCGCTCCCGCACCTGCGGACCCTGACGGACGCCGTCCAGGAGACGACGGCCCTGGCCGTCCTGACCGAGCCGGGCGACGAGATCCGGTACACGGCCCGGGTGCCCGCGAGCCACGTCATGAGCGTGGACGTACGGCCGGGCACCCGCCTGCCCGCCGGCAGGACAACGGCAGGCCGCCTGCTCCTGGAGAAGCCCCCTGCCCCCTACACGGTGAGGGACGAGGAACTGGAACAGGGCGTGCGCTCCATCGCGGTCCCGGTCCACGACCGGACGGGCCGCGTGATCGCCGCCCTGAACGCGGCCACCCACGTGGCCCGCCGCACGACCGAGGAGTGCGTCGACGACATCCTCCCCGCCCTGACCTCAACCGCCGCCCACATCGAGACAGACCTCCACACCGCCGCCCGCTTCACCCGCGTCCCCCTGACCTGACCCCCCACGCCCCACACCCCAGATCCGGTACGCTGACGCCAGTGACCCACAGGGCCACCACCCCGCCTTCGTAGCTCAGGGGATAGAGCACCGCTCTCCTAAAGCGGGTGTCGCAGGTTCGAATCCTGCCGGGGGCACAGAGAAACACCTGGTCAAGGGCCCTTCCGTCCATCGGACGGGAGGGCCTTCGTACTCGCAGCACACATATGGCACACATGTCGCTGCGGGCAGAGGTGGGGAGCTGGTGCGATGCCCGCGAAGGATGAGCTGGCCCGGCGACGCTACGACAAGCTGGTCGACCGGCTTGAGTCGCTGATGCGGGCCGCGCTGAAGCCGGAGTACGAGGGCTACTACGGTCAGCTGATCCTCAGCGCGGACGATCTTGCGGAGATGGGCGAGATCAAGGATGTCCGGCGTGCCGCCAGGGAGGCGGGACAGCGTCTCAGCTGGAAGACGACCACCCGTCTCGTCGGTGGAAGGCTCTTCGTCCTCGACGAGCGCGAGGTGCCCGAGAGGATCGAGCGGTTGGCTGGGGATGCGGCCGCTGCTGCGATGGACCGGTTCTGGGACGAGAGCCGTCGGCCGCGACTGACCTGATCCGAGGAAGACGCAAGGGGGCACCCCACCGCATCAGCGCGGTGGGGTGCCCCCTTCGGTTACGGCGCCCCGGCACGGGTTAGGCACACATCACGCGGCGTCTTCCTCCAGGGCGGCCACGGTCTCGGCGGCCTCACGGGCTTTCCGCTCCGCTTTCTCCAGCTTGGCCTTCGCCTTGGCCAGTTGCTTGGAGCGGCGCTTGTGCATCTTCTTCGAGACCTCGTCCAGGCGGTCGGGAAAGAGGTGCCCGTAGGTGTCCAGGGTCAGCGTCGCGGACTTGTGGCCCAGCATCGTCTGTACGACGTTGACGTCCGCGCCGCTGGCGATGGCGAGCGAGGCCGCCGTGTGGCGCAGCTTGTGCGGGGTGACCTTGAGATGCCCCAGCCCGGCCTTTACGACCGCCGGCGCAAAGAACCGCTGACGGAAGTTCCGGGCCCGGAGCGGCCCGCCCTGCGGGGCGGTGAAGAGCAAGTCGTCATCTCCTCTCCCCGTGACGTGGGGCTTCAGCTCGTCGGCCAGGAACCGCGGGATCGGTACGGACCGGCGCTCGTGGTTCTTGGGGGTGTCGAGGTAGAGCTTGCCGTTGTCCTCGGCGTACGCCTCCACGATGTGGGCCCGACAGGCGTCCAGGTCGACGCGGCCCACCTTGAGCGCGGATGCCTCGCCCCAGCGCAGTCCGGTGTAGGCCAGCAGCAGGATGAACACCCGGTAGGCGCCTGACGTGTTAGCCAGCGCGTCGACCTGCATATCGTCGAGGTACACGTGATCAGCGGGCATCGCCTTCGGCAGAGGCACACCGACAGCCGGGTTGGCCGCCAGACGACGGGCCTTGACTGCGTAGCCGAGAACGCGACTGAGGACGACGTACGCCTTGCGGACCGACCGGGGGCTGAGCTTCCTGCCGCCGGTCGCCTCGCCGGACAGCAGATCCGCGAGCCACTCGGCGATGTCCTCGAAGTGGATGCGGTCCAGCGGGGTGGTGCCCCACTTGGGGATCACGTGGACGTCGAGAACACCGCGGTAGCGAGCCCGGGTTGAGCGCTTGAGGTGGAGCTGCGCCGCCAGCCAGGACTCCGCCACCTCTGCGAACTTCACCCGCGCGGCTGCGGGATCGCGATAGGAGCCGTCGTTGAGACGCGACTCCATCCTTGTCCGCTCCGCCTCGGCGTCGACCTTGCGGGCGAAGGTCTTCATCTTCGGCTTGCCATCGGGGTCGTACCAGCGCACGCGGTAGCGCCCCGGTGGCGTGCGCCCTGCCCGCTTGGCGTCCGCCACGGCCTGTACATACGCCGCGTGCCCTATGCGGTCCTCAATCCAGACCCGCGCCAACTAGCACCCCCACCAGTCATCACCGGACACCGACGGGAGCGGCAGGAGCAGGGTCGTGGGGGAAACGCCGAGCGCGGTGGCGAGGGCGACGAGGTCGTCTACGTCGCATCGGCGGCGGGCGCGTTCAGTGCGGCTGAGAGCGGTGTTGGCCATCGGACGGCCCAGCGCGGTGCAGCGGGCGGCGAGCTGGTGTTGGGTCAGGCCGCGCACGAGACGTAGGTGCTCGATGGCGCGGGCGGTGTGGAGGCCGACAGGGCCTATTTCGACAGGTCGGTTGGGCATAACAAATAGCTGTAACTCGCAGTCGGTCGTCATGGCAAGAGTTAGTTCTTAAACTCTCCAAAAGTCATTCGGGGGCGAAGTGGTGTTCGTCTCGTCGAATTCCGGTACATCACGAGCCGTTTCGGCGGGGAGGTTGTGCTATCTTCCCTCCGCGTCAAAGAAGTGGGCGATTTGAGCAGCTATCGGATGCGATGTCCACTGGACTGGCCACGTCACTTCTCAGCGCTGGACGCCGCCTCTGAGCTGCTGAGGTACCGGATTCCGGCACCTCGGCCGGTTGCTTCGCCGCAGAAAATTTCGGCTTCCGCGGGAGCGATTTCGGCAACCGGGGATCCGCCCTTACTGTTTTGGTCTTCCCCGGCGATGCTGAGGGAAGTAACCGGGGGTTTCAGAATTCACTCTGGACGCTTCCCAGGCGGTGTGGCCGTGTTGCCCACGCCTGCCATCCAAAACCCTGATTCCGATATGGAGACCTCATTGCCGAACCACTCCCCGCGCCTTGCCGGCGCCGAACGTGACCAGCTCGCCACTCCCGCCGACGTGGCCGCGTACCTCGGGGTGCCGGTGAAGACCCTCTACCAGTGGAAGTACCGGGGCATCGGCCCCAGCGTCCACAAGGTCGGCCGTCACCTGCGCTACCGCTGGCGGGAGGTGGACGCGTGGCTGGACGCCCAGACGTCGTACGACCTCACGGCCTGACCCCGCATCTGACGCGGACAACGAAGCGGCCCCCGGCGCGCCAACGCCGAGGGCCGAAGACTTCCCAACTGATCGCCCATCCCTGAACGAATGAGCTGGTGAGGGGCGGGACCTTGCCCGTCCTGCCCCTCACCGGAGAGGAACGTCTTGGACGACCCTACGTCCCGCAACTCCACGAACACCTCCCCGACCGGCTGGCCCACTCCCGCGATCCCCGGCGAGGGCGTCCCCTGGCGCCGCAGGGATCAGGCGGACATACAATCCCCGGCGTCGGGGACCGTAGAGCACTCGGCGGATGTGGAAGCACACGGGGACCGTCCCCAGCCGTCTACAGACGCCGCTGTTGGGGACCGTCCCCACGAAGTACCCGCTGCTCGGTCCCCGCACGTCCCGGTCCCCGTATCGGCATCCGGAGCAAACCCGCAGGTCAGCGGCGCCAAAGTGGGGGTCGCTCCCCAAGAGGCTGCAGTTGCACCAGGGGACCGCAATGGGGACCGTGATCACGGTCCCCGCCAGTCGCTGGGGGCCGACAGCCCCGTGGCGGGAACTGCCCAGCATAAGGGGACCGGTCCCGTCGACGCACGGGGACCGGATCACGGGACCGGCTCCCGGCCCCCTCGGGGACCGGCAGACTCTGAGGAACAGGGTTCCGGTGAGGGTGCGGAACTGCTGGATGAGTTGCGGGCGGCGATCGGCAAGTACGTCGTACTTCCCAGTGACGAGGCGCTGACAGCCGTCACCCTCTGGGTGGCGGCCACACACATCCAGACCGCTCTGCAGCACGCGCCGCGCCTGGCGGTCGTAGGCCCGACGAAGGGCTGCGGCAAGTCCCGGGTGCTGGACGTGCTCCACGAGACCGTCCACCAGCCGATCATGACGGTGAACATGTCCACGGCGGTGCTCTTCCGCATCATCGGCAAGAACCCGCGCACGATCCTGGTGGACGAGGCCGACACCATCTTCAGCAAGGCGGGCGACAACGAGGAACTTCGCGGCCTGCTGAACGCCGGACACCAGCGCAACCGGCCCGCCTGGCGCATCTCCGGCCCGGAGCACAAGCCGACCCCGTATCCGACCTTCGCCATGGCCGCACTGGCCTCGATCGGCGACCTACCCGACACGATCACGGACCGGGCAGTCGTGCTCCGCATGCAAAAGCGCAAGCCGGGCGAGAAGGTGACCCCATTCCGCTCGCGCCACGCCACACCGGAACTGAACGCACTGCGGGACAAGCTGGCCGCCTGGCTGGGACCGCTGCGCGGCACGGCCGGCCGCATGGCGCCAACGATGCCGGTGGAGGACCGGGCGGCGGACACCTGGGAGCCGCTGGTCATCATCGCCGACCTGGCCGGCGGCCACTGGCCCGCCAGCGCCCGTGCGGCCTGTCTGGCGATGACCCGGTTCGAGGCCGTCCAGGACGAGCAAACCAACCTGAAGACGCGCTTGCTGCGCGACATCCACCGCGTCTTCGAGGCACACGGCAACCCCGAGGCCCTGTCTTCCCTGGATCTGGTCACCGCCCTGCTCCAGGACCCCGACGCCCCCTGGGCGGAACACAGCACCAACGGGCTCAACGCCTACCACCTGGGCAGAATGCTCCGGGACTTCGACATCCGCCCGGCCAACTACCGCTTCGACAAGGGCAGGCAGGCCAAGGGGTACACCCGCAACCGGTTCCTCGACAGCTGGGCCCGACACTGCCCCGACCTCACCGAGACGGCGCCCGCCCCCACGCACGACGCCACGCCCGCACGCCAGGCTCAGGGCAAGCCGCCCGCCGCCCCGGCGGTTCAGCTGCCCATCGGCCCACCCGGCGGACCCGCCGGCCCCAACCGCGCCCGCTGACCCGCCTCCCCCTGGGTCCGTATCACTGCGTCGCATCCGTCCCCGCGCAGGTCAGCGCGGGGACGGATGTCCTCACCGGGACGGACTTCTCCGTACCTGCCCGAGTGTCCGTACCTGCCCTGACCAGGCATGGGACGGATGCGACGCACGTGACACGCCCCCCGCCCCCTCACCGCCGGAGTACCACCATGCACGAACAACACTACGAACTGCCCACAGCTCAGCAGCGGATGCACACCACCTCAGCCCCAGACAGCGCAGCAAGGTATGCCGTTGGACCGTCCAAGGACGGCCGCAACGGGGATGCCTCCGCCCCGGGGGTGGCGGAGACACTCGGGCACCAGGGGGCACCCGAGGAGAAACAGCCCGACACCGCCGCCGTGCCACTACCGCGAGCCGCCGACACCGCCGCGCTGCACCGTGTCGCCCGACGCCGCCAGCGTGAATCCGTCCAGCGCAAAGAGCGCGTCGACGTCCGCTACAGCGTCGACGAGAAGGCCGACATCCTCGCCGAGGCCCGGTCGCTGAACATCGCAGCCGCCCACTACGTCGGCGCGGTCGTCATGGCCCACGTCCACGGTGACCTCGGCCTGCCCGGCCAGCGCACCGAGCTCGACGACTACATCGACGAGCTGACCGCCCTGCGCCGAGAGGTCGCCAAGATCGGCCACAACGTCAACCAGATCGCCAAGAAGGTCAACTCCGGCGGTCATCCACACCCTGGGGATACAGCCGTCCTGGCCCAGGCCGAGCAGACCGTGAGTGCGGTGGGCGCCGCCGTCCGCCACATCGCGTCCGCCGCGAACCAGGCCGTCACCGTGAAGGCAGCCTGATGGTCCCGAAGATCAGCAGCGGCAAGAGCACCGCGGGCCTGATCCGGTACCTGTTCGACACGAAGAGGGCCAAGGACCACACCGATCCGCACCTGGTCGCCTCCTGGGACGGCTTCGCCCCCGACCCCGGCCGCGCCGACGACTTCGCCGCCACCAAGAAACTCCTTGTGGCCGACCTCGACCTGCACGTCAAGCAAGCCCGGCGGCTCAACCGCGCCCCCGAGCAGCACGTGTGGCACTGCTCGATCCGGGCCGCCAAGTCCGACCGCCACCTCAGCGATGAGGAGTGGGCCGACATCGCCCGCCGCGTCGTGGCGGCCACGGGGATCGCGCCGGACGGTGACCCGGACGGCTGCCGGTGGGTGGCCGTCCGCCACGCCCCCGACCACATCCACATCGCCGCCACCAAGGTGCGCGGCGACCTGAGCACCGCACGCCACTGGAACGACTACATCAACGCCAACCGTGAACTCGCCGCCGTCGAGAAGGAGTACGGCCTCTTCCGCGTCGCACGCGGCGACCGTACCGCCGCCAAGCGGCCCACCCGCGCCGAACAGGAGAAGGCCCGCCGCGCCGGCCACGACAAGCCCGCCCGCGACCGCCTGCGCGTCACCATCCGGACCGCCGTGGCCGCTGCTTCAAGCGTCGAGGAGTTCGTCCACCTGCTCAGCCACACCGACGGAGTCCTCGTCGAGATGGTGTACTTCCCCTCCGGCGACGTACGCGGCTACAAGGTCGCCAGCGAAGACACCACCACCGCCGACAAACAACCCGTCTGGTTCTCCGGCTACGACCTCGCCCCCGACCTGTCCCTCCCCCAGATTCGAAAGCGCCTGGAGAACACCGAAGCACAGCCCACCGACGAGCTAGGCCGACGCAGGCCCGACCCCTGGCACCAGGCCACCGCCGCCACCGAACGCATCTCCCACCACCTCGACCAGAGCGACGACGAAGCCTCCCAAGCCCACATAGCCGCCTTCGGTGAAGCCCTCGACTCCCTCCCTCTCATCGCGCCCCAGGACCTGCGTCCTCAACTCCGAGAAGCAGCCACCGCCTTCGAGCGCGCCACCCGCTCCCGCATCCAGGCTGAACACCACCACGCCCGAGCCCTGCGCGGCGCCGTACGAGCGATACTCCGCGAGCCCGCCCCCAAGGACCGCACAGCCCTGGCGATGTTCCTCGACGCCGCGATCCTCACCGTTATCGCCGCCGCCCGCTGGCACCAGCTCCGCCACCACGACCAACAAGTCGCAGCCGCCCACCAGAGCCTGCTCCACCTCCAGGCTGCCTATGACCAAGCCGCAGCCGCGCCGCTGGCCGCCCTCGCCCAGCGCCGACCGCCCCAGCAGACCGTGGACCGGCACATCCGTCACCTACGCCAGGCCGTGCCCGACCACGCTCAGCAAGTCGTAGAAGACCCGGCCTTCGATGCCCTCGCGGTAACCCTCACCGAAGCCGAGGCTGCTGGCCACGATCCGGCACAACTCCTCCAAGGGGCAGTCGACCAGCGCGCCTTGGGCGACGCGGACTCGCCCGCACGCGTCCTGGTCTGGCGCATCCAACGTCTCACCGCAACGCCGTCGCCCAGCACGCGAACCGGCCTTGCTTCCACCCCGCACACTTCGTACGCGACGACACCGCAGCCTGCGCCTCTCCCCTTGGTAGCGGGAGTACAGCGCCGTCGCTGATTCTCAACTGCCAGCTGGACCGCCGCTTCAGGGCTGGTCAACCTCGGTGCGGCTTGGGGTTGACCGGCTCCGAGACAGGCGGCATCCGTGCGAATCGCGCGCCACGGAGAAGCACTTGTGCAAAATCTATGACATCAACTAAAGTTCACCTGCCGGTTAACTGCTCCAATGCGAAGTCCGATCAGAGGAGTCGTCGCATGAGTGTGCATCTTCCCTCCTGGACGACCGATGTGTTCGGCGAGCAGGCACCCGCGGTCCGTGTGGGCCTCGGGCAGGCGCTGCGAAACATGCAGGCGAACGCCCAGGCCGCACAGGAACAGACTGATTCGCGTACCAACCACACCTACGGCTCGGCCCGGTGGCAAGGCCAGTTCGAGCGGGTGTGGGAGGAGTTGAAGGATCTGCCGGGCGCCACTCCCGTCAAGCCGTTCGGGTTCCCGTTCGAGCTGATGATCGTGGGGAACGGTCTGCTCTATCCGTTCCTGTACTCGAAGACCAAGTCGGACGTACGTACAGCTCGCATTCCTCGCGAGTCCCGCTTGGTGAAGGAGTTGTTCAACTTCGCGCCGCCCCCCACCCATGAGCAGGGTGCGTTCGAGCTGGACGGCTTTGACGAGAGCGCTGAGGTGGTGAAGCCCAGAGGTGGTCTCGCGGCTGTGCCGCCCGGGACGCAACTGATCCTGGTTCCCTTCGCGTGCAACGCTTCCGAGCTGCTGGAGGCTCATTGGGGCAGGGCCGCGCTGGGGGCGGAGCGACGCCTGGAGTGGGCGACCCTCCCGGAGCCGCTTCCACTGCCGGAAACCGTCACCTTCCACGGCCAACGTCTGGGGACGATCCCCAAGCAGGCAACTTCGTCCGAGCGGGAACTGACAAGCTTCGACGGCGGGGCACAGCCGACGTTTACGCTGTCGTCGCGTGCGAGCGTTGATCAACAGCGTGACGTTCCGCCGCTGACCGAAGCAGAGCCGGCCGACGACCAGACCAGCGAAGACGATGCGAACGATTAAGCAAGACCTCATCCCGGGCTTGGAGGAGCGGGGCACCACGCCCCGCGCCATTTCCGACGGCTTCGATCCCACCCGTCTGACGCAGGCGCGTCGGCTGGCTGAGATGACGAAGAAGGACGTCGCGCAGGCTCTTGGGGTGACTCCGGCGGCCGTGGGCCAGTACGAGACGGGGGTGTCCCGTCCTCGTCCGGACCTTATCCCCCGTCTTGCCGAAGTGCTCGGTGTGCCTGCCACTTTCTTCTTGGTCGGCCGTCCGGCAAACCGGCTCGACTCCTCCATGGCCCATTTCCGCAGCTTGCGCAGCACACCGAAGTCGCAGAGGGAACGCGCCCTGGCCTTCGCCGAACAGGTGTGGGAACTCACCTACGCCCTCGAACGGCGGATTCAGCTTCCCCTGGTGAACCTGCCCGGCTTCGCCGGCGGCGAGGTCCATCCCGGAGCGGAACTGCCCACCGACCCTGCAGCGGCAGCACGAGAGCTTCGGCGGCGTTGGGGGATGGGGGATGGGCCGGTCACCCACCTCGTCCGACGTATGGAATCCCACGGCATCGTTGTCGTGATGCCGCCCGCGTCCGATCCTTCGGCGGCGACCGTGGACGCGTTCTCCACCAGGGCGGCGCGCCCCCTCGTGGTCCTCACAGCGAATCGGGCGGACGACATCTACCGTCACCGCTTCACGGCCGCCCATGAACTCGGGCACCTCGTACTTCACGGCGACGCCACCGGTGACAGCCGGCAGGAAAAGGAGGCCGACGCCTTCGCCGCCGAGTTCCTCACCCCCCAGGACAGCATCCTGCCCCACCTACCCAAGCGGATGGATCTCGCGCGCCTGGCCGAGCTGAGGCAGGTCTGGGGTGTCTCCATCCACTCGCTCGTCTACCGATGCCGTGAACTCGGCCTGATCTCCGACGCCACGACCAGCCGCGCATATCAACGCCTTCGCGCGCTGGATGGCCAGCCAGGCTTCATCCCCGAGTCGGTATCGAACTACACCGGTGAACAGCCGTCACTGCTGCGCCAAGCCTTCGAACTGGCCTGCAAAGAAGCGGACCTCTCGGTGGCCACACTGGCCCATGAACTGGCCTGGACGCCCAAGCGGGTTCGTGAACTGCTCGACGTCCAGGAACAGCGACCCGTTCTCCGCCTTGTGCAATAACGACTCAATCCCTGCGGCGCCGTTCCATCCGTAGTTCAGTCCCGGGTGGCGCCGTCGAGCCACCCTCATCGATGTGGTGGACGAGGTACTCGGGCAGGTCGGCGGCCGGTTCTGGGTTGGCTACAAGCGCTCCGGCTGAACGCCATGAACGGGCCCGGATACCAGCGCTGGCCCGTAGGCGTGACCGCGCACGGCGCAGCCCTGATCACGACCGCGCGGACAGCCTGGGGGCGAGCAGCTCCAGCACTTCTTCCCAGCGGTAGCGGTCGGCCCCTCCGCCGGCCTTCGGCCGGTGAGGCTCGTACGAGCCGATCAGGACGCCCATCTCACGCAGCTGCTCCAGACTCCGGCGGTACGCGGGGTGGGCGGCCTGCGCGGAGTTCAGATACGGCAGTACGGCGATGGGGACGTCCATGGCGGGTGCTTCACACAGGATGCCGAGCGCGAGGTTGTCGGAGATTCCGGCGGCCCATTTGTTGACGGTGTTGAAGCTGGCCGGGGCGACCGCGATCGCATCGGCGGGCCGGGTCGGGCGCGGCTCGCCCACCGAGCGCCAGGCCGAGCGGATGGGGCGTCCGATCTGGCTCTCCAACGCCTCCACGTCGAGGAAGCCGAGCCCTTGTGGTGTGGCGACGATGCCCACGTCCCACTGCCGCTCGTGGGCCGCGGTGATCAGCTTGCCGACGTCACCAGCGACTCCGGCCGCGCAGACCACGATCTGGAGGAACGGCTTGTCGGGCTGGTCACTCACGCGGGCACTCCCAGTTGGCGGCTGAAGTGGTGCAGTTCGGGCAAGGCTCGGCGGCGGTCGCGGGCTGCCATGTCGGCGACCAGTTCGCGTACGGCCGGGCGGCGGATGTCCTGTGCCGCGCAGCTCTCGGCGATGCGCAGGGCCTGGTAGCCGTCGGCGAGTCTGCCCTGCTGACTGTAGGCGCGGGCGGTCTCCACCCACAGCGCGGCCCGGCGTTCGGGGACGGGAATGTGGCGGCGCATGAGGGGCCGGGCGGTCTGCAGGGCGATGCCGGCGTCGCCGAAGGAGACGGCCGCGCTGACCTCGTGCAGGGCGACGTTGGTGGGACTGAAGTTCGCCCAGGCGTCCGGCTGGTCGAAGGCGACGTAGCGGGCCACTTCCTTGGCCTCGGTGAGGAAGTCCTGGGTGGTGTCGCGGTCACCGTTTCTGCTGGCGGCGGTCGCCCCGCGCAGCAGGAGCAGTCCGACCGCCGCCAGGTAGCGGGGGGAGCGCTGGTCGTAGGAGCCGGTGAGCTGGTCGGCGGTGTGGCGGACCATGTTCACGGCCTGGGCGGTGTGCTTGTCTCGTACGAGGACGTGGGCGTGCACGCGGACGCTGGCGGCGAGGACGACCGGGTCTCCGGATCGTTCCGCCTCGGCCATGGCCCGACCGGCCGCGAGCCAGGCGTTGCCCTGGTCGGCTCGTTTCAGCAGCAGGCTCACCGATGTCTGGTACGCGGTCGCGAGCAGCCCGGACGCCTCCGCCGAGCCGGAGGAGCCACCGCCAGCGGCCTGGCGCAGGTCGGCGATCAGTCCCGGCAGGGTCTGCTCCAGTTCCGCGTAGTCGCACACGTAGAACATCCGGCGTACTGCCCGCAGCCGGTCCCGCAGCTCGTCGATGCCCAGGGCTTGCCCGGTGGCGACGGGGCTCGTACCCGGCAGCAGGACGCGGATCAGGTCGTGATGCGCGGTGGTCGACGACGACGATGGCGGCGACGGAGCCGCGAGCGCGGCCACGCTCGCGGCGAGGAAGGTACGGCGGTGCATGTCCTCTGCTCCGGGCTCAGGGGCGGGGCCGGTGTCAGATGCGGCGGCGAGGCCCAGACGGTGCGGTGGAATGTCCAGCACCTGCGCGACCTCGCGCAGCGTACGCACGTCCTCCGTGCCCCTGCCGCTTTCCAGGCGGCTCACCTTCGACTGGTGATACCCCAGTGCGGCGGCCACGTCCTTCTGCGAGCGCCGCTGTAAAACACGTGCCTGACGGATCACTTCGCCGATCCGTCTCGCCTCGCTCTGTTCTTCGGCCATCTGTGCCACGGCCCCTCCTGCCGTCGCCGATTCTGCCTGCTCAACCGAGCGTAACCGAGCGGCGATTCACCGCGATGCGGCTCCTGCATAAGTGATGCAACCCCAGCACACGGCGTAGTCCAGCTTGCCTCCGGAGCGGTTGCTTGGAGCAGCCGCACCGATCCAGGAGGCAGCTCATGGAAGCGCACCAGATCCGATTCTCCGTTCACGGCACACCTGCCGCCGCCCGCTCCGCGCGGCAGCAGCTCGCGAACGGGATACGGCGCTGGGACGCCTCCCTCGACCAGGACCTGCTGAGCACGGCAGAACTGGTCGCCGCCGAACTGCTGACGAACGCGGTGCGGCACGCGGGCGACGGCCCGATCTCGGCCGGCGCCCGCCTCGACGGCGAGCGTCTGCTGATCGAGGTCACCGATGCCGACCGCAAGGTCCCACGAGCCGGACTGCCGGACATGGAGGCAGAGGGCGGGCGCGGCCTGTTCCTCGTCGCCGCCCTGGCCGATCGCCATGGAGTCGATCCGCTGCCGTCCGGCAAACGCTGCTGGGCCGAGTTCAAGGTCGGCGCCCCAGCCCAGCCCTCACGACACGTACCTCTGCAAAGGAGTTGACGGTTGACAGCCGTACGGATCCCTCCAGTCGCCGCCGAAGTGGTGGCCATCCGCCCCGGGAGCCCTCTCACCGGCTCCGTGACGGTCGACGGGTCCAAGAACGCAGCACTGCCGCTCCTGGCAGCCGCGGCGGCTCTGCACCGCCCCGTGCACGTGGGCAACGTCCCGGCGAACGCCGACGTCGAGACGATGCTCGCCCTGCTCCAGCAGGCCGGCTGGCACACAGCCCGACCCGTCGGCGACCTGCACACCGCGGTGATCCTGCCGGGCGACAAGCCCCAAGCCGGGTCCGACCTCGACATCGCCGCCCGCATCCGGGCCTCGTACTACCTCGTCCCCGCCCTGCTGGGCACATACGGCCGGGCGTGCCTCCCTTGGCCGGGCGGCTGCCGGATCGGGGAACGCGGCATGGAACAGCACTTCAAGGTCTACGAACGCTTCGGCGACCGCACGACCGTCGACGACCACGGCTACGTCGTAGAAGCAGCCAGTGCCCGACCGGAAACGGTCTCGATCACGCTTCCCTTCCGCTCCCGAGGCGCGACCATCGCCGCTCTTCTCCGTGCGGTCGTGGCCGGACGGCCACTGCGGCTGGGGTTGCCCAACCTTTCGCCGGAAGTGCTGGCTGTTGTTGAGGCGGTGCGGACGGCTGGCTGGCAGTGCCGAGTCAGTGAGGCACTCCTCGCCCTCGCGCCTCCTTTGGCCGCGCCACCGGAGACCATTTTCTGGCGCGTGCCCGGCGACAAGATCGAGGCCGGGACTCTGGCCTGCGCGGTCGCGGTCACAGGCGGCGACGCACGCATCTGCGGTGTACGCGGTGACGATGTCGTCCCCCTGGTCAGGGCCCTGCGGTGGCTCGGGGTTCCCTCCGACACCGAGAACGACGTGATCACCGTCCGAGCGCGAGAAACCCGACCCACCAGCCGGTCTCTGCGGGCCATCGCTTCCCTCGCCCCCAGGGGCTTGGATGCCGATTTCGAGCCGTCCTTGATGGCCTTGGCCCTCACTCGCCCCGGTACGCATCTCTTCTCCGACACGATCAACCCCGGCCGCCACAGCAACCTGCTGCCACAGCTGGCCCGTCTCGGTGCCGAGATCCACGAACTGTCCCCGACCAAGTGCCGTCTCACCGGTCCGCAGCAGTTGATCGGAGCCGGTGTCGAGGCCACCGACATCCGCACCGGGTCCGCCCTGCTCATCGCCGGCCTGACAGCGCAAGGCGTCACCACCCTGGGCGGCCTGGAGCAGCTCCGACGCGGCCACGCCGACCTTCCCACCAAGCTGTATGCCCTCGGCGCCGACATCTGCGAGGTCACACCATGAACCGGCAGTTACGGCGGATCATCGCCACGACGGACGTCCACTCCGCCTTCGCCTCCCCCGCACCGATGCTCGCCCATCTCCACGCAGCCAGGGCCGAGAGCCTGATCGTGGACTGCGGCGACTTCTTCGAAGGCAGCGGCTTCTACCGCCTCGGCCAAGGCCAGATCGAGCACGAGATCCTCACCAGCCTCTACGACCTGCTGGCCCCGGGGAATCACGGTTGGCGGCACCATTTCGAGCCGGGGCTGCGCGAGATGACCGTGTGCGCCAACACGACCGACGACGACGGCAATCCACTCTTCGACCGCGTACGCATCGAGCGGATCGCCGGCCGACGCGTCGCCGTCACCGCAGTGATCGGCACCCAGGCGTTCAACGCGATCCCCACCGGCGACCGCATCGGTCACCACGTCACCGACCCTGCTCAGGCCCTGCGCGAGGTGATGCTCGAACATCACCACCGCACCGATGACTGGATCGTGCTGTCCCACTCCGGCTTCGACGAGGACCTGAAGATGGCCGCCGCCTGCCCCTTCGCGGACATCATCTTCGCCGGGCATTGCCACAGCGACACGTACGGCCCCGTACCCGTCGGCGACACCCTCGTGGTCAAGGGACGCGAACTCGGCATCGGATACGCCACCGCAGAGCCCATCGGAACCGGCTGGGCCGCCCGCACGGGCACCTTCCCCAGCTCGCACGGGCTGCCCAAGAACCTCGCCACGGTGCAGGACAAGATCGCACTCGTCGGCCGGACACTCGCCAGCCCGCTCGGCATCGTGAACGAGCCCTACCGCAATGCCTCGTTCGACCGACGCCAGTTGCTGGCAGAGGTCGCCGGCCGACTGCACTCGGGCCTCGGCGCGGACGCGGTCGTCCTCAACGAGACCGCCCTGCGCTCCACGCCGCTCCGAGAAGTGCTCACCCTCGGCGACCTGCTGACCATCGAGCCCTTCGACAACCAACTCGTCCACGCCCGCCTCCCCAACGACCACGCCCAGGACCACGAGAAGCTGCTCGGCCACCTCACCGACCGTGTCGGTCCTCTGGCCATCGCTCCCGCCCCTCTGCCCCCGGCGACGAGCAGCGTGCTGACGACCGACTACCTCGCCGACAGCCACCTCGGCGGACGAACACATCAAGCCGGACTACGGCTCGGCCAAGCCGTACGAAGCGTCCTGCTCACACCCCTGGCTGGCGCTGACGACACCGCTACAGGAGGCGAGCAATGATCCTTACCGGGCCCGAGATCACCGCCGCTGCCCACGACGGACGCCTGACCATCGCGCCCTTCGAACCGGAACAGGTCAACCCCAACAGCTACAACGTCCGCCTCGGCCCCACCCTGCTGACCTACACCGACACCGTGATCGACGCCCACCGCCCCAACCCCACCCACGAGGTCACGATCGGGAAGAGCGGATACGTACTCCGGCCCGGTGAGCTGTACCTCGGACACACCGTCGAACAGGTCGGCTCCGACACCTACGTACCGCTGCTCTTCGGCCGCTCCTCCGTCGGCAGGCTTGGCCTTTTCGTCGAGATCACCGCCCCGATCGGCGACATCGGCTTCCACGGCCAGTGGACGCTGATGCTCTCCCCGATCCGCCCGCTACGGGTGTACGCGGGCATGCGCATCGGGCAGATCATGTTCTTCGTCTCCACCGGCTCCATCGCCCCCTACCAAGGCAAGTACCAGGCCGCCATCGGCCCGCAGCCCTCCGCCTACTGGCGCGACGCGGCCCGGCTCAAGGTGGTCGCCTCGTGATCCTCACCGGCCCCGCGATCAGCGCCGCCATCCAGGCAGGCGAGATCACGATCGACCCGTACGACCCCGCCCGTCTCTCCCCGAACGCCTACGACTGGCGACTCGGCGACACCATCCGTATCTGCGACGGAGAGCTGGACGCAGCCGTCCCAACTGCGTTCGCCGAGCAGACCATCCCGGCCGCGGGCCTGGTGCTGACGCCGGACGCGTTCTATCTCGGCGTCACGCTGGAGAGGACCGGCTCCGAGACGTACGCACAACTGCTCAACGGCGACCGCACCATCGGCGCGCTCGGCATCTGGGTCCACGTCTCCGCCCCGCTCGGCCACCAAGGTCACGCCATTCGCTGGACCCTGGAGATCCGTGCCGCCCGGCCGGTTCGCATCTACGCGGGCATGACCTTCGGCAAGCTCGTCTTCCTCAGCGCCTTCGGCACACCGGCCAGCTACCAGCAGCAGGACGCCAAGTACGCGGCGACGGACGGCATCGACATCTCCCGCCTCTACGAAGAGATCCCCGGAGGAGTCCGGTGACCCCGCAACCGACCACCGCGCCACTGGCCGCCACCCTGCTGGACCTGCCCGCCGGAAGCCCGGGAGGCAGCGTCGAACTCTTCCTCGACCTCTACACGGGCGAGCAACCACTCATCCCAGCACGGGCGTTCATGCTCGCCCCTACCGGCCCGCGACCTCACCTCCCGGCCGGCCTCGACCTCCTCCAAGTCCCCGGAAAGTGCCTGGAGGGCCCAGCCTTCAGCCGATACGTAGCCGCCCTGCGCTCGGCACTGGCGGCCGCGATCGACCCGACCCGGATCGACGTGCTGCACCTGCAGCACCTCACCTTTGGGGCCACCCCCGCCCTGATCCGCGCGCTCCCCTCACACCCCCGCATCGTCCTGGTCCACGGCACCGACCTGCTCTTCGCCGAGATCCACCGCGAGCAACTCCAGGTGCTGCACGAGACGACGAAGGTTGCAGACGCGATCGTTGTCCCCACCAGCGCGATGGCCGATCAACTCCGCAAACTCATTCCACTGGTCAACCGCCGCAAGATCACCCACATCCCCTGGGGCATCCCCGACCACCTGATCACCGATCCACCGGCCCGGCCTGCCCGCTCTCCAACGAGCCACCTACGGCTGCTGTACGCGGGCCGACTCACAGCCGAGAAGGGCGTCGAGGCCCTGGTGAAGAGCCTGGCCTCGGTGCCGGGCGTCGAACTGAGCGTCGCCGCACCCCCAGCCCAGTTCCACACGCTGGCCCCACTGCTGCAACGAGCCGGCGTACGAGCCCGCTACCTAGGCTGGCTCCGCCGCCCACAGCTGTGGAAAACCTTCACCGAGCACGACCTACTGGTCATGCCCTCCACCACCCTGGAGGCCATGGGCCTGGTCGCACTGGAGGCCCAAGCCTGCGGCCTCCCCGTCCTCTACCAACCCGTACCCGGCCTCAGCGAAACCCTCGCCGCCTCCGGCATGGCAACCGACTTCACCAGCCCCGCAGCCCTCGCACGCGACCTGGACCGGCTACGCACGACACCTGGCCTGCTTCCGGCTCTGCGCCGGGCGGGCCACGCGAACGCCGCCCGCTACCCGCTCTCCGCCACCGCGCAGGCCCTGACCGATCTGGGCCGCCAGCTCACCTAGAACGACCATGGCCAGCTGACGTCCGGCACGCCATTGCCCGGCCCCACCCACCCCGGTCACTACGCTGACCGGCGGGATGCCCACGGCGAACAGGGAGACCATGACGTACCGCACCGACCGCATCGAAGCCCTGCTCGACGAAGGCGTCCGCGATAAGGTCTACCCCGGCGCCGTCTGGGCCGTCGGCGACGCCTCTGGCATCCACGCCCACGGCACCACCGGCGTCCTCGACCCCGACGTACCGCACGCTCCGATGCGTCCCGACACCGTCTTCGACGCCGCGAGCCTCACCAAGATCCTCGCCGTCTGGTCCTCCATCGGCGCACTGTGGGAAGAAGGCAAACTCGACCTCGACTCTCCCCTCGGGGAGTTCTGGTCGGAGGTCGACGGCCACCCGCTCGCGGCCGTGACGGCCCGCCAACTCCTCACTCACACCGCAGGGGTCCCGCTACGGGCCCAACTGAAGAGCCTGT
Source organism: Streptomyces sp. NBC_00704 (assembly GCF_036226605.1). Taxonomy (NCBI): domain Bacteria; kingdom Bacillati; phylum Actinomycetota; class Actinomycetes; order Kitasatosporales; family Streptomycetaceae; genus Streptomyces; species Streptomyces sp. NBC_00704. The sequence goes on from NZ_CP109000.1 coordinate 3,477,720, forward strand.
ACGGCACCGACCCCCAGGACATCCGCGACGGCGTACTGCACGAAGCCCTCCACCGCCCACCGGGCGAGGCCGTCGAATACACCGACCGAGCCGCACTCATCCTCGGCTACCTCGCCGAACACATCTCCGGCCAGCCCCTCGACCAACTCGCCACGGAACGGACCTGGCAGCCCCTGGGCATGAAAGCCACTCGCTTCGGCCCCCTACCCGCCGCGACGGTCGCCCGGTGCGCGCCCACCGAACTCGACCCGGACACCAACACCCACCTCAAGGGCACCGCCCACGACTTCTCCGCCCGCCTCCTCGGCGGCGTGTGCGGCATCGCCGGCGCCTTCACCGTCCTCGACGACCTGGCCCGCTTCCTGCGCTACATGTTGAACGACAACGCTGTCCCCGAGCGAGCGGGCTTCGGGTCTGCCTGGTCCGAGGCGTCGCTCAGTGTCCAGACCGGCTCACTTGCCCCTGCACGTGGGCTGTTCTGGCACCCCGCCCCCGGTGCTGATCCAGCCGACGACATCTGGGTGCACTACGGCTTCACGGGAACCGGCATGTGGATCTCACCCCGGCGCCGACGGTGGGCAATTCTGTTGACGAATAAGCTCTACTACACCCGCGACCGCCAACCCCTGACGGATGTCCGCAATGTCTACCGAGCGCTCGCTTTCAACTGAGGCGGCTGCTTTGAGCGGAGTGGGCCACAGAAGCCCACGACTTGCCAAGTTCCAGAGGGAGACGCGTCAACGCCAGTGTCACGGCGGAGAGCGTGCCGAAGGCCATGGCCAGGCGTTGAATCATGCGCGTATTCCCCTCCCTTGCGTGGCCCGCTCTCGTTGCGCAAACGGCCGGAGTAGTCAACCGTGGGCGATCGCGAACTCACTGTAACGAGCGCAATGGGCATCCACCGCACCAGAGTGCGCCGTTCGCTCCCGTAGCAACTGGCCCGCCGCCACGAGGGACCCCGCTGTACGACCGGCGTATACCGCTTCAGAAGCGCGATCAGGCCAGGAAAGCCCCTACCACCACTCCGTTCCGAACGGAACGCCGCACCCTTTTGTCACCAGGCCAGCCACAGAGATCCAACCCAGTGGTGGCAGCGGCGCGACTGCCGAACGCCCTGGCTTGGTGCCGACCGCCCGCCTCCCAGTCGGAGCGAGCGCAGAGGTCAGCCGTGGTGTTCCTCCTGCTCGTTCTGCAAGGCGTCGCGCACGGAGCGCCAAGCGCGGATTGCGTTACCGATGTCCACCAACAGCCCTCGGAGTTGGCGAATCAGAACCCTCGCGGCACAAATGGCAGCAATGACTTCGAATTCCACCGCGAGCCCGCTCATTGGCTGCTCCTCAACTCGGGCACCAGCCTCTCCGCCTCGCGCCGCGAAGTCTGTACCACGCTAGGTACATTTCGTGATCACCCTCGGCTTCGCCCACGCGATCAGGCAGACATGCAGCTGAACTCAACGAGCCGAGCCTCCTTGAGGCGCCGCGTACAAGACTCGCCGCCGTGAGGGCGCGTGTCCGCATCACAGTTGATGCATTTGCTGATCTTGAAGATCCGCGCCACAGAAACGAGGCTGAGTCGATGCGCCCAGGCTGACCGTCGAACGGGCCGGTGTCTGTAGGGTTGGGCCTACTTTTTGTGATCTTGGATGGATCAGCAAGTGCGGCCTGTCCAGAGTGTTCCGGTGCAGTTCATGCGGGGTGCTCTGCATGAGCGGACGGTCCGGCAGGAAGCCGTCAGGCACCGAAGCCCGATGTGCGGGGAGGTGCTCCTGACCAGGCGGTTCCGGACATGGGGAAAGCGTCCGGAACCAACCTCATGTTCTGGCCAGGACTCCAAGGACGGGTGACCTCCGCGGACGCGGAGCCAACGGACACACTCTCTACGCCGCGCACCGGCCCCTCGGGGCACCTCTGCGGACGCGGAGCCAACCATGCGCTCGCCCACCAGAGTTGGGCCATTGGCGGGGCACCTCCGCGACGCGGAGCCAACCGGCACCGCGTCCTGTACCTGAACTCCCAGTTCGGGGCACCTCCGCGGACGCGGGGCCAACCCTTGCTGACCTGCATGGTTAGGGGTGCTTTGCCATTTTGTTATGCGTTACGACAAGCCCGTTCTTTCGATCGTGACCTATCGCAGTCGTGGGACATGCATTTAAGTCACTCGATCGGGTGGGCGGGGGTGTGAGTCTCCGCTGATGCGAAGCTGGGAGATATTGCGGAGATTTGCCCCATACGTCCCTGGGTTACCTCTGTGTGTGCAGAGCGTGTCCACCGGGACTTTATCGGGCGGCTCTGACAGTTGGGGTGAGTTCGGAGGTTCCGGTTGCGCCTGTTCCATACGTCCCCTTAGCGTCACTCCCTGCTTGATGTCGGTGACTATTCGTGAACTCATCGGTGTTCGGGCGCTGTTGGCGTTTCCGAGATTGGGAGGAGGGGGGATCTTGCGTGCTTTCATCGCGGCTGACCAGCCGTGCGTCACGCTGGTGTTCCGTCGGGACGCGGATCCCGAGGAGTTGGCGGCCTTGGTGCCGAAGGCTGAGCCTGGTGGTCGCCGAGGAGTCGGTCTGCGCACGGCACTTCTGGCCGCTCATGCTGTGGCGGACCTTGAGGTGGCGAACCCGGCGGTGGAGTCGATGCTGCGGCGCCTTCTGACCGCGCTCGCGGTCCGCGCCGGCGGCCTTGATGTGTCCGACCGGGATGTGTGGGAGGAGCGCTTCGACGGGCTGCTGTCGGCGGGCCGGTTCGATGCGGGGGCCGTGAACACGTACTTCGACCGGTGGCGGCACCGGTTCGATCTCTATGATCCGCACCGGCCGTTCCTCCAGGATCCGCGTCTTGCGGCGGAGTGTTCGCGCCAGGCGCCGCCCGGGAAACTGGTGATGCCGAGGCCGTCGGGATCGAACCAGCCGTGGCTGGACCGGACGCCGCAGGAGGTGCCCGTACCGTCGGGCGAGGCACTGGGCTGGCTGCTCGCCTGGCGCGGCTACGGCCCGTCGGGCACGGGGGCCCAGCGCCGGCACGGCGGCGTGAACTCCAAGAACATGAAGGCCGCGCCATTGCGGGCGCTGGTGTCCTTCCACCCGCTGGGCGGGAGTCTGTTCACCTCACTCGTCCTGTCGTGCCCCCCGCCGACTGGAGGAGAAGATCCGGCACAGGATCTCGCGCCGTGGGAGCGTGAGGAACTCGAAGACCCCCTGCTGCCATCCCCCGTGTGCGGACCCGTCTCGCTGCTGACCGGCCGGAGTGCCCACCATGTCCTGCTGTCTGCGGACGAGACGGGAGCAGAGACGACAGGCTGCTGGGTGGCCTGGGCCACGCGGACGGATCTGCCCGCGGCCCGGGATCCGTTCGTCATCGCCCGCGCCAAGGGCGGTCCGGTGCGGGCGAGTTGGCGCCGTGCCCTACTGAGGGATTTCGACGCCTTCATCCACGCGAAGAACCCCGCCGCGGCGGGCGTCAAGGGGCAGATTCTTCCGGCATGGCTGTCCGCGTTCGCCGACCTTCCTGAGGAAGTCCTTGACGGGCTGGGGCCGGTGCGCGTGCGAGCGCTGGGCTGCCACCAGGAGAAACAGGAGAAGGACGAACACTGGTACGCCGTGACGACCCCGGCGAGCATCGCCGCGTTTCTTCCTTCCCGGCATCCGCAACGCGCCGCCCGCGTGGCCGACACCCGCAGAGCGGCGGAGGGCGCGGCGGCCGATCTGGCCAGGGCGCTGCGTACGGCGTGGAAGCAATTGGCGCCCGGTGAGAAGTCCTGCCCGTGGGCGGATGAGGCGACTGGGGCGTACTGGGACCGCGCCGAGGTGCTGTTCTGGCCGGCGATCAGCCACGACAGCGCCGAGGTGCCCCGGTTTCGCGGCCTGGCCCTGGAGATCTACGACGCCATCACCCGGTCGGCTGCGACCACCCCGCAGGGATTGCACCCGGTGGCCCAGGCCCGCACCCAGCTCACCCATCCCCGCACTCCTGGAAGGAGGGCGAAGGCCGCGTGACCACCGAGTCCCCGCCCGCCCCGTCGGCCAAGAAGAACCCGCTGGAGTCGTTCGAGCGGTTCATGCGCACCGTCCGTAACGCGTGCGCCACCCCGGGCGGCCGGGCCGCCTTGCGTGACGGCCTGGCCGAGGAACTCACCTCCCCATGGCGGCTGTACATGCATCTGCTGCCCGCCGGAGGGATCCCGGCCTACGCGCCCACCCGCGGGGCCGAACTCCCGTATTTGCTCGTGGCCTGCCTGTACGCGGTCCACGACGCCCCCAACCCCCGTACGGCGAAGTCGAACCCGCCGCCTGTGGCGAAACCGGCGGAGGTGTGGCAGAACCTGGGCTGGTCCTACGGCCGCGCCGCACGCACGGGTTCGATGCGCCGGGAGAACGCCGCCGATGCACTGTCGCACCTGGCCGAACTCGGCAGCGAGGACCTGTACCGAGAGCTTCCCGGCGCGATCTCGCTGCTGCGCTCGCAGCAGATCCCCGTCAAGTGGCCGGTGCTGCTGCGAGATCTGACCCGCTGGCCGAAGTGGGCGGACGACGTCCGCGTCGAATGGGCCCGCGCCTACCACATCCCCACCGTTCGCACCGCTGAGGAGAAGACCAAGTGATCAACTTCGGCCCCGGAAGCCTGCACGTCGACCTCCACCTGATTCAGTCGTACCCGTACTCCAATCTGAACCGCGACCGGCAGGGTGCCCCGAAGTCCGCGCGCTACGGCGGCGTGATGCGCGCCCGCAATTCATCGCAGAACGGCAAGCGGCACACCCGTACGGCTGTGGAGAAGGCGGTCGGTATCCGGGCGTTGCGAACCCGCGGCGTGCCACAGGCCGTCGCTAAGCGGCTGGGAGCCCGCGGCTGGCAGCCGGAACTGGCCCTGGCTGCGGGGCAGATGTTGATTCTGGCGGCCGGGGTGAAGGGGCTGGGCATCGCTGACTCCGGTGGCACCAACGCCCTGCTGTTCTTGCCGGAGAGCGCACTGGACGAACTGGCAGACCTCGCCGACGGCCATCGCGGCGACATCACCCAGGCGGTCTACGACATTGAGGCCGAGGCGGTGAAGGCGGCGAAGAGGACCACCCGCAGGAAGGCGGACGCCGACCTGGAACCGGCAGCGGACGACGAGGAAGAGCCCGCCGTCGGTGAGGGCAGCCCACTGGCCAGGTACGCGGCCAAGATCCTGCCGAAGGCGGCGGTGCTCACGATCCTTCAGTCGAGGAACGCCTCGGTCGCCGCCTTCGGCCGCATGCTCGCCAACGAGGCGGGCTCCATCGTGGACGGCGCGGTGCAGATGGCGCACGGACTGAGCACCCACGCGGCCAGCACCCAGCTGGACTACTTCACGGCGGTCGACGACATCCTCGATGAGGAGGGCACCGAGCGCGGCGCCGGGCACATGGGGGACCAGCGCTACACCTCGGCCACCTTCTACCGCTACACCTCCTTGAACCTCACCGAACTCGTTCGCAACCTCGACGGCGACACCCAGACCGCCCAGGCCGTACTCGCGGAGTTCATGCGCGCCTTCATCACCACGGTCCTGCCGGCCAAAGCCTCCGGCACCGCCCCGTTCACCGTGCCGCACCTGACCTACGCCGCACTGCGGTCGGACCGCCCGGTCAGCCTGGTCGGCGCGTACGAGACCCCGGTGCCCGACAGCGCCGAGGGCTACCTGCCCCGCTCCATGCAGCGGCTGAACGACCACGCCAGGGCACACCACCGCTTCCTGGGCACTGGGGGACTGATCACCCACGCCCACAGCGGCCTGACTGACGATGCCTTCGACGCGCTGGGCGACCGCCTCGACGGCCTGGACGAGCTGATCACCCGCGTGAGCGACACCGTCACCAAGGAGCTGGCGTGAGCGGCGGGCTCCTGCTCCACCTGTCCGGGCCCTTGCAGTCCTGGGGCTCGGACGCGGACTTCGAAGTGCGCAGCACTTACCGCTGGCCCACCCGCTCCGGCCTCACTGGACTGCTTGCCTGCTGCCTGGGCCGACCCCGCGACAGCGACAACACCGACCTCACCGAGCTGTCCTACACCATCCGGGTGGACCGGCCGGGTCAGCGGGAGATGGACTTCCACACCATCGGCGGCGGCTACCCCCGCCATCTCACCCCGCCCACCGCCGACGGCAAGTTCCGCAAGCTGGGGGAGGGCACCATCCTCACCCAGCGCTGGTACCTGACGGACGCCGCCTTCACCGTCGCCGTCACCGGGCCCGCGCCCACCCTCCTCGGGTGCACCCAGGCCCTCCAACGTCCCCGGTTCGCCCCCTACCTGGGGCGCCGTTCCTGCGTTCCGGACACCCCGATCCTCATCCGGTCCGACGTGAGCGACCCGGTGGCCGAACTCGACCGCCTGCCACTGCACCGCACCCCAGCGCGGTACGGCGCCCGAGAGCCGGTGACGTTCCTCTACGACGCCGCCCCCGAGCCCGGAGCCCTGCCGGACACGGAGGTCCGCGACCAGCCCGGCCCGCACCGCCACTTCGCGGGCTGCCCCGTGTGGGAGCGGCAACGCCCGCTGCCCGATGCCGACGATGCGGGCCGGGGCACGGACTGGCTCACCGCACTGACCGTCTATCGAGAGGCAGCCGCCGCATGACCACCGCCCCCACGGCCGTCACCCAGACGGTGCACCTGGCCCGGCTCCACCTTGAAGCCCGCAGTCGTGTCGTCCACCGTGACCTCAAGGACGCCACCCGCCTGCACGCCACCGTCCAGGCCCTGTTCCCCGACGCCCTCGGACCCGCCCCCAGGACGGCCACGAACACCCTTTACCGCATCGAGCGCGAGCAGGCCGGTGCGCTGCTGCTGATCCAGTCCACGCTGCCCATCAACCGCAACGCCCTGCCCTCCGGCTACGCCAGCCAGGTCGAATACCGCGACCTGGGCCCGCTGCTCAACTGGGTTGGCGAAGGCCGCGTCGTGCGGTTCCGGATCGACGCCAACCCGATCAAGAGCGTGCCGGTGCCCGGTGCCCGGCGCGGCAGGCGCGTGCCCGTCTCGGGCGAGGATGCCCTGGCCTGGTGGGAGCGCCAAGCCGGCCGGGCGGGACTGGCCAACCAACTCGTCCTCGACCTCCCGCAGCCCGACGTGCTCGGCTCTCGCACTGATGCCAAGGGGATCCGGTTGCGTGCGATGCGCTTCGAGGGCGTCGCTACCGTCACCGACCCCGAGGCCCTGCGTACCGCGATCACCACCGGCATCGGCCAGGGCCGCGCCTACGGCCTGGGCCTGCTGTCCATCGCCCCCTACCGCCCCTGACCCCCACCGTCCTTGCTACCCGGCCCCGGCCGACGCCGGGGCCGGGTAGCCCGTCCGCACGAAAGGAATCAGGGCGCGTGTCCGCTCTGTTCGAGCCCCGGCTGTGGGGCAAGGAACGCGGTCTTACCCACCCGTATCCGCTGGGCTGCCACGCCATCGACGCCGCCGTGATGGCGGCAGCCCTGTGGGACCGCTACCTCACCCCCCGCCAGCGCACGGTCATCGCCGACGGCTGGGGACTGACCGAGCCCGAGGCCCGCTCCTTCGTCATCTGCCTCGCCGGCCTCCACGACCTCGGCAAGATCACTCCCGGCTTCCAGGGCTGCGCGCCGGGCGCCGGTCCGCTCACCGGAGAACCCGGATACGAACCCACACCCGCCAACGTCAGCAGTCCGAGCCACCAGCGGGCTACCCACCTTGTCCTGCCGGAACTCCTGCACCGCCTGCACCGTCTGCCGCTCAACGGCCGTCCCACCCGCGGTGCGGCCCACCAGATCGGCCAGCTCCTCGGCGGCCACCACGGCACCTACCCGATCGCCCTCTCCCATCAGGGCAGCGAACTCACCTGCCCGCTCGCCTCCGCACCCGGCTTGGGGGAGAAGGCGTGGGACGAGCAGCGCGAACACCTCATGCACCTCATTTACGACCTCTTCGGCACCCCCACCTGGCCCACCCCCCCGGCCACCGGCCCCGCCGCAGCGGTCACCACCGGCCTGGTGATCCTGGCCGACTGGCTCGTCTCCCAACTGTCCTGGATCCGCGCCCGCCAGCGCCGCTGGGACCGCGACCGTACCCACGACTGGCACGCCCACGCACGCCGTGCCCGCCGCGCCGCTCCCAAGACACTGCGCGAAGCCCAACTCGTCCCACCCACCTGGCAACGCACCCGCAGCTTCCGCAACCTCTTCCCCCACCTGCGCGGCAAGACCCCGCACCCCCTTCAGACCAGCCTCGCCCAGTCCCTCCCAGCCCTGGCGAAGAACGGCCCCGGACTACTGCTGATCACCGCTCCGCCCGGCGAGGGCAAAACCGAATGTGCCCTGTTCGCCGAACGCATCATGGGGCCGTCTGCCGGCACCAAGGGCCTGGCCTTCCTGCTGCCGACCATGGCCACCACCGACGCCATGTGGGCCCGGGTCCGCGCACACGCCCGCGCCAACTGCCGTACTCCGCCCCCCATCACGCTGCTGCACGCGATGGCCTGGCTGGACGCCGACTACACCCCTGACCAGCTCGCCACCGCCACCAGCAGCCCGGACATCGTGGCCGAATGGCTGCGCGGCCGCCACCGCGGCTTCCTCGCCGGCATCGCCGTCGGCACCTGGGACCAGGCCGCCCTCGCCGTCCTCCCGCACCGCTTCATGGCCCTGCGCTGGCTCGGCCTGTCCGGCAAGACCGTCATCATCGACGAGGTTCACGCCTACGACGCCCACGGCCACGCGCTGACCCTGCGCCTGCTCGAATGGCTCGGCGCACTCGGCGTCCCCGTCGTTCTGCTGTCCGCCACCGTCACCGGCGACACCGCCGCCGCCCTCATCCACGCCTACCGCCGCGGCGCCGGACACCACGACACCCCACCGATCACCCCCAGCTACCCCGGCTGGACCTACACCGACCACACCACCGGAACCATCACCACCTCACCCACCCTCGGCTCCAACCGAGCCCACCCGCTCAACATCGACACCATCACCTGCACCCACACCCACAACCCGGACCGCGCACGAGGTCGCGCCCGCGCCGTCCTCAACCTCCTCGCCCCCCTCGAACAGGCCCACAAGGGCTGCGCGTTGATCATCTGCAACACCGTCGCCGACGCCCAGGCCACCCGCGACCTTCTCGACACCACCTGGGCGACCAGCACCGACCGGCCCCTCGTACGGATCCTGCACGCCCGGATGCCCGCCCGGCAGCGCGCCGCAATCACCCGCCGCCTCCAACGGTGGACCGGCCCCAACGGCAAACGCCCCAACCGGCCATTCGTCGTGATCACCACTCAGGTCGCCGAACAGTCCCTCGACGTCGACTTCGACCTCGTCGTCAGCGACCTCGCCCCCCTCGCCCTCCTCCTCCAGCGAGCCGGCCGCGGCCACCGCCACCCCCGCACCGACCGCCCCACCTGGGCGAACACCCCACGCCTGGCTGTCCTCATCCCCGCTGGCCAACTCCCTCCTCCTGCCTGGGGAGACGTCTACCCGGCCTCCCTCCTGCGCCGCACCCGCGACCTCCTCACCACCCTCGACGGCGAACCGGTCAACGTTCCGCAAGACGTCCAACGCCTCGTCGACCAGGTCTACGGACCCGAGTTCGCGGGCGCCGACGACACGGCCCGCCTCGCCGACGACACCCAACGCGCCGCCACGGCCCGCCTCACCGCCATCCCCGCCCCGGCAGCCGTCCGCGACCTGCACCCCCTCACCAACACCGACGAACACCCCGACCAGATCGCCACCCGACTCGGCGCCGAGAGCGTCCGCATCCTGCCCACCTACCTCACCCCCGACGGCAACCACTGGCTCCACCCCACCCACTACACCCCGCGAACCGCCCTGCCCCAGCACATCGACCCCAACGACCGCCACACCATCCGCCAACTCATGCAGGCCACCATCCCCATCAACAGCCAATGGCTCACCAGCCGCGACCCCACCACCCACACCCCCGACAACTGGTCCCACATCCCCGGCCTACGCGACCTCATCCTGCTCCCCCACCCGGTCACACGCACCGCCATCAACCCCTACCGGGCAGCAGGAAGAGCCATCAGCCTCGACCCACAGAACGGCCTCGTACGCCACTGACCCTGGTTAGCTCCTCCGGCCGTGAGCCGCGCACCTTGATAACAGAACGGCAAGGTCGACCTGTCTATGCAGGTCAATGAGAGTCTGCTCCGTAGCTGTGGAGGTCACCCGGCCGGGCCGCCGCCCCTCGGCACATCGATCGCGACTGCTCCGCAGCTGCGGAGGTCACCCGTCCCGCATCTGCTCATCGATGAGGAGGGATGGGTCTGCTCCGCACCCGCGGGGGTCACCCTGGGTCCGCCTGTTCGCTGGTGATCTGCGTGACGGCCACTCCGTGCCTGCGGAGGTCACCCGACCTGGAGGTATGCCTGCGCGCCGAAAGCCGCGACCACTCCGCACCTGCAGAGGTCACCCGGTGGACCAAAGGATCTATGACCTGCGGCACGAGCCCCCTCCGCATCTACGGAGATTACCCGCCCTGAAATCAAGCAGCGCTGTGACCAGGGCGCGTCTACTCCGCAACCGCAGAGGTCACTCGACGGCGGCCGGCGACCCCCGACCGAAGACCACGTCCGCTCCGCATCTGCGGAGGTCGTCCGCCGGACGGGGTCTACGTCCTGCACTGGCTGGAGTCCGCTCCGCACCCGCGGAGGTCACCCGCCGAAGTGGAACTCACCCGGGGCGCTCCGTGGTCTGCTCCGGACGGTGCGGAGGTCACCCGAACAGATCTCCGCCGGGCGTCTCTGTGTAAACGGCCGCTCCGAATCTGCGGAGGCAGCCCGGGGATCTTCTGCGCGTCGGTTGGAATGGCGACGTCTGCTCCGCGCCCGCGGAGGTCACCCGCAGTCGAACACGAATCCGTTGTCGACGCCACAGGCTGCTCCGCACTTGCGGAGGTCACCCGCTCCTGCCGCGGGGTCAGAAATACATCGTCGGGTCTGCTACGCGCCCGCGGAGGTCCCCCGAAACTCACCGCGTACGCGAGGTCCCCAACGGGTCTGCTCCGCACCTGCGGAGGTCACTCGACCGCGGCCGGCGACCCTCAGCCGAAGATCACGTCCGCTCCGCACGGCGGAGGTTGTCCGTCGGACGAGGTCTACGTCCTGCACTGGCTGGAGTCCGCTCGGCACCTGCAGACGAGGTCACCCCTCGGCGGCCATTGGGCGGGCGCGACTGGCCCCGTCAGCTCTGCACCAGCGGTGGTCACTCGGACCCGGAGTTTGTCGCTGTTGACTACTGCGGTGTCTGCTCCATGCCAGCGGAGGTGACCAGAAGACGGAACTCGGGATTCAGCCCGGTCTCACGGATGCTCCGCCCATGCGGAGGTAACCCGTCGGCCATCTGTGAAGCTGTCCGAGTCAACGTGTCCATTCTGTATGGTAAAGGTCACTGCCTGTGGTGCGTCACCATTGCCCCGAGCGCGTGTGCTCCTCGTGCGAGGAGGTCTCTCGCCCTTCACCAGACCTGCGGCCGCCTGGATCCCATCTGCTCTGCATGGCGCGGAGGTCACCCGGTTCCGGCGGTATGCCCGACACCGGCGTTGGTGGCTGCTCCGCATCCGCGGAGGTCACCCGATGTCACGGGCGCCGGATGAGGAAGCCGCAGGCTGCTGGACGCGATGCAGCCCATATATGCTGAGTCTGCTCCACACTAGCGGCGTTCACCAGGAGAATCAGGCAGTCTGAACAGGCCACCCGCGCGAGGCGGTCCTCACAAACGAGATGTGATCTCCTTCGAGCCGCAGAGGTCACGCGCCGCTACGTTGCCACATCAGTGGAAGTCGGCCGGTTGCCCGTATCAGGTACCGGGTGAAGTACCGGAATGCTCCGCACCAGCGGAGGTAGCCCGTTTGCAGTCGGCGTCTTGAACAGATTCTCTGCCTCAGCTCCGGATACGCGGAGGTAGACCGATGATGCAGCGCGCACATGCAGGTAGCCGTACGGCCGCTCCGCATACGCGGAGGTAGGGGCAGATTCTCGATTCCCTGACAGCGGGTGGTTGTCTGCCCACCATGCGGAGGTCGCCCGATCAAATTCTCCTCACTCGGGCGGCGTAGGAGAGTCTGCTCCGCACCTGCGGAGGTCCTCCGAAGCTCACCGCGTACACCGAGATTCCCGACGAGGATGCTCCGCATTTGCGGAGGTCACCCGGGAAACGCACCGCAGGCCACGGGCCTGTTCACATCCGCTCCGCGCCTAGTGAAGTCACCCGGCGTGCGCAACGGCGCCGATCAGGGCGCCGATGTCCGCTCCGCACACGCGGGCTACAGAACCGAGTTCGCCCGGTTCCTGACGCAGCTGACGTCTGCTCTGCACCCGCGGAGGTCGCCCGTATCCGTCGGGGTAGTGGGTGCCTGGGGTGAAGTCTGCTCCGACCCCACGGAGGTCCCACGTAGTTCTCTTCGCGGGCGCTTCTGAGCCGCTGGCCGGCTCCGCGCATGCGGAGGTAGCCAGACGCCCACCGCCAACCTAGCGGGGAACGGTGCGTCCGCTCTGCGTCCCGCAGAGGTCACTCGGAGGACGACCACTCCGTAGACGCGCTCCGGTACGTCTGCTCCGTGCCCGCGGAAGTCACCTGCGGGCCACCTCGAACTGGACTCCGCTGCTCGTCGTTCGCTCCGCGCCCGCGGAGGTTACACGCAGAGGGTGGAGGCGAGGAGTTGCGGCATCGTGCTCTGCACGAGCTGAGGTACCCAGATCCCCGGGATCATCGCGGCCACCCCGACAGACTTTGCTGTGCACTCGCGGAGGCGCGTTTGGTAACCCCTTGATGACTGGACCGTGTGCTCCGTGCCCGCGGAGGTCAACCGCCGCCGTAACCGGCGCATAGCTCAAGGATCAGGACTTCTCCGCACGCGCGGAGGTCACCCGCTTCAGATCATGCAGCAGGCTGCCTACGAGCAGTTCGCTCCGCACTTGCGGAGGTAACCCACCTTCGCGATTCTTCACGGGGCTCACGTGGAGCATCGCTCCGCACCCGCAGAGGTAACTCCGATGCCTTCGGCAACACACTCATCGTGGCTCTGTTCGCTCTGCGCCCGTGCAGGTCATCCGGCTTGGCCTACTGCAACGTGACCACTCCGTCTGTTCCGCGCCTTCGGAGGCCATCCGCCGTGGTGGTTACCGGACGCGGTGACGGGTGGTGTCTGCTCCGTGCCCGGAGGCGACCCGGAAATGCTGTTGCAGTCGATGCCGATCCTGCGGTCTGCTCCGCACTCGCGGAGGTCATCGGTAGGTCCGGCCTCCGTTGGCGGCACGCTTGATACGGCCTTGAAGCTAGTCGGAAAGCGGAGCTACGCCAGAGGTAGCGAACGCACTGGTTAGCAGCCTCTTTTGCGTGAGCGATGCGTGAGCGGACGGCGTAGCACGAGCCGTCACGAGGCAGATCGCCCGTCTCCGTGAATGTGCCATGACCGGGTGGTTTCGGAGCCGGAAGTACCATCCGGAACCACCCGGCAAGCCTTGGCCAGGACTTTTAATCCATTGGGTGTCCGTTCGATTCCCACAGGTTTACCGGACGGAACCGCAGGCAAACGTTCTGACTCACGGCTTCTTTCGTTCACGGAGTGTCGGAGGACCAGGGTCGCCGTCGCCGCTGCGTCGCACGCAGGCACTGGAGAAGAACCGCAGTTACCGGGAGACCCAGTTGTCCGACCGCCTCAAGCGAGATGCAACGGAGGGCCAGCCGGTCAGGAGCTGAGTAACGACGCGTGGTCCGGTGTGGGCAGAGACGGCCAGTTCGTTGAGGACCGTGACGTCGATGCGGTTCGCCTCCAGGTGATGAAAGGCGAGTTCGTCGACAACGGTGAGGACCTCTCACCGAAGGTGCCGCATTGCAGTCTGGCTCCCCATGGACCGTCAACTGCCAGGAAGGGTTACCGCTTGTTGGCCAGCAGGTCAATCGGCATGGGGCATCCTTTGTTGCAAAGCATCGCCTACAGCCGAAACGGCCTCGCTCAGTCGACGGAACACCTTGGTGGGGAGAGCGAGCCGTCTGATACCTCGCTCAAGCGGCTCGCGCATATGGCGCTCGCAGACGACGAAATCCGCGTACCCGGCCGCACAGGACAAATAGATCATGTCCGTAAGGTCGTTCCTCCTCCAGTGCGTGCCCTTGTTGAGGTGCCGGTTGTGAAGCATCTCGCGGTAGAGCCCCGATGCAGGCAAGGCACCGAAGCCCTTCATGGGCTGCTTCTCAGCCCACTGCTGGAGTGCTTGCGGGGACACTCCCGCCGCGCGTGCTCCCTCTGCCAGTTCGCGCTTGAAGTCATCGAGGAGGAGGACGTCAATCGATCGACGCTTCTGCTGCGCGTCCCGATCCTGAACGTCGAGCCAGTCACTGAACCGCTGATTCGCCTCTGCCCACCCGGTATCAGGACCGGGCTCGAGATGTTCAGCGTCGAGCATGACGTCGATGTAGTTGCTTGCAGACGTCAGGGACACCAACCGGAAGGCGTCGTCGGCCGAGAAATCCGACGGCGGCGTGTACGGCGTCACACCGCGCGACGGCGCGTGGAGCGCGTTCGGGGCCAGTGTGAACACGGAAGACGCTCGGGCGCTGTCGGCCTCGCCCTTCCAACAACGGAACATCTCAAGGATCTCGTCTTCACGCACCTGCAAGGGATCTCGCATCTGCCAGCCTCTACTCAGCTGCAGAATGGTCAGGCCAAGGCTGTACCGCTTGTCCGACACCGACCACTTGGTCGTCTCGTAGTAGTGGCCCGCCGAGGCCGGCATGACGATCCGCCTGTTCCGAACCCACTCCGCCAACTGCTCAGCAGCTGCGAGGTCTTCTCCGCTCACCGCGTCTCCACCTTGCAGAGCCTCGCTGACGGGACGCCACATGTTCTGGTCCAGATACACGACAAGTCGGTGGTCCAGCTGGTCAGTTGAACCCCGAACAGGCAGTTCGAAGGCGATGTCGTCACCGTTGCGTGTGACAGCAAGCAAGCCACGCATGGGCGGCGAATAGTGTATCCGGGCCAAAAGGCTTGTATCAGCAAACATCGGGTGAGTCAGGGGTTCCCTGGCTTCCTTGTTGTCTGAACGCGTCAGAACCACCGAGGACGTCTCGCGGTCGATGGTCATCATCACGACGAAGGGATCGCTCTTCTGGTTCACCACAGCATCGTGCAGGCGCGACACCAGCACGTCCAAGTGCTTTGCCGGCGCCACACGGGCGGGCCGCTGCCATCGCGGCGACGGACCCATGCGAGCAAGCCTCAGGTAGCCAGCCCAACGCAGTGCAGTCGACAGGTGTTGTCAGTGGGGCAGTACAGACTGGACGCCGTGACGACACCCGACGTCCGCGGGCTGGAACAGCTTGAGCGCACTGTCCTGGACGAGACCGCCTCCCTCGCGTCCGCCCTCCGGCGCTGCCTGATGCTCGCTGGTTACGCCCGCCACGAGGATCTACGCGCATGGGCGCTCAAAGAGCTGGAGGGGTACGCACCGACCGATGAGCTGCCCTCGTACCGGAAAGTGCCGGCCGCGCTGGAAGTCATGGTCGATCTCTACCTCCCGGGTCAGATCATTCGAGGCAACACCCAACGGATCAGCCCGAACCAGCTTCCCGAGCACGCTCGTGATCGCGGCATCGGAGAGAGCGCACCGATCCGGCAAGGAGTCCGGGAACTTGAAGCACTCGTCGCCCACGGTGAGAGAGCATTGCACCTGAGCCCGCCCGGCTCGGCCGACTACGTCCTGCTGATGACACGGGAGCAACACCAGCAGGGAAACGAGGGCTCCCACATCACGTCCTTGCACTGGAACATCTCCCTCGCCAGCATCGCGGGCACCCTCGATCACGTCAGAACCCGTCTTACCCAGTTCGTCGCGGAAGTGAGGGCAGCCATGCCTCCCGGGCAGCAGAACCCCAACCCCGACCAGATCGACTCGGCCGCGCAGCAGGCCCTCAACGTCACGGGAGGCGACGGATCAACCTTCAACATCGTCGCGCCGAACGCGAAGGCGGACCGCGGCGGCACCGCGAGCGCCAACGTCAATGAGCCCGCGCCCACGACTCCCCAGCCCTGGTGGCACCGCACCTCGGTCATCTGGGGCGCCATCGCGGCAGTAGGTACGGTCGCCGGCGTCATCGCCACCGTGGTCGTGAAGTGAGACTCCGCCGGAGCCGCCTCGACCGGCTGGAGGACGACGTCCTCGACGAGAGACGTCCACTCGCCCCGACCCTGCGCCAGGTGATCGCCCTGGGCGGGCACGCCCACTCCGAGCCACTGAGGGCCTGGGCGCTACGTGAACTCCAAGGCTACGAGGGCACCGACGTTCCGATTCCCGAGTATCGGCGCATCACAGCGCCTCTGGTCATGGACGGCCTTGCCGGGATGTACAAGTTCCGGGAGCAGCCGGTCAGCATGTTCGACCTCCCGGACTTCGCCCGTGACAGCCTGGGCGACGAAATCCGGTTCGGACAGGGCGTCGGACAGATCGAGTCGCTCCTTGCCAGAAATCCAGGGGAGATCGTACGGCTCAGTCCGGCAATGGCTGCCGATCTGGCCGTGTTCATGAACGAGAACTCCCCCAGGCAGGTGTTCAGGTTGTATTGGGCTGTACATCCGTCGGCATTGGAAGGCGTTCTCGATCAGGTTCGCACCCGGCTCGTCCAACTGGTCGGGGAACTGCGGGCCTCAATGTCGCATGGTCAGCAGGACCCGACTCCTACCCAGGTTGCACAGGCCCTCCAGAACATCAACATCGTGACAGGCGACAACTCCTCGGTGACTGTCACTGCACCCGTCGCCGTCGCGCACCAACGCGGATCAGCACGAGCAGAGATTGCTAGCGGCCCGGAGCAGCCCTTTCCGCGAGCAGCGGTCGTATGGACGATCTCGATCGCGCTCCTTGCGGTTGCCGCCATCACCGCTCGGGGCATGTGGCCCTGATCCCAGCCGATCCACGAGGGCACATCCAGGGCACATGAGCCTGGGAAACGGTGTTGACCCGTGAGAACTACGGAGAGCAGTTTCCCCAGGTCAACGCACATTTCCCTGCGAAACCACAGGTCAGCCCCCTCCCACTCCCATTCGCTGCACAAGTGGCAAGACAGCTCTCCGCCACCAGCAGGGTGAACCGCCCCGGTTCTGATGGAAGCTCCGATGTGTTTCGTGCTGATGCCCGGCCAGGCACGGTAGACGGCGGGCAGGAGCCCAGGCTGCGGAACGCTGGCCATGGCTCGTGCGTCACGGTGCCGGTCCGGGCGGACGCTGCTCGCGCCCGGACTTTTCCAGGACGGAGACCACGAGGGTTCAAGCGCCCGAACCCGAACCGCCCTTGTCTTGCCCCGCCTCTCGGTGTGACGTCTTACCATGGGGCGGTGCTCCGCCAGAGGTCAGGAGCAAGCGGTGTGGGTCGGTCGGGCGGAGTGCGGTCGGTGTGAGCAGGGCGGGGCAGGCTGGGGAAGTCGGCAGTGTCTTTCGGTGCGAGCTGGCCGCGCACTTGGCAGTGCACGGGCTCCGTGGCCGCACGGTGTCGGGGCTGGACGTGCCCGCAGGAGTGTGGCCCGTCCGGCTGGATTTCGAAACCAGCGACCCAACCGACGACATCCGTGTCACCTTCTCCGACGGACGCCACGCCTACGTATCCGCGAAGCGGAAGATCGACCGAGGCCGTCCGATAGAAGAGACGCTGACAGGGTGGGTGGAACAAGTTCCGACGCTCGGTCCCGACGATCTTCTGGTTATCGCCGGCGAGGAACTCATCGGGCCGGTAAAGCACCTCGACCGGGCTCTGCGACGCCACCGTGCGGGCCTGCCCATGGAGACTGGCGACGAGTCCAGGGCCCTCGCCCTCCTCATCGACCGGCTTCCGTCGCAGGTCCGCAGGCTTGTCCTTGACCGGGCGCGTGTCCTCCATCTGCCCGGCTCGACCGGACCGGCACCGCACCGGGACCTCCTAGCGGCCCTGATGGACTTCGTCGTCGCGGACACACAGGGACACCGTGCCGTGAGTGCCCTGACCGACCTCTTCCACCGGCAAGCGGGCGCAGCGCTCGGGAGTTCCGTCGAGGACTGGGTCGCCGCCCTGACCGCCTCGGGGGTGACCGTGCTCCCGGACCAGGGGGGTCCGGTGGCGATGCGTCTGGCCTCCCGTCGGAACGCCGTCGACTCGTATCGCACCCGGCTTACAGCGGAGGCCGGACGGATCGACCTCAGCCTGCTCGCCGATGACCTCCCGCCCCTCGTCGTCGACGACCTCATCGGCGGCCTCCGGATCGACGTGGAGGGCGAGCGCACCTCCTCCTTCCTCCTCCAATACCTGAGGCGCTGGCGCCGCATGCTCATCGTGGGGCAACCGGGCTCAGGCAAGTCGGTGGCGGTACGCGAGATCGCAGCCCACTGTGCCAGCCACGCCGACGCCCCCGCGCCGATCCCCGTGTCGCTGCCGCGTCTGCTGAAGGGACAGCCGGGACGCCTAACCCTCGACGGCCTGGTCGATGATGCTGTGGCGGACACCGTGCCGGACGCGGACCGGGGACCGCTCGCCGCGTACCTCCATGAGGAAATCGGCCAAGGGCGCGGGCTCCTCCTCTGCGACGGGCTAGACGAATGCGGGGCGCGCGCGCCGTGGGTCGCGCAACAACTCGAAGAGATTCGAGCGTCTCTGCCCCCCGCCTGCGGGTTCGTGGTCACAACACGGACGAACGCGCAAGGGGCCGCGGCCCGGCTCGGCCTGCCCCGGGTCGAGCTCGCGCCTCCACAGGATCTCGACGCAACGGTGGACAGCATCCTCGTCGCCTGTGCCGAAGCACGGATTCCCAGGCCGGACCGAGCGGTTTTCCTGGCAACGCGACGCGCATGGATCAAGGATGCGAAGAAGGAGCACGCGGATCTGCTCGCGGTGCCGCTGCTCGCCGCTCTGCTCGCCCTCGTCTGCGCGAACGCACCGGATGCCGACCTCCCCAAAGGGCGTGCGGCGTTGTTGCACCGTGCGGTGGAACAGTCCGTGCACCGGTGGGAGCGGCTACGGGGGACACTCGACCCGGCCCGGCCCTGGGCACCCGCCCTGACGACGGGCATGCTCCTCGACGGGTTCGTCACGCTCGGACGACTCCTCGACGGCGAGGCGACCCCTCCGGCGGGACGCGCCCTCGAGTCACTGACCGGCATGCTACGGGACCCGCTGGGATGGGCCATGCCGCCCGCCGCAGCCGGCGAGGTGGCGGACCACGTGCTCCGGTTCTGGGACGAGCACGTCGCCGTGTTCGTGGTGAACGGCGCGGGCGAACTCACCGCCCGCAGCAAGGTCTTCGCTGAGATCGCAACGGCCATGTGGGCACGGTCGTGCGGGGCCGAGGAACTGAGGGACTGGCTGCGCCACGCCCTCGTCCACACGGACTCCGACGGAGCTATCGCACTCGCCGCCGGACTCGATTCCCGTACGGCTGAGGCTCTGCTCGACGTCGGCGAGACACAGCGGGAGGCCACTCTCATGGTGGCTGACCTCGCGGCGCGCGGTGTCGTGACTCTTTCCGACGGCGAACTGGAACGGGCCCTGGGCCAGCTCACGGACGGTGCTCTCGGCGCGCTTGCGGGCGAGCCGGTACTCCCGCGTGGCCCTGGCAGACCCCCGGAGTTCTTCCCGGCGCTGTGGGACAAGACGCGTGATGCGGGGCCCTGGCCCTTCGTGGAGGCCGCGTGTCTGCTGGCCCTGCCCTCGACATCGCGGCGTCGGCGGGCGGACCTTGTGGAACTGTCCGAGCTCGATGACACCGCCGAGTCGATCGCCCGGGCCCTCTGTGCGCTGACGGACGCCCGCACGGACGCAGCCCCCTTGGGCGAAGCTGAGATCGACGCGCTCCGCGCGGTGCTGGCGCTTCCCCTGCCGCAGGACTCCGAGATGGTGCAGAAAGGGCGGCGCAGTTGGGAGATGGTCGGTGGCAGCCGCCTCACACCAGGGCTTGAGCAGGTCGCCCTAGGCGCGGCCGAGCACCTGGGAGAGCTTCCCGACGACGCGGGCGAGCACGTGTTCGCCCTCGCGATGCACACGCCTGGGTACGTCGCCGAGAGGATCTACGCCGTACTCGCACGCGCGGGATTCGACACGAGTCGGCGTTGGGGGAACATCGCCGCCCAGCTGCGAGACTGGGCATCCGGCGCCCGGGACGACAGAGCGGCTCTCCTCTCGGACCTCGTGTCACTCCACGGCCCGTGCTCGGAGTCCACAGGCGGGGACTTCTGGTCGCTCACCGCCCTCGGCGACCTTCTCGCGGTGACCGGATACTCCGATTCCCCAGCGAACGAGATCGACCGCGCCCTCGCCCACGACAGCGCGGCGGAACGCCGGGCGTGGCTCGACGCGATGGCCGACGCGTACGGCATCGACAAGGCGGCCGTGGCCACCCAGGCTCGTCACCTCCAGCAGATCACCGCGCCCGATGCCCTGCTGGACGAATGGCTCGTCGCGGGCACACGGCCGCTGGTCAAGCCCTCGCCCATCCCCGGCGTCGGGCAGGTCCTCACGGACGCCCAGCAGACGGCGTTGCTGGCGTGCCTGGAAGCGGACTCCTCGTGGATGGCGTGGTCGGCGGCGAACGTGCTGATCAACCTTGAGGGAGGTCGCGTTCCGTGGGACGGTCAGGAGCTGTTCGACAGGGACATGACCCATTGGCCTCGCCACCGGGCGGCCCTATTCCACGCCGTCGCCATCATGACCTCAGGCGATCGGCGCCCTTCGCTCCTGGCACGGGCTGCTTCCTCGGAGTCGGCAGACCACCGAGTGGCGGCGAGAATACTGATCTCTGCCGTACCGCGCCTCGACCCCAACGGTTCGATCGTGGAGGCGCTGCGCCGGGACGCCGACCTGTCGGTCCGTCCGAAGGACGCGCATCAAGCCACGCCCGCCCCGACGCACTGGAGTTGCAACCACTGCCGGACTGTCCAGGCCCTCGACACCGAGGACTGTCCGGGGTGTGACGACGGTGTGCGCCCTCGGCCCTGAGGGGTGAGTCAGGAACAAAACCACGCGCGACGTGTCAGGCGAAGGCGACCACCGCTAGATGGAGCGGCGGTCACGCGGAGGCCACCAATCATGATCCTCACCGTTGACGCGGTGAAGGAATCCGACGTGTGCGTCACGATGGGTTGCGGCGACACCTTCACCAGCAAGCGCTACCTGACTGGAAGCTGGACGACTCCGCCGGCCAGGGCGTCGAGGCTGCATATCCCATCCGCGACAAGATCAAGACGGTCGCGCACCTAATCACCGGGATCACGCCGGCGAACCGGAGGCCACAGCGTAAGCGCCACACGCGCGGCAGCGACCGGATCGGTTGGCCAAGCACAAGCCGACAACGGCGGCTCTTGCCGGTGTGTTTCGGGGTGCGGATCCCCGATGCCTTCCGGAACACATGCAGCACATATGCGGCCGAGAAGCGCTGCGAACACGCGAGAACCGGCAAAGCGTGTTTCCGCAGCCCAACCGTTCTTCGTCGATAGTTTTCGCAGGTCACAGCCCCGCCCAGGGAAAACTCCTAAAGCGGGTGTCGCAGGTTCGAATCCTGCCGGGGGCACCGTGCCTGACCAGGCATGATGCATCAGAAAGGCCCCTCGGAAGTGATCTCCGAGGGGCTTTTTGAGTCGGCATGGGAACGAATGGGAACGCGCCGTCAGGCAGCGTCCGGCGTGGGAATTTGGACAAATCCCCTGGTTTCGTCCCCCTCTCACGCGGCAGTCGTCGGCACGCCCCCGTCGACCTCGATGCCTCGATCCCGACAAGGAATCCGCGGTCGTCCTTTACAACGTCCTCTCCGATCGCCCAGCTGTACGAGCAGGGCCTGGTCCACCATGTTGGGGCGCACGTAGCCCTGGAGGACCAGATGGTCACCTGGGTCGTCGGCATGGACAGCGCTGACCACATGGACGCCGCGGTCCACGGATTGACGGAACTCACCGACCCCGACCAGCTCGCCGCCGTCGCCGGCCACATCCACGATGACCGCCTCGGCGGACGCCGATAACCCCCGGAAACGGCCCCATATAGGCCAACGGCCCAGCCGGGGCACCCGATCGGCCCTGGCTGACAGCCTTCCGGGCCATGCCGATCAGGGGGAGTACGGCCGTCACTGCGCGGCCGTCGGCGCTGGCGTGAACCTGCAGGGCGCGGGAGCGAACTGAAGAACTCTATTGCCCATTACCCACCTCAGAGGGGCCAAGAGCGATGTCTGCGTTCTCGCCACCCCAGCCAGCCGGGCTGCGCCAGATGACATTGACACGGAAGACGTCGCGAATCGTGTCTACAGACCAGTCCTCGGCGGGCGGTTCGGGGAGAACAAGGTAGAGGCCGTCGGCCGGAGCGGGCAGCGTGTGGTTGATCTCGAGCAGGCGGGTCGCACCCGATCGCAGGTCCGCGTAGGCGGAGCAGCCTGCGCCCAGGGCCTCGTAGAGGAAGAGACCGTGCTGGGTGACGCAGCTGACGTCGACGACTGGTGAGTCGACCGGCTGGAGGTCCGCCCAGAGGAGTGACGCCTTCAGCGCATGACGAACCGCTTCGTGCTTCTTGCACGCGCGGTCGGCGCCGGCGGCCGTCTCGAGCGCGTGAAGGAAGCCGTCTTTCGTGTTCACAGCCAGCGTTGCGGCGGTGTCCGCAGTGGTCATCTGCACTTCTTCCTTCTGATCGGGTTGTGTCGGGGCGACGGGGGCCGCGTCGTCGGAGTTCGGCTTCGTAGCTGTGTCGAAGCGCTCCTGGAGCTCTCGCCGCGCTTCAGCGAGCTGTCCCGCCCAGCCGGAAACTGCCAGCCCCTCTGCGAGTCGGCCGACATCGAAGGTGCCCTCCTTGAGCGCACGGTTGGTCGTCGCGGCGAGGTCGCGAAGAGCTCCGAGTCGTTCTCTGTCCGGATCGCCGAGCAGATGAAGCACGTTGACCCAGTCGGCCTGGTCCCGTCGGAGGATGCGGTTGGCCATGCCCTGGAGTTCGGAGAGACGGCTGCGGGCGTCGGGAACGCCGCCGTCGCTCTCGGTCAGTTCTCTGAGAACATCCAGTGCCGCGAGGTAGCGCCCTGCCATCCGCTCCGAAATGGGCGACCGACCGCGCTGGTCGGCGGTGAGCACCGTCTGGGTCGTCTCGTTGGCAAACACCCAACAGTCCAACTTCGCGCCCCGCCGAGGGGGAACCGATCCATGGCGGACGGTGAGGACGAGCGGTCGGTCGATCGCAGGCGACAACGGCTTGACCTTGTAACGACCGCCCGGGGCCCGGTCCACGACCTCGACCCGGACATCGGTACCGATCCGGGGAAGCCTCCCGATTCCGCCGTCCTCCGGCTGGACAGCGGGCACCGTCGGTGCCTGGACGTCCCCGGAAGCGGTGAGCGCCTCCGGCAGCGGGGCGGTATGCAGGACGGTCAGGCTCTGGGTGCTGCGGGTGAGGGCCACGTACAACTGGCGCAGCCCGGCAGGACCGCGGTCGGCGATCGTGGCAGGCTCGACTACCAGGACGTGGTCGTACTCCATGCCCTTGACCTGAGCAGCGGCCAGCACGGAGACGGTCTCGCTGTTCCGCTCGCCGATGTCGCCGTCCTCGGTGATCCTGCGGCTGATGGCGTCCAGCCAGTCCGAGTCGTCGGGAACGATGACGGCCACAGAGCGAGGGGTGCTGCCGTCACTGGTGTCCATAAGTCGGGCCACGTGGGCGACGGTGTCGTCGAGCAGTTTCCACGGCTCGGTCGCGACGGTCCGTACAGCGTCCGCTCCCGCCTCCCGGACAGCCCGCGGGTACGGAAAGGTCGGAGCGATCGTCCGTGCGAGAGGGGCGACGAACTCCATGATCTCGGCGGGGACGCGGTAGCTGGTGGTGAGCTGGGCCACGCTCCAGTCGCCGTGGTCGGAGAGGAGTGCGCCGAGCAGGTCCCAGCTCGTCGGGATGTGGGCGCCTGTCGCCTGCGCGAGGTCGCCCAGGACGGTCATGGAGCCGCCGACGGCGGAGCGCCGCCGCAGGGAGCGGGCCTGCATGGGCGTGAGGTCCTGGGCCTCGTCGACGACGATGTGGCCGTATCGCGGTGGGGTGTCGCCGCTGATCAGCACTCGGAGCTCTTCGAGGCAGACGTGGTCGTCGAGGGTCCATGGATCGTCGTCGGCGCTGGCGGCGCGAGCCCGCAGGAGGGCCGCCTGCTCGTCCTCGTCGAGGATGCCGTCAGCGCAGTCCCGCAGAAGGTCGGCCGAGTCGTAGAGGCTGCGCAGGGCCTCCCGGGAGCCGGGGGACGGCCAGATGCGTTCGACGAGGCGCTCGACCCGGCGGTTGCGTTCCAGGTCGCGGCGGATCGTGCCGGCCTGCCCGCGGCGCGGCGCGATGTCGGCGAGCTCCTGGAGGAGCCGGTCGACGAAGAGGCCACGGAAACGATCGCGCCGCTCCCGGAAGGGCCCCTCGCCGGTGTGGGCCCGCTCGAGGAGAGCGAGGACTTCGGACTTCGGCACGCGGAGGGTCGTACTGCCGGCGGTGACGACGATCGCCGGCTCATCGCCCTCGAAGGAGGGGTCAACGGTGAGGGCGTCGAGAGCCTCAGGGCGGTAGTCGCTCTCGACGCGCCGCCGCAGCACGTCCGCCATGCGTTTGTCCGACTTCACGAGGCGCGCCTTCGGAGAGTCGGCGCCGAGGATCTCGCCCTCCCACAGGCGGTCCAGTTGGACGGCGTTGACGTCCCGGGTGCCGAGGGTGGGAAGGACCTTTCCGACATAGTCGAGGAACCGCTGGTGCGGGCCGATGACGAGGATGTCCTGGGCTTTGAAGTGCTCGTTGTTGACGAGCCAGGTCACCCGGTGCAGGCCGACCGCCGACTTGCCGGTACCAGGACCGCCCTGCACGACGAGGATGTCCGAAGGCGAGCCGGTGACCAGCTCCATCTGGTCACGGCGGATGGTCTCGACGATGTCCCGCATTCGACCGCCGCGCGACCGCTGGAGCTCCCGCAGCAGGAAGTCGTCCGGTTGGAGCGCCTTTCGCCGCTGGCGTTGTACGACATCCCCGGGGGTCGGGGCCGGCATATTCTCCGGGGCGAGGGACGCGTCCATCTCCTCCGCCGCACTGTCGTCGGCGGCCTGACGGGGCTCCGGTACGGCGGCCCGCTCCGGTACGGCGGCGGGCTCAGGTACGGCCAAGGGCACGGAAGCGGGCGTCGGCAGGGAGATCTCGTCGAAGTAACTCTCGACGATCCGCTGTACGCAGCGTAGCTGCCGTCGCAGGACCACCTCGCCCGGGTTCTCGGGCCGGGTCTCGATCCACTTCTTCGCCAGGGGGCTGGTCCACAGCAGGACCACCGGCTCGTGCGAAGCGTCCTGCACACCGCGGCGCCCGATGTACCAGGGGCGGGGGGCTCCTCCCGGGTCCTCCGGCGCATCGACGCGGGAGAAGACCAGGGCTTCGTCGCCGAGCCCTCCGTAGGCCTCTGCGCGGGCCTCCGCCTCGGCCCGGTTGGCGATCCCGTCCTTGCCGCTCGCCGAGGCGGTGGCGGCCGAAGTGCCGCTCAGTTCAGCCAGTTTCGTGGTGTAGCAGTCGTACGCGTGGTCCACCGCCCGCTGCTCACCGGCGAGGATCTCGTCCCGAGTGGTGGTGCTCATGTGCGTCCTCCCTGCGGTGCCAGGGAACACCGCCACGGGCATGTGCCCGTACCCCGCTCAAACAACTATCAGAAACCAGACGGTGACGAACAGTCAGTGGATCAGTTCTCGGACGAGGCCGTCGGCCTCGGTCCGCCAGGCCCTTACCTGGTCGTGCGTGGGCCCGAGCTCGTACAGGTGGTAGTGGCAGCCCAGACTCAGCTGGGACCAGAGGGCCTTCGCCCGTCGGGCCGTCTCCACCGACGCGACGGAGTGCAGGAGGAGCAGCTTGGCGCGCCCCGTGGTGCGGGACAGGCCGGGCGTCGCCGCTTCCAGCACCCGGTCGACGCAGAGCTCCAGCGCGGTCCGCAGCGCCAGGCACGCGCCGCGGTACCGGCCGACGGTGGTGGCGTCGGCGAGTTCGCCGTCGAGGAGGCGGTCGGCCGTGAGCAGCAGACCTTCGACGGAAACGGAGAAACGTGTGGTCACGCGGTCACCTCCGGCTTGCGGATCTTCTGCGCCAGGTTCTCGACGTCCGTGACGAAGCGGTGGGGGTCGGGGATCGAGGTGCCGTCGGGGTGGGCTCCCTTCTGGCACTGCTGGATCAGGGAGCACGCCGGCCTCCGACGAACTGCGCGACATCCTCGACAGCCCGTTTGCCGCCTGGCGGGTCTACCTCCACCCCTCCCAGCACAAGGTCGCCTACCGGGCCAGCTACTCCGGACCGGCGCAGGTGACCGGCGGCCCCGGCACCGGGAAGACTGTCGTCGCCCTGCACCGCGTCAAGCACCTGCTGAAGTTCCTGCGCGACGGCGACCGCGTCCTGCTGACGACGTACACCAACGCTCTCGTCGCCGCACTGCGCACCGGACTCGCCACGCTCATCGAGGACGAGGAACTGCGCGCCCGCGTGGACATCACCACCGTCGACGCCCTCGCCAGCCGCGTCGTCTCCACCTCGCGCCGCCCGCTGCATGGCGGCGAGGAGGAGACCCGCTGGGAGCAGGCCGCCCGGGCCACGGGCTTCACCGGAACGGCCCAGTTCCTGGGCCAGGAGTACAAGCACGTCATCCTGGCCCAGGATCTGCGGAGTCAGGAGGAGTACGAGGCCGCCGACCGGCGTGGGCGGGGTAGCCGCCTCCCGGCCGCCGAACGCCCCCTGGTGTGGCGGACAGTCCGGGAGTTCACCGACCGACTCGCGGCAGACGGTCGGCGCACCTACCTGGGGACGTGCACGGAGGCGGCCGACCTGCTCCGGGCGAACGGTCCGCTGTACCGGCACATCGTCGTCGACGAGGCACAGGATCTGCACCCGGCCC
Source organism: Streptomyces sp. NBC_00704 (assembly GCF_036226605.1). Classification (NCBI taxonomy): domain Bacteria; kingdom Bacillati; phylum Actinomycetota; class Actinomycetes; order Kitasatosporales; family Streptomycetaceae; genus Streptomyces; species Streptomyces sp. NBC_00704. Next base: position 3,504,575 of record NZ_CP109000.1, read on the forward strand.
AATGGCGGCTGCTGCGCGCGGCCGCCCCGGCGCGACCCGACGACCTGTTCATCGCCGGCGATCCTCATCAGCGCATCTACGACACGAAGGTCTCCCTGTTGGCCCTCGGCATCAAGGTCGCCGGACGATCCACCAAGATGCGGAAGAACTACCGCTCCACACACGAGATCCTCAGCTGGTCCACCGCCCTCCTCGTCGGCCGTCCCTTCGAGCAACTGGAGGACGACGCCCGCAACGAGACCCTCCTCGGCTACCGTTCGGCCCTGCACGGCAACGGCCCCGAGATCCATGCAGCCGCGTCGGAGGAAGCCGAACTCGACGCGCTCGTCGACCGCGTAAGCGGGTGGACGGAGAACGGCGTGGCTCCGGGCGAGATCGGCGTCACCTCCCGTTTCAACAAAGGCGTCGAGAAGGCGCTCGCCAGGCTGGCGGCCGCCGGTATCCCGGCGGGGAAGTTGAGGGCCGAGGCACCGGAAGGGGCGGACGCCGTCCGTGTCGGCACCATGCACTCGTTCAAGGGCCTGGAATTCCGCTGCGTCGCCGTGACCGGCGTGAACGCGGACGCCCTGCCCGCGCCGAAGGCGGTGACACCTGTTGAGGTGGACCGCCTCCAGCACGAAGCGGACCTCCTGTCCGAGCGCTGCCTGCTGTTCGTGGCTTGCACGCGGGCGCGGGACGGGCTGTATGTGTCGTGGACGGGGGAGCCCAGCCGGTTCTTGACGGAGGCGAAAGTGACTGGCTGACTCAGGGGGTGCAGGGTCGCGCAGCGAGGCAACAGCAGATGAGTGTGACATGCAAATAAATGGGGAACGATCTTCCCCTACCTGGGAAGGCAGCGCAGAGAGCCCGAATATCCCCAGCTCACTGGACCACCCGGTCACGGTAGGGCTACTCGCCGCGTAACCGGCGACGCGGGTGTCAACGTTCACGCCGCAGCGAAACCCGCACATTCGCATCGTCATCACGATCAAGGAACAGGCCCGACCCTTTAATGCTGGTGAGGTACGGAACGCGCACGCCTGCATCGAGAACCTTTGGCTCCCCTGTGCCAGTCGCCAGGTCCAGCTCCGCGACGACCGCCTCCGAGCCGCTGGCCGCCGGCTTCCCCAGGACCGCCCCGTAAGCCGTGCCGTCATCGCGGATCGCGGCGAGCGCGATCGTCTTGCGGTCGCCGTCACCCTCCAGACAGGTGCCCTTGCCTCGCTTCAGATCAAAGACAACTGGTCCGGCTGCCAGGTAGCGGCCGTCCGGCGAAGTAATCACGGGGTAGTCGCGAGCTTCATCGGAGTCCGCGACGTCATGCGCACAGATTCTGGCTGACTCCGCGGAGGCGGCGTCGGTGAGCCCGATCGAGAGGTACATGCAAATTGGCTGATAGGGGCCGTTGTGTGGCGGGGAGCCGACCTTGACCAGGTTCCGCGAGAACTGGTCCGCTTATGCGCGTTGGGGCGTCGGATTCGGGGGTTGCCTTCGTGACCATCGGGCGGGAGGGCCTACGTACCCGCAGCACACATGCGGCTGCGGGCCGACGTGCCGATTGATGCCGGCGATCACCCGCGGATCAGGCCCCACTCGCCCGCGCGTACTCCGGCCTGGAAGCGGGAGTCCGCGTTGAGGGTGACGAGCAGTTCGGCGACCCGGCGGCGGTAGGTGCGCAGCGACATGCCGAGGTCCCGTGCGGCTGTCTCGTCGGTGACGCCGGAGGTCAGGGCGCGCAGGACCCTGTCGGTCCGGGCGTCGATCAGGGGCCGTTGCGGGCTGAGGAAGGCAGCGAGGTCGGTCGCGCTCTCCCACGCGGCTTCGAACAGCGCGTATGCCCCGTCGACCAGGGCCGGTGCGGCGCTCATGGTGTACGTGCGGTGTCCGTGAGCGGCCGTGGCGGACGTCATGGGACTGGTGAGGATCATGGTTCGCCGGTCGATGAAGAAGGTTCCCCGGGACAACGGGGTGGCGGTGATCCTGATGCGCATGCCGTGGGCGGCCATCTCGCGCAGGGCCTCCCGGTCACGCTCGTCGGCGAGCACGGCGGGGCTGTACAGCTTGCGGGCCTGAACCGCCCCGTCACGACGCATCGTCAGGCGGGCGGCCTCGCGGGCGCCGGGCCAGGTGTCGAGGTCGCGGGCGACGTTGACCCATTCCACGTCGTTGGACTCCGTCAAGGGCTTGATCCGCGCCCAGAACTCGAGATCACCGCGAAGCGTCAGGACCTGTGGCATACGTCCATTGTGCCGGTGGCAGCAACATGCCACGGGCTCGTCGGCCGCTGCCGAGCCTCGCAGGCTGGGGCTCATGAGCAATGACTTCCGCCTCGGCGGCGACCTTCCCGTCAACCGGCTCGGCTTCGGCGCCATGCGCCTGCCTTCCAGGGACGGCATGGGCGGTCCCGCCCGCGACCCCGAGGCCGGCCGTGCCGTGCTGCGCCGCGCCGTCGAACTCGGGGTCGACCACATCGACACCGCCGACTTCTACGTCAGCGCCGGCGGTGCGGTGCGAGCGAACACCCTGATCCGTGAGGCCCTGCACCCCTACCCGTCCGGCCTGGTCGTCGCCACCAAGGTGGGCCCGGTCGTCGGCCCCGGCGGCCTCTCCCACGGCGCCCCGGCCGACATGCGCGGCTTTGTCGAAGCCAACCTCGACGGCCTGGGCGTGGACCGTCTCGACCTCGTCTACCTGCGCATCGGCGCCATGGAACCCCCGCACGGTGAGTCCCTCGCCGAGCGCTTCGAGGCGCTCGCGGCGCTGCGTGAGGAGGGCCTGATCCGCCACCTCGGCCTCAGCAACGTCGACACCGGTCATCTCGCGCAGGCTCGCGCCATCGCACCTGTCGCTGCCGTGCAGAACCACGCCGCCCAGGGCGACGAAGCGGACGTCCTGGCCGCATGCGAGGAGTCCGGCATCGCCTTCGTGCCGTTCTTCCCGGTGGGCGGCGGCCGGGGACTCGACGACGAGCGTCTGGCCGGGGTGGCGGCCCGGCACCGGGCCACCGTCCCCCAGATCGGCCTGGCCCGGCTGCTGGCCTCATCGCCGGTGGCCTTGGCCATCCCGGGCACGGGGTCCCTCTCCCACCTGGAGGAGAACATGGCTGCCGCCGCGATCGCCCTCACCGACGAAGACCTCGCCGACCTCGCCGACCTCTCCTGACATCGCACGCGAAAGAAGCCCTCTGTCATGAAGCTGCTGATCCTCGGTGCGACCGGTCCCACCGGTCGCCATGTCCTCGACCTGGCCGTGCGATCCGGCGACTCGGTCACGGCCTTCGTCCGCAATCCGGCGGCCCTGGGTGACCTGGCCGAGCAGGTCGCCACGGTCACCGGCGACGCCACCTCGCACCGCGACCTCGCCGCCGCGGCGGCCGGCCACGACGCGATCGTCTCCGCGCTCGGCAGGGGCAGTTCGGTGCGCGCCGACGGCTTGTTCACGCGCGCCTCTGCGGCCGTGATCGGCGCGGCCGCGGAAGCGGGCGTCTCCCGTCTGGTGTGGCTGTCCTCGTTCGGTGTCGGCCACACCTTCGGCTGGTCGAGCGGCGCGCAGAAGCTGATCTACGGCACGCTGCTGCGGTCGATCTACGCCGACAAGGCGATCGCGGACGAGAGCATCCGCTCCAGCGGGCTGGACTGGACCGTGGTGTACCCGACCAGGCTGACCCATGGCCCCGCCAAGGGCGCCTACCGGGCGGACGACCGGCTGCCGATGAAGGGCAACCCGACCATCAGCCGGGCGGACGTGGCCGCCTTCATGCACTCGGCGGCCCAGGGCAGCGAGTGGATCCACCGCACCGCCGTGATCTCCGACTGAGCGCCCACACCGCCCTCGATGACAGTCGTTCTCTGTGACAGTCGTCCTCTATGACGGTCGTCCTCTATGACGGTCGTTATAGGCGGGTGTAATCTGGCGATCTCTATAACGACTGTCATAGGAGGATGTCATGACGATCATCACCGTGAACGCCCCGAAGGGCCGCCTGGGCCTGGAACAGCGCCGCGAGCTGGCCGAGACGCTGACGGACGCGGTACTGGTGCCCGAGGTGGGACAGCCGGCTCCGGCCGCCCGCGTCGGGTTCCAGGTGCACTTCGTCGAGCGCGAGCGGGACATGATGGCGATCGGCGGACGGCTGCTTTCGGACGCCGACCAGGGACTGGACGTGCTCGACGTGCTCGACGTGATGGTGATCGACGTCGCGGTCATGGACGCCGCCTGGCAGCCGGACGTACGAGGCCAGGTCATCGAGCGCGTCCTCGCCGCACTGGCGGCGGCCTGCGGACTGGAGAAGCCGTCGCCGACGTGGTGGGTCAACTTCCGCGTGATCGACGAGGGCAGCTGGGGCTCGTCCGGGGGCGTGCTGTCCGTCCTCCCGCTCCTCGACAGCGGGGTGTTCACGCAGGAGAGGGTCAAGGCCGTCCGCGCCGCGCTGGGCGCGTGAAGCCCGAGGCGTCGAGCGCGGGCCGACTCAGCCCTTGATCGTGGCGAGGACCAGTGCGTGCAGTTGCTCCGCGACGCGGTCGAGGGGCTCGATGCTGCGCTTGGCGCGGCACATGGCCACGGTCCCCTCCACGGCCGCGACGACGAGGGTGGCGAGCTGGACCGCCTCCTCGCGCCCGGCGCCGTGCTCGCGCAGCGAGGCGGACAGCAGGCCTTCCCATGCGGTGAAGACGTCTGCGGCGGCTGTCACGGCGGGGGACTCCTCGTCAGTGGGCGGCTCCTCGATGGAGACGGCGAGAACCGGGCAGCCCGCCCGGAAGTCACTGTCGACGACGATCTCGCGCCACAGGGCGAGGAACGCCCGCAACCCGGCGACCGGCCCCGCCTCCAGCTCCTTGCGCAGACGGCGCGCGACCCACTCGCCCGTGTAGCGGACGGCCTCGGTGGCCAACTGCTGCTTGCCTTCAGGGAAGTAGTGGTACGTCGAGCCGAGCGGCGCCCTGGCGTGCTTGGCCATCTCACGGATGCTCGTCGCGTTCAGACCACGCCGGCTGATCATGTCGGCCGCACCGGCCACGATCCGCTCGCGCGCCGCCGGGCTGGGCTTGGTCACGTACACGATCCTTTCTGACCCCACTGGCTATAACGGCCGTCATAGTCTAGCGTGACCGTCGTTTATAACGACTGTCATAGACCTGCGTCGTCGAGCGAAGAGCCGAACGAAACGAAGAGAGGTATGCCCATGCCGATGATCCGCCTCACGGCCCCGGCCGGTGCCCTGACCGAACAAGGCCGCCGGAGCATCCAGCGCGACCTCGCCGCCGTACTGCTGCGCTGGGAGGGCGCACCCGACACGGCGTTCTTCCGCGCCCAGGCGTGGAGCTACCTCACCGAACTGCCGGAAGGCGCCCAGACCACCGCCGAGGACGACGCGCCGCGCTTCCTGGCAGAGGTCACCGTCCCGCAAGGAGCCCTGTCCGAGCGCCGCAAGGCGGGCCTGGTCGAGGAGGCGACGACGGCCGTCCTGGCCGCGGCCGGCCTCGGCCCGGACGACGCCCTGCGGGTGTGGGTCCTCGTGCACGAACAGCCCGACGGCACCTGGGGCGCGGGCGGCTCCGTCGTCCGCTACGCCGACCTGACGGCACTGGCGAAGGGGCAGCGCACCGATGCGTGAACTGACCTATGTCGCCAGGCGCACCGTCGAGTGGCGCGAGGCGCCCGACCCGACACTCCGGTCCGGCGGGGAGGCGATCGTCGCACCGGTGGCCGCCACCTCCTGCGACGTGGACTCCTCCATCCTGGCCGGGCACGGTTTCGTCGAGCCGCCCTTCGCCCTCGGCCACGAGTGCGTCGCCCGGGTCGTCGAAACCGGCGACGCCGTCACCGCCGTAGCCCCCGGCGACCTGGTCGTCGTCCCCTGGTCCGTCAACTGCGGTACCTGCGAGCGCTGCCGGGCCGGGCTGACCGCGCACTGCACCGCCGTTCCCTACATGGCGATGTACGGCGCGCCGATCGGCGGCAGTTGGGGCGGGCTCTTCTCCGACCTGGTCCGCGTGCCCTACGCCGACGCCATGCTGGTCCCGCTGCCGGCCGGGCTGGACCCGGTCGCCATGGCGTCCGCCAGCGACAACTGGTCCCTGGCCTGGCGCCTGGTCGCCCCTCACCTCAAGGCCCGCCCCGGAGCACGCGTCCTGGTCGTCGCCCGCGGCAGCATCGGCCTCTACGTGTGCGACATCGCCCGCGCGCTCGGCGCCTCCGAGGTGCTCTACGTCGACCCCGACCCCGAACACCGCACCCTGGCCCGCGCGTTCGGAGCCGCCACCGCCGAATCCCTGGAACCGATCCCCCAGGGCTACGACATCGCCGTCGAGGCCACCGGCCGCGTCGACCAGCTCGGCCTGGCCGTCAAGTCCCTGAGCCCGGAGGGGATCTGCGAGTCGGCGGGCAACCATTTCCGCCCCGGCGAGCTGCCCCTGCTCGACATGTACCTCACCGGCGTCACCCTGCGCGTCGCCCGCGACAACGTACGCGCCCACATCCCCGACGCCCTCGAACTCGCCGCCTCCGGCAAGGTCGCCCCCGAGAAGGTCGTCTCCCACGTCATCGACTGGGAGGACCTGCCGACCGCGCTGCCGGAGAAGCACCTGAAGCCGGTCTTCGTCCGGAACGACGACTGACTCCACCCGGCACTCCCCCCACCGGCCCACCAGCCCACCCCAACCGAGAAGCCCGATGCACACTCCCCTCACCGACCCGCGTCGGACGGAGGCGTACACCAGCGTCCCTGTCCAGGCGCCCCGCGGATGCGCCGACCGGCACGGACTGCGGGCCGGCCATACGGTCACCGACGCGCTTCGGCTCCGACGGGGGGCGTGGCGCCCTCGGATTCGGCGTCGACGTGCGGTACGAGCCGGGCGGCGGGCTCGGCGTTCGCCCGACCTCTGGGGCAGTAGACGCCTACCGAGGACGTGAGCAAGGTCAGCATGCCGGACGGACTGCGGACCGTACGCTGAGTCGAGTGGGATCGGGTCCGCGGAACAGCGTGCGGGAGGTGCTTCATGATCGCCGAGGTGACGGTCCCTGCGTGGATGCATGAGCAGATCACGGCGGCAGAGTACGAGTCCTGGTCCGAGGAGCAGTGCGCCGGTATCGAGATCGTGGACGGGATGGTCGTCGTGAGTCCGACTGCGTCCAAGCGGCACAGCCGTCTGGCCCGGATCCTGGCGAACGCCCTGGATGCCGCCGCGGGCCCGGAGTGGAACGCGGACACCGACTTCGACGTCCGGCTTCAGGATGTCCCGCTCACCAATCGCCGCCCCGACGTCGTGGTGTACCAGGCCGACACCATCGATATCACCCCCACCCGCCCCGAACACGTGCTGCTCGTCGCGGAGGTGGTGTCGCCGGGTTCGGAGACCACCGACCGGATCGTGAAGGTCGACCAGTACGCCAAGGCGGGCATCGGCTTCTACTGGAGGATCGAGCAGGCCGCGACAGGCGTTCCCCTCGTGTACACCTACGTTCTCGACCCCGCGACGACGACCTACCGGGACGGAGACGTGTTCACCGGCGTCCTCAAGGTCGTGGTCCCGTTCCCGGTGGAGATCGACCTCGGACAGGTCTGACCAGGCCCTGCTCGGCAGTTCGTGGCCGAAAGGCCCCTGACCTGCCACGAAAGGCGGGTCAGGGCCCGTTGGTGGCTCAGGCGCCCAGGTAGACCGGGGCCTTCTGGGCCCTGCCGTAGATGTAGCCGCTGAGCGTGCCGTCGGCGCCCAGGACGACCAGGGTGACGTCGTCCTGCTGCACGGACGGACGGCCCTTGGCGTAGGCGACGGGGAACGTGCCGTGGCCGGTGGTGACCTGCGCCCCGTAGACGCCGGATCGCTTGACGAGCTTCACCGTGGCGCCGTTGGCGAGCTTGTAACGGCCGAGACGCGGGTTGGCGGCGGTCTTGGCGCCGGTCCAGGTGACGGTCGTGCCGTCGGGGTTCAGTACGAGCGTGCGGCTGCCGAACACGGCGGCGCCGGCGCGACCGTGCGCGTCGATGAACCGCACCAGGCTGCCGCCCTGGTGGACGCGGGCCTGGTAGTGGCCGGCGGAGACCCTGAAGATCTGCGCGGACGTCCGGGAGTCGAGACGCAGGGTGCGCACGAGCTTGCCGGACTGCGTGCAGTCGGCGGACAGCGCCGGGAAGGCGGTGGACTTCCACGGGGTGGGCCCGCCCTCGCTGCGCTGCCCGAAGACGGGCTTGGCGCTGAGCACTCCGGTGATCCGCAGACCACGGGCCGCGTCGATGCTCCTGCTCTGGTCCACGGTCGAGACGACGCGTCCCCTCGCGTCGAAGAGCCTGGCGGACGCGCCCCGGTCGGCGCTGTTGACCAGCTTGACCTTCCAGCCGCCGAAGACGGAGGGGATGGTCTTGGCGGCGACGCAGGCGCTGGTCGTGGAGGACGCGGTCGCGGTTGCTGCGCCGGCGGCCGTGGCCGTCGCGACAGAAGCGGTGGCCGTACCGACGAGGGCGACGAGGGCGAGGGCGGTACGGAGTGCGGTACGCATGACGGCTCCTGGCGATCTGGCTTCTGACCTGCCGGCCTCTCTGACCAGCAAGAACAACGTTATTGGGTCGTCAGTTCCGGAACCGTCGGCCCCACGTCACAGGCGTGTGACAGGTCGTCTTGCTCTGTCGATCCCCGTGATCCGTCGATTGATGGGCGCCACCTCCCTTTGCAGGACTGCTAATTGACGGCTCATCACCTCAGCTCGGAGCCGTAGGCCCGGCGTGCCGGGCCGCCCCGACTCGGCCGGAATGCGACGTGGACCTCTGGGGTGGGGGTGGTGTCGGGAAGGTGCCAGCCGTGGGGGTGCGGGGCGGGGTGGACTGGGTGCTCCGCACGTGCTGCCTCTCTCAGGACGGAACGCCATGTCGGCCGACATTCCCACCCCCGCCGCGGTCGATGGACGGCGTCCGGCCGCGTCCGTCCTGTCGACGAGGTGGCCGGCCGTGGTCTCGGTGATGCTGGGGATCTTCGCGATCGTCACCACCGAGATCCTTCCGATCGGCCTGCTGACCTCGATCGGCTCCGATTTCGCCGTGTCGGACGGGGTGGCCGGGCTGATGATGACCATGCCGGGCCTCTTGGCGGCGGTCGCCGCTCCCCTGGTCACCGTGGCCACGGCACGCGTCGACCGGCGTCTGATGCTGTGCGCCCTCATGTTCCTGCTGACGCTGGCGAACTTCCTCGCCGCCGCGGCGCCCGACTACCGGTTCGTGCTGGCGTCCCGGGTCATGGTCGGGATCACCATCGGGGGTTTCTGGTCGATCGGAGCCGGGCTGGCGGAGCGCCTGGCGTCACCCGCCTCCGTCGGCAGGGCCACCGCGGTGATCTTCTCCGCCGTCCCGCTGGGATCCGTCCTCGGCGTCCCGGCCGGCACCTTCCTCGGCGATCTCGCGGGATGGCGAACGGCCTTCGCCGCCATGGGGGTGGTGGCGGCCGGCGTGCTCGTCATGCTCCTCTGCCTCCTGCCGCCGCTTCCGCCGGTCCACGCCACCCGGCTCGGCGTGCTCGGCGGGCTGCTCCGCGGGGCCCGCACGCGCTCGGCGCTCCTGCTGACCTTCCTCATCGTGCTGGCCCACTTCGGCACGTACACGTACGTGACGCCGTTCCTCGAGCAGGTCACCCACGTCGGCGGGGGCCGGATCACCGTGTTCCTGCTGGTCTACGGCACGGCCGGGATCCTCGGCAACTTTCTGGGCGGCGCCTGGGTGGGGCGTCGCCCGCGGGCCGTGTTCGGGCTCGCGGCCGCCCTGATCTCCGCGGTGACCCTCCTGCTTCCCGTGCTGGGCCGCGGGGAGGCCGGCGCGGTGGTCCTGCTGACGGTGTGGGGCATCGCGTACGGGGCCGTTCCGGTCGCGTCGCAGACCTGGTTCTCCAGGGCGGCGCCGCACGCGCCCGAGGCGGCTTCGGTCCTGTTCACCGCCTCCTTCCAGGCGACGCTCGCGATCGGCGCACTCGTCGGGGGCGCGGTCCTGGACCGCTCCTCCCCGTCCGTCGTCATGCTGTCGGGCGGGTGCACCGCGGCGCTCATGGTCCTCGCGGTGTGGAGCCCCTGGGCGGACGGGGCCGCGGCTTCCGGGGCCTCCCGACGCCGCCGTCGAGGACCGTGACCGTGACCTTGACCTTGACGGTGACGTGCACCGGGGGTGCGCGGTCGGCGCTGGCAGGTCACCTCGTGGCCATCGACACAGCCCGACCGTCGGTTGGGTCCCGGACGAATCTCCGGGCCGCCCCCGGACAGGCCGGGGATGAAGCCATCCCTGCGGAGCTGGAACCCCCGGAAGCCGACCGCGCGGTAGAACCCTAGCGGCGGGCACTGACAATCCGTCCGTCATCTGTTGTCCGCAGTCCGTCGCCCGCAGTCCGTCGTCCGTCGTCCGTCGTCCGTCAGGAGACGATGTAGCGGAGCTGCTTCTGCGGGATGCCGTGGCGGGTCGCCTGTTCCCTGAGGGCGGTGATCAGGTCGGTCTGGTAGGCCGGGACCACGAAGGCCAGCGGCTCTGCCCCGCGGCGGGCGAGTTCGACGCGGTAGAGGGGGGTGAAGAGCACCGCACCCGACGAGTGCTTCAGCTCGGTCACCTCGCTCCACGCCACCACGTCCCGCATCCGGCCGAGCAGGTCGGTGACGGCCAGGCCGCCGCCGTAGAGGTGGCACCGGCCCATCCCCCGTCCGGCGGTCGTGCGGCGCCACAGGAGCCTGAGGACGACCAGGGCGAGCAGCAGGCCCGCCAGCACGGCGCCCTTGAGGAACGCCGAGCTGGGCCTGGCGACGACGACCGTGCCGAGGAAGAAGACCAGCACCACGACGGCGGCCCGCCAGGCGAGTTGGCTGAGGCCCCCGGCCACTCCGGTGATCGCGTACGTCCGGCGGCCCCGGGTGTGGCCCAGCTCGTTCGCTCGCTCCTGCAGGGCCGCATGCCGCCCCTGGGACGATCCCATCCGCTCTCCCCTCGGTGTCGGCCCGTCTGCGGCCGAAGACGGACCACCGTGGCACGCCGCGGGGCCCGGACGCATCGGGGGAATCACTGAGTCGCCCCCGCATCCGTACGGCGGCCCGGTCGTGCCTGGGCCGCGCCGCGTGTCGGGCCCCGTGCCGCGCCGCTACTTGAGCTGGGCGTCCGTGTAGAAGCCGCCCGCGACCAGGACGTACTCGTAGTTGGTCCGGTCGACGCTCGTCGGCTGGAGCAGCCGGGCCGGGACGGCCTTGACGCCGTTCTTGTAGGACCGCCTGTTGTTCACGTTCGGGGTACGGCCGTTGATGAGGTCGTCGGCCATGTCCGCCGCCACCGTGGCGAGTTCGCGGAGGTCCTTGTAGACGGTCTGCGACTGCTCGCCCGCGATGATCGACTTCACCGAGGGCAGTTCCGCGTCCTGGCCGGTGATGACGGGCAGGGGCTTGCTGCCGGTGCCGTAGCCGTCCGCCTTCAGCGCGTTCAGGACGCCGATGGAGATGCCGTCGTACGGCGACAGGACGGCGTCCACCTTGCGGTTGCCGTAGGACTGCGACAGCACGGCCTGCATGCGGCGCTGCGCGGTCGGGCCGTCCCAGCGCAGGGTGGTGACCTTGTCGAGCGTGGTCTGGCGGGAGCGGACGATCAGTTGTCCGCTGTCGATGTACGGCTGAAGCAGGTGCATCGAGCCGTCGAAGAAGTACTGGGTGTTGTTGTCGTCGGGGGAACCGGCGAACAGCTCGATGTTGTAGGGGCCCTTGCCCTTCTCCAGACCGAGCTTGTCGACGATGTAGAGGGCCTGGAGCCGGCCGACCTGCTCGTTGTCGAAGGAGACGTAGTAGTCGACGTTCTGCGTGCCGAGGATGAGCCGGTCGTAGGAGATGACCGGGATCTTCGCGGCGGCGGCCTGCTGGAGGACGCCGTTGAGCGACTTGTTGTCGATGGCGGCGATGATCAGCGCGTCGACGCCCTCCTCGACCAGCTTCTCGATCTGCGCGACCTGGGTCTTCGGGTTGTCCTGGCCGTAGACCAGCTTGGTGTCGTACCCCTTGGACTTGAGGTCGTCGACGACGCTCTTTCCGTCGGTGAGCCAGCGCTGGGAGGCCTGGGTCGGCATGGCGATGCCGATGGTGCCGTCGCCCGAGCCGACCTTGCGGCCGCCTGCCGTCGTGTCTCCGCAGGCGGACAGGGTGAGAGCCAGGGAGGCGGCCCCGGCCAGCGTGGCGAGGGCGGCTCTTCGGTTGCGCATGGTGATCGTTCCTAGTTCTTCTCGTCGTTGAGATGCGGACGCCGTGCCGGGTGCCGCCAGGGGACGGCTGGGACCGAGGGGACGGCGAGGTCCGAGGGGACGGCGGAGAGGGGGGAGGAGGGGAGGGGGTGGGGAAGAGGGGCAGACGCCCGGGGGTCGGGGGCGGGTCACCGTCGGTCACGGGGCGGCGCGTGGGTCGGACGCGCCGTGCCGCCGTTCCCGGACGGGTCGGGGGCTCAGGGGGTTCGGGGGGTGTTGGGGGGTCGGCCCCTCGGGGGGAACGCGCACACGGGTGGGCGCCGGGCGTCCCGGACGGGCCGGACTTCGGGTGGGGAGTGGGGCGCGCCGTGGCGGATCCGCCCGGCGGCCCCGAAGAGGCGCACGGGCCGCCGAGGTCGTCGGCGGACGTGGTGTGCCCGGGTTTCACGGGCGGCGGGCGAGCGGGGGGTCCCGCTGGAACGAGCGGAGGTCGTGCCGGCCGGCTGGGTGCGCGAGCCGGCGCCCAAGCGCCCTGTAGCCGCCGGGACTTGCGTGCGGCGCCCCGGAGTCAGGACCGTGCCGGCGCCGTCGGCGGTGCTGGTGCCGCCGGTTCGCGCCGGCGGTGGTGGCCGTGTGGCCGGCGGGCGTCTGTAAGCAGGCCGCCGTACGCCACCACACCCCGACCATGCGTGTGCTGATTCCGTTGGCGCGCAAGGCAGTTGCCCTTCAACCGTTCGAAATACCGTCACATGGTCGGCATGTTGGCGTGACAGTAAGAGGGGTGGCGCATGGTGTCAACGGGACGAACGACAACAGTTCGAAGAACGGTTCGCTCAACCCTTGAACGAAGCCCTGAAGGCGGCTCCCCCTGCGGCGATGAAGGGAACGGAAAGGCTTCGAAACATTCGGAATTCTTGATCCAGTCATGGAATCGCCATTTCCTGAGCCCTGCTCATCATTGGCGGTCATATTCTCTCGCCCGACTCCCTGAACAGCGAATATACCGAGGTGGGGACGGTTCGGGTTTTACGAATGTTTCGCCGTTGCTGCCGAAAGTATTGACAGTTGGCAGGGCCATACCAAAACTGACGGTCAATCCGACGAGCCGTCCTCCGCCTTCGTGCGGGGCCGGCCTCACAAGGACGAGGAGGAAACACGTACATGAACGCACCCGCACGCTTCAGGCTGTTCCTCAGCGGCGTCTGCACCACGGTCCTGGTCGCCCTCGCCGCGCTGACGTCACCCGGCACCGCCTACGCCGACACCGTCGTCACCTCGAACCAGACCGGCACGAACAACGGGTACTACTACTCGTTCTGGACCGACTCACCGGGCACCGTCTCCATGAACCTGGGGTCCGCCGGCTCCTACGGCACGTCCTGGCGCAACACCGGCAACTTCGTCGCCGGAAAGGGCTGGAGCAACGGCGGCCGCCGGAGCGTGACGTACTCGGGCTCCTTCAACCCGTCCGGCAACGCCTATCTCGCCCTGTACGGCTGGACGTCGAATCCGCTCGTCGAGTACTACATCGTCGACAACTGGGGCACCTACCGGCCCACCGGAACGTACAAGGGCACCGTCACCAGCGACGGCGGCACGTACGACATCTACAAGACGACCCGCTACAACGCCCCCTCCGTCGAGGGCAACAAGACCTTCGACCAGTACTGGAGCGTGCGGCAGTCGAAGCGCACGGGCGGCACCATCACCACCGGGAACCACTTCGACGCCTGGGCCCGGGCCGGCATGCCGCTCGGCAGCTTCAACTACTACATGATCCTCGCGACCGAGGGCTACCAGAGCAGCGGCAGCTCCAACATCACCGTCGGCGGCACCGGTTCGGGTGGCGGCGGAGGGGGAGGCGGTGGCGGTGGCGGCGCGTGCACGGCGACGCTCTCCGCCGGGCAGCAGTGGGGCGACCGCTACAACCTCAACGTCAACGTCAGCGGATCCAGCAACTGGACCGTCACCATGAACATCCCCTCCCCCGCCAAGGTCCTCTCCACCTGGAACACCAGCGCCAGTTACCCCAGCGCCCAGGTGCTCACCGCCAAACCCAACGGCAGCGGCAACACCTTCGGCGTCACCATCCAGCCCAACGGCAACTGGAACTGGCCCAGCGTCTCCTGCAACGCCGGCTGACCCCCGCACCCTCGCCCCGGCTGGAGGACCACCCCGTATGAGTACCGGACCACGACTCCTCTCCCGCGCCCTGGTCACGAGGCTGGCCGTCCTCGCGACGGCCGCCGCCTGCACCCTCACCGTCCAGGCCGCCGCCCCCGTCCAGGCCGCCGCTCCCGCGCGGGCGGCCGCCTGCAACGGATACGTCGGGCTCACCTTCGACGACGGCCCGTCCGGCACCACGTCGAACCTGCTCAACGCCCTCAGGCAGAACGGTCTGCGGGCCACGATGTTCAACGAGGGCCAGTACGCCGCGGCCCGCCCCGCGCAGGTGCGGGCCCAGGTCGACGCCGGCATGTGGGTCGGCAACCACAGCTACACCCACCCGCATCTGACCCAGCAGAGCCAGTCGCAGGTCGACTCGGAGATCTCCCGCACCCAGCAGGCGATCTCCGGCGCGGGCGGCGGCACGCCGAAACTGTTCCGGCCGCCGTACGGCGAGACCAACTCCACGGTGCGCTCCGTCGAGGCCAGGTACGGCCTGACCGAGGTCATCTGGGACGTGGACTCGCAGGACTGGAACGGCGCGAGCACCGACGCGATCGTGCAGGCCGCGGGCCGGCTCACCAACGGGCAGGTCATCCTGATGCACGACTGGCCGGCCAACACGATCGCCGCGATCCCGCGGATCGCGCAGGGGCTGGCCGCCCGCGGCCTGTGCGCCGGCATGATCTCCCCGCAGACCGGCCGGGCCGTCGCACCCGACGGCGGCTCCGGCGGCGGAGGGGGAGGCGGTGGCGATGGCGGTGGCGGCGCGTGCACGGCGACGCTCTCCGCCGGGCAGCAGTGGGGCGACCGCTACAACCTCAACGTCAACGTCAGCGGATCCAGCAACTGGACCGTCACCATGAACATCCCCTCCCCCGCCAAGGTCCTCTCCACCTGGAACACCAGCGCCGGCTACCCCAGCGCCCAGGTGCTCACCGCCAAACCCAACGGCAGCGGCAACACCTTCGGCGTCACCATCCAGCCCAACGGCAACTGGAACTGGCCCAGCGTCTCCTGCAGCGCCGGCTGAATCCGGTCCCAACCGAATCAGGGGGCGCGGCGGAACGGTCCGGGCGGTGGTCCGGGCCGTTCCGTCCACGGCGTGCGCGGGTGCAGCCGGGTCCCCGTCCCCTGCGGAGTCAGTCGCCGCGGCGCGGGCGGGGCGGCTGCCCGAGGAGTTCGCGCAGCAGCCGTTCGTCGTCGGGGCCGAGACCGGCGACGAAGCTGGTGAGCACCGCCTCGCGGTCGCGTTCGGCGTCCAGGACCCTGTGCATGCGGCGGGCGGCCAGGCCGGCCTCGTCCGAGGCGGGCAGCCAGGCGAAGGAGCGGCCGCTGCGCTCGCGGGTGACCGCGCCCTTGGCGAGCAGCCGGGTCAGGATGGTGATCACCGTGGTGTAGGCGAGGCCGCCGCCGAGACGTTCCCGGACCCATCCGGCCGTCGCGGGCCCGTCCGCCTGGCGCAGCGCCGACAGCACCGACGCCTCCAGTTCGCCCTGCGCCCGCCGCGGGGGACGCCGCCGGTGCTCCGTCACGCCCAGCCTCCTCTTCGCCGCCGTCCGGTCCCCGGTGGGACGTCGTCCGGTGGGGCCCGCTCGGACGTCGCCCAGGGGGATCCGCTCGGACGTCGTCCGGTGGTGATCGCCGGTCGGACGTCGTGGGGACGCCGGCCGTCCGCCGGGCCCGCGCGTGAACAGCTCCTCTACAGCATTGTAGAAGCATGGCGACCGTGCGGCCGTGCGGCCGTGCGGCCGTCCTACGGTGTTCCCGGCCGCGAATCGCTCCTGTTCCCGTGTGCGCTCCCTCAGCAGCCCGCCCGCACCCCTCAGCCCGCGTCGTCGAACGTGGTGCCCGCCGCGATGGCCGCGATGCTGCGGCGCAGGCGGCGGGTGTCCAGGGACGACACCGAGGTCGCCGACCGCAGGTGGGCGTCGAAGAGGCCGTGGTGGGGGCGCAGGACGGCGGCGAGGGCGGGGTGCCGGCCGGCGAACTCGGTCAGGTCGGCGAGGTCCCTGGTGCCGGCGGTCGCCAGGGCCGTCAGGTCGGGGAGGCCGGGCAGCACGTCGGCCAGGCGGCCGGCGGAGGCGGCTCCCGCGAGGGCGAGGGCGAGGTCGCCGCCGGAGCGCGGCGGTCGGGCGATCAGGCGCTCGACGGCCAGCGTGCGGTAGCGGGCGCGCCACGGCGTCGCCGGGAACCAGTGCAGGGCGCGCGAGACGGCCGGGGCGTCGGCGAGGAGCGGTTCGCGGGCCGGGCGGTCGCCGATGCCGTGCACCGGGTGGCCTGCCGCGGCGAGCGCC
Source organism: Streptomyces sp. NBC_00704 (assembly GCF_036226605.1). Lineage (NCBI taxonomy): Bacteria > Bacillati > Actinomycetota > Actinomycetes > Kitasatosporales > Streptomycetaceae > Streptomyces > Streptomyces sp. NBC_00704. The sequence continues at coordinate 3,521,190 of NZ_CP109000.1, forward strand.
TGGCAGGCGTGGCCCACCTCGCGCCACATGGCCCGGTCGTCCAGGACGATCTCCCGCGAGAGCAGCGTGACGACCCGGGCGTTGACCGCCGCGGCGACCGGTCCTGCGTGGTGCTGCTGCAACTGGCCCACCAGCCGCAGCAGCAGCACCGCCGACGGCAGGTCGACGCGGCCGGCCACCCGTTCCCAGCCGACCCTCTCCAGCATGTCGAGCACGGCCGAGGCCTTCTTCTCGTCGCCGAGGCTGATGAGGAGCGCGGCGAGCCCGACGGCCGGCTGGAGGTCGGCGATCAGCCCGAGCCGCAGGCGGCGTTCCGTCTTGGCGAGGTCGAGAATGCCCACGAGTTCGACCGCCCAACGGCGTTCCCACAGCGCCACGGTGCGCAGGACGTCCCGGATGACGCGCGGGTTGGAGAACGTGGTGATGAGCCGTTTCTTCAGCTCGAACGTCGTCTCGGTCCAGTCGGCGTTGCGGGGGTGGGCGGGCCCGATCCCGATCCGCGCGAGGTGCAGGGCCGCCATGTACTGCTCCGACGGGTTCTGGAGCAGCTGGAGTTCGTCGGTGAAGATCTTCATCAGGACGGCGTCGTCCGAGAGCCGCGTGTAGACGGCCCGGCCCAGTTCGGCGACCTGTTCCAGGACGGAGAGCATGCCGGTGGCGGCGAGCGGGTTCTGGTACATGGCCGAGCGCGTCTTCCACACCAGCCGCAGTTCCTCCGCGCCCTGGACGGCGGTGCGCATCGTGCGCTCGCCGTACGTGCCGAGGAGCCTGCGCACGAAACCCCGGTCGATGTCGCTGACGATGCTCAGGAACTGGGTGAACTCCTCCCCCGTCCGGACGGTGTCGAGCCGGTCCGTCCACACGTCGGGCCGTCCGATCAGCCGGCCCGTCGCCCTCAGCAGGGCGGCGCCGGAGATGCCGTCGGTGTGCCGCATCGTGCGGGCGACCTCGCGGCAGGCCTCGGCGACGGCGACGGAGGAGGCGTTGGCCAGGCGCTGGGCCAGTTCGCCGGCGTGGAAGGTCCGGGCGTAGCGGAGCGCGGCCGTCGGGTAGAGGGCGCGGGCCAGGCGGTGGAACTCGGCCTGGGCGTCGGGCGGCGACCACACGCTCATGCCGACCAGCAGGTCGTCGATGCCGACCTTCTCGCGCAGGTCGTGCAGGAACCCGGGGCCGAACTCGGGGTCGGCGCCGATCCACAGGGCGAGGCGGGGTCCCCACACGCGGCGGGAGGTGGTGAGCGCCTGGGCGACGATGTCGACCATCTGCTCCAGGCACCGCTCGCGGTAGCCGACCTGGGCCTCCCACAACCCCTTGACCAGGTGGTACTTCACGGACGGGCGGGGGTCCTTGACCAGCCAGTCCAGGACGGTCGCCTCGCCGAGCCCGTCGCCGAAGAGCTGGGCGAAGCTCCGGCCGCTCTGGTGGTAGGGGCTCTCCACGGCGTGGGTGACGGACAGCAGCATGCCCGCCGCCTTGGGATCGTTCTTGGTGGCGTCGGCGAGGCGGGCGACGAGCGACGCGTCCGGGTCGTTGTCCTGCGTCCACACCAGGCCGCGGGTCTCCGCCGACAGCAGCAGACAGGCGCACCAGGCGTGCAGCCCCTGCACGACCCGCAGCAGCTCCACGGTCTCCATGGGGGTGGCTCGCCGGACGAGCGCGCGCAGCGCGCCCAGGTAGCGGGCGTTGTCGTGCCGGGTGTCGATGGCCCGTTTGAAGATCTCGTTGCGGTGCATGCCGGAGGTGCGCCGCAGTTCGTGCAGGGCGGTGATCACGTCGCGGGGGCTGCTGGCGTCCAGGGCGGGCTGGAGGAGGTCCTGGTGCTCGTCGATCATCGCGGACCACTCGGTGCGTTCGACGTGCCGGCGCAGCATCATCCCGGCGAGGATCACGGCGAAGCCGTCCTCGGCCCGGGGCCGGTAGGAGACCAGTTCCTCAGGGCCCGGCTCCTGGTCGACGGGGTGGTAGCCGGCGGCGTCCTCGTAGTGGACGGCGTCGTCGTCCGCCACCCGCCGCCACAGCCGCCGTTGCAGGCGCAGGGCGCGCAGCACGAGGAAGTAGTCGGCGGGGCGGGACGGGTCGAGACCGGTGACGACCTCCGCGACGCGTTTGACGACGATCTCGTCGAGGTCGGCGTTCTGGAACCACTCGATCCGGTCGAGCAGGTGGAGCCGTTCCTGTGCGGTGCCCTCCCCGCTGGACAGGACGGCGTTCACCTGGGCGCGCAGCCAGGTGAAGACGTCGTCGAGGTCGGGCGCGCCGGTGGACATGGCGTGCCGGATGCCGCGGATGACGGTGACGAGGTCGAGCAGCCGCAGCGTCGACGGCTCGTCCTTGAGGCGGTTGGTGAACTCCCGGATGACGTCCCCGGCGATCTCCTCGCTCAGGGAGGTGCCGAGGGCGGTGAGGCAGCGGGCCAGTTCGGCGGCCTGTGCCGTGCCGAGCCACTGGGCGAAGGCGCCGTGCCGGGTGCGTTCGAGGATCTCGGCGGCGACCTGGGCACGGTAGAGGCGGGCTCCGAGGAGCCTGGGCAGGACCTCGCCGCGCGCGTGGCGCATCAGCGTCTCCAACCTCGGCAGCAGCCGTTCGACGACCTCGGCGCGCAGCCGCTCCTCGCCGGGGACGGGCACGCGTTCGGGCTCTTCGCGGTCGTCGCCCGCCTCGTCCTCCTCCCGCATCTGAAGGACGCGCTGGAGGATGCGGGTGCTGTCCTCGACGCAGGGGATCCGGGCGAGGCCCTCTCCGTCGAGGGGCTCCACGCCGAGCGCGTCGCGCTGTTCCTCGGTGAGGTCGGCGAGCGTCTCCTCGGGGACGCCGGAGTGGATCAGGGAGGCCGCCGCCATGTCCGCCACCGCGTTCTGCTGGGCGATGCCGAGGCCGCCGAAGCAGGCCAGGACGGGGTCCTCGCTCCCCCCGCCGGTCATGATGCGGATGATCCGGTCCAGGTCGCGGCTGCCGTCGCCGCGCCGCACCTCGGCGAGCCCGGCCTCGCGCCGCGCCTCGCCGGGCCGCGCGAGGGCCACCGCCTTGACGAAGTCCTCCAGGTGGGGTCCGCCGACGACGGCCGGGACGACGTCCACGCTCTCCGTGCTCCACTCGAAGTTCGCGGAGACGTCGTACTCCAGCAGGGCGAGGACGCTGCAATGGAGGTCCTCCGAGACCAGCGGCAGCAGTTCGTCGACGGCCTTGTTGCCGCCCTGGAGGGGGAGCAGCCCGTCCAGGATCAGCAGACAGGGCCTGCCCTCCTCGCGCCGCGCCAGGTCGACGGCCCGCCGGGCGGCGTCGATCAGCGGGTCGCGGTCGGGCAGTTCGCCCCGGGTGGACCGGATCGCCTGGACCTGCCAGCCGCGTCGGCGCAGGTCCTCGGCGAGCAGCCGGGCGATCGTGCTCTTGCCGCTGCGCACGGTGCCGCCGACGACGGCCACCACCCGTCTCGCCCGCCCGCTCTCCCTGCCCTTGCCGCCCTTGCCGCCTTTGCCGCCCTTGGCGTCCTTGCCGTGGAAGATCTCGCGGAGGTCGGCGACCTGCTTGACCACGGCGTCGCCCGGCCGGGCCGCCAGCGGCTGGACCACCCACCCCAGGGCGAGCAGTTCCTCGTGGTGGCGGGCGTGCTTCCATCCGGTCCACGCCTCGCCCCAGACGGCGGTGGCGGCCCCGTCGAGCGTGAGGGGGGCGGGCGGGCCGGGCACCGGTTCGCGCACCCCGCCGGGACGGGCCCTGACCCAGCCGCTCGCGGTGGGGGCGAGGAGTTCGGCGACGCCGATCAGCGCGAGCGCCTCGACCCGTCCGGTCAGGTCGGCGTCCGTCATCGGCGCGAGGGTCCGCTCCCGCGTCAGGACCCCGAAGGCGGGCAGCTCGGGCCGGGGCAGGCCGGTGAACCCGGCGAGGGCGTCGAGGGCGTGGCCGAGCCCGACGGCCGGATCGGGGAGGAGACCGTCGGGCCATACCCCCACCGGGAGTTCGGGCCGCGCTCCGGGCTCGACGCCGCCGAACCGGTTCAGCAGCGCGACGGCCGCCTCCCGGGCCTCGATGAGAAAGGGCCCGGTCCATGCGACGGGTTCGATCCAGGCGGCTCCGCGGTCCGGTCCGGACGCGTCCGCGAGCGTGATCGCGACGCGTCCGCCGGGCCCGTCCGCCACGGCCGCGTGCGGCGCGGGCCGCGCCGGCCGCGCGCCGGGCCCGTCCGCGCCGGCCCGCGCGGGGCAGTAAGCCCACAACTCGGCCAGCTGGTCCGCGACTTCCCCGGCGAGCAGCGGCAGCAGCCGCCGCATCCGCGCACGCGCCGCCTCGACGGCGGTGGCGGCGGGGGCGGTGGGGGCGGTGGCGGTGGCGGTGGCGGTCTGACCGTCCCCGTGCGGTGCGTGGTCCTGGTCGGGCGCGTGGTGCTCGTCCCCGACGTGGTTCTCGTCCCGCGCGTGGTTCTCGGGCGGCGCTTCGGGCGGGTCCGCCGTCGCCGCCGTGCCCGAGGCCACGTCGACGAGGACGGTCAGACCGCTGTCGTCGGCCACCGTCAGCCATTCGGGCAGGGCGGCGAGGACGGCGTCGCGGTCCGGCCGGCCGAGCAGTTCGCCGAGCCAGCCGTCGCCGAGGCCGGACAGCGCGCTCTGCGCGGCGAGTTCCTCGTCGGCGAGGTCCCGCGCGGCCGTGCGGTTGAGCCACGTCAGCAGGCGGACCAGCCGGTCGCGGACGAAGGCGGTGCCGGGCACGGCGGCCGGGGAGAGGGGTGACACGGTCATACGGGTTACCTCCTGCGGCCGTTCCGTGACATGCCGTGCTTCGCGCGGGTGCGGGCCCGCAGCAGGGCGGGCGCGCGGGACGTCGCCACCAGCAGGTCGGCGGACCCGTGCCACCCGGCCGGCGCGTCGTCCGCGCCGTGGACGAGCCCGACGGCCGCGTCTCCCCCACCGGGCACGGGAGAACCGCCTCCGGCGGGGTGGGAGACGATGCCGGTCGGCAGCCCGTCCAGCGGCCAGCGGGCCGTGCTGCCGTCGGCGACGCCGTAGGTGTCCAGCCAGTTCCCGTCCTGGTGGCCGCCCGCGACGACGAACCAGTCCGGCGTCAGATGGAGCGCGCGAAGGTCGTGCGGGAGCGCCGGGACCGCGCCCGCGAGGGCGGCCGCGCCGCCGACGAACGTGCACCCGCCGTCCGCGTCGACGACCACCGCCGTCTCGCCGTCCGAGGCCGCCGCGAGCCGGACCGGGTTCGGGCACAGCGCGACCCTTCGGGGCGGGCCCGCGGCGGCCGGGGACCAGCGGTGCACCACGCCGTCCTGCGTCGCCGCCCAGACGACCGGATCCTCGGGCGGACCGGCCACGGCGACCGCGACGACCGTCCGCCGCAGCGACTCCCGGCCCAGCGGTTCGACCCCCGACGCCCCTACGGCCAGCAGTTCGACGTCCGCCCCGTCGCCCACCGCGAGGAAGCCGGCCGGGTGGCCCGCGCAGGGGCCCGGCAGCCGGCCCTTCCCTGCGCGCAGCACCCGGTCCGGGACCTCCGCGTCCGGGGCGCAGCGCAGCACCGTGCCGTCGGCCAGGACGACGAGCGCGTCGACGCCCCCGGCGGCCTCCGCACCCTTCTCATCCCCCGCACCCTTCTCGCCCTCCGTGCCCTCCGCGCCCTCGGCGCTCTCCAGGGCGTTCAGCGCGACGACGCGGCCCGCGAGCCGCCGGGACGTCCCCGGTTCGCCGCCTGCGCCGTCCCACCACCGCAGGGCGCCGTCGTCGTGGGCGGTGACGACGGTGCGGGGGCCGGGCTGCCCGGCGGCGGACACGCGCGTGATCGACGGCTGTTCGCGCCCGGCCCGCCGCGCCCAGCGCACCTCCAGCGTGCCGCAGGGCGCGTCGACGGGTCCGGCGGCCCGTGCGAGAGCGGTGAGTTCCTGCCGGGTGGCGGCCAGGGCGAGGGCGAAGCGGGCCTGGTGCGGTCGCGCCTGCCGTGGCTGGGCTGCGCGCACGGCGGCCCGTGCCGCCCGGTCGGGGCCGGTCAGCGCTTTGACGGTGCGGGTCAGGGTGGGCCGGGCGAGCGCGAGCAGGAAGCCGGGGTCGTCGAGGAGCCGGCCCGCGTCGCCGGCCTGGTCGGCGGCGGCGGCCGCGGCGAGGACGTCGAGGAGATGGTCCGGCACGCGTTCCCAGCCGGAGGCCGGGACGCCCGGGCCGACCTCGTCGAGGAGCCGGCGCAGCACGGCTCTTCGGGGGCCGGGCCCCGGGGCCGGCGCGGGCCGGTGACGCGGGCGCACCCCTTCGAGGGCGTCGCCGGGCCGGCGGCCGGGCAGCCGACGGCGCACGAGGAAGCTCCGGCAGGCGTCGAGGCAGCTCTCCAACTGCGCCGCCGTGACGGGGACTCCGCCGTGGCCGGCGGCGACGGAGGCCCAGGTCGGCAGGTCCAGGAAGAGGTCGTCGTGGAAGGAGCACAGGGCGTTCAGGACGTCGGCCGCCGCGCCTGCCGCCGCCGGCGCGAGGAACTCCCCGAGCGTGCGGCGCAGCAGGCCGTCGAGCCGTTCGACGACGGCCGCGGTCGCCTGGCCGAGGGGGTCGGCGCGCTCCCGGACCAGGACGTCCGCCGCCGTGGCGGCCGCCTCGAAGCAGCCGCCGCAGAGCCGTTCCAGGGGTGCGGCGTCCTTCGGCGGGAGGTGGCCGCCGTAGGCGAGCCGGGTGCGCAGGTACGCGCCGGCCGCCTCGGGGCCGCGGTGGGTCTCGTCGTCGAGGTCGACGGTCGTCGCGGCCGTGGGGCCGGGCAGCGGGCGCGCCGCGCCGAGGACCACCCGGACGTGGGGCAGCGCGGCCAGCGGCTCCACCAGGTCGGCCAGCACGGCGGCGGGCATGTCCGCCTCGTCGACATGGTCGACGACGACGCCCCGGGTCCTCCCGCCGTGGCCGCCGCCGAGTGCGGCCAGCAGGCCGGTGACGCCCTCGCCGGGGACGTCGAGCGCGCGGGCGATCTCGTCGGCGAGCCGCTCGGCGGTGCGGCCGCGCGCGTCGACCGCGGCCAGGGCGAGGTCGCCGGCGGGCAGGACGCCGTGCCGGGCCACGACCGGGAGCGCGGCGCGCAGTGCGGCGGTGGCGGTGGTGACGACGCGGCCGAGGACGGCGGTCTTGCCGCTGCCGTGGGAGCCGGTCAGCCACAGCGGCGGGGCGGCCCCGACGCCGGTGAGGTGGTCGATGACGGTGCGCAGCGCGCCGTCGCGTCCGGTGAAGTACCAGCCGGGCGCGTCCTGGCTGCGCACCCCGCGCGAGCTGCGGCTCCAGCCGGCCGGCAGCCAGTCGGGCGGGTCGGGCGGCATGAAGAGGGGGTTGGGCAGGGCCCGGCAGCGCGGGTCCTCGTATCCGGCGACGATCTTCGCCCGTTGCGAGGTCGTCGCCAGGTCGCCCTGGACGGACACCATCACGTCGGTGAGGCTCAGGTGCCGTCGGTCCAGGGAGGGGGCGGCGGTGCTGCGCAGCGCCGCGGTGAAGGCGTCGGAGAACACGGTCTGCCCCGCCGTCTCGGCCCGCCGGGCGGCTGCGACGACCCACAGGTCGAACTGTCCGTCGAGCGGCCGGTAGCGGGACTTCGACAGGGTGTCCAGCAGGGCCTGTTCCCCGCCGGGCGCGGCTCCGCAGGCGTCCAGGACCAGCAGCACCTGGGCGAGGTCGGCGCGCTCCTTCAGGGCCGCGAGCAGCGCGGCGGGCGGGAGCACGGCGCGGGGGTTGAGGGGGTCGGCGTTCTCGGGCGGGACGAGCATCCACTCGTCCTCCAGCTGGTGGCCGTGCCCGGTCGCGTAGATCACCAGCGTCGCGGTCCGCTCGGGCGGCGCCCCGTCCGGGTCCGGGCCGCCCGGGTCCGGGCCGTCGGGGTCCGGGCCGTCGGGTGGGGCGCCTGCGGCGGGGCGGCTCCAGTCGTACAGGGCGTCGTAGAGGCCGAGGTGGGTGAGGGCGTCGCCGTCGCCGGGTCCGCCCGCCCCGGCGAACAGCTCGGTCAGGCCGAGCGCCGTCAGCTCGGCGCGGACGGCCGCCACCTCCTTCGGCAGCAGTTCCAGGTCGGCGAAGGTCCCGCCGTAGGCCGGGCGTCCCGAGACGCAGAAGTACCCCGCCCGCTCAGCCAAGAGCCACCTTCAGCGACTCGCAGGTGCGGACGTTCTTCAGGTAGACGAGCGCGTCGTGGGCGGTGGCACGGGAGTTGGCGGCGTCCAGGTCGTGGATCTTCCCCGCGAACAGCCCGTCCAGCGTCTTGACGGTGGCGACGGCGTCCTCCTTCGCGGCGACGTTCACCCAGGTGTCGACGCCGGTGGGCCAGGGGGCGGGGCAGGCGTCGAGGTAGGGGTGCAGTTCGCGCAGGACGGGCCGCATTCCGAGCGGTGAGCCGAGGGTGACGAGGGTGGTGGCGCTGGTGGGCCCGTGGGTGCGCAGCCAGTCGTAGGCCACGACGCTGCCGAGCGAGTGGGCGACGACGGCGCGGGGTCCGGTCTCCATCGCGGTGCTGAACTCGGCCTGCACCTTCTTCTTGAATTCCGGGTCCCGCAGATAGCGGGCCACCTGTTTGACGAACCCGAGAATCCTCGCGTTCGTGCCGCCGAGGATCTTGCGGGCCTGGAGGAGATCGATGGCCCACTGGACGCTTCTCGGCGCGTAACCGGCCTTGCCCGCCCGGTCGCTCGCGGGGTCGTCGACGCTTTCCGCGAAGGCGATCAGCAGTTCCTGTTCGAGGCCGGGTTCGAGGTCTGCGACCTCGTACTGCCAGGAGGGTCCCGCCTTCCCGTCGTTGTAGAGATGGCCGTAGAAGACACATTCGATCGTGAGACCGTCGGCCCCACGGAACCGCACGTTGCGCAGTCCCTCGCGCAATGCCGCCAGCCAGGTCTCGCGCATCTCGTCGCGACTCGACCTGTTGGCGAGAATTCCGTGCACGACGACGACGTCCGCCATGAACCCACCACCCCCGGTTCGTCCCTGGCCACGATTATGACGACGCGGACCGCTTCGACACCCTGGCCCGCGCGAATTCGTCGCACCGGAGAGGAAGCCGGACGCGGCCGCACCCGCCGTCCCGCTTCTCCTTCACGGGAAAGAACGCAGGTGAGCGAAGGGCGGTCCGTATAAGCGCACATGACGTGACGTCAGGGCAGGACTTCCGTCGGCACGGCGGCGTCCGGGCGCGGCGCGGCGCGGCCGGCGAGCGCCAGCGCCGCGGTCACCGCGATCGACGCGCCCGCCATCACGGCCATCGCCGTTCCGGGCGCGGTGAGTTGGGCCAGTCCGCCCGCCAGGGCCGCGCTCACGCCCTGGAGGGTGAGCATCCCGGCCGAGTGCAAACCGAGGGCGTGACCGCTGAGTTCGGGCGGGGTCAGGCGCATCAGCCGCTCCTGCTGCACCAGGCTCGCGCCGAAGCCGACGGAGGCGAGGGCGGCGCAGGCCGCGGCGAGCGGAACGCCGGGGTGCAGCGCGAACAGGGTGTAGGGGGCGGCCAGGAGCAGCAGCAGCGGGGTGGCGAGGCGGGAGCGCCGGTGCGGCGGCAGGAGGCGGCCCACGAGGACGTCGCCGGCCAGCATGCCGAGCGCGGCGCACGCGAACAGCGTGCCCGCCGCGCCGGGGTCGTAGGGCACGAACAGGGCCTCGCAGCCGACGACGAGACCGTTGGGCAGCCACAGCCCCAGGTAGGTCAGGCGGCGTGGCCGGGAGGACCACAGGGCGGTGTTGGCGCGCCGGGTGGCCGCCGCCGACAGCCGGCCGGCGGCGCGCGGCGCACGGGCGGTCAGCCCGAGGCGGGCGACGGCTGCCGAGACCGCGTACAGCAGGGCGGCGAGCAGGAGGACCGGGCGCGGGGACAGCGCGGTCACGAGCGCGCCACCGGTGGCGTAACCGGTGATCTGCGTCAGCCCGCTCATCATGTTGAACAGCGAACGCCCCGGCAGATAGCCGCCCCCGGCGCCGCCGAGGATCTCGTTCAGCAGGCCCCAGCGGACGCCGCCGCCGAGCGAGGCGATCAGCCCCTGCACGAGGACGACGGCGAAGACGCCCCAGGTCGGCAGCCCCGGCAGCGCCATGAGGGCCGTGGCGGCGGCGAAGGCCAGCGAGAGGCCGGTCAGCGCCGACCGCGGCGGCAGCCGGTCGGACCCCGAGAGCAGCACGGTCGCGCCCAGCACCTGCGCGAGGGACGGCCCGAACATGCTCACCGCCGACAGCAGCGGCGAACCGGTGGCCCGGAAGACGAGGGTGGCGAGGGCGAGCCCGCCGACCGTCTGGGCGGCGGTGTGGGCGGCGGAGGAGAGGAACAGCGGGGTGAACTCGGGGACGCGGAAGAGCTGGCGGTAGGAGAGGCCGGTCATGGCCGCAGTCTGGGGCGGGTTCGGGAAGGGCGGTTATTGTTTCGCCGGCCCGCGAAACGTCGTGGGCCGCGGGGCACGAGACGTGGACGCCGGGGAACGACATGGACGCCGGGGAACGTCGTGGGCCGCGCGGATCACCGCTGGTCGCGCGGATCACCGCGGATGGCGCGGATCACCGCTGGTCGCGCGGATCACCGCGGACGGCGGGGAACGCCGTAGGCGGCGGAGGACGGCCGGAAGGAGGTGCGGGGCATGGGCTGGTGGCAGGTGAACGCCGACACCCTCGCCCGCAGCCGGTTCGTGCTCTCCCCGCTCGCCGAGACCTTCGCGAGCCTGAAGCTGCTGCACGCGGGGACCGGCGCGCACCCCGGCGAGCACGCCTGGCTGCGCGCCCACCTCCCCGGCCACCGCGCGAGGATGGCCGCCGACCCGGTGACCGCGCTGCTCGTGCGGGCCGGGCTCGGGTCGTGGGAATCCCCCCGCGCGGGCGGTTCCGGGCGCGGGGGATGGATCGCCGACTTCCTCACGCCGACGCCGAGGGAGGGCGAGAGCTTCGAGGAGGGCGTGGCGCGGGTGCGGGCGGCGGACCCGGCGGCGGCCCGGGCCCATCTGCGGACGTCCCTGGCCGGTCCGCTGCCCGCCGCCCTGGAGCGCGACGACCTGCCCGAGCGGGCGGCGGCGCTGCTGGAGCACGTGTGGGAGACGGGCGTGCGGCCGTACTGGGAACGGCGGCGGCGCGTCCTCGAGGCCGACGTCGTGGCGCGCACCGCGCTGGTCAGCCGGGGCGGCTGGGCCGCCGTGCTGGACTCGCTGCGGCCGGGCACGCGCTGGCTCGGGGAGAGCCGCTTCCAGGTCAACCCGCACGAGTACCCGCCCCGCGAGGCCTCCGGCGCGGAGCTGCTGTTCGTGCCGGTCACCCCGGAGACCGGCTGGGTCGCCTGGGAGGGGCGGGAGCGGTACGCGGTGGTCTACCCGTGCTCCGGCGTCCTCGCCGGGGACCGCGAGGAGCGCGCCCGCGCCGTCCCGGCCGCGCTCGGCACGCTGCTGGGCCCCGGCCGGGCCGCGGTGCTGGTGCTGCTCGCCGCGCCCCTGAGCACCACCCAGCTGGTGGCGCTGACCGGCCAGGGCCTCGGTTCGGTCGGCCGGCATCTGCGGGTCCTGCTGGACGCGGGCCTGGTGGAACGCCGGCGCGCGGGCCGCTCGGTGCTGTACTCCCGCACCCCGGCGGGCCGCACCCTGACCGAGGCGGCCACCCACCGCCCGTGACCCTCACGGACGAGCCGGGAAAGGGCGCGGAGGGCGCAGCGGGGCCGGACAAGGGCCGGACGACCGGGCAGGGGGCGGACAAGGGGCGGACAAGGGGCGGGGCGAGGCCGGAAGCTAGCATCCGGGGCATGACTACTGATGCCGGCGCCTCCCCCCTCGACGTACCGATCGACGCCCTCAAGGGCGGTTCCGCGGACCTCTCGCAGTACGCGGGCCAGGCCGTCCTCGTGGTGAACGTGGCCTCCAAGTGCGGGCTCACCCCGCAGTACAACGGTCTGGAGCGGCTCCAGGAGCGGTACGCCGCCCAGGGCTTCACCGTGCTGGGAGTGCCCTGCAACCAGTTCCTCGGGCAGGAGCCCGGCAGCGCCGAGGAGATCGCCGAGTTCTGCTCCGCGACCTACGGCGTGACCTTCCCGCTGACGGAGAAGGTCGAGGTGAACGGCGACGACCGGCACCCGCTGTACCGGCGGCTGGTCGGGTTCGCGGACGCCGAGGGCCACACGGGCGACATCCGCTGGAACTTCGAGAAGTTCCTGATCGGCCGGGACGGCTCCGTCGTCGCCCGCTTCTCGCCGCAGACCGAGCCCGAGGCCGCCGAGGTCGTGGCCGCCATCGAGGGCCAGCTGGGCTGACCGCGACGGCGGGCCCGCGGTCTGCCCGCCCGGCCCGGAACGGCACCGGGCCCTCTCGGCTAGGACGGCGATCTGGTCGAGAGGGCCCTTGGGCGGTTCCTGTGCGGTGGTGCGGGACACGGGCGGTCCGGCCTCCGGCCGGCTGCCGGTGACCGGCGCGGCGGGGAGTGCCCGCCCTACGCCTTGACCGATGCCACGAACTCGCTCCACGCGTCGGCGGGGAAGACCAGGTTGGGGCCGTCCTGGACCTTGGAGTCGCGGACGAGGAGGGCCTGAACGGCCGGCGACTTGACCTCGACGCACGCACCGTTGCCCGTGGAGTAGGAGGACTTGGTCCACGAGTGTGCGCTGCCCTGACGAATTGCCATGTTTTTGCTCCGGAGTGCAGTTGTTGAGTAGCTGTCCTCGCACCACGGACCTCACGGCGGCCCCGCGGCACGTTCACGCCAACCTTGTTGCTCGATGGCGTGATCGACGCTACTCGCCAACATCGACTGACGAAGCGACTATTCACTCGACCGGATGACATATTCCAATGGAAACTTCCATCCTGCCGGGGGGTGGGCGTACTATGCGGCACTCCCCACGCGAATGTCCGTCATATCGAACATCTGGCTTTCCCAACGGCCTTACGGCACATATCCCTTGGCGATGTCGGCGATGAACTGACGGGACTGTTCGACGTTCAGCGCCTGGGCGCGCAGATGCTCGTACATCACGCTGTACTTCTGCACGTCGTTCGGCTTCTCCAGGTAGAGGTCGCTGGTGACGCCCTCGATGTAGACGACGCTGGAGTCGGCGGTGTCGGGGAATTCGAGGATCGCGTACTGGCCGTTCAGACCGGGATGCGCGCCCATGTCGAAGGGGATCACCTGGACCGTGACATGCGGGAGCTGGGACTGCTCCACGAGGTGTTCCAGCTGGTCCCGCATGAGTTCACGGCTGCCGACGACTCTTCTCAGCGCCGACTCGTCCATCACGCTCCACAGCCGCAGCGGGTTCTCCCCGGAGGAGACGCGTTCCTGCCTGCGCATGCGCACCTGCACGCGCTTCTCGATCTCCGTGTGCGCGGTCTCCGGCAGCGCGCCCGAGATCAGCGCCTCCGCGTACTGGCGGGTCTGCAACAGCCCCGGCACGACCTGCGGGTCGTACACGCGCAGACTGGCCGCGTCGGTCTCCAGGCCGATGTAGACGCTGTAGGGGACGTCGCCGAAGGCGTGCCACCAGCCCTGCTGGCGCGAGTCCTTGGCCATCTCCATCAGCGAGTCGACCATCCGCTGGTCCTCGACCTCGTACACCCCGCACAGATCGCGGACGTCGCGCTGGCTGATGCTGCGCCGGCCGTTCTCCAGCCGGCTGATCTTCGACTGGGACACCAGCAGGCGCTCGGCGACCTCCTCGGCCGTCATGCCCTTGAGCTCACGGAGCCGGCGCAGCTCCTGGCCCAACCGGCGTCGCCTGACAGTGGGATTGACATTGGACGCCACGGGACGTGCACCTCCGACTGCGTGTCTGTACCTGACACTTTGCGTATCTGCTGTTGAGCAGACTGCCACCAAGGTGCTTTCCACCGCTGGAAAACGGTGGTTATGCGGCCGGTACACGCCAGTTCGGATCAGCACCCCCACCGGCGCCGACACACGTCCGCGCGGGGCGGTGTGGCACACCGCCCCGCGCGGGCCGCGGCGGCTCCCGAACGGGTCCTGCGTACTGCGATGGTGCGGTCGTGCGCGCCTGCGTGCACGGCGTCGCGCGGTCATGCCCGCGCGATGTCGCGCGGGTGCTCTCGCGATGCCGTGCGGTGCTCTCGCGGTGTCGGGGAACTGCGGCTCAGTGGGCCACGACACGCGCCAGGGAACCGCGGTGCGGCTGCGCCGGAACGCCACGGGCGGGTTCCGGAGCGGGCCTCGCTCCCGGCCCGGCCTGACGGCCGGCGGGTGGCTGGTTGCGGCGCGGCTGTGCCACCGCGCCGTTCTGGACGTCCATCACGGCGTGCGCCACGAGACCGCCCATCGGGTCGTGCCTGATCAGATCCCGCAGCCGGGAGCGGGACGAGCGTCCCTCGTTGCCCGGGTACAGGTGCTTGCCGAGGCCGACCGCGTGCGCCAGTGCGGCGAGCGCCGCGGTCCGCGGGTCCGGCGGCACGCCGGTGCGGATCGCGGAGTCCAGCCGGGCCTTGATCTCCCGGCTGATGTCGGTGTCCGTCGCCTGGTAGCGAGTCGTCGGCAGCACTCCGCACATCTGGCCCGCCACGGCATGCACCATGCCGCACCGCTCCAGATGCGAGAGGTAGGTCTGGCGGAGCCCGAGACGCGGCCCGCCGATCCAGTGGACGGCCCGTACGGGAGCGCCACGCCTTCGCAGCAACTCCAACGCGCAGTCCAGTGTCGGATCTCCAGTCGGCCGTGGGGACACCACGGCGATACGATCCCCGTCAGGGGCTATCCGCCCGGCCAGCGCCAGCTCCACTAGCTGCGCTCCGGCCAGACCAAGGTCGAGCGACTGCGGCTGTGCGGTGGTACCCGTGGTCGGGTCCAACGCCAGCAGAAGAAGCTCTTCCGGAATCGTTCTGCGGCTCCTGCCCATCCATGCCTCCCCGCGTGGATGAATGACAGGGTGACCCCTCTCACATTCATCTGTCGAGGGTGCGTGACCTGTTTGTAGTGGAACCAGTAGGTATGTCGTTCTCGTCTACCGCAGGAGCCAAGCCCTCTACACAGGACACTGGTACATGGTTCGGACAGCGCCGCGAGGCGGGTCCGGGGCGGGCTGTTCACGGTTCGGCAGGCGCGCTGACGGCGTGCGGCACAGGAGGAGGCATCGGTGGCGGGCGAGTCCCCCGACAGGTCGAAGCAGCGCGAGTCGTCGGCAGAACCGACGTCGGGGAGCGCGGGCACGGTTCCCGAAGCACGTGAGTCCGGTGACTCCCGCGAGCCCCGCGATCCGCGGGTCGCGGTGGCACGGGACGGCGGTCCGTCGGCGGCGCGCGGCGGCGTCGACACGGCGACCCGCGTCTTCTCGGTCCGGGGCGTGAAAACCGAGCCCGAGGAGTCCGAGCAGTCCGAGGGGTCCGAGCAGTCCGAGGAACCCGAGGAGCGTGGGGAACCCGCCGGGAGCGGCAGGACCGACGAGTCCGAGAAGCCCGAGGCGGCGGCCGAGCCCGAGGCCGCCGAGGCGACGTCCGCGGACGGGACGCCGGCGACCGGGAAGGCGGCCGAGCCCGAAGCCGCCGACGACGCGGAGGCCGCCGCGGACGCCGAGAGCGCCCCGGAGGAGCCGCAGCCCCGCGAGACCGCCCAGGACGCCTCCACCGGGGCCCCGAAGGCCGAGGACGGCGAGAGCGCCCCGGAGATTTCCGACACCGCCGCGGCGGGCGGTGACGAGCGCCTGCGCGCCGCGGTCGCCCAGTGGGTGTCCACGGCGGACGAGAAGACCGCCGGCAAGAGCACCCCCGACCCGGACGCCGACCAGGACCCGCACCCCGACTCGGACTCGGACTCCGGCTCCGGCTCGGAGGAACGTTCCGCGAGCGCCGGCGAGGCGACGGACCGGCCCGCTTCCAAGTCCGCGTCCAAGCCCGCGCCGAAGTGGGCCACGGACGACAAGGCCGATAAAGAGGACAAGGCTGACGAGACCGGCAAGGCCGCCGAGCCGGACGAAGAGGCCGGCCGAAGCGTCGAGACCGGCGACGAGACGGGCGGCAAGGCGGCCGACCGGCCCGTCGACCAGCCCACCGCCGTCTTCAAGACCCCCCGGCCCAAGCCCGCCGTCGACCAGCCGACCACCATGCTGAAGCTCGGCGCGGCCGCCCGGCCCACGTCCGACGAGGACGCCAAGAGCGCCGAGGACGCCAAGAGCGTCAAGGGCGCGGCAAGCGTCGAGGACGCGAAGGACGACGCGGCCGCGAGGACCGGCGGGGCCGGAAAGCCGGGCACGGCCGACAAGGCCGACAAGGCCGGGAAGCCCGCCGCGGCCCGCACGGCCGGTACGGCCGACGAGGCCGACGACGTCGACGCGGGGTCGGCGGACGAGCCCGTCGCCGAGCGGACGAGCACGTTCGTCGCGCTCAAGCCGCTGGACGAGCCGCGCGCGCCCAAGCCCCCGGTCAAGCCGTCCGCGCCTCGGCAGGCCGACGTCACCGCGCTCGTGCCGCAGGTGGGTCCCGAGCGGACCACCCAGCAGCCGCTGCCGCCGAAGCCGCCGCTGGACCTGCTGGCCGAGCTGACGAACACCCCGCCGCCCCCGCCCACGCCCCTGCGCCAGCTCCGCCGGCGGCTCAAGATCTGGACGCCGCTGGTCCTCCTGCTGCTCGTCGTGTTTGCGATCGCGCAGGCCGCGCGGCCGCTGCCGACGCCCGGGCTCACGCTCACCGCGAAGGACTCGTACACGTTCGAGGGCGGCAAGACGCAGCTCCCCTGGCCGAACGAGGGCCAGGGCTGGATGGACGCCGACGGCGTCGGCACGATGGGCAGCTTCGGCAAGCAGACGCCCGTGGCCATCGGCTCGGTCGCCAAGACCATGACCTCGTACATCATCCTCAAGAGCCACCCGATGAAGGCCGGGGAGGAAGGCCCGAGGATCAGGATCGACGCGACGGCGGAGAAGGAGGGCGGCTACGACGTCACGGGCGACGAGTCGACGCTGAACACCGTCAAGGAGGGCCAGACCCTCACCGAGCACCAGGCGCTGTCGGCCGTCCTGATCCCCTCCGCCAACAACATCGCGCGGCTCCTCGCGCGCTGGGACGCGGGTTCGGAGGCGGCCTTCGTGAAGAAGATGAACGCCACCGCCAGGGAACTGGGGATGACGAACACGACGTACACCGACCCCTCGGGCCTGAAGGAGACGACCGTCTCCACCGCCGAGGACCAGGTCAAGCTCGGCCGGGCGTTCGTGAAGGTGCCGGCGCTGGTCGCCATCTCCAGCGCGGCCAGCTGGGACGACCCGTCCGGCAAGAACTGGCCCAACTACAACACCCTGCCGTACAACATGGGCGCGATCGGCATCAAGACCGGCAGCACCACCGCGGCGGGCGGCAACCTGCTCTTCGCCTCGCGCAAGAAGGTCGGCGGGCAGACGGTGACCCTGGTCGGCGCGGTCCTCGGCCAGCACAAGCCGAGGATCCTGGAGACGGTCAACGCCGTCAGCCAGAAGGCCCTGCTCGCCGCCCAGGACGCGCTGGCCTCGGCGAAGATCCTCAAGAAGGGCGACGTCGTCGGGTACGTGGACGACAGGCTGGGCAACCACACGCCCGTCGTCATCACCGAGGACGTCCCGGCGGTCGGCTGGGCGGGCATGACGGTGAAGCTGTCGTTCACCGCCGGCGAGGTGCCGCACAGTGCGAAGGCCGGCGCGCAGGTGGGCACGCTCACCGTCGGGGACGGCACGAGCGGCGCCGTGAAGGTGCCGGTCGCGCTGCGGTCCGACCTGAACGAGCCGGGCTTCCCGGACAAGCTGACACGACTCGGCTGACGCCCTGACCGCGTCCGCACCCCCGCGCACCCCGTCGGGCAGCCGCCCGGCGGGGTGCGTGCTAGCGTCGCGAAACGGGACAGGTCGCCGGTCGCGAGGGCGCAGCCGTGCAGCGGACGTGAGCGGGACGCGACCGAGAACAGAGGACGGGACACGGGGAGTGCCTTCAGGTGGCCACTGCGGAGCCGACACGCGCCGACGACACAGGTCCGGGACCGGACGTCGGCCGACGGACGAGGCTGCCCGCCACCCGGTCGGGCGAGCACGACCGTGACCCGGCGACACCCGCGGCGGCCGCTCCGGCGGACCCGGCGGCCGGCGAGCCCGCGGCGGACGCCGTGGTAGACGTCGAGCAGGGGCCAGCCCCCGACCACGAGGACGGCGGCCGCGCGGGCGCCCCCCGGACGGAGCCGCCGCGTGCGGCGTCCCGGACGCGGGCCGCCCTGGAACGGCTGGGCGGCCGGCTGAACCGGCACCTGGTGCTGTCGATGACGGCGCTGTCCGGCGTCCTGCATCTCGTCTGGTTCTTCACGTTCGCGAACAGCGGCGGCGATCTGGCGGCGCAGGACGCGTGGGCCGAGTTCGTGGGCCGGCATCCCGACTCGGCGTACAACCTTGCCTGGTACGGCGGCATGCACCCGGTGTCGTACAGCATGGTGTCGCCGTATCTGATGTCCGTGCTCGGCGTGCGGACGACGATGATGATCGCCGGCACGCTGTCGGCGGGGCTGCTCACTCTCATCCTGTTGCGCTGCCGCCCGGTGCGGAACCCGGTGTGGCCCGCGCTGGCGGGGATCTTCGCCCTGCTGTGCAACGCGGCCTCGGGGCGGGTGACGTTCGGGCTGGGCAACATGTTCGCGCTGGGCGCGGTGGCCGTCGTGTTCTGCTGGCCGCACCGGTGGCGCTACCGGCGGTGGGCGAAGGCGCTGTGCGCGGCGCCGCTCGCCGCGCTGGCCACGATGGGCTCGCCGGTGGCGGGGCTCTTCGTGGGCATAGTCGCCGTCGCGATGTTCCTTCAGAAGCGGCGGCCCGGCGCGTGGGCGCTCGGGCTCGCGCCCACGGTGGTCGTCGCCCTGTCCGCCTGGCTGTTCCCGTTCTCGGGCACCCAGCCGATGTCCTTCGGCTCGGCCTGTCTGCCGCTGCTGTCCGCGGTGGCGGTCTTCGCCCTCGTCCCGCACGACTGGAAGACCGTGCGGATCACGGCGGCGGTGTACGGGCTCGGGGTGCTGCTGGTGTGGCTGATCAGCTCGCAGATCGGGTCCAACATCACCCGGCTCGCGATGATGTTCACCGGCGTGGTGCTGATGGCCGCGCTGCCGTTCGCCGTGCCGCGCAGCCGCAAGTGGTACGTGATCGTCCTGTCGTCGCTGACGTTCGTGGGCTGGATCGGCTTCAAGTCGGTCGACGACGTGGTGCGGACGACCCCCGCGGCCTCCTGGGCGCGTGAGCTGGCCCCGCTCGTCAACGAGTTGCAGGGGGTCGGCGCGGAGCGGGGACGGGTGGAGGTGGTCCCGGCCCGCTCGCACCGCGAGGCGTCCGCGCTCGCGCCGTACGTCAACCTCGCCCGCGGCTGGAACCGCCAGGCCGACATGGAGCGCAACCCGCTCTTCTACGACGACACCCTCAACTCCGCGAACTACCACGACTGGCTCCAGCGGTGGGCGGTGCACTTCGTCGTGGTGCCCAAGGAGGCCCTGGACGGGGACGGGGGCGAACGGGAGCGGCAGCTGGTGCAGCGGGGGCTGCCGTATCTGGAGCAGATCTGGGGCGACGCCAACTGGCAGCTGTTCCGGGTCCTCGATCCCGCCCCGCTGGCCGAGCCGGACGCGGTCGTGCAGCGCGCCGAGCAGGGCGAGATGACGATCGACGTGAGGAAGGCGGGCCGGATCCTGATCCGGATCCCGTACTCGCCGTGGCTGAGCGTGGTGGACGCGCAGGGCAAGAGCCTGAAGCCGCCGCAGGAGACCCCGGAGTCCAGGAGCCGGCCGGACGGGGAGCCGAAGACGTTCGACAACGTCAACGGGTGCCTGTTCGAGACGCAGGAGGACACCGAGGGTGACAGGTGGACGGTGCTGCTCGCGCCGAAGGCGGGGATCTACCGTCTCGCGGCCCCCTACCAGCTGCCGCGGGGGACGCCGTGCCCCGACGAGCTGAAGGACCGGCCCTGACCGTCCCGGCCGTCCTGGGTCCTGGTCAGCGCAGCCGGTCCACGTAGCGGTCGGTGCCCGGCACCGTCGGGACGAACGGGGCGAGCAGTTCCACCCGCCCGAGGCCCGACTCGGCCACGGTCTCCTCCAGGCCGGTGAAGTGCCGGTCCCAGCACTCGCGGGGGTCCTGCTCCAGGAACCACAGCAGGGTCAGCCGGGTGTCGACGCCCTCGACCTGCCTGACGTAGCTCATGCGGTCGCCGGGCAGGGGGGTGGGGCGGAAGACGGTGACCATGGCCGCCGGGGAGCCGGCCGCCCGCTTGGGCAGGTGGCGGGAGCGCAGCCACTCCAGGAGTCCGGCGCGCTGCTCGGCGGAGTCGGCGTCGATCACCTCGACGACGAGACCGGCGTAGGGGTGGTCGAGGGCGTGGAAGTCGCGCGGGCCCGCGGCGCCGTCCCGGTAGACCGTCGTCTCGTGGTCCTGGAACGCCGTGAAGACGTGGGTGCGGTCCTGGTAGACGCGGGCGTCGCGGTTGAGGCGCCTGTTGATGGCGACCGTCCACCTCATGTGGTCGTCGTAGCGGCCGTCGGTGATCCAGTAGGTGGAGAGGTAGCAGCCCGCGGTGACGGGCCGGGCGATCGCCGACTTCTCGGGGCGGCGCAGGAGTTGCAGGTCGCGGGTGGCGACCCAGCGGCGGCCCGCGTACATCCAGGGCATGGCCATCGCGCCGGCGTAGAAGTGGTCGTCCTCGTACCAGCGGTTGTAGGCGTACTCGTGGCCCGGGTGCGGTTCGACCATCGTGATCAGGGCGTGGCCGGGGCGGACCCCGTAGGGGCCCACGGAGGCCAGTTCGGCGTACGTCTCGCTGCGGGTCTCGTCGCTCACGCGTCTTCCCCTTCCTCGGCGGCTGGCCCATACTCTGACGCTCCGTCAGACAATGCGCCAGGGTCAGGGAGGTCCCGATGTCACTGCTCAACGGCAGGACCGTCGTCGTCTCGGGAGTGGGCGCCGGGCTCGGCCACCAGGTCGCCGCGGCGGTCGTCCGGGACGGCGGGAACGCCGTGCTCGGGGCGCGGACCGAGGAGAACCTCGCGAAGAGCGCGGCCGGGATCGACCCCTCGGGGGCGCGCACGGCGTACCGGGTCACGGACGTCACCGACGAGGGGCAGTGCGAGGCGCTGGCGGGGCTGGCGCGGGAGCGGTTCGGGCGGATCGACGCGGTGGTGCACGTGGCGGCCTGGGACTCGTACTTCGGCGGGCTGGAGGACGCCGACTTCGCCACCTGGCAGTCGGTGATCGACGTCAATCTGCTGGGCGCCCTGCGGATGACCCGGGCCTGCCTGCCGGGGCTGAAGGCGGGCGGCGGGTCGGTCGTGTTCATCGGGACGCAGTCGGCGGTGGCGGCCCCCTCGCAGGTGCGGCAGGCGGCGTACGCGGCCTCCAAGGGGGCGCTGACCAGTGCCATGTACTCCCTCGCGCGCGAGCTGGGTCCGCACCGGATCCGGGTCAACACCGTGCTGCCGGGGTGGATGTGGGGGCCGCCGGTGCAGGCGTACGTGCGGTTCACCGCGCACACCGAGGGGGTGCCGGAGGAGGAGGTCCTCGGGCGGCTGGCCGAGCGCATGGCGCTGCCCGAGCTGGCGACGGACGGGGACGTGGCGGACGCCGCGGTGTTCCTGGCCTCGGACCGGGCGCGGGCCATCACCGGACAATCGCTGCTGGTCAACGCCGGGGAGCTGATGCGCTGAGTTCAGATAGGTGAACGCAGGACACCATACAGAATTCTTTTACCTCCCTTTGACTCGTCGGTTACTTGTCGTGTTCACGTGGCAGCGCCCACGATGAGCGCCGAGCTGAACGCGGGCTGAACCACGGGAGGGCGCACATGAACGGTCTCGACTGGGCCGTGCTCATCGGCTATTTCGGCGTGATGGTCGCGATCGGCGTCTGGTCGCACAAACGCGTCGACGACGTGAGCGACTTCTTCACCGCCGGCGGCAAGATGCCCTGGTGGCTGTCCGGCATCTCGCACCACATGTCGGGCTACAGCGCGGTGATGTTCACCGGGTACGCGGGCATCGCCTACACCTACGGCGTCACCTCGTTCGTCACCTGGTCCTTCCCGATCGCCCTCGGCATCGCGATCGGCTCGAAGCTGTTCGCGCCCCGCATCAACCGGCTGCGGTCCAGGCTCCGGGTGGCCTCCCCGCTGGAGTACCTGAAGAACCGCTACGACCTCAAGACCCAGCAGGCCCTGGCCTGGTCCGGGATGCTGCTGAAGATCGTCGACGTGGGGGCCAAATGGGCCGCCATCGCCACCCTGCTGTCCGTGTTCACCGGCCTCTCCCTCAACCAGGGCATCCTCATCACCGGCGCGATCACCGCGGTCTACTGCACGATCGGCGGCCTGTGGGCGGACGCGCTCACCGAACTCGGCCAGTTCGTCATCCAGTTGCTGGCCGGCGTCGCCATGCTGATCGCCGTCGTGCTGAAGCTCGACGACAAGGGCATCGGATTCACCGAGGCCTGGCACCAGCCCGCCCTCCAGGGCCACGACAAGCCGCTGGTCGCCCAGTACGGCACGGTGTTCCTGCTCGCGTTCCTCTTCATCAAGCTGTTCGAGTACAACGGCGGCATGCTCAACCAGGCCCAGCGGTACATGGCCACGGCCGGCCCCAAGGAGGCCGAGCGGTCGGCGCGGCTGTCGGCGGTGCTGTGGCTGGTCTGGCCGCTGGTGCTGTTCTACCCGATGTGGATGTCACCGCTGCTCGTGACGTCGAACAAGCCCGACGGCTCCGACTCCTACGCCCTGATGACCGAACAGCTCCTCCCGCACGGCCTCCTGGGGCTCGTCATCGTCGGGTTCTTCTCCCACACGATGGCCATGTGCTCCTCCGACGCCAACGCCATCGCCGCCGTCTTCACCCGGGACTGCGCACCGGTCATCTGGGCCAGGGCGCGCGCGTGGAACCAGCACTCCGGGCTGATCGCGGCACGCGTGACGACCGTCGTCTTCCTCGGGCTGTCGATGGCGGCGGCCACCCAGGTCAACTCCCCCGCCTTCAAGGACATCATCACCGTCGTCATCAAGTGGGTGGCCGGTCTGATGGGCCCGATGGCGATCCCGATGATGCTGGGCCTGCTGCGTCCGTTCCGCCGCTCCGGCCCGACGGCGGCGCTGACCAGCTGGGCGATGGGCCTGCTGGCCTTCTGGCTGGTCAACTACCCGATCAACTGGAACGTCGACGGCGGAGTCCCGCTCCAGTACCAGGTGTCGATCCCGCTCGCCGTCTCGCTCGTCCTCTACATCCTCATCGGCTTCCTGAAGCCCGAGGACACCCCGGAACGGCTCGCGGTCATCGAGACCATCAACTCGGACGGGGACGGCGACGCCTCGGCCGCCGCACCCCTCCCCGGCCCCCGCGACGAGCTCTCCGCGGCGGCGAAGGACTGACCGGAAGGACTGTCCGGAAGGACTGATCGGACGCCGGCACCGGCGCTGCCGCGCCCTCCCCCTCGTCCCTCGTCCCCTGTCCCTCGTCCCCTGTCCCCCGTCCTCGTCCCCCGCGTCTCGTCCCCCGCGCCTCGTCAGAGGTCGCGGGGGTAGCGGGACAGCCAGCCTGGTGACGCGCCGGCGGGGTTGTGCAGCGCCGGGCCCTGGGTCATCTCGATGGCGAAGTCGTCGGCCAGCTCCAGCATCGTGGGACGGCCCTCCAGCTCGGCCAGCCAGGCCGGCGGGAGGGCCGTCTCGCCGTGCACGGCCCCCAGCAGCCCGCCCGCCACGGCCGCGGTCGCCGCCGAGGGCGCGCCGTGGTTCACCGCCAGCCGCAGACCGTGCCGGACGTCCTGCGCCACGAGCGCGCAGTACACGGCGGCCGACAGCACCGCCCGCGCGGTCCCGCCCGCCGCCAGCTCCTCCACCCTCTCCGGGGCCGGCAGCCCTTGCCGCACCGCGCCCAGCGCGCGTTGCAGCGCCTCCGACACCGGCTCGTGGCCCGGCCGCGCGGACAGCAGGGCCAGCGCCCGCTGCACCGCGCCGTCCAGGCTCTCGCCGCGGGCCAGCGCGTGCACGGTGACCGCGTACGCGCCCGCCGACAGACCCGCCGTGGGGTGACCGTGGGTCTGGGCCGCGCACTCGACGGCCAGTTGCGCGACGAGCTGCGGCTCCCAGCCGACGAGCAGCCCGAACGGCGCCGACCGCGCCACGACCTCCGGGCCGTCCGCGTCGGGGCTCTTGGGCGAGTCGAGCGTGCCCATCACGTCGTCGCCCAGCCCCAGCAGCAGCGTCCGGGTCGGGTCGCGGCGGACGTAGAGCCACTCCTCGCGGGCCAGCCAGCCGTTGTCCTTGCGGCGCAGGTCGGGGCCCCAGTCGCGCTGGGTGGCGGCCCAGCGCAGATACGCCCGGTGCAGGTCGGTCGGCGGATGCCAGGCGCCGGTGTCCCTGCGGACCTGGGCGCGGACGAGGCCGTCCATGGTGAAGAGGGTCAGCTGGGTGAGGTGGCTGACCGCGCCGCGCCGCCCGTGGGCCGGGGCCAGGTCCACGACGCCCTCGGGGCCGTGTCCCTGCCGGATCTCCTCCAGGTCCAGCCCGTCGACGGGCGCGCCGAGCGCGTCCCCGACCGCCGCGCCGAGCAGCGTGCCGCGCACCCGGCTGCGGAAGTCCTGTTGTTCGGCGCGGCCCCAGACGGGCCCGGCAGTCGCACCCACCAAGTCCTCCCGGGCACCGTCCGTACGTACGACGTCCGTCACTGTAATCGAACACGCCTCGCCCGCCGTCGCGGGCGGGGACGGTCGGGTGGAGGGGACGTGGAGACCTGGTGTCGGGCAGGCTCACCGGGACGGTCGCGCTCCACCTGGCCGGTGACCGGCGCCGCGGACGTACGTGCCGGCCGGCCCCCGCGTCCGCGCGGTGAGCCGAACGACCGGCCCTAGTCGACGACCCTGACCTTCGTTCCCGTCTCGCCGAACGCCCACAGCGCCGCGCCGTCGGCCTTGGGCATCCGGATGCCGCCCGTCTGCGCGCCCGCGGCGGCCGGGGGCGGGGAGGAGCCGTCGACGGCGTTGGAGAAGGCGATGTTCACGCCCGAGGCGGCGGAGAAGTAGACGACGTGCTCGATGGCCACGCCGTCGGAGCCGGTGACGGCGTCCTTGCGCACCGACACCGTGTAGGCGCCGACGGCCGGGTTCACCGTGCCGGGCCAGACGGTGAAGGTGCGGCGGGCCGTGTCGTCCGCGTCGACCAGCCAGACGCGGTGCTGCCCCAGCGAGTAGACGACCCGGCGGCCGGTGCCCGACCGGTCGGGGACCGGGGCGGCCTGTGCGGGGGCGGACGGCTTGGGCGCGCCCGACGGCTTCGCGCTCGCGGACGCCGGGGCCTTGGGGGACTTCACCGCCGACGCCGTCGGGTGCGGGCCGTTCTGGGCCTGCGCCGTCAGCGCGACGACGGCGGCGATCGCACCGGCGGTCAGGCCGGTGACCCAGGCCCAGGAGGGAAGCCGTCGGGCAGGCACGGGCACGCATCTCCTCAGCTACGGGACCCCACGACCACGAGGGGTCCGATCATCGTACTGTGGGGATCCCGCAGGGCCGTCCCTCAGTCCAGCACCGGCAGCAGTTCCGGCAGATGCCCGTCCGACGCCGACGCGGCCCGTCGCCGCTCCTCGGGCACCTCCCCGTACAGCGTGGTGCGCGGCCGGGCCGGGCGGCCCGCCGCACCGGCGACGGCGACCAGGTCCTTGACCGACTTGTAGGAGCCGTACGACGAGCCCGCCATCCGCGAGATCGTCTCCTCCATGAGCGTGCCGCCCAGGTCGTTGGCCCCCGAGCGGAGCATCTCCGCCGCGCCCTCGGCGCCCAGCTTGACCCAGCTGGTCTGGATGTTGGGGATGTGCGGGTGCAGCAAGAGGCGGGCCATCGCCGTCACCGCCCGGTTGTCCCGCATGGTCGGGCCGGGACGGGAGATGCCCGCCAGGTACACCGGCGCGTTGGTGTGGATGAACGGCAGCGTGACGAACTCCGTGAATCCGCCCGTGCGTTGCTGGATGCCGGCGAGGGTGCGCAGATGGCCGAGCCAGTGCCGGGGCTGGTCGACATGGCCGTACATCATCGTCGAGGACGACCGGAGCCCGACCTCGTGCGCCGTCGTGACGACCTCGATCCAGGTCGCCGTCGGCAGCTTGCCCTTGGTCAGCACCCAGCGGACCTCGTCGTCGAGGATCTCGGCCGCCGTGCCGGGGATGGAGTCGAGCCCCGCCTCCTTCGCCGCGATCAGCCACTCGCGGATCGACAGGCCGGTGCGGCTCGCGCCGTTGACCACCTCCATCGGCGAGAAGGCGTGCACGTGCATGCCGGGGACGCGCTCCTTCACCGCCCTCGCGATGTCGAAGTAGGCGGTGCCGGGCAGGTCCGGGTGGATGCCGCCCTGCATGCAGACCTCCACCGCGCCCAGCTCCCACGCCTGCTGGGCGCGGTCGGCGACCTGGTCGAGGGAGAGGGTGTAGGCGTCGGCGTCGGTGCGGCGCTGCGCGAACGCGCAGAAACGGCAGCCCGTGTAGCAGACGTTGGTGAAGTTGATGTTCCTGGTGACGATGTAGGTGACGTCGTCGCCGACGGCCGAGCGGCGCACGTCGTCCGCGACGCGGGTCAGGGCGTCCAGGGCGGGGCCGTCCGCGTGGAGCAGGGCGAGCGCCTCGTCGTCGGTGAGCCTCGCCGGGTCGTCGGCGGCGGTCGCGAGGGCCTGGCGTACGTCGGTGTCGATGCGCTCCGGGACCATGCCGGGGGCGGCGGCCTCGCGCAGCGCCCCCCAGTCGCCGTACACCTCGTCGAAGTCGTCGCGCCGGTCGGAGGTGCGGCCCTCGGTGTCGATCGTGCGGTGCAGGTCGGTGCGGCCCGACGGCACGAACACCTCCTCCGGCTCCTGCCAGGGGCGGCCCTCGACGACGGCGTCCGGCAGGGCCAGTCCCGTCTCCGGGTCGGCCAGCGCGCGCACGTGCGGCAGCAGCCGCGGGTCCAGCCACGGTTCGCCGCGCCCGACGAACTCCGGGTACACGCACAGCCGTTCGCGCAGCTCGAAGCCGGCCGCGGCGGACTTCTCGGCGAGTTCCTCGATCTGCGGCCAGGGGCGCTCGGGGTTGACGTGGTCGATGGTGAGCGGGGAGACCCCGCCCCAGTCGTCGACGCCCGCGCCGATCAGCCGCCCGTACTCGCTGTCGACGAGGTTGGGCGGGGCCTGGAGGCAGGCTGAGGGGCCCATGATGTGCCGGGCGACGGCCACCGTGGCGACCAGCTCGTCGAGTTCGGCGTCCGGCATGCCGCGCATGGCGGTGTCCGGCTTGGCGCGGAAGTTCTGGATGATCAGCTCCTGGACGCCGTGGTAGGCGCGGGAGACCTTGCGCAGCGCGAACAGCGACTCGGCCCGCTCCTCGTACGTCTCGCCGATGCCGATCAGGATCCCGGAGGTGAAGGGGACGGAGGACCGGCCGGCGTCCTCCAGGACGCGCAGCCGGACGGCCGGTTCCTTGTCCGGGCTGCCGTGGTGCGGGCCGCCGGGCTCGGACCACAGCCGGGTCGCGGTCGTCTCCAGCATCATGCCCATGGACGGCGCGACCGGCTTCAGGCGCTGGAAGTCGGTCCAGGAGAGCACGCCCGGGTTGAGGTGCGGGAGCAGTCCCGTCTCCTCCAGGATGCGGACGGAGACGGCGCGGACGTAGGCGATGGTGTCGTCGTAGCCGTGCGCGTCGAGCCATTCCCGGGCCTCGGGCCACCGCTCCTCCGGCTTGTCGCCGAGAGTGATGAGGGCTTCCTTGCAGCCGAGGGCCGCGCCCCTGCGGGCGATGTCGAGCACCTCGTCGGGCGACATGAACATCCCGTGTCCGGCGCGGCGCAGCTTGCCGGGAACGGTCACGAAGGTGCAGTAGTGGCACTTGTCCCGGCACAGCCGGGTGAGGGGGATGAAGACGCTCTTCGAGTAGGTGATGACGCCGGGCCGGCCGGCCGCCTCCAGGCCGGCGTCGCGCACCCGGGCGGCGGAGGCGGCCAGGTCGCGCAACGCCTCGCCGCGCGCCTGGAGCAGCACGGCCGCCTCGCCGACGTCGAGCGCGACGCCGTCCCGGGCCCGTTTGAGGGCGCGCCGCATGGCGTTCTCGGTGGGGCCGCCGGACGGGCCGGGGGTCGGGCCGGGGCCGGTACCGGAACTCGCGGGAGTCGTCATCCTTCGAGCATACGATCACCGATTCCCGCCGAGGGGCGCGCCCGCCGACGCGACCGACCGGCACCGGCGCCGCCCCGGAGCCGCCCCCGGTACCACGCCCGGCGCCGCTGCCTAGAGGAAGGGGGCGAACCCGTCGAGCAGCTCCAGGATCTCCGCCTCGCCCGCCGGCGGCAGCTGCACCACGACCTCCTCGATGCCCAGCTCCGCGTAGTGCGCGAGCTTGCCGGGGGACGGGTGGACGGCGTACGGCACGATCTGGAGGGCGGACGGATCGCGGCCCGCGTCCGCCCAGGCGGCGCGCAGCACGGGCAGCGACTCGGACAGGCCGCGGCCGCCGATCGGCAGCCAGCCGTCGGCGTACTCGCAGATGTGGGCGAACAGCTTGGGTCCGGCGGCCCCGCCGATCAGGGTGCGGGGGCCGCTGACCGGGCCGCGCGGCTTCTGCACGGGCTTGGGATACGCCGTGCTGGCCCGCACGCTGCCGAACTCGCCCTCGTACGCGGTCGGTTCGTCCGCCCACAGGGCCCGCATCAGCCGCATCCGGTCGCGGACCAGCTCGCGCCGGGTCCGCCACTGGACGCCGTGGTCGGCGGCCTCCTCGACGTTCCACCCGTAGCCGAGGCCGAGGGTGAGCCGTCCGCCGGAGAGGTGGTCCACGGTCGCGATCTGCTTGGCCAGGTCGATCGGGTCGTGCTGGGCGACGAGCGTGATGCCGGTGCCCAGCCCGAGCGTGCGCGTCACGGCCGCCGCCTGCCCGAGGGCGACGAAGGGGTCCAGGGTGCGGCCGTACTCGCGGGGCAGGTCGCCGCCGGCCGGGTAGGGGGTGGTGCGCTCGACCGGGATGTGCGTGTGCTCGGGCAGATAGAGCCCGGCGAACCCGCGTTCCTCCAGCTCACGGGCGAGGCGGGTGGGGGTGATCGTCTCGTCGGTGAGGAAGATCGTGACGGCGATGCGCATGGGCGGCCCTTTCACTGCGTACGGCTTCGTCGACGGCGTCGTCGCGGGCGACGCCCTCATCTGTACCGGGAGACGCGGCACGTGTCCATACCGACTGGTCGGCATTCACTTCGGAGGGTTCCGGAGCGAGAGCGCCGACGGTCGGCGCCCCCTCGTGCGTCCCGTCTACGATGACGCCGACGCCGGCGCCGGCGGGCCCCGGGCACGGCAACCGCCCTGACCGCACGGGAGGCCCGGTGGGCCCGGCAGGGGAGGTGGAGATCGTGTTCGACCACATGGGCGGGCTGCGCCCCGAGGAGGCCGCGCGCTTGACCGCGCTGGTCGAGGAGTGCCGCCCGGTCCTCGAACGGGAGGGGATGGAGGCCGTCCAGACGTTCCTGGCCGAGCGCCGGGTGGGCGTCATCGCGGCGATCGCCGTCACCCGGGCGCTGCTCGGGCACGCCGGGACACCGCTGCAGACCGCCGTCGAGATCGTGACCACGAGTGCGGCCCGGCGGTGACTTTGCGGCCGTCAGCGCACGGTGACCCGGTAGGTGCGCCGTTCCGGTTCGGGCGGCGGGGTCGCGGACGGGCTCGCGCCGCCGCCGCAGGCCGCCGCCCCGGCCGTGGGGAACGTGCAGTGCAGCAGCGTGATCCCGGTGCTGCCCGCGCCCGTGGCCTCGAAGGTGAGGACGAGCGTGCCGCCGCCGCCGACCGACTTCCCGTCGTCGGCGGACTCGTAGCGCCGGCCGGCGGTGCGGACCACCGAGGCGTCCGGCCGCGGCGCGACGACGGACCAGTGCTCGCGGGTGGAGGCGTTCTCCGGCACGGAGAGCGTGAAGCGCTCGCCGACCTCGGCGGCGATGGTCGTGTCCTGGGTGGGGTGGCTGGTGGGGGCGTCCGCGCCGGAGCCCGACGCACAGCCCGCCAGCAGCATGACGGCGCACAGCGCCGCCCCCGCGATCCGGCCCGGCCCGGCGGCCATCGGCTCCCCCGTCTCCTCGATCATCGGTCCTGAACCCCGGGAGGCTAACAGCCGCCCGGAGTCCAGGCCCCGCCAGGCCGCTGCCGGGGTCCTGGCGGGGGCGGGCCTTGGCGGGGGCGGGGGCGGGGGCGGAGGCGGCAGCCCGCTGCCGGTTCACCGACGGCGTCGGGGAGCATGGGCACGACACCCCTGTCCGAAGGAGCCCCCCGGACCATGGCCCGTTCCAGCGACCTCCGCTTCCGTGCGACCACCGCCTTCCAGCGGTACCTCGCCAACCCACTGACCCGCCGGCTGCCGTTCCACACCCTCCTGGAGACCACCGGCCGCGTCTCCGGCCGGCCCCGGCGCACCCCGCTGGGCGGCCGCCGCGTCGGCGACGCGTTCTGGCTCGTCTCGGAGTTCGGGGAGCGCTCGCAGTACGTCCGCAACATCCAGGCCGATCCGCGGGTGCGGGTGCGCATCCACGGACGGTGGCACGCCGGGACGGCCCACCTGATGCCCGAGGACGACCCGGTCGCCCGCCTGCGCACCCTGCCCCGCGCCAACAGCACGGCGGTACGGGCGCTCGGGACGGGACTGCTCACCGTGCGGGTGGACCTGGACGGGGAGAGATGACGGTCACCATGAGAACCGTATGATGACGGCATGACGGTGAACATGACGATGAGCCTGCCCGACGACGTGGCGGCCTTCGTGAAGGCCAAGGGCAACGCCTCCGCGTACACGGCCCGCATACTGCGTCGGCAGATGCTCGCCGAGGAGCTGGGCAGGTCCGGGCGGCTGCGCGCGGAGGCCGGAATCGTGACGACCGCCGCTGAGCCGGCCGAGAGCGAAGAGGCGACCCTGGAGCGTTGGGGCCGGGTGGCAGGCCGGTGAAACGTGGCCATGTCTACGCGCTGTCCTTCGCCGGAGGGCCGGCCCACGCGCTGGTGATCTCTTCCGACACGCTCAACGCCCAGCACAAGTCGGCGACGTGCGTGCTCGTCTACCCCCAGCAGGTACGGGAGGCGACCCTCGTGGACATCCCCGTGGACTCGCCCTCGGTCGGCACGATCGTGCTCGGCGAGTTCCGGACCCTGTCCGCCGTTCGGTTCACCGACGATCTGGGCCCGGTGGGCGAGCGGGTCATGGAGGCCGTCGAGATCGGACTGCGTGCCGTGCTCGACCTGTGAGCACCGGCGGGCCCGGCGCAGGGCCCGCCGTCCGGTCGCGGTTCACCCCGGCCAGACGATCGCCTGCACCTCGCTGTACGCGTGCAGCGCGTATGAGCCGACGTCGCGGCCCACCCCGCTCTTCTTGAAGCCGCCGAACGGCGCCTCCATGTTGCGGCCCACGGTGTTGATCCCGACGCCGCCGGCCCGCAGCCGCCGTGCCACCCGGAACGCCTTCGCCACGTCCCCGGACCACACGTAGTCGATGAGGCCGTAGTCGCTGTCGTTGGCGAGGGCGACGCCCTCCTCCTCGTCGTCGAAGGGGACGACGACCACCACCGGGCCGAAGATCTCCTCACGGGCCACCCGCATGTCGTTGGTGCAGTCGGCGAGGACGGTCGGGGCGACGTAGAAGCCCCGCTCCAACGGCGGGCGTTCACCGCCCGCGACGACCACCGCGCCCTCCTTGCGGCCGAGTTCGACGTAGGACTCCACCCGGTCCCGGTGGGCGGCCGAGATCACCGGGCCGACGACCGTTTCCGCCTCCCGCGGATCGCCCACCTTCAACCGGCGTGCGTACGCGGCGAGTTGATCCACGAGTCGGTCGTACACCCCGCGCTGCGCCAGCACCCGCGTGGGCGCCGTGCAGATCTGGCCGCTGTAGAAGGAGAACGTGGTGCCGATGCCGGCCACCGCCGAGGCCAGGTCCGCGTCGTCCAGGACGACCGCGGCGCCCTTGCCGCCCAGCTCCATCAGCTGGCGTTTCATCTGCCGCCCGCACACCTCGGCGATGCGCTGCCCGACGGCCGTCGAACCGGTGAAGCTCACCATGTCGACGTCCGGCGAGGACACCGCCGTCTCGCCGACCGCGACCGCGCGCCCGGACAGGACGTTGACGACCCCGCGCGGGACGCCCGCCTCCTCGAGCGCCTCCGCCATCCGGTAGACGGACAGGGGGTCCTGCGGGGCCGGTTTCACGACCACCGTGTTGCCCATGGCGAGGGCGGGCGCGACCTTGCCCGCCGGGTTCGCCCACGGATTGTTGTACGAGGTGACGCAGGCGACGACACCCACCGGCTGGCGCACGGCCAGCGCGCCCATGACGCCCTCCTTGCCCGCCCCCGCGGCCTGAAGGGCGTGCGAGGCGCCCCCGACGGCCTCGTTGATCTGCGGAGCGATCGGCCACTCGGCGGGCTCCACGCGCGCGTACCGGCGGAGGCGGGCCGCGGCCACCCCGACCTGCATCGCCCGCGCGGTCGCGGAGGTGGCACCGCTCTCCGCCTGCGCGAGTTCGGCGTACGGCACGAGCCGGCCCCGGATGAGGTCGGCCGCCCGGGCCAGCACGGCCGCCCGCTCCCGCGGCGGGGTGCGCGACCACGGGCCGAACGCCTCGCGGGCCGCGGCGCAGGCCGCCCGCACCTGGTCCGGCGAGGCCTCCGGCGCCCGGCCGACGGTCCCCTCGGTCGCCGGGTCGACGACCTCGTAGTGGCCGCCGTCCGGCTCCACCCACGCCCCGTCCACGAACAGCCGCTGCCCGCCGGCCGGTTCCCGGCTCACGCGGTGCTCACCGTGCGGGTGTCGCGGCCCGAGCGCAGCACCCGTCCCGGCACCGCGCCCGTCACCGCGTCGTCGCGGATGACGGCCACGCCGTTGACCCAGACGGCCCGCACGCCGATCGCCCGGGAGTCCAGCCGCGGGCTGCCGCCGGGCAGGTCGTGCACCAGGGTGGCCTTGCCCGCGTCGATGCGCTCGGGGTCGAACAGGACCAGGTCCGCGTGGAAGCCCTCCCGGATCCGGCCCCGTTCCCGCAGGCCGAACAGCCGCGCCGGGTCGTCGGTCAGCATCTTCACCGCCTCCTCCAGCCCGGCCAGCTTCCGGCCGCGCAGGCAGTCGCCCAGGAAGCGGGTCGTGTAGGGCGCGCCGCACATGCGGTCCAGGTGCGCGCCGGCGTCGGAGCCGCCGAGCAGGACGTCCTCGTGACTCCAGGTCCGCGCGCGCAGGGCCCACGAGTCGGGGTCGTTGTCCGTGGGCATCGGCCACAGGACCGTGCGCAGTTCGTCGGCCGCGCAGATCTCGACCAGGCAGGCGAACGGGTCGAGGCCGCGTTCGGCGGCGACGTCCCGGACGACCCGGCCGGTGAGGCCCTCGTTGGCCGCGCTGTAGGTGTCGCCGACGACGTACCGGCCGAAGTCGGCGAGCCGCCGGAAGACGCCCGCCTCCCGGGAGTCGGCCCGCCGCAGCATCTCGGCGCGCACGGCCGGGTCGCGCAGTCGCGCGATGCGCTCCGCGACGGGCAGGCTCAGGACCGGCCCCCAGCCGGGGATCAGGTTCAGGGCGCAGAACGTGCCCAGGGACATGTTCATCGGGGTGAGGATGGGCATGGTGAGCGCCACGACCCTGCCGCCCGCCTTGCGGGCCCGTTCGCTCGCCGTGAGCTGCCGGGGGACCCGCTCCGGGACGGCCGCGTCGACGGTGAGGACGTTCCAGTTCAGGGGCCGTCCGGCCGCCGCGCTCATGTCGACGAGCAGGTCGATCTCGGCGTCGCTGAACTGGTCCAGGCAGCCGGCGACGATGGCCTCTATCTGGGTGCCCTCGTGCTCGCCCACGGCCCGCGACATCGCCAGCAGCTCGTCGGGAAGGGCGTGCCGGGAGGCGACCGGCCGGCCGTCGCCGTCGGAGTGGGTGGACGACTGGGTGGTGGAGAAGCCCCACGCCCCCGCGTCCATCGCCTCGTGCAACAGCTCCACGATCCGCCCCAGTTGTTCCTCGCTGGGCTGTCCGCCGATCGCGTCCGGTCCCATCACGTACCGGCGCAGGGCGCAGTGCCCGACCATGAACCCGGCGTTGACGGCGATGCGCCCTTCGAGGGCGTCGAGGTACTCCCCGAAGCCGTGCCAGTTCCAGGGCGCGCCCTCCTCGAGCGCGACGAGGGACATGCCCTCCACCTTGGACATCATGCGGCGCGTGTAGTCGGCGTCCTCGGGGCGGCCGGGGTGCAGCGGGGCGAGCGTGAAGCCGCAGTTCCCGGCGGCGACGGTGGTGACGCCGTGGTTGAGCGAGGGGGTGGCGTACGGGTCCCAGAAGAGCTGGGCGTCGTAGTGGGTGTGCGGGTCGACGAAGCCGGGCGCGAGGACGAGCCCGGCGGCGTCCTCGGTGCCGCGGGCCTCCTCGGCGACCGTGCCGACGACGGCGATCCGCCCGTCACGGATCCCGACGTCGGCGACGACCGCGGGCGCGCCCGTCCCGTCGACGACGGTCGCGCCCCTGATGACGTGATCGAGCATGGGAGATCCTCCTCAACTCCGCTGCCGCGCGGGCGCGACCGGCCACGACGGGTTCGCGGCCGCGCACCGGCCCGCACCCCGGCGGCGACGGCGCGCCCGCGGACCGCGGACCGCGACGGCGACTACGCGCCCTGCCGGAACCGGGTGGTCCGGTGCACGGGATCGGTGTCGATCTTCGGGATGACGTGCTCCCCGATCAGCCGGATCGTCTGGAGCGTCTCCTCCTTGGGCACGCCGACCGGCAGCCCGAAGGACAGTTGGTCGGCCCCGGCCTGCTCCCACCGCTTGCACTGGCGGGTCACCTCGTCCGGGTCGCCGCAGATCAGCAGCTCCTCCTCGATGAGCAGCTCGACGAACTCGGCGTTGTACTCGGGCAGCGTCTCCGGCCAGACGGGGAAGCCCTCGGGGCGCGGGAAGGTGTCGTGGTAGCGGAACACCAGGGACGGCAGGTAGTGCAGCTCGCCCTCGACGGCGATCCGGATCGCCTCGTCGTGGGTGGGCGCGCAGATCGCCGTCGTCGTCACCATCACGTTGTCGTTGACGAAGTCGCCGATGGGTTCGGCGTTCACGACGGCCGTCTTGTACTGCTCCAGCACCCATTCCATGTCGGACACCTTCTGGATGCTGAAGCCCAGCACCCCGAGGCCCTTCTTCGCGGCCATCGCGTACGACGGGGGCGAGCCGGCCGCGTACCACATCGCCGGGTGCGACTTCCCGTACGGCTTCGGCAGGATCTTGCGCGGCGGCAGCTGCCAGTGCTTGCCCTGGAAGCCGGCGTACTCGTCCTGGAGCCACATCTTGGGGAACTCGGCGATGGTCTCCTCCCAGATCTCCTTCGTGTGGTTCATGTCGGTGATGCCGGGGAGGAAGCCGAGGATCTCGTGCGAGCCGGCGCCGCGGCCGGAGCCGAACTCGAAGCGGTTGCCGGTGAGGTGGTCGAGCATGGCGACCTTCTCGGCCACCTTGACCGGGTGGTTGACCTGCGCGAGCGGGTTGAAGATGCCCGAGCCGAGGTGGATGCGGTCGGTGGCGTGGGCGAGGTAGCCGAGGTAGACGTCGTTGGCGGAGAGGTGCGAGTACTCCTCCAGGAAGTGGTGCTCGGAGGCCCAGGCGTACTTGAAGCCGGACCTGTCCGCCTGGATGACGTACTCGGTCTCCTCCATCAGCGCCTTGTGCTCGGCGAGCGGGTCGGTCTCGCCGCGCTTGCCCACGTATCCCTGTACAAAGAGCCCGAATTCCAAGGAGGTTCACCGTCCCCGGTTCTGGAGTTCCGCTGTTTCTGACGGGGCGTCAGATCGATGGCCCGACTGTCGCACCCGTCGCACGGAGGGTCAATAGCTGACGCTCCCTCAGATGATGCTGACCCCGGCCAGCCAGCCCCCGTCGATCACGAACGGCTGGCCGGTGATGTAGGAGGAGTCGTCGCAGGTGAGGAAGAGCGCGAGCCGGGCGACCTCCTCGGGCCGGCCGATGCGGCCGAGCGGCACGAGCTTGCGGTACAGCCCGTCGACGGCCTTCGCGCTCTCCTCCCGGTCCGCGTCCGGGTCGAGCAGGGAGGGATTGGACATGGCGGTGTCGACCGCGCCGGGGCACACCGCGTTGACCCGGATGCCGCGGGGCGCGAGTTCCAGGGCCGCGACCCGGGTGAGGCCGAGGATGGCGTGCTTGCTCGCCGCGTACGCGCCCACGGCCGCCATCCCGGTCACCGCGGTGTACGACGCCGTGTTGACGATGGTGCCGCCGTCGGCCATCACCGGCGCGACCGTCTTCACACCGAGGAAGCAGCCCACCTGGTTGACCCGCACGACCTGCATGAACTCGTCGAGCGGCGTGTCGGTCAGGGCGTTGAAGCGCAGGATGCCGGCGTTGCTGACGAGGCCGTCGATCCGGCCGTGCGCCTCCCGCACGGCGCCCACCGCCGCCTGCCACGACTCCTCGCTGCCGACGTCGAGCGACACGTACAGGGCGCCGATCTCCTCGGCCAGGGCCACGCCCTGCTCGTCCAGGACGTCGGCGACCACCACCTCGGCGCCCTCCGCCCGGAACAGCCGGGCCTCCTGCTCCCCCTGGCCGCGCGCGGCGCCGGTCACGAGAACGACGCGTCCGTCGAGCTTGCCCATGCCGAACCCCTTCGCATCGCATCACTGGAGCTGAGCATCGTAGCGCTCCATCTGACGATACGTCAGATACCGCGGGCCTCACGAACGACCCGATCCGGACTTTGTGCCGCTCGCGAGGCAACCAAAGGGCCGTTCCGTCTTTCTGACGTACCGCAACCCCGCCTCCGACGAGGGACACGACATGAAACCTCCCGCGGTGAAGGGCCGCCGGTCCCGGCCGGCTGCCTCCGGGCGGCGGCGCGGCTGGGTTCCGGCCACCGCCCTCCTCCTGGCCGTGACCACGTCCTGCACCGGCTCCGCACCGGGGAACGGCGGCGCGGGCGGGGGGCCGCGGCCCGGTGCGGCGGGCGTGGGCGACCGGCTGTTCCCGGGGCTCGGCAACGGCGGATACGACGTGGCCCATTACGGGCTGACCCTGGACTACGTGCCCGAGACCAACCGTCTGAAGGGCACGGCCGTCATCACCGCGCGGGCCACCCAGGACCTGAGCCGGTTCGACCTCGACCTGTCGGGGCTGCGGGTGCGCACCGCCAGGGTGCGGGGCGCCGAAGCCCGGATCCGGCGCAGCGCCGACGAGCTGCTGGTCACACCCGCGAAGGCGCTCAGGAAGGGCGAGACCTTCGAGACCGTCGTCACCTACGACGGCACCCCGCGCACGCTCGGAGGCGACGAAGGAGACGAAGGAGACGAAGGCGGTCTGGAGGGCTGGATCGAGACCGATGACGGCGCGACGGCGCTGGGAGAGCCGACCGGCTCCATGACCTGGTTCCCGGGCAACCACCACCCCTCGGACAAGGCGACGTACGACATCACGGTCACCGTGCCCAAGGACGCGGACGGCGATCCCTACGACGTGGTCTCCAACGGCACTCTGGTCGCGGAGCGGGACGACGGGAAGACGGTGACCCGGCACTGGCGCACCGCGGAGCCCATGGCCGGCT
Source organism: Streptomyces sp. NBC_00704 (assembly GCF_036226605.1). Classification (NCBI taxonomy): domain Bacteria; kingdom Bacillati; phylum Actinomycetota; class Actinomycetes; order Kitasatosporales; family Streptomycetaceae; genus Streptomyces; species Streptomyces sp. NBC_00704. The sequence goes on from NZ_CP109000.1 coordinate 3,558,631, forward strand.
ATGTCGCCCACGTCTCCGTCGGCCACTTCGACGCCGCCGAGTCCTCGACCGACGACGGACTGCCCGTCTACGTCGCCGTCGACCCCGCCGAGCCGGCGGAGGCCGGTGACGTCGCGGCTCTCGTGGCCGAGATCGTCGGCTGGGGCGGCGAACGGTTCGGCCCCTACCCCTTCTCCTCCACCGGCGCCGTCGTCGACCACCTGCCCGAGCTGGACTACGCCCTGGAGACGCAGACCAGGCCCTACTTCGGCGAGGCCCCGGACGAGGCTCTGCTCGTGCACGAGCTGGCGCACCAGTGGTTCGGCAACTCCGTCACCCCGCGCAGGTGGAAGGACATGTGGCTCAGCGAGGGCCTGGCCACCTACGCGGAGTGGTTGTGGGAGGAGGACCAGGGGGGCAGAAGCGCCGGCGAGATCTTCGACGACTTCTACGACGGCACGGACCCCGAGAGCAAGGGCATCTGGGCCTTCCCCCCGGCCGACCCGCCCAGCGCGGCCCTCGTCTCCGATCCGCCCGTCTACGGCCGCGGCGCCATGGTCGTGCACAAGGTGCGCGAGGCCGTCGGCGACGAGACGTTCTTCGGCATCCTGCGCACCTGGACCCGCCGGCACCGGCACGGCAACGCCGACACCCGGCAGTTCGTCGCCCTGTGCGAGGCGACGTCCGGGAAGGACCTGACCGGCCTCTTCGACGCATGGCTCTTCGGCGGGAGGAAACCGTCCCGGACGTGAGGAGAGCCGTCCGGCGGGAGAGTGCGGGACCGCCCCGCCCCGCCCCGCCCCGGTCCGGTCCGGTCCGGTCCACGGGAGTGGGCGGTCCCTACAGCAACGGCGCCACCTCGGCCCCGAACGCGGCCATCTGGTCGGTGAGTTCGGTGCGGGTCCGGCAGCGGAAACGGATCTGGATCTGGTCCACGCCCATCGCCGGGTAGGCGCGCAGGGACTCGGCGAGGGCCTGCGGCGGGCCGGTGAGGGTGCGGCGGCCCACGTCCCAGGCGGGCGCGCCGACGTAGAGGGGCTCGGTGATGGCGCCCATCGTGCACGGCTCCTCGATCCCGGCCTCGGCGCGCAGCCGGCGGATGCGCTCGATCTGTGCGGGCAGCCGGTCCCTCGGGTCGCCCTGGGGGAGCCAGCCGTCGCCCTTGAGCGCGGCGCGGCGCACGGCGGCCGGGGAGGAGCCGCCGACCCAGAGGGGGACGCGGGCCTGGGCGGGGCGGGGCCGCTGGCCGAGCCCTTCGAAGTCGTACGTCTTCCCGTGGTGGGCGGGGAACTCGTCGGGCCCGAGGGCGGCGCGCAGGGCGTCGATCGTCTCGTCCAGGACCGCGCCGCGCCGCTCGAAGTCCGCGCCCAGCGCCTCGAACTCCTCGCGCACGTGCCCCGCGCCGACGCCGAGGACGAGGCGGCCCCCGCTGAGATGGTCGAGGGTGGCGTACTGCTTGGCCGTGAGCAGGGGGTGGCGCAGGCCGACGACGGCGACGTGGCTGAGCAGGCGGACGCGGGTCGTCACGGCCGCGACGTGGGAGAGGGTGGCCACCGGGTCGTACCAGACGGTGCTCATGGCGTCGGCCAGCCGGCGCGGGATCGCCACGTGGTCGCAGGCGGCGACGTAGGCGAAGCCGGACCGGTCGGCGGCGCGGGCGATCTCGACGAGGTCGGCGGGGCCCGCGTCGGCCTCCCAGGGTTCGGCGAACATCGTCGACCGGGACTGAACCGGCAGCTGGATGCCGTAGGCGAGGCTCATCGGGGGCTCCAGAGGCCGTCCTCGGTCAGCCCGAGCAGGTCGATCGCGTTGCCCCGGACGATGCGCTCCACCACGTCCGGGGCCAGGTGGCCCATCTGCGCCTCGCCGACCTCCCGCGACTTCGGCCAGGTGGAGTCGGAGTGCGGGTAGTCGGTCTCGTACAGGACGTTGCCGACGCCCACGGAGTCGAGGTTGCGCAGCCCGAAGGCGTCGTCGAAGAAGCAGCCGTAGACGTGGTCGGCGAACAGTTCGGAGGGCGGCCGGTGCACCTTGTCCGCGACGCCGCCCCAGCCCCGGTTCTCCTCCCACACCACGTCGGCCCGCTCCAGGATGTAGGGGATCCAGCCGATCTGGCCCTCCGCGTACATCACCTTCAGGTGGGGGAAGCGCTCGAACTTGCCGCTCATCAGCCAGTCGACCATGGAGAAGCAGCAGTTGGCGAAGGTGATGGTGGAGCCGACGGCGGGCGGGGCGTCGGCGGAGGTGGAGGGCATCCGGCTGCTGGAGCCGATGTGCATGGCGACGACGGTGCCGGTCTCGTCGCAGGCGGCGAGGAAGGGGTCCCAGTAGTCGGTGTGCACGGACGGCAGGCCCAGGTGCGGGGGTATCTCGGAGAAGGCGACCGCGCGCACCCCGCGGGCGGCGTTGCGCCGGACCTCGGCGGCCGCCAGTTCGGCGTCCCACAGCGGGACGAGGGTGAGCGGGATCAGCCGGCCGCGGGCTTCGGGGCCGCACCACTCCTCCACCGTCCAGTCGTTGTACGCGCGCACGCACAGCAGGCCCAGCTCGCGGTCGGCGGCCTCGGTGAAGGTCTGGCCGCAGAAGCGCGGGAAGGTGGGGAAACAGACGGCGGACTGGACGTGGTTGACGTCCATGTCGGCGAGGCGGGCGGGGACGTCGTAGGAGCCCGGGCGCATCTGCTCGTAGGTGATGACCTCCAGCTTGATCTCGTCCCTGCTGAAGCCGACGGCGGTGTCCAGGCGGGTGAGGGGGCGTCGCAGGTCCTCGTAGACCCACCAGTCGCCGATCGGGCCGTCGTCGCCGGGTTCGCCCATGACGGGTTTGAAGCGGCCGCCGAGGAAGGTCATCTCCTTCAGCGGGGCCCGGACGACGCGGGGTCCGGCGTCGAGGTACTTCTTGGGCAGACGGTCCTGCCAGACGGTGGCCGGCTCCACGGTGTGGTCGTCGACGGAGATGATCGGCGGGAGCGGCGCGGGGGCCGGCGGGGCGGCGGGCGAGGCGGTCGCTGAGGTGTCCATGGGGGCACGGTAGCGCTGATCTGACGGTCCGTCAGCAAACGTGCGGCGGCAGGCGGTGATCGACTGCGACCGGATGTGCGCGCCGATCCTGTGAGGGGCCGGTGAACTCCCGTGAGCCGCGCTGTGATCGGCGTCTCGCGCAGCTGACGCACTTGGCGCGGACAGGGCAAACTGGGCTGGTACTTCGGATGCCTAAGGGGAGCCCTGATGGACGACCGCGCAGAGCACGGCGGCCCACGTGTGCCGCAGCAGAGGCGCCCCGGTCCCCCCGGGGAGCCGGCCGCGCTGCGCTTCGACGTGCTCGGCCCGGTGCGCGCCCGGCGCGGCGAGGAACAGCTCGCCACCGGATCCCCCCAGCAACGCGCCCTGCTGGCGGCCCTGTTGCTGCGCGAGGGCCGCACCGCCACGGCCGCCGAGCTGATCGACGCCCTGTGGGGCGAGGACCCTCCCTCCCAGGCGCTGGCCGCGGTGCGGACGTACGCCTCCCGGCTGCGCAAGGCGCTGGACCCGCGCGTCCTGGTGAGCGAGTCGGGCGGGTACGCGGTGCGCGGGCTCGGCGACGGCGCCCTGGACCTGGCGGTGGCGCAGGAACTCGCGGCCGACGCGGAGAAGGCCAGGGCCGCCGGCGACCTCGGCCGGGCCCGCGAGGTGCTGAACCGGGCGCTGGGCCTGTGGGACGGCGAGGCGCTGGCCGGCGTCCCCGGGCCGTACGCGGAGGCCCAGCGCGTCCGGCTGGAGGAATGGCGGCTCGGGCTGCTGGAGGCCCGCCTGGACATGGACCTGGAGCAGGGCTGCCACGCGGAGGCCGTCTCGGAGCTGACGGCCCTGACGGCCGCGCACCCGCTGCGCGAGCGGCTGCGCGAGCTGCTGATGCTGGCGCTGTACCGCAGCGGGCGGCAGGCGGAGGCGCTCGCGGTGTACGCGGACACCCGGCGGCTGCTGGCGGAGGAGCTGGGGGTGGACCCGCGCGCGGGTCTGCGCGAGCTCCAGCGCCGCATCCTCCAGGCCGACCCGGAGCTGGCCGAGCCGTCCGCGCCCGCCGAGCAGTCCACGGTGGCGCAGGTGCGGCCCGCCCAACTGCCCGCGACCGTCCCCGACTTCACCGGGCGCTCGTCGTTCGTGCGGGAGCTGAGCGAGGTGCTGGCGGCGGCCTCCGGGCCCGGCGGGGGCGACGGGACGGGCCGGGTCATGGCCGTGTCGGCGCTGGCCGGGATCGGCGGCGTCGGCAAGACGACCCTCGCCGTGCACATCGCGCACCGGGCGCGCTCGGCCTTCCCCGACGGGCAGCTGTACGTCGACCTCCAGGGGGCCGGCGCGCGGGCGGCCGACCCGGAGACGGTGCTGGGCTCGTTCCTGCGGGCGCTCGGCACGCCCGACTCGGCGGTGCCGGACTCACTGGCGGAACGCGCGGCGCTGTACCGCTCGGTGCTGGACGGACGCCGGGTGCTGGTGCTGCTCGACAACGCCAGGGACGCGGCGCAGGTGCGGCCGCTGCTGCCCGGCACCGAGGGCTGCGCGGCACTGGTCACCAGCCGGGTGCGGATGGTGGATCTCGCGGGCGCCCATCTCGTCGACCTGGACGTGATGTCCCCGGACGAGGCGCTGGCCCTGTTCACCCGCATCGTCGGCGAGGAGCGGGTGGCGTCGGAGCGCGAGGCCGCCCTGGACGTGGTCGCGGCCTGCGGCTTCCTGCCCCTGGCCATCCGCATCGCGGCGTCCCGGCTCGCGGCCCGCCGCACCTGGACGGTGTCGGTGCTGGCGGCCAAGCTCGCCGACGAGCGGCGCAGACTGGACGAGCTCCAGGCCGGCGACCTCGCCGTGAAGGCGACCTTCGAACTGGGCTACGGCGCGCTGGAGCCGGCCCAGGCGCGCGCGTTCCGGCTGCTGGGCCTGGCCGACGGCCCGGACGTCTCCCTCGCCGCGGCCGCCGCCGTCCTGGACCTGCCGCCGGAGGAGGCCGAGGACCTGCTGGAGTCCCTGGTGGACACCTCCCTGCTGGAGTCCGCGGCCCCCGGCCGCTACCGGTACCACGACCTGGTGCGGCTGTACGCGCGGGCCTGCGCGGAGCGCGACGAGGAGCCGGCCGCCGCGGGTGCGCCCGCCGGACAGCGGGGGACGGAGGCCGCGATGTCGCGGCTGCTGGACTTCTACCTGGCGACCGCGACGGGCGTCTACGCGATCGAGCGGCCCGGGGAGCGGGTGCTGGACCATCTCAGCCGCGGCAGCTACCCCGGCCTGGAGTTCCCCGACCGCGGCCGGGCGCTGGACTGGCTGTTCGCCGAGGCCAGCGGACTGCTCGCGGCGGTGCAGCAGGCCGGCACGGCGGGCATGCTGCGGCGCGCGGCCGACCTGCTCCTCGCCGCCGTCGACCTCGGGGAGTCGGGGAGCAGCTCGCGCCAGTACGTGCGGGCGGCCACCGCGGTGGTCACGGCCGCCCAGCGGACCGGGGACCCCCACGCGGAAGGCCGCGCCCGGCTGATGCACAGTCACATCCTGGGCGTCTCCGGACAGTTCGCCGAGTCGGACCGGGAGGCGGCCGCCGCGCTGAAGCTGGGCCTGGCCGCCGGGGACCCGGTGGTCTGCGCGCAGGCGCCCAACCAGCAGGGCATCCTCGCCCTCTACACCGGCCGGCACGCCGAGGCGGAGCGGCATCTCACCGAGGCGCTGGCCGCGTTCCGCGCCGACCGCAACGCGCCGGGCGAGGCCAGCGCGCTGTGCAACCTGTCCCGGGTGCACCTGGCGACCGGCCGCATCGACAGCGCCGTCTCGCTGGCCCGGCAGGGCGTCACCCTGTACGAGCGCGACGACACCGGCATGGCGCTGCGCCTGGCCAACGGCAAGTACGCGCTGGGGCTGGCGCTGACCAGCGCCGGGGAGAGCGCGCTGGCGCTGGAGGCGCTGACCGACGCGCTCGGCATGTTCCAGGACGCCCGGCAGCGGCTGTGGCACGGCATGACGCTCTTCCGGCTCGCCGAGCTGCATCTCGCCGACGACGCCCCGGCCCGCGCCGCCGCCTGCGCGGAGCAGGCCCTGGCCGTCCTGCACGGCATCGGCGGGGAGTGGCGGCGCGCCAACGTCCTGACCGCCCTCGGCCGGGGCCTGCACGGCGTCGGCCAGCTCGACCGGGCCCGGGTGTGCTGGCAGGAGGCGCTGGCGGCGTTCGAGGCGCTGAAGTCGCCCGAGGCGGCGGACGTGCGCTCGCTGCTGGCGTCGGCGCCGGTCGGCTGAGGAGCCGTGCGAGGGCGTTCATCGTTCGTTTATCGCCGTGCGGCACTGTCAGTCGGGCCGGACCGTCGCGTCGGGGGGCAGACGGCTCGGTGCGACGGCCGCGCAGCCGGGAGGGGTCTTGTGGATCAGGCCACGGGACGCCGCCTAAGGTGAACGGCCGTGCGGGACCCGCCCGGCGATCCACGGGGGTACTGCCGGGCGGGGCCCGCCCCCATCCGTTCCGTCATTCCGTCACGCTCGATCTCCCAGGAGTCACTTCATGGCCGACAACACCGGCACCGTCAAGCCCGCCGACTTCCACGCCACCAGCGAGAAGGCGGAGGCCCCGGCGGTCGTCGCCGAGTCCCGGCCGGCCGCGCAGGCGGCGGGCGAGGACCTCACCACCCAGGACTTCCACGCCACCACCGAGCCGCTGAACAAGCCGGCCGACTTCCACGCGACCGACGAGAAGGCCTGACCGAAGGCCTGACACGAGCCACACCCGAGGGGGATCGGCCGCGGCGGCGCGGAGGGGGCGCCGCCGCGGCCGAGGCGTGCGGGCGACCGGGACGGGGCCCGGCTCAGGCCACGGTGTACTGCGTGTCCCCGAAGTCCGCGACGACCCGCAACTCGCCCCCAGTGCCCGCACGTAGGAGCGCAGGGTGGCGACCTCCGTGCGGTCGATCTCACCGTGCTCGATCGCCGAGATCCGAGGCGTGGACACCCCCATCGAGTCGGCGATGTCCCGCTGCGTGAGGTCCTGCTCGCGGCGCAGTTCAGCGAGTTTGCAGGCCCTGACCTCGGCGAGGAGGCGGTCCTTCGCTTCCTGCTTCTCCTCCGGTGTCATCACCGGGATCCCGGCGGCCCGCTGCTGCTCGTGAATCCTCCTCTTGACTTCCTCCCAGCCGACGCTGCTCATTCGTACTCCCTCGTGTCCAGCTCGGTGATGTGGTCCTGGTAGCGCTTCTCGGCGATCGGAACGTTGACGTCGTACCAACCGCTCCAGTCTCCGGCCTTGTCTCCCGCGACCAGGAGAACGGCGCGACGCACGGTGTCGAAGGCGAAGAGGATGCGAATCTCGGTCCGGCCCGACGAGCCGGGCCTCAGCTCCTTCATGTGGTGCCACTCCGATCCCTTGATCCGGTCGACCAGGGGACGGCCGAGGGTCGGACCGTCGTCCGCCAAGGTGTCCACAGCGACTTCAACCTGCCTCGCACCGGCTGGATCGGACTGCGCCAAGGCCTCGAACCACGTCGCCACTTCGGCGACCAGAACCACTTCCCATGGAGCCCTGCCACGGAAATTAACGCAAGCATTAATCCGTCGGGCGGAATTCTGCCCTTGTCACCCCTTGCGGTGATGTCCTTCAAGGTTCCCGCAGCTCCCCCTTCATGACCTTGCCGCTCGCGTTGCGGGGCAGGCCGGGGACGAAGCTCACCGATCTCGGCACCTTGTAGTTCGCCATCTCGCGGCGGGCCCAGGCGATCAGGTCGTCGGCCGTCGTCACCGCGCCCGGCCGCCGGACGACGTACGCCCGGCCCACCTCGCCCAGGCGGGGGTCGGGGACGCCGACGACGGCCACGTCGGCCACGTCCGGGTGCAGCCCGAGGAGCTGCTCTATCTCCGCCGGGTAGGCGTTGAAGCCGCCGACGATGAACATGTCCTTGATCCGGTCGGTGATGCGCAGGTTGCCCGCCGCGTCCAGGACGCCGACGTCCCCGGTGCGCAGCCAGCCGTCCGGGGTCAGGGCCTGCGCGGTGGCCGCCGGGTCCTCGTAGTAGCCGCGCATCACGTTGAAGCCCCGCACGAGGACCTCGCCGGGCAGGCCCGGGGCGGGTTCGGCGCCGCGGTCGTCGACCACCTTCACCCGGGTGCCCGGGATCGCCCGGCCCGAGGTGGCGGCGACGACGCCCGGCGCGTCGCTCCGCCGGCACATCGTGACGATGCCGCTCGCCTCCGACAGCCCGTACGCCGTCAGCACCGTCGCCACGCCGAGTTCGTCCCGCAGCCGTTCCACCAGGCGCAGCGGGACCACCGCCGCGCCGGTCACCACCAGCCGCAGCGCCGAGAGGTCGTACTGGCGGCGGGCGGGGTGGTCCAGGAGGGACTGGTGGAGCGTCGGGGGGCCGGGCAGCACCGAGACCCGTTCCGAGGCCACGTGGGCCAGCACGGCGTCCACGTCGAACACGGGCTGCGGGATCATCGTCGCGCCCCGCATGAGACAGGCGATCACCCCCGCCTTGTAGCCGAAGGTGTGGAAGAAGGGGTTGACGATCAGGTAGCGGTCGCCGCGCCGCAGCCCCGCCAGGTCGGTCCAGACGCCGTACGCCCGCAGGGTCTGCGCGTGCGTGATCACCGCGCCCTTGGGGCGGCCCGTCGTGCCCGAGGTGAAGACGATGTCCGAGGGCTGGTCCCCGCGCACCGCGTCCGCGCGCCGGCGGACCGCGGCCCGCCCCACGCCGTCCCCGCTCGCGAGGAAGTCCTTCCAGGTGCGGAAGCCGGCCGGGGCGTCGTCGGACAGCACGACCACCTGTTCCAGCGCGGGCAGGCCCGCGAGGGGCCCCGCGCCGGGCCCCTCCCCGGCGGCTCGCCGCAGCGACGTCACGTACGAGGCGCCGAGGAACGTGCCGGTCACGAACAGCAGCCTGGCCCCGCTCCGGCGCAGCACGTCGGCCGCCTCGGCGCCCTTGAAGCGGGTGTTGACCGGCACCAGGACCGCCCCGGCCGACACCGCGCCGAGCGCCGCGACGATCCAGTCGAGCGAGTTCGGGGCCCAGACGCCGACCCGGTCGCCCGGCTCGACGCCCTCCGCCAGGCAGGCCGCCGCCGCGCGCTCCACGCGCGCGCCGAGTCCGGCGTACGAGATCCGGGTGCGGCCCTCGGCCACGGCCTCGGCGTCGCCGTACCGCTCGGCCGCCGCGCGCACCAGACCCGGGATGCTGCCCCACTCCACGTCACCGCGCATCACGCGCCTCCCCGCCGGTAGCTGACTACCCGTCAGATTAGCTGTAGCCTGACGGACTGTCAGCCGCCACAACGCATTGCGGAGGTGCGCGCAGCGTGACCCTCAAGGACGCGACCGCCGTCGTCGGCATCGGTCAGACCCCGTTCGCCAAGCACCTCCCCGAGCCGGAGAAGACGCTCGCCTGCCGGGCCGTCCTCGCCGCCCTCGACGACGCGGGCATCGCGCCGGGCGAGGTCGACGCGCTCGCCTCGTACACGATGGAGGAGACGGACGAGGTCGAGCTGGCCAAGGCCGTCGGCTTCGGCGACCTCACCTTCTTCAGCAAGGTCGGTTTCGGCGGCGGCGGTTCGTGCGCCACCGTCGCGCACCTCGCCGCCGCGATCGCCGCCGGGCAGGCGACGGTGGGGGTGGCCTGGCGCTCGCGCAAGCGGGGCAGCGGGCCGCGCCCGTGGACGAACACGGCCGTCCAGCTGCCCACCCCGGCCCAGTGGACCCGGCCCTTCGGGCTGCTGCGGCCCGCCGACGAGATAGCCATGCTGGCCCGCCGCTACATGCACGAGTACGGCGTGACCCGCGACCACCTCTTCAACGTCGCCCTCGCCTGCCGCAACCGGGCCAACCAGAACCCGGCGGCGATCATGTACGAACGGCCGCTCACCCGCGAGATGTACATGAACGCCCGCTGGATCAGCGAACCGCTGTGCCTCTACGACAACTGCCTGGAGACGGACGGGGCGTTGGCCTGCGTCGTCGTCGGCCGCGAACGGGCCGGGGACTGCCGGCAGCGGCCCGTGTACGTGCACGCCGCGGCGCAGGGCCTGCCCGCCCAGCACCACGGCATGGTCAACTACTGGAACGACGACCCGCTCACCGGCCCCGCCTGGGCCGCGGCCGCGCACCTGTGGAAGCACGCCGACCTCACCCCCGCCGACGTCGACGTCGCCCAGATCTACGACGCGTTCACCCCCCTCGTGCCGCTCTCCCTGGAGGGGTACGGCTTCTGCGGGCGCGGCGAGGGCGGCGCCTTCACCGAGGGCGGCGCGCTGGAGACCGGCGGACGGCTGCCCGTCAACACCGGCGGCGGCGGACTGAGCGAGGCCTACGTGCACGGCTTCAACCTGATCAACGAAGGCGTCAAGCAGCTGCGCGGGACCAGCACCGCCCAGGTGCCGGGCGCCGCGACCTGTCTCGTCACCGCCGGCGAGGGCGTCCCGACCTCCGCCCTGCTGCTCAGGAACTGAGAGCGAGGAGCCGACCCCGATGCTCACCCCCGTCACCGACCCCGACGGCGCGCCCTTCTGGCGGTACGCCGCCCGCGGCGAGCTGCGCGTCCAGGCCTGCGCCGACTGCGGCGAACCCCGGTTCCCGCCCCGCCCCTGCTGCCCGCACTGCCAGTCCTTCGCGAGCCGGTGGCGGCGGATGTCGGGACGCGGGCGGATCTGGTCCTATGTCGTCCCGCACCCGCCCCTGCTGCCGGAGTACGCGGCGCACGCCCCCTACAACGTGATCGTCGTCGAGCTGGCCGAGACGCCCCGGATACGGCTGGTCGGCAACCTGGTGAGCGGCCCGGGAGCGGCCCTGGACTCCGTTCCCCCCGACCGCGTCCGGATCGGCGCCCGGGTCCGGGCCGTCTTCGACGGCGACGGGCTGCCCAGCTGGGTCCTGGAGCGGCCGTGAGCGTGCGCCTCGACGTCGACGAGGACACCGGCGTCGCGGTCGTCACCCTCGACCGGCCGCACCGGCTCAACGCCGTCGACCTCGGCACGGCCGCCGAACTGCGCGATGTGTGGCTCGGGCTGCGCTTCGACGACCGGGTGCGCGCCGTCGTCCTGACCGGCGCCGGGGGGCGGGCGTTCTCCACCGGCATCGACCGGGACGCCGTCGTGCCGCAGCCCGCCTCGCCCTTCATGCAGGACGACCCGCTGCTCACCGTCGGCCCCAAGGCGAACGACCTGTGGAAACCGGTGATCGCCGCCGTGGAGGGCATGGCCTGCGGCGGCGCCTTCTACCTGCTCGGCGAGTGCGAGTTCCTCGTCGCGGGCGCCGACGCCGTCTTCTTCGACCCCCACACCGCCTACGGGATGGTCAGCGCCTACGAGTCGGCGCTCATGGCACAGCGCATGCCGTACGGGGAGGCCGCGCGGATGATGCTCATGGGCACGGCGGAACGGATCTCCGCGCGGCGCGCCCACGAGATCGGCCTGGTCTCCGAGGTGACCGACCCGGGCGGCGCGGCGTCGGCGGCCGCGGCCTGCGCCGCCGTCCTCGCCGGGTATCCGCCCGGCGGCGTCCAGGGCACCGTGCGGGCGCTGTGGGCCGCGAAGGAGGCGGCCCGCGCCCCGGCCTACGCGCAGGCGCCGCACCTCATCGCCCTGGGCAACCTGCCCGGCGAGGACCAGGCGAGGCTGTTCACGAGCCGGCCGGCCGCGCGCCCCCGCATCCGCTGAACCGTCACGCCCGCGGCGGTTCGACACGGGCGGACGGCGGTTCGACGCGGGCGGGCGGCGGTTCGGCGAGGGCGGGCGGGCTTCCTGCTCTGACGCAGACAGGGGGCGGCCCGGCGGTCAGGCCGCCGGTGCGTAGGGCTCCGGGTCGCAGTGGTCCACCTTCGCCGCGAGGCCGGGGATGGACAGGTCGACGTCGACGCTCGTCCTGCCGTGGGCGGCGACGTACACCTTCTCGGTCCGCTCCTCCACCTTGTCGGAGCCCGCGTCGAGGAAGTCGACCGTGACGGTGAAACGGCCGCCGGTCGCGTTCGGGTTGTCGACGACCACGGTCGCGTAGGGCTTGCCCGGCTTCGCGCAGTCGGCCAGCTGGACCGAGGCGTCCGTGAGCGCCGCGGAGCTGGACGAGCCACTGCCGCCGGAGGTGCTGGTGGCGGTGTCGTCGTCGTAGTCATCGTCGTCGTAGTCGCGGTAGCGCGATCCGGTGGTGCCGCCGGTCGAGGACGAGCTGTCGTGGTCCTGACTCGAACTGCTGCACCCGCCGCCGTGGCCGTGGCTGCTGTGGCCGTGTCCGTGGCCTCTGCTCGTCGTGAAGCCGGTCAGTGCCAGGACGACCCCCGTCGCCACCGCTGCGAACCTGATTCTCTGCCGCCGTCGATCCATCCGGACAGCCTAGACACTGCCTGTCACGGCCATGTCACGACGCTGCGACCGGTCCGTCCCCGCCGGGTGCGCATGCCCGGGCGACGGGCTCGGGGACGCCGGGCGCGGGCGCCGCGGGTCCGGCTCACGCCGTGCGCGCGGTGCCCGTGCCCTTCTCCGCGTCCAGCGCGTACACGCAGCGGTCCTTGCTGCACGCGTACACGACGCCGTCGCGCACCACCGGCGAGCCGGTGATCTCCCCGCCGGTCGCCAGCTTCCAGCGCAGCCGGCCGTCGTCGGCCTTCAGGGTGTAGAGCAGGTGGTCGGTGGAGCCGAAGTGGATACGGCCCTCCGCGACCGCCGGGGCCCCCACGATGTCGCCGCCCGCCTGGAAGCGCCACTTGGGCGTGCCGGTGACCGCGTCCAGGGTGTAGAGCCCCTTGCCGCTGCCCACGTGGACATGGCCGGCGGCGACCAGCACGGGGTCGACGCAGGAGCGGGCCTCGGTGGCGATGCGCCAGCGGTCGCGGCCGTCGGTGGCGTCGATGGCGTACACCGTGCCGAGGTAGTCGGCGAGGTAGACACCGCCGCCGGTGACCGCGGGGCCGGGGACGAAGGCGGGCGGGGACAGGAAGACCGCGGGCGCCTCGAAGTGCCAGCGCACCCGGCCGCTCGCGATGTCGACGGCGAGGACGCGGGTGCCGGCCGAGACGTAGACGTAGCCGTCGGGGGCGGGGGTGACGCGCACCGGGACGCCGCCGCAGGAGGCCGTGTCGCCGATGGGGTACGCCCAGCGCTCCTCGCCGGTGCGGGCGTCCAGGGCTCTCAGCCGGGCGTCCTGCCAGACGAAGACGGTGCCCTCGTGCAGGACCGGTCCGGCCTCCGGGGACTCGAAGTCGGTCTGGCAGCCGGAGATCTCCCAGAGCTTGTGCCCGCTGGAGGCCTCCCAGCCCTGCACCCCGCCGCCGCGCGTGCCGGTGACGACCGTGCCCCGCTCGGCCTTGAGCGAGTACACCCAGGCCTCGGTCGACAGCCGCCACAGATCGGCGCCCTCGCGGGCGTCCAGGGCGAACAGCGTGGGCCCGTCGGAGGCGTGCACGCGGCCGTCGGCGACCGCCATCGACCAGGCCACGTCGCGAGTCTTGAACCGGCGCCGGCCGGTCGCCACGTCCAGGGCGTGCACCTCGAAGGAGGTGACGTACACGAGGTCGCCCGCCACCGACGGGGTCCCCCACACGTCGTTCGACATGCGGAAACGCCAGGGCCGCCAGCCCGCCGGGGTCTCCGCGGGCGCGCCCTGCGTGGCCGGGAGGGCCGTGTCGGCGCCGTTGACGCCGGGGTGCAGCCGCGACCAGTTGGCGACCAGTCCCGGCTCGGCGAGCGGCGCCTTGACGGCGGCCGTCGCGCGCACGTCGGCGACGCGCGGGCCGGGCCCGATCGGCACGGCCGCGCCGGCCAGCCGGACCGGACCGGTGTCGGGGGCGCCGACGGCCACGGGCGGCTGGGCCGGCCGGGCCAGCACCACCGGATCGTGCGACGGTGGGGGCGGCACATGGCCCCGGCCCAGCCCCACGCCGCCGCCACCGCCGCCGCTGCGCGGGCTGACGGGGGCGGGCTTGGCCGCACGGCCGCCGCGGCGCGTCTCGATGAGGGTGACCGCCTTCTCGGGCAGCCACGCCGACGCCGTACCGCTGTCGTCGGAGCCGGAGCCGAAGAGGTGGGGGGCGAGCTGGGCCTGGAGATCGGCGGGGTTGGGGCGGGCCGTGGCGTCCATCTGCATGCAGGACTCGATGAGCGGGCGCAGCTCGTCGGGCAGGCCCTCCAGGTCCGGGCCCTCGCGCAGCAGCATGAAGACCGTCTCGACCGGGTTCGCGCCGTGGAAGGGCGGGTGGCCGGTGGCGGCGAAGACGAGCATCGAGCCGAGCGAGAAGACGTCGCTCGCGCCGGTCACGCTGCGCGAGTCCTTCGCCTGCTCGGGCGACATGTAGGCGGGGGTGCCGACGGCCACGTTCGTCATGGTCAGACGGGTGTTCGAAACACCGGACGCGATGCCGAAGTCGATCACCCGGGGGCCGTCCTCGACCACGAGCACGTTGGACGGCTTCAGGTCGCGGTGGACCAGCCCCGCGCCGTGGATCGACTGGAGGGCCTCGGCGACGCCCGCCGCCAGCCAGCGCACCGCCTGGGCCGGCATCGGCCCGCACTCGTTCACTATCTCCTCGAGGGAGGGCGCCGGGACGTACGCGGTGGCCAGCCAGGGCACGGCGGCGCGCGGATCGGCGTCGACGACCGCGGCCGTGTAGAAGCCGGAGACCGCCCTGGCCGCCTCCACCTCGCGCGTGAAGCGCACGCGGAAGAGCTGGTCCTCGGCGAGCTCCGTGCGGACCGTCTTGATCGCCACGCGCCGGCCCGAGGCCGACCGTGCCAGATAGACCAGCCCCATGCCGCCGGCACCCAGCCGTCCCAGCACCTCGAACGGCCCGATCCGCCGAGGATCGTGCTGCGTCAGCTGATCCACCACTTGCCTGCCACCTCCCCGTACGAGCCGCGCCACCCACTTGTGTGCACGGCCCCGTGCAGCGTCTCACCACCGCACCGCCATGGCGGCACGCACCCCGATTCTTCCTGGCCGGGCGGCCGGTTGCGAACCCGGGGGCAATCGGGGTGTCTCATTTCATATGCGGGCAAAAAATCCTCACGGCGGGGCGAACCCGCCGGTGAGAGGGGTGTGCGACCCCTCGCTCACCGCTGAAGCAGCGCGAACGACGCCCCCTGATTGTCGGTGACGACGGCCACCGTGCCGTACGAGGCGGTGAACGGACCCGCCTGCACCCGTCCGCCCAGCCGGCTCACCGCGCCCAGGGCCGCCTCGCAGTCCTCGGCCCCGAAGTGCACCAGGAAGTGCGGCGGCATCATCTCCGGGAAGACGTCGCTCACCGGGGCGCGGCCGAAGTCGGGGGCGGCGCCGGGCCCGAAGAGCGCCTCGTGGAAGAGATGCCCGTAGAACGTGTTGGCGGCCTCGGTGTCCCGCGCGTACAGCTGGGCCCAGGCGAACGCGCCCGGCCGGTGGCGCACGCCGAACCCCGGGAGGCCGTCGGGCTGCCACAGCCCGAAGACGGCGGCCTCGGGGTCGGCGGCCAGGGCGGCGGTGCCGAGCCCGCCCACCGGCATCGGGGCCGTCACCAGGCGGCCGCCCGCCGCCCCGATCCGCCGGGCGGTGGCCTCCGCGTCCGGAGTGGCGAAGTACACCGTCCAGACCGTGGGCATCCGGCCGTCGGTCTTGTGGCCCAGCGCGGCCACCGGCTCGCCGTCGAGCCGGGCCCACACGGAGTCGCCGTAGCCCTCCGGCCGCTCCTCGAAGGTCCACCCGAAGAGCTCACCGTAGAACCGCTTGCCCGCGTCCACGTCGGGGAGCTGCGCGTCCACCCAGCAGGGGACGCCCTCTGCGTACACCGATGCCCTGTTTTCGGCCATGGAGCCAAACTAACGGCGGTTCACGCAAGCCGCAGACCAGGCACAGCCGCCTCCGGACCCCCGCGCACCCCATTTGCAGTCGGCCGAATCGCGCTCCCATCACCCCTCGGTAAGCTGACGGCATGACAGGACAAGTGCGTACCGTCGACGGCCGCGTGGCCGGTCGGCGCGGGCAGGCGACGCGGCAGAAGCTGCTCGACTGCCTCAGCGAGATGCTCAGCTCCTCTCCCTACCGGGACGTCAAGGTCATCGATGTCGCCCGGAAGGCGGGCACTTCGCCCGCGACCTTCTACCAGTACTTCCCGGACGTCGAGGGCGCCGTCCTGGAGATCGCCGAGCAAATGGCCGCGGAGGGGGCCGAGTTGACCGAACTGGTCGCCGGACGCTCCTGGGTCGGCAAGGCGGGCTGGCAGACGGCGCAGGAACTCGTGGACGGCTTCCTGGAGTTCTGGCGGAAGAACGACGCGATCCTGCGCGTGGTCGACCTCGGCGCGGCCGAGGGCGACAAACGCTTCTACAAACTCCGCATGAAGATCCTCAACTCGGTGAACAACTCCCTCTCGGACGCGGTCGCGGAGCTTCAGTCCAAGGGCAGGGTCGACAAGGACGTGAACCCGGCGGCGGTCGCGGGCGCGCTCGTCGCGATGCTCGCGGCCGTCGCCTCGCACCAGAAGGGCTTCCAGACGTGGGGCGTCAAGCAGGCTGAGCTGAAGCCGAACCTGGCGCTGCTGGTGCACCTGGGCATCACCGGGAAGAAGCCGACGAAGTAGCGGCGAAGCAGCGGCGAAGCCCGCGAGGGCGCACCACTCTTACCATCAAGTCCTGTCTGCCAGGCGGCGGTTCACCGGTGCTTCATCCGGTCGGACCGCCGCCTGCCGCGCTATGCGGGCAGCCCCCGGTCCTTCACGACGTGCTTCATGACCAGCGTCGACGTCAGCCGCTGCACGCCCGGCAGGGTGGCGAGCCGCTCGTCGTAGAGCCGCTGGAAGGCCGCGAGGTCGGCGGTGGCCACCCGCAGCAGGTAGTCGGGCTCCCCGAACAGCCGCTGCGCCTCCAGCACATGCTCCACCTCGCCCACCGCCCGCTCGAACTCGACGACGGTGTCCCGGTCCTCCTGCCGCATGGAGACGAAGACCAGCGCCTCGAAGGTCAGCCCGACGGCGGCCGGCTCCACCACCGCGCGGTAGCCGCTGATCGCGCCGGACCGCTCCAGCTCCCGCAGCCGGCGGTGACACGGCGAGACGCTGAGCCGCACCCGAGCGGCCAGCTCGGTCACGGTCAGCCGCCCGTCCTGCTGGAGCTCGGCAAGGATTTTCCGGTCGACGTCGTCCATGAGGCAGATCTTCCCTCATATCCCGGCGTTCCATGAAAACATCGGGAACACTTTCGGCCGCATCGCGCCTAATGTCCCTCCCATGAACGTGGGCACGCTGATCTCCTTCCTCGCCGTCGACCTGCTGCTGGTCTGCGTGCCGGGCGCCGACTGGGCGTACGTGATCTCCGCCGGGCTGCGCGGCCGCTCGGTCGGCGCCGCCGTGAGCGGTCTGGTGAGCGGATACGCCCTGCACACGGCGCTGGCGACGGCGGGCCTGGCGGTCCTGGTCGCGGGCTCGCCCACCCTGCTCACCGCGCTGACGGCGGCGGGCGCGGCCTATCTGGTGTGGCTGGGCTGGGGAGTGCTGCGGCGGCCCGGCACTCCGCAGGCCGGCGAGCCGGTCCACCCGGACGGGACGAGCGGGGCGCGGGTGTTCCTGCGCGGGGCCACGATCAGCGGCCTGAACCCCAAGGGCCTGCTCCTCTACCTCTCCGTCCTGCCGCAGTTCCTCGCCACGGGGAACGGGACGGGAGCGGGAGCGGGCTCCGGCTCGGGGTCCGGCTCCGGGGGCGGTCACCTTCCGGTCGCCGCCCAGACGGCCGTCCTCGGCCTGCTGCACATGGCGTGCTGCGCGGCCGTCTACCTGACGGTGGGCGTCCTGGCCCGCAGACTGCTGGGCGCCCGCCCGGCCGCGGCCCGCGCGGTCACCCGCACCTCCGGCGCGGCGATGCTGGGCATCGGAGCCTTCCTGCTCGTGCAGCGGGCCTTCTAGGGCGCCGGGTCAGCGGGACGGTCGGGGCGGTCGACGGGGGCGCGGCGGTCGGGGCTGCGGGGTGGTTCAGAGGGCCTCGGTGTGAGGCGGAAGACCCGGATCTCACGTTCCACGCGCTCCTGGTAGGTCGCGTAGGGCGGCCAGAAGTCCAGCAGCCGCTGCCACGCCGCCGCCCGTTCCTCCCCCGTCAGCAGCCGGGCGGTCACCGGGATGTCGGCGCCCTTCCAGCTGATCTCCGCGTCGGGGCGGGCGAGGAGGTTGGCCGTCCAGGCGGGGTGCCCGGTGCGGCCGAAGTTGGAGCCGACGAGGGTCCAGCCCCGGCCGTCGGGCTCGGGCATGCAGGCCAGCGGCGTCCGGCGCGGCACCCCGCTCCTCGCGCCGGTCGCGGTGAGGATCACCCCCGGCAGCATCTGGGCGCTGAGCAGGACCTTCCCCCGGGTGAGCCGGTGGACGGCCCGGTCGAGCGCGGGGATCACACGAGGGGCGACCTTGGCGAAGGCGCGCGTCGAGGACGCCTTCTGCACCAGCCGGACGCCGATCACACCGTCACCTCCGTCCGGGTGAACAGGGCGGCCCGCTCGGCCGCGTGGGCGCGCAGCCGGTGCACCGGCCCGAACAGCAGCTCGTCGCCTGCCGCCCGCTTGAAGTACAGGTGGGCCTCGTGCTCCCAGGTGAAGCCGATCCCGCCGTGCAGCTGGACGGCTTCGGAGGCGGCGAGGCGCAGCGCCTCCAGGGCCTGGGCGAGCGCGAGCCCGCCCGCGTCCCGCGCGACGCCGTCCGGAGCATCGTCCGGGGCGTCATACATCGCGCCGTCCGGGGCGTCATACATCGCGCCGTCCGGGGCGCTGCCCCTCCGGCCGGTGGCCCAGGCGGCGTAGTAGGCGGCGGACCGGGCCGCCTGGATCCGCACGTACACGTCCGCGAGCCGGTGCTGCACCGCCTGGAACGACCCGATCGTCCGCCCGAACTGCACGCGCTGCCCGAGGTACTCGACGGTGCGTTCCAGCGCCCGGCCGGCGGCCCCGACGGCCTCGCAGGCGAGGAAGGCGGCGGCGAAGTCGCCGACGTCGGCCAGGGCCCGCCGGACGGCCGCCCCCTCGTCCACCGCACAGCCGCCCGCACCGCCGTCCGCACCGCCGTCCGCGCCGCCGTCCGCGCTGTCGTCGCCCAGCAGCTCGGCCTCCACGTGCCGCAGCTGGACGCGGGCCTGCGCCCTGGTGGCGTCGAGTGCGGTCTGCCGGGTCCGGACGACGCCGGGGGCGTCCCCCGCCACCAGGAACAGCAGGGTCCGCGACCGGACGAACCCGCCGGTGTGCGCGGCGACCAGCAGCAGTCCTGCGCTGTGGCCGTCGAGCACCTGCGCGGCCTCCCCGTACAGCCGCCAGCGGCCGCCGTCGGCCGGGCGGGCCTGCACGCCGCCCGCGCGGCCCCCGCCGGCCCAGTCGCCGCCGCCCGGACCGGTCAGGGCGAGGGCGGTGGCGAGGGCCGGTGCGGGCACGGCGAGGGCGGCGGTGAGCGTGCCGTCGGTGATCGGCGGCAGCAGCCGGGCGCGCTGGGCGTCGGAGCCGAGCGCGAGGATCAGGGGCGCGGCCAGGACGGAGGTCGCGAGCAGCGGGGTGGGGGCGAGGACCCGGCCGGTCTCCTCGGCGGCGAGCGCGAGGTCGGTGCGGGGGCAGCCGACTCCGCCGTGGCGTTCCGGGAGCGCGAGGCCGGGCAGCCCGAGCTGTTCGGCGAGGGCGGCCCACAGGGCGGGATCGTGCCCGGTGGGGGTGTCGAGGGCGGCGCGCAGCTCGCCGGGGCCGCACCGTTCGTGGAGCAGTGCCCGCAGTGTGCGGCGGATCTCGTCCTGTTCGGCTGTGAAGCCGGGGTCCATGGCCGCCCCTTCCTCCTGATCTGACGGTCCGTCATATTAGGGACCCGGCAACGAGATGCACAGAGGAAGGTGGCCTCTCATGACAGCGGGGACCCGGAACGTGGCCGTCGTCGGCGTCGCGCTCTCCGACTGCGGTCGGGTGGACGACGTCACCCCCTACGCCCTGCACGCCCAGGCCGCGCGCCGGGCGCTGGCGGACGCGGGGCTGGGGCGCGAGGCGGTGGACGGCTTCGCCTCGGCCGGCCTCGGCACGCTCGCCCCGGTCGAACTGGCCGGCTACCTGGGCCTGCGCCCCACCTGGGTCGACTCGACCTCAGTGGGCGGCGCGACCTGGGAGGTGATGGCGGCGCACGCGGCCGACGCGATCGCCGCCGGGCACGCCGACGCCGTCCTGCTGGCGTACGGCGCGACGCCCCGGGCGGACATCAGGGCGGGCCGCCGCGGCGGCGCCTTCGCCTTCGGCGCGCGCGGCCCCCTCCAGTTCGAGGCCCCCTACGGCCACACCCTGATCGCCAAGTACGCGATGGCCGCCCGCCGTCACATGCACCGCCACGGCACGACGATCGAGCAGCTGGCGCAGGTCGCGGTGCAGGCGAGGGCGAACGCGGCGCTGAACCCGGAGGCGGTGTTCCGCGACCCCGTCACCGTCGACGACGTCCTGTCGGGGCCGATGATCGCCGACCCGTTCACCAGACTGCACTGCTGTCTGCGCTCGGACGGCGGGGCGGCCGTGCTGCTGGCCGCCGAGGAGTACGTCCGCGACTGCCGCACCGTACCGGTGTGGATCCTGGGGACCGGCGAGCACGTCTCGCACGCCACGATGTCCGAGTGGGACGACTTCACGGTGTCCCCCGCGGCGACGAGCGGCCGCCTGGCCTTCGCGCGGGCCGGACTGCGCCCGGACGAGATGGACTTCGCCGAGATCTACGACGCGTTCACGTACATGACGCTGGTGACCCTGGAGGACCTGGGCTTCTGCGCCAAGGGCGAGGGCGGACCGTTCGTGGAGAAGGGCCGGCTGCGGGTGGGAGGGGAGTTCCCCGTCAACACGGACGGCGGCGGCCTGTCGGCCCAGCACCCCGGTATGCGCGGCCTGTTCCTCCTGGTCGAGGCGGTGCGCCAGCTGAGGGGCGAGGCAGGGGCCCGGCAGGTGCGGGATCGCGCCGGGAACCTCCCCCGCCACGCGGTGGCCTCCGGCACCGGCGGCTGGTTCTGCTCCTCGGGGACGGTGGTCCTGGCCCGCGGGTGAGCCGCCCGGCGGCGGGGGCGGGAGCGCGGAGGGGGGGCGGGAGCGCGCAGGTGGCGTGGCGACGGACGCCGACAATCCCCCGGCGCACGGGAGGAGAGCAGAGGGCGAGGGGACGAGGGGGACGGGGGGGACAAGGGAGGCAGGGGGCGAGGGGGATGGAAGTAAACGGATGGGGTTGGGCGGCAACCTTTCGGCGGGCGGCGGCCACTGGGAGACGGCAGGCTCGGCGCGCGATGGCATTCCGGGGCCCGCCGCCCGACGTGCTCCGCCGACTCGCGTAAGGATCCCCCCGTGGCAAGCTCCGCGCACCGCCGTTCCCGCCGCCCCGACCGGCGTTCGGGCCGCCGCGTCCCCGTCGTCGCCGTGGTGGCCGTGGCCGCCGTCGCGCTCGTGGTGTCCCTGGTCGTGGCCTTCCGCCCCGGCGGCGGAAGCGGCGACGCGGCACGCGCCGTCGAGCCGGCGGCCGGGGCCGCGGCGAACGGGACGCCCGCGGCGATCCCCTCGGCCACCGGGTCCGGGTCGCCGACGGGATCGCCCTCGCCGTCACCGTCGCCGAAGGCCTCGACGGCGTCCGGCGCTCCGAACCCGACCGGCACGGGTCCGGCCGGCGCGTCGGGCTCGCCGTCGGCGCGGCCCGCGGCCCGGCCCGCCGCCCGCGCGGGTTCCGGCGCGGCCGCGTCGGCCGGAGGCCTCCGGCCCGGCACCGTCCACACGGGGGTCGCGACCGCCTACGACATCGGCGACGGCGACGGCGCCTGCTCCTACGGCCCGACCTCCGACGTCATGACCGCGGCGATGAACACCGCCGACTACGACACGTCCGGGGCGTGCGGCGCGTACGTGTCCGTCCACGCGGCGAACGGGGCGTCCGTGACGGTGCGGATCACCAACGAGTGCCCGGCGCCCTGCGCGGCCGGCCAGATCGACCTCAGCCGGCAGGCCTTCGCCGAGCTGGCGCCGCTCGTCACGGGCCGGATCGCGATCACCTGGAGCGTGCTGAGCCCGGCCACGTCCGACACGATCTCGATCCGCTACAAGACCGGCTCCTCCGCGTACTGGTGCGGCATCCAGGCCATCGGCCACCGCAACCCGCTGGCCCGGCTGGAGGTCCGCACGGGCGGGAGCTGGACCCGGCTGGCGCGCACCGGCTACAACTACTTCCTCTCCGAGCACGGCGCCGGCTGCGGCAGCGCGATCCGGCTCACCGACGTCTTCGGCGAGCGGCTCACCGTCGAGGGGATCGCCGTCCGGGCGAACGTGGTGCAGCCGACCCGGGTCCAGTTCGCCCGGCACTGACCGGATACTCGGTGCATGGCCACGGATCTGCATGAACTGCTGAGGACGCTGCGGGTGTGGGACCCGGAGGTGACGGAACTGCCGCCGTTCGACCCGGCGTCGGCCCCCGCCGACCCGCTGACCCTCTTCACTGAGTGGTTCGCGCAGGCGGTCGCGGCGGGCGAGCGGGAGCCGCACACCCTCACCCTCGCCACCGTCGGCGAGGACGGTCTGCCCGACGCCCGCGTCGTGATGCTGCACGGCGCGGACGCGGACGGCTGGTCCTTCGCGTCCCACGCCACCAGCCGCAAGGGCCGCCAGCTCGCCGCCCGCCCGTACGCGGCCCTGACCTTCTACTGGCCCGTGCTCGGCCGCCAGGTGCGGCTGCGCGGCCCCGTCTCGTCCGCCCCCTCCGAGGAGGCGCAGGCCGACCTGCACGCCCGCTCGACCGGGGCCCTGGCCGCCGCGCTGACCGGCCGGCAGAGCGAGGTCCTGGCCTCGCCGGAGGAACTGGCGCGGGCCTCGCGAGCCGCCTGGGAACAGGCCCGCCTCGACCCGGCGGCGAAGTCCCCGACCTGGACCCTGTACCGGCTGCGCCCGGACGAGGTGGAGTTCTTCCAGGGCGACGCGGCCCGCCGCCACACCCGCCTGCGCTACCGCCGCACGGCCGGGACCTGGTCCACAGACCTGCTGTGGCCCTGAGGGCCATGCTCGGCCTCGCGCAGCGCCTTCGCCACGACGGCGCGCTCGACCTCGGCCTCCTCGCGCACCTGGTCTTCCGGAAGACGGTGAGCAACACGATCCGCCGGTCGGAAGCCAGCCAGGACGTGATCCTCGTGGCATAGACGAGTGCCCGTCGCGCGGGACGCGGCTCCCCCACGGCAGCCACCCACCACATCCCCCGCTCGCTTCGGACACCCACGCCCCCTACCCGAACGCGTACACCGCGAAGTCCGCCACCGGGCGGTAGCCGATCCGCTGGTAGAGGCCGTTGCTCGTCGGGTTGGACAGGTCGGTGAAGAGGAGCACCTCCGCCGCGCCCGAGGCGCGTGCCGCGCGGCTCACCTCGGCCGTGGCCGCGCCCGCGTAGCCGCGTCCGCGCAGTCCGGGCGGCGTGTAGACGGGGGCCACCCTGATCTGGCCGGCCACCTCGGGGGTGACCCCGGCCATGGCCACGGGGACCCCGTCGGGCGTCTCCCACAGGGTGATCCCGCCGTAGGAGACACGGGAGTCGGCCCACGCGCCGGCGTCCTGGGCCGGGTGCCCGCCGACCTCCGCCGCGAACTCCTCGTACCAGCGCACCAGCAGGTCCCGGTCGGCCGCGTCGGCCACCCGCGCCCGGCCCGCGGGGGCGGGCTCCGGCAGCGTCAACTCCGCCAGCCGGTACAGGCGTTGGCGCAGCTCCACCCGCGACACGGTGGCGGTGCGCCGTTGCCACGCCCCGGCGAACGCCGCCGCGGTGTCGCGCTCGCCGGAGACCGTGGGGAATCGGTGGCCCGCGTCGGCCAGCGTCGCGGCGAGGGCGTCGGCCTCCTCCTCCGTCACGGACGTGAGGCAGATCCCGTGGGGCGGGGTGCGGAAGAACACCGCGCGGACCGCGCCGTCCCCTCCGTCCCGGACGTCCCCGCCCAGCACGCCGAAGACGGGATCCTCGTCGCCGTACACGTGCGTGCCCCTGCGCCGCAGGCTGTCGACGACGGTCAGCGCGACCGTGTGCAGCGCCGGACGGGAGGCGAGGAAGTCGCCGGCACACTCGAGGAAGCCGTCGAGATCACGGGTGAGACGCCAGGCGGCGGGGGCGGGGGCGGGGATGTCGGGCCGTCCGCGGCCGGCGGGGCGGGCGGACCCACCGGGACCGCCGGGACCATCCACGCTGTCAGGGCTGTCAGGGCTGTCAGGGCTGTCAGGGCTCATGCTTCATCGTCGTGGGGAAGGGGCCCGCGCCGCCTGCCATTTTCCGGGGCGTCAGGGGAACTCCGGCTCCGGGTCGGTCGCCAGGCGGGCGTGCAGGTGGACGTCGCGGAAGGAGTCCCGGCTGCCCGCCTCCCACATCGCGCCGCGCAGGGTCCCCTCGTACCGGAAGCCGCAGCGCTCGGCTATCCGGCAGGAGGCCTCGTGGCCGAGGGCGTGGCCCAGCTCCAGCCGGTGCAGGCCGGTCTCGGTGAACGCCCAGCGCGTCGCGAGCAGCAGGGCGCTGCCGGCGACGTGCCGGCCGCGCGCCTCGGGCAGGACCCAGTAGCCGACCCGGGCGGAGCTCAGCACCCGGTCGATCATGTTGACGGCGACCTGTCCGAGGATCGTCCCGTCGGCCGCGTCCGTGACGCAGAACGGCAGGGCGTGCCCGGCGGCGGCGTCCGCGTTCTTGCCCTTCAGGGAGGCCCGCGCGCCGGCGGTGTCGGCGACCGTCCGCACCGGTGTGTTCCAGCGCCGGAACTCCGGGTCGAGGTGCCCGCGCAGCCACGCCTCCACGTCGGCGGCGGACTCCGGGTCCCAGGCGCGCAGCCGCAGGCCGTGGCCGTCGAGCACGGGGATCGTGTGGGGGGCGGAGAGGGACTCACGAGCGTCGGTCATCCGGTCATTGAACACCTGTCCGGTCGGCGGGCGGCGGGTCGGGGGCCGCCGCCCGGAAGACGGGGACGCCGTCCCGGAAGGCGACCGTCAGCGCCATGTCCATGCGCGGCTCCGCGTCCCCGACCAGCTCGGTCGACATCCGCGGCCCCTCGGCCAGGTCGACCATGGCCGCGACATAGGGCGTGCGCTCCCCGAAGGGCGGCAGGTCGTTGCGGTGGACGACGGACCAGGTGTAGAGGGTGGCCAGGCCGCTCGCGTCCTCCCAGGCCACGTCCTCGCTCCAGCAGTGCGGGCAGAACTCGCGGGGGTAGTGGTGGGCGCGCGCGCAGGCCCCGCAGCGCCGGATCAGCAGGCGGCCCGCGGCGGCGGCTTCCCAGTAGGTGCGGGTGAAGGCGTCGGCCTCGGGGACGTCGTGCCGGGGGCCGGGGGTCATCGGAACCACCCGAGCGCGTCGTCCACGGACCACGTCTGCCAGGCCATCGCGCCCAGCGCCACGGCCGAGATCAGCGCCATCATCGAGTTCTGCCCCTGCTCGGCCCAGTCGTGGATCATGAGGACGAGGTAGAGGAGGTTGAGGAGCAGGCCGCAGACCAGCGCGACCGGGGTGAGGAAGCCGGCGACCAGCCCGAGCCCGAGGGCCAGTTCCGCGTACACCACCACGTAGGACATGACGCGCGGGCGCGGCCGCACCACCACGGCGAAGCCGGAGCGGACGGCGGCCCAGCGGTGTTTCGCCGCCACGTCCGCGGCCCAGGCGATGCCCGACCCCTCGGCGAACCAGGCCTTCTTGTCCTTGTGGCGCCAGCTCTCCAGCCACCACAGTCCGAGTCCGATCCGCAGCACCGCCAGCCACTCGGCCCCGTCGAGCCAGATCGCATCCATGAATCTGACGGTACGTCAGATGCCCGGTTCCGGGAACCCCGCCGGCCACGGGGCGGGCCTCGCGCCTCCCCCAGCCCTCGCCCTGCCCTCGCCCGGTCCTCCCCCGGTCCTCGCCCCGACCAAGTGGTCTGCGTCGGGCCCTCGCCCGGCCCTCCCCCGCGACGAAGTGGTCTACGTCACCGGTCCGTCCGCCCGTCCCCCACACGTGATCGATCCGCAACCAATTCCCGTCTTGACCGAGACCCATCAACGACACGCGTGATTACGCTCGCGCTCATGGAAGACTCCGCACCGCGCCCGGCCCACCAGGCGATCACCGCCGCGAACCCGGCCGACCGTCCCGTCTACGTGATCGGCGGCGGTCCCGGCGGCCTCGCCACCGCGTACGCGCTGCGCGCCCAGGGCGTACGCGCGGTCGTCGTGGAGAAGGCCGACGCGGTCGGGGCGTCCTGGCGGCGGCACTACGACCGGCTGCATCTGCACACGACGCGGGGGCTGTCCGCCCTGCCGGGGCTGAAGATGCCGCGCCGGTTCGGACGGTGGGCGGCCCGCGACGACGTGGTGCGCTACCTGGAGAAGTACGCCGAGGTGCACGAGCTGGAGATCGTCACCGGCGTCGAGGTCTCCCGCGTCGAGCGCACCGCCGACGGCGCCGGGTGGCTGCTGCGCGCCACGGGCGGCCGTGAGCTGACCGGCTCGGCGGTCGTCGTCGCCACCGGCTACAACCACACCCCGTACCTGCCGGACTGGCCCGGCCGCGAGGGGTTCACCGGCGAGCTGACCCACGCCGGCGCCTACCGCGACGGCAAGCCCTACGCGGGCCGGGACGTCCTCGTCGTGGGCGTCGGCAACACCGGCGCGGAGATCGCCGTCGACCTGGTGGAGCACGGGGCGGAGCGGGTGCGGCTCGCGGTGCGCACCGTCCCGCACCTCGTGCGCCGTTCCACCGCCGGCTGGGCCGCCCAGTACAGCGGCATCCTGGTGCGCCGCCTGCCCGTCGCCCTCGTCGACCTGATCTGCCGGGTGATGGCCAGGGCGAGCGTTCCCGACCTGTCCGCGCACGGGCTGCCGCGCCCCGACACCGGTCTCTACACCCGGGCCAGGCAGGGTGCGATCCCGGTGCAGGACGTCGGCCTGATCGACGCCGTGCGCACGGGCCGGGTGGAGATCACGGCCGCCGTGGAGGGGTTCGAGGACGGCGGCAAGGTCGTGCTCGCCGACGGGACGCGGATCTCCCCGGACGCGGTGATCGCGGCCACCGGCTACGTCCGCGCCCTGGAGGAGCTGGTCGGCCACCTCGGCGTGCTCGACGACCGGGGCAGACCGGTCGCGCACGGCGCCCGCACCGCGAAGGA
Organism: Streptomyces sp. NBC_00704; assembly: GCF_036226605.1. Lineage (NCBI taxonomy): Bacteria > Bacillati > Actinomycetota > Actinomycetes > Kitasatosporales > Streptomycetaceae > Streptomyces > Streptomyces sp. NBC_00704. The sequence goes on from NZ_CP109000.1 coordinate 3,585,654, forward strand.
CGCCCCCGGCCTGTACTTCACCGGCTTCACCACCCCCATCAGCGGCACCCTGCGCGAGCTGTCGATCGACGCCGGGAAGATCGCGAAGGCGGTCCGCCGCGCCCTGCGGTGAGCACCGGCGGCCCCCGCTGTAACTGTCGGTAACTTCTTTGATTCCGCTGCCTGTTACATCTGCGTCAGATGTGGCGGGAACGTTGTCGTGCGCCCGTGCGCGGAGCCAGAATGTGAGCGCTGTTCACCTTTTCGGCTCCACCCACCTCTCGCTCCCCAAGCCCGTCGGAGGACGCACGTGGCAAGTGAACGACAGACCGCCCCCAGGATGTCCCGCCGCTCCCTGCTCGGCCGCACGGCCGCGGTGGCCGCCGGGGCCACCGCCCTCGGCGCGACCGCCGCGGGTCCGGCCGCCGCGGCCGCCCGGGAGGTGGACGTCGCGATCGTCGGCGCCGGCCTGGCCGGTCTCACCGCGGCCCGCGACCTGGTGGCCGCCGGCCGCACGGTCGCCGTCCTGGAGGCCCGCGGCCGGGTGGGCGGCCGGGTCGTCAACCTCCCCCTGGCGAACGGCGGGGTCACCGAGGGCGGCGGCGAGTTCATCGGCCCCACCCAGGACCGCGTCAAGGCGCTCGCCGACTCCCTGGGCGTCGACACCTTCCCCACCTACAACACCGGCAGGAACCTGCTCTACAAGGACGGCAGAAAGACCCCGTACGCCACCGACGGCCTCCTCGGCTCGGTCCCGCCGGTCGACGCCGCCGGCCTCGCCAACGCGGCGATCGTGCAGGCCGCGCTGGACGACATGGCCAAGACGGTCCCCGTCGACGCGCCGTGGACCGCCCCCAAGGCCGAGGAATGGGACCGGCAGACCTTCGAGACCTGGCTGCGCGCCAACGCCGTCGTCCCGTCCGCCAAGTTCCTCCTGGACGTGGCCTGCACCTCGATCTTCTCGGCCGAGCCGCGCGAACTCTCCCTGCTCTTCGTGCTGTTCTACATCGCCGCGGCCGGGAACGACTCGACCCCCGGCACGCTGGAACGCCTCACCGAGACCGCGGGCGGCGCCCAGGAGCGGCGCTTCGTCGGCGGATCCCAGCAGGTGCCGGTCAGGCTCGCCGCCACGCTCGGCGACCGGGTGGTGCTGAACGCCCCGGTGCGCACGATCGCCCGCTCCGGGGAGAAGTACGCCGTGACGGCCGACGGCGTGACCGTCACCGCCCGGAAGGTCGTCGTCGCCGTGCCCCCGCCGCTCGCCGCGCGCATCACGTACGACCCGCTGCTGCCCGCCGCCCGCGACCAGCTCACCCAGCGCCTGCCGATGGCCTCCGTCGGCAAGGCGATCGCGATCTACGACACCCCGTTCTGGCGGGCCGACGGCCTCAACGGCCAGGTGGTCAGCGACACCGGCGTGGTCAGCTCCACCTTCGACAACTCCCCGCCGGACGCCTCCTACGGCGCGCTCATGGGCTTCATCGAGGCCGACGAGGCGCGGGCGTACGACGCGGCGAGCGAGGCGGAGGTCCGGGCGGCCGTGCTGAAGGACTACGTGACGTACTTCGGCCCGAAAGCGGCCTCCCCCACGTCGTTCGTCCTGCAACGCTGGAACAACGAGGCCTACACCCGCGGCGGCCCCGTCTCCATCGCCGCGCCCGGCGTCCTGACCCGGTACGGCCGGGCCCTGCGCGAGCCCGTCGGCGGGATCCACTGGGCCGGGACCGAGACCTCCGTCCACTGGATGGGCTTCATGGACGGGGCGGTGCGCTCGGGCGAGCGGGTGGCGGCGGAGGTGCTGGCCGCGCTGTAGGCGAGGGGCACGGGTCCGCTCCTTTCTGCGTGCACGACCATTCCTGACGGACCGTCAGCTATGTAACCTGACAGAGCGTCAGTTACTTGACAGTCACTCACGGCAGTCACACAGGAGCGGGCGGACCCATGCTTGGATCAACCCACGGCACCCTCACCACCGACTCCCGCCGGGCCCGGGTCATCGCGTGCGGCGAGGAACCCGGGCCCGCCGTCCACGGCCGGCCCGCCCAGGCGGACGACCTCGACGTCAGCGGCCGCCCGTTGTACGCGGACGTCCCCGATCTGGACCGGCTCTTCCGCCCCGGGTCCGTCGCGGTCGTCGGCGCCTCGGACGCCGAAGGACGCCCGAACACCGGTGTCACCCGGCAACTGGTGGGCTGGGCCGACCGGGTGGGGGCGCGGCTGCATCCCGTGCACCCCACCCGCACGAGCGTGTTCGGCCTGCCCTGCGTCGCGTCCGTCGCCGACCTGCCCGAGCAGGTCGACCTGGCCGTGCTGCTGGTCTCCGACCCGCTGCCGGTGATCGAGCGGCTGGCGGAGACGAAGGTGAGGTTCGCGGTCGTCTTCGCCTCCGGCTTCGCGGAGACCGGCGCGCAGGGCGCGGCCGCCCAGGAGCGGCTGGCGGCGGCGGTGGAACGTTCCGGCATGCGTCTGCTCGGCCCCAACACCAACCTCAACGCCTTCGAGCGGTTCCGCGACGACCTGAGCGGACCGGCGATCGCGCTGATCACCCAGTCCGGCCACCAGGGCCGCCCGGTGTTCGCGCTCCAGGAACTCGGCGTGCGCGTCTCGCACTGGGCGCCGACCGGCAACGAGGCCGACCTGGAGACCGCCGACTTCCTCTCCTACTTCGCCGAGCGCCCGGAGGTCGGCGCGATCGCCTGCTACGTCGAGGGCCTCAAGGACGGCCGGTCCTTCCTGCTGGCCGCCGACCGGGCCGCCCGGCGCGGGGTGCCGGTCGTCGCCGTCAAGGTGGGCCGCACCGAGGCCGGCGCCCGCACCGCCGCCTCCCACACCGGCAAGCTGACCGGCGCGGACGAGGTGGTCGACGCGGCGATGCGGCAGTACGGCGTGATCCGCGTCGACGGCCTCGACGAACTCCAGGACACGGCGACCCTGCTGGCGCGGGCCCGGCCGCCGCGGGCCACCGGCGTCGCGATCTACTCCATCTCGGGCGGCACCGGCGCCCACGCGGCCGACCTGGCCACCGCGGCGGGCCTGGAGCTGCCCGCCCTGTCGAGCGCGAAACAGGCCGAACTGCACCAGTGGATCCCCGCGTACCTGAACGTGGCCAACCCGGTCGACAACGGCGGGCATCCGGTGGGCGACGAGCGCGGCCGGAAGATCATCGACGCGATTCTCGACGACCCGGCGGTGGGCGTCCTGATCTGTCCCGTCACCGGGCCCTTCCCTCCCCTCAGCGACCGGCTGGTCCAGGACCTGGTGGACGCGGCGGAGCGGACCGACAAACTGGTGTGCGTGGTCTGGGGCTCCCCGGTGGGCACGGAACCCGCCTACCGCGAGGTCCTGCTGGGCTCCTCCCGGGTGGCCACCTTCCGCACCCTGTCCAACTGCATCGCGGCCGTCCGCGCCCACCTCGACCACCACCGCTTCGTCACCGGCTACCGCTCCCCCTTCGACCAGGCCCCGCGCACGCCCTCCCCGTCCTACCGCAAGGCGCAGCTGCTGATGCGGCCGGGCCAGCAGCTCAGCGAGCACGCGGCCAAGCAACTGCTGCGGGCGTACGGCATCCGCGTCCCGCGCGAGCAGCTGGTGACCAGCGCGGCGGCGGCCGTGCGGGCGGCGGGGCTGGTCGGCTACCCGGTGGTGATGAAGGCGTCCGGCGCGCAGATCGCCCACAAGACCGAACTGGGCCTGGTCAAGATCGGCCTGACCTCGGCCAGCCAGGTCCGCGACGCCTACCGCGAGCTGACCGACATCGCCCGCTACGAGGGCGTCGAGCTGGACGGCGTCCTGGTGTGCCAGATGGTCGAACGGGGAGTGGAGATGGTCGTGGGCGTGACCCACGACGACCTGTTCGGGCCGACGGTCACGGTCGGGCTCGGCGGGGTCCTGGTGGAGGTCCTGCGGGACGCGGCCGTGCGCGTCCCGCCCTTCGGCGAGGACCAGGCCCGCGCCATGCTGGCCGAACTGCGCGGCAGGGCACTGCTGGACGGCGTCCGCGGCCGCCCGCCGGCCGACGTCGACGCCCTCGTCGAGGTCGTCCTGCGGGTGCAGCGCATGGCCCTGGAACTCGACGCCGACCTGGCCGAACTCGACGTCAACCCCCTGGTGGTCCTGCCCCGCGGCCAGGGCGCGGTGGCCCTGGACGCGCTGGCGGTGTGCAGATGAGGGCCGCTCGACGGGTACGGGCAGCCCGGCCGGCGAGCACGGCGCACACCGTGCGGGCCGCACGTCCGGCGGGTGCGACCCACCGCGTACGGGCCGCGCGGCCGACGAGCAGCGCGCATCCCGTGCCGGCCGCGCGACCGGCGAGCACCGCGCACACCGAGCGGACCGCACAGCCGGCGGATGCGACTCACCGCGTACGGGCCGCACGGCCGACGAGCAGCGCGCATCCCGTGCCGGCCGCGCGACCGGCGAGCACCGCGCACACCGAGCGGACCGCACAGCCGGCGGATGCGACTCACCGCGTACGGGCCGCACAGCCGACGAGCACCGCGCACACCGTGCGGACCGCACAGCCGGCGAGTGCGGTGCGGTCCGCGCGGGCCGCGCGACCGGCAAGCACCGCTCAACCCCTAGGGGCCACACGACCGTCGCGTGCGGCTCGGCCCGCGTGGGCCACCCGGCATGAGCGGGGGGAGGGAGCATGACCGGGTCCGAGGCGTCGGTGCGGCGGCGGACCGACCGCCATGTCACCCGTCTGACGCTCGACCGGCCCGAGGCCCTCAACGCCCTCACCCCCGACGGGCGCGACCGGCTGATCGTGCTTCTCGGCGAGGCATCGGCGGATCCGGATGTGCGGGCGGTGATCCTGACCGGCGCCGGCCGCGGCTTCTGCGCGGGGGCCGATCTGCGCGGCGGCGGCGCGCGCGGCGAGCGGATCGCCGGGGACGTCGCCCGCACCCTGCGCCTCGGCGCGCAGCGCCTCGTCGCCGCCGTCCTCGACTGCGAGAAACCGGTGATCGCCGCGGTGAACGGCACGGCCGCCGGCCTGGGCGCCCACCTCGCGCTCGCCTGCGACCTGGTGCTGGCGGCCGAATCGGCCCGCTTCATCGAGGTGTTCGTCCGCCGCGGCCTGGTCCCCGACGGCGGCGGCGCCTATCTGCTGCCCCGCCTGGTCGGCCCGCAGCGCGCCAAGGAGCTGATGTTCTTCGGCGACGCGCTCACCGCGCCGGACGCCGAACGCCTGGGGCTGGTCAACCGGGTCGTCCCGGACGCCGACCTGGACAGGACGGCCCACGACTGGGCGGCCCGCCTGGCCGCCGGTCCCACCCGTGCCCTGGCGCTCACCAAGCAGCTCGTCAACGCCTCCCTGGAGTCGGACCGCGCCACGGCCTTCGCCGCCGAGGCCGCCGCCCAGGAGATCAACATGACGACGAGGGACGCCCAGGAGGGCGTGGCGAGCTTCGTGGAGCGCCGGGCGACGGACTTCCACGGCCGGTGACCCGCGGACCGCCCGGTCCACGGGTCCGCACCCCTTCCCATCTGACATGCCGTCAGTTTCAATGAGGACATGATGGGACATGCGGGAATGGCGGCCGCCGCCGTCCGATACCTCCGGGCGGGGCCGGTCGAACCGCTGCCGCGCCCCGCGCTGCGCTGCGTGCGCGACGACGAGCGGGCGCCCGTCGATCCCGGCGAGTTCCGCAGGGTGCTCGGGAGCTTCGCCTCCGGGGTGACCGTCGTGACGGCGCCGACGCCCGAGGGCCCCGCCGGCTTCGCCTGCCAGTCGTTCTCCTCGCTCTCCCTCGATCCGCCCCTGGTCGCCTTCATGGTCGGCCGCACGTCCACGACCTGGCCGCGCATCGCCCGGGCGGGCGTCTTCTGCGTCAACGTCCTCAGCGCGCGCCAGGCGGCGCTGTGCCGGGCCTTCGCGGTGAGCGGCGCGGACAAGTTCGCCGGCGTCGACCACGACCCGGCCCCGGTCTCGGGCGCCCCGCGGCTCGCCGGCGCGCTCGCCTGGATCGACTGCGCGATCCACGCCGTCCACACCGGCGGCGACCATCTGGTCGTCGTGGGCCGCGTGAACGCCCTCGGCACGGGCGAGGACGCGGACGAACCGCCCCTGCTGTTCCACAGGGGCCGGTTCCTGTGACCCACGGGTGAGCGACCTGCGGGTGACGCGGCCTGCGGGCAACGCGGCCTGCGGGCAACGCGGCCTGCGCGTGAAGTGACCTGCGGGCGACGTGACCTGCGCGTGAAGTGACGTACGGGTGACGTGACCTACGGGTGAGGCCGGTGTCCGCGCCGTCGGCCGCCGCTCACTTCACGTACTCGACGATCTGCATCATGCCTTCGTCGCCGTGCTGGAGCTGATGACAGTGCAGCATCGAGCGGCCGGTGAAGTCCTCGGCGCGCAGCCGGAAGGTGACCGAGCCCTTCGGCGGGACGGTGACGGTGTCGTGCCAGACCGGCGTGGCGAGCCGGCGGTTGTCCACGGCGGTCAGCAGGAAGTGGTTGGTGTGCAGGTGGAAGGGGTGGTGGCTGTGGGCGTGCGAGTCGTTGACGACCGTCCACTCCTCCACCTCGCCGAGCCGCACCCGCTGGTTGACGTGGTCGGACGAGTAGCGGCCCCAGGCGGTGTCCGTGCGGCCGCCCGGTGAGACGGCGGGCGGGGTCTCGCCGTCGCCCAGGATGCGGTAGGCGTTCGGGAAGGCGCCGGAGAAGACGTTCTCGTAGCTGCGGAAGGTCAGCGTCCGGGTGCGGGTGGGCTCCGGCAGCTCGGGGGGCCGGCCGGGCAGACGGGCCGGGAGCGGCATCGAGCGGGCGGCGCCGGTGACGACGAGGGTGAGCAGGTGCTGGGAGGGGCCGCCGCCGGTCAGCTGGTAGGTGCCGGGCTTGCCGCCCCGGACGAGGATGTCGGCCCGGCCGCCCATCGGCAGCGTCAGTCCGGTGGTCGCGACGGGTTCCATGAAGGTGACGCCGTCGCAGGCGATCTGGTGCATCTCCTGTCCGGCGAGGCTGAGGAAGTGCGCCGTCAGCGCGCCGGCGTTGACGACCCGCCAGCGCTGGATCTCTCCCGGCGCGATGGTCAGCACGGGGTTTTTCACGCCGTTGACCAGGAACGTCGAGGCGATGCCGTCGTAGACGCCGTTCGAGGTCAGCTCCGGCACCCGCCCGCCGGACACCTTGAGTTCGCTGATGCAGACGACGACCTCACGGGCGGCGGCGATCTCGGGGACCTCGTCGACGTCCCCCTCGACGACGAGCACGCCGGCCATGCCGCTCAGCACCTGGGTGGCGGTGGATCCGTGGTGGTGGGGGTGGTACCAGTAGGTGCCCGCCGGATGGTCGGCGGGCACGTCGACGCGGCTGACGTGCGCGGTGGCGGCGCCCCGGACGGCGGCGGGCTCGAAGACGCGGAAGACGTTGTCCGCCTCGCCCGTCGGGTCCACGTGCAGGCCGTGCGTGTGCAGGTTGAAGCTGTTGAAGTGATGGGGGACGTTCATCTCCTCGTGCGCCCCGCCGGCGTTCGCCGGCAGCGCGTTGACCTGGGTGATCTCCAGGGAGTCCCCGGGGTGCACGCGCAGCGTCGGCCCCGGCACGGCGCCCTCGTAGGTGCGCGTGGACACCCGCCCGACGCCGGGGATGTCCAGGTCGGTGAACCGGACGTTCAGCTCGGTCCGCAGCCGTCCCGTGTCGGGCGACGAGCTGCGCGTCTCCGGCTCGGGGAAGGGCGGGTCGGCCGCCTCCCGCGCGGCCGCGGGCGGACCCGCCGCCCCCGCGGACACGACCGCCCCGGCGGCGAGCGGCAGGCTTTTCAGTACGCCACGACGGGACAGAGCTGGCATGAGGGGCCTCCACGGGCAGTGAACGGCAGAGCGGGTCGGAGCACCCTCACATTACGGAACGTGGCCGCCCAGCACGTGGAGTAACCACCGGCGGGTTGCGCACCCGCCGCCTCCCCTTTCCCCTTCCCCCCTCCCCCGGCGTCGTCAGGCAGTGGCCGGTGCCGGGAGGCCGTGGGTGGTGGCGGGCCTGCGCCGGATGACCAGCGCCATCAGCGCGGCGGCGGCGCACAGCGCCCCGGAGCCGTACCAGACCACGTCGTACGAGCCGAACGCGTCACGGGCCACGCCGCCCAGGAAGGCCACCAGGGCCGCGCCCACCTGGTGCGAGGCCAGGACCCAGCCGAAGACGATCGCGCTGTCCTCGCCGTAGTGCTCGCGGCACAGCGCGAGGGTGGGCGGCACGGTCGCCACCCAGTCCAGGCCGTAGAAGACGATGAAGAAGATCATCGGAGGGTGGACCGAAGGGGCCAGCAGCATGGGCAGGAACAGCAGCGAGACGCCGCGCAGCGCGTAGTACACCGCGAGGAGCCGGCGCGCCTCGAAACGGTCGGTGAACCAGCCGGAGGCGATGGTGCCGACCACGTCGAACACCCCGACGACGGCGAGCAGCGAGGCCGCCGCCGTGACCGGCATCCCGTGGTCGTGGGCGGCCGGTACGAAGTGGGTCTGCACGAGGCCGTTCGTCGAGGCGCCGCAGATGGCGAAGGTGCCGGCCAGCAGCCAGAAGGGGCCCGTGCGCACCGCGGAGGCCAGCACCCGCAGCGTGCGGCGGGCGGCGCCCGGCACCGGCGCGGGCTTGGGGACGAACTCCCGCGCGCCGTAGGGCTTCTGGCCGACGTCGGCCGGATGGTCCCGCAGCAGCAGCCAGACGAAGGGGACGACGGCGAGCGCGGCCAGCGCGACGGTCACCGCGGCCGGTCGCCAGTCGTAGCGCGTGACCGTCCACGACAGCAGCGGCAGGAAGATCAGCTGGCCGGAGGCGGAGGCCGCGGTGAGGATCCCGCTGACCAGGCCCCGCCGCTCGGTGAACCACCGGTTGGTGACCGTCGCGGCGAACGCGAGCGCCATCGAGCCCGAGCCGAGCCCCACGAGCAGGCCCCAGTACAGCATCAGCTGCCAGGCGGCCGTCATCCACACCGTCAGCAGCGAGCCGACGGAGATCACGGTCAGCGCCGCGGCGACGACGCGGCGGATGCCGAAGCGGTCCATCAGCGCCGCCGCGAAGGGCGCGGTCAGCCCGTACAGCGCCAGGTTGACCGAGACGGCCGCCCCGATCGTGCCGCGCGACCAGCCGAACTCCGCGTGCAGGGGGTCGATGAGCAGGCCGGGGAGCGAGCGGAAGGCGGCCGCTCCGATGATCGTGACGAAGGTGACGGCGGCGACGAACCAGGCCCGGTGGACACGGGGGCGGGACGGTCCGTCCTGCTGGGGTCGCCCTGCCGCCGCGGGCGTTTCGGTTGTCTGAGTCACGACAACGAGCTTCGGCCACCCGCGCGCACGCGACGAGTGGCCCGAAAGACAGCATTCACTAGGATCGGGCCATGGGTGCCGACGAGCGCCCCACCTCGGGGCGGCACGCGAGGCAGACGTTCAGGGCGCGGTCAGGCCGCCGAGGCACGGAGGAGCATCGTGCCCACGGCTCGGCCCGCCGGCGGATCGATGAGGGACACCCTCACATCACGGAAGCCGTGGCCCGTCAGCATGCGAGTCCACTCGTCCGGGGTGTGGTCGTGTCGCAGTCCGGCTGTGCCGAAGCCGGGCCGCTGACCGCCCGGGGGCAGGTGCGAGAAGGCCAGGATGCCGCCCGGCGCCATGCGGGAGCGGATCAGCGGGAGCAGGGTGTCCGGCTCGACGAACCACACGGCACCGAAGATCGAGAGGATCACGTCGAACGTCTCGTCCGTCTCGGTCAGGTACGCCGTCGCCTCGGCCGTACGGAACGCCAGGCCCGGCAGACGGCCCCAGCGCTCCGTCGCGACCGCCTCGCGGGCGGGAGCGACGTCGACCCCCCGGCCTGTCGCCCCGAGCGTCACGAGGTGTGCAAGGTTGCCACCGCTCCCCGAGCCGAGTTCCAGAACCCTGCGTCCGGCCAGCGGACCCAGCACGCCTTCGTCCGGCCCGTGATCGGCGTACTGGGTCCAGTTCAGCCAGGTCGTCCGCCCCCTGGCGTTCACGGACCTGCGCGGCTCGCTTCCCACGGCGTACCTGTCCCAGGACTCGGCCAATGACATGCGGTGATCCTTTCCGGCAGAGGGGCCCGCCCTCAACGTACGGGGGCGGGGCCCCAACTCACTTGCTGCTCAGCACTACCTGGGCGAGTCGTGACACCCGGCGTGGCACTGGTTGCAGTCGGCCGCGCTCTCCATGCCCCACAGGCCGGGGTCGATCTCGAACCCGGCCGCCTTGATGGCCTTGATCGTCTCCTCCAGGACGAGCGGGCCGCCGCTCTTGGGATCACGCCCGTCCCGCGTTACCTTGCCGTCGGTCACGCACAGACCCCCGACCCCCGCCCCCGGAAGCTCCGGTACGTGGTGGATGTACCGGCCGAAGTGCCGGTTGGTGAAGTGGTGGTACGGGATCGAGTCGAGCATGAACGAGTGCCACGCCTCGTCCACCTGCTTGGGCGGACCCATGAGAAGGTCCGGGTTCTCACCGCACGTGACCAGGTAGGCGATGGCCTGTCCGAACTTGGTCTCGGCCAGTTCGCGCGTGTTCTCCGGGTTGCGGAGGAGGAGGGCCACCTGCCGCTCCCAGACGTCCGGCGTGACGTATGCCTTCGGGTCGCGGATCACTACTGCCGTGCTCATGCTGGCTTGCCTCCACGCAATTGGGGGTCCGTGTTGCTCCGGTCATGTCGCCCACCCCTGCACTTGGGGCACAGGCACGGCGGCATCAGGCCGGTAGCGAGGGGTTCCCCGCCCTCACCCTCGTACAGGGTTCGCGGCTTGGTCTGAGTGCCGTCGGCTCTCACCGTGTAAGCGCTGATGCGGATGGACATGACGTCCATGTTCCGGACAGGCCATGCCCATTGCGGCGACGTTCAAGGCGTCCCTCGGGCGTCTTGTCGGCGTCCCCCCGAAGGCGTCAAACCGGTGTCATTGAAGGCGTGGCGTGGCTACTCTCGGATCGTGACGACTACGGCAGAGCGTGGGCGAAACCCCAACGACGTGCTGACCTCCGTACGCAAGTCGATGAACCTCAGCCAAGACGAGTTCGCCCGGGGCTTACGTGACGCAGGCGAGGAGTTGGGTGAGCCGAACGACGCCTCCAAGCGACTCGTGCAACGCTGGGAGTCCGGGGAGACCAGGACATGCCGCCCGCTGTACGCGCGGGCACTGAAGCAGCTCACCGGCCGCACCCCCGAGTCATTGGGGTTCGCGATCCCGATGGCACGCGTCCACTCGGACGGGGCAGGAGGCCACGACATGGAGGCTGGGGAAGTCGGCACGGCCGACGCTGTCACAAGCCCTGAGCCGGAGCCGCAGAGCGAGTACGCGGGCATCTGGCTGTCCCGGTACGAGTTCTACTCGTCCAGCCGTGACGAGACGTTCGACTGCAAGCACCACATCGTGATCGTTCAGCACGGCAACCGGCTGACAGCCCAGAGCCTGCCCGGGGCGTCGACCAACCCTGACAGCCCGTTGTCCCTGGACCTCACCGTGGACCGGAACGTCGTCACCGGTACGTGGACCGAGCAGACGGCGGCTGACGGGTACTACCAGGGCGCCCGGTACCACGGTGCGATTCAGCTGCTCATCGAGCCGACGGGCCGACGCATGGCGGGCAAGTGGGTCGGGTTCGGCAAGGATTTCGATGTGAACACGGGCCCGTGGGAGCTGCGCCTGCTCGACCGATCGGCAGGCCGCGCGAGCATCGAACGGTACTCGACCACACCGGAGTGAGGGACCCGGGCGCTCCCTTGTGGGACCGCCTTGTACGGGAGCCCCGCCGAAACCGGGCCTGCCGCCGCGGGCGTTTCGGTTGTCTGAGTCACGACAATGAGCTTCGGCCACCCGCGCGCACGCGACGAGTGGCCCGAAAGACAGCATTCGCTAGGATCGGGCCATGGCTGTCGATGAGGTCTCCTTCCGTCCGCACCGGGTCGTCGTCCTCGCGCTCGACGGTCTGCTGCCCTTCGAGCTGGGCATCCCGCACCGCATCTTCGGCCGCCCGAGGGACGCCCGGGGCCGGCCGCTGTACGAGGTCGTCACGTGCTCCGTGCGGCCGCCGGGTCCCGTCGAGACGGACGCGGACTTCGCCGTCGACGTCGCGCACGGCCCCGAGGCCCTGGCCACCGCCGACACCGTGATCGTGCCGGCCTCCTACGAGCTGGGCCCGGTCTTCGAGCAGGGCGTCCTGACCGACGAGCTCGCCGCGGCGCTCGCCCGGATCCGGCCCGGCACGCGCCTCGCCTCCATCTGCACCGGCGTGTACGTCCTCGCCGCGGCCGGTCTCCTCGACGGCCGGCCCGCCACCACGCACTGGGCCGACGCCGACCGGCTCCAGCGGCTCTTCCCGCGCATCGACGTCGACCCGGACGTGCTGTTCATCGACGACGGCGACGTGCTCACCTCGGCGGGCGTGGCCGCGGGGATCGACCTGTGCCTGCACATGGTGCGCCGCGACCACGGCACGGCCGTCGCCAACGACGTCGCCCGCCGCACCGTCGTGCCCCCGCACCGCGACGGCGGCCAGGCGCAGTACATCGAGCGCCCGGTGCCCGACCCGCGGCAGGCGACCACGACCGCCGCGCGCGCCTGGGCGCTGGACCGCCTGCACGAGCCGATCCAACTGCGCGACATGGCCGAGCAGGAGGCGATGTCGGTGCGGACGTTCACCCGCCGCTTCCGCGAGGAGGCCGGGATCAGTCCGGGTCAGTGGCTCACCCGGCAGCGCGTCGAACGGGCCCGGCAGCTGCTGGAGTCCAGCGACCTGTCCGTGGACCGGATCGCCCGCGACGCCGGGTTCGGCACCGCCCAGTCGATGCGCCAGCACCTACAGGCGGCCCTCGGGGTCACCCCCACCGCGTACCGCCGCACCTTCCGCACCGGCGGCGCCTCCCCGCGGACCGGGGACACCGCCCTCCAGGGCCACGGCAGGGCGGCCGTCCCGCGGTGACCGGGCCTCCCTGCGCACCTCGCCCGCCCAGCCGACGACGGTCAGCGCCAGGGTCAGCCCCACGCCAGCGAGCACGGCCGTGGACGGCGCCACCACGTCCAGCAGGAGGCCCGCTAGGGAGCCCGTGGCCGCGTAACCCGCGCCCGCCGCCGCGTACATGACCGAGTAGCCCGCCGCCAGGGCCTGCGGCGGGAGGACCTCGCGCAGGGCCAGGTTGCGGGTGAGCATGGCCGCCGACTGGAGCGTGCCGCCCACGACCAGCGCCACGCAGATCCCGGCCCTGCCCGGGGACAGCGCGGCCGCCGTCACGCACCCGGCCACCCCGGCCATCAGCACCGCACTGCGGGTGCGCAGCCGGCCCGGCCAGGCGCGCAGTCCGTGGACGAACCCGCCGACCCCGCCGCCCACGGCCATCCCGGTCAGCAGCGGCCCGGACCAGCCGACGCCGACGCCGCGCTGTTCGAGCAGCGCGGGCAGCACGAGTTCGGCGAGCCCGAGCAGGGCGAGACTGGCCGCGCCCGTGACGTAGACCGGCCAGGCTCCGGCCAACAGCCGCAGCAGCCGGCCGCCGGCGGGCCCCGCCCCGCCCACGCCGTCCCCGCCCCAGGCGGCCGGAAGCAGCCACAGGCCCGCGACCGACGACCCCATCAGCGCGGCCGCCGTCAGCAGGGGGACGCGTGGCGCGACGCCGAGGGCCAGCCCGGCGACCGCGGCCGGGGAGAGGGCCCACACCCCGGCCGTCAGCATCGACTCCACCGACAGCGCCTGTGCCGTCGCCCCTTCGGGGACCAGCGAGGTGAGCAGGGTGCGCAGACCCCCGGTGGCGGCGGCCGGGGCGGCGCCGGCCACGACGGCGAACCCGCACAGGACCGCCGGATGCGCGTCCGGGAGCGCGCCGAGCCCCGCGAAGCCGACGGCGCCGCAGGCCAGGCCCCCGGCCAGGTGCGCACGGGCGCGCTCGTGGCGCAGCCGCAGGCCGAGCACGGGGGCGCCCACGATCTCACCGGCGACGTAGGCCGCCGCGAGGACGGCTCCGAGGGTGTACCCGCCCGGCCGCTCGCGCACCAGGAACACCAGCGCCAGCGGGGCCATGGCGACCGGCATGCGGGCGCCGACGGCGGTACAGGCCCAGGTCAGGACCTGCCGTGAGGCGACGTCGCGGTAGCTCATGACCCGACCGTAGGGGGCGGCGCCGACATCGTCCCAGAGGTTTTCCGCAGCCTGTGGACAACTCGGTGGACCTCTTCAACGGGCCCTGGAAATCGCCGTCTCTCCGGGAGCCACGGATCCGGTGGTGTCAGAACGTCAGTACCGCGCGGGCCACCCGGCCCGCCTTCGCGTCCGTCGCGGCCTTCTCGAAGTCCTCCACCGGGTAGGTCCGCGTGACGAGTTCGTCGAGCAGCAGCCGGCCCTCGCGGTACAGCTGGGTGTACAGGGCGACGTCCCGCTGGGGGCGTGAGGCTCCGTAGCGGCAGCCCAGGATCGACTTGTCCAGGAACAGGGAGGAGACGAGGAAGGACGCCTCGGCGGTCGCCGGCGGCACCCCCAGCAGCACCGCCTGGCCGTGCCGGTCGAGCAGGTCGACGGCCGTGCGGATCAGCTCGACGCGGCCCACGCACTCGAAGACGTGGTCCGCGCCCGTCGGCAGCACGTCCCGCACGCCGTCCGCCGACGTCAGGAAGTGGGTGGCCCCGAACTGCCGCGCCGCCGCCTCCTTCGCCGGGTTGGCGTCGACGGCGACGATCCGGGACGCGCCCGCGATCCGCGCGCCCTGGAGCACGTTGAGCCCGATGCCGCCCGTGCCGATGACGACGACGCTCTCCCCGTGGCCCACCCGCGCGCGGTTGAGCACCGCCCCGACCCCGGTCAGCACCCCGCAGCCGATCAGCGCGGCGGACGCGAGCGGGACGTCGTCGGGGATGCGGACCGCCTGCACCGCCCTGACGACGGTCCGCTCGGCGAAGGCGGAGTTGGCCGCGAACTGGAACAGCGGCCGTCCCGCGCGCGTGAACGGCTTCCCCGGCCGCCCGATGGCCTGCCGGCACATCGTCGGGCGGCCCCGGTCGCACTCCGCGCAGGCGCCGCAGTTGGCGAGCGTGGACAGGGCGACATGGTCGCCCGGCACGACGTGGGAGACCCCCGCGCCGACCGCCTCCACCACCCCCGCGCCCTCGTGCCCGAGGACGACGGGCGTCGGGAAGGGGATCGTCCCGTCGACGACCGACAGGTCGCTGTGGCACAGCCCGGCCGCCGCGACCGCGACGAGCACCTCGCCCGGCCCCGGCGCGCGCACCTCCAGATCGTCGACGACCTCGGCCCGCTCCCCGTCGAACACCACGCCACGCATCACGCTGCTCCCCTCCGCCTCATCCCTTGGGTTGCCTGGGCAGACCGAGCACGCGCTCGGCGATGATCGTGCGCTGGACCTGGTCCGAGCCGCCGTAGATCGTGTCGGCCCGCGAGAACAGGAACAGGTGCTGGGCGTCGTCGAGTTCGTAGGGCGCGGCGGGCGACCAGTCCGCCGGGCCGGCGCTCGCCGCCGCCCCGCGCACCAGCACCGCCGTCTCCCCCAGCCGCTGGTGCCAGCCCGCCCACAGCAGTTTGGCCACGCTCGGCGCGCCGGGCCCGCCCGAACCGCCCAGCGTGCGCAGCGCGTTCCACCGCATGGTGCGCAACTCCGCCCACAGCCGCACCAGCCGTTCGCGGACGACGGGGTCGTCGGCCGCGCCGCACGCCACGGCCGTGCGCACCACCCGCGCCAGTTCCTCGGCGAAGCCGATCTGCTGGGCGAGCGTGGACACCCCGCGTTCGAAGCCGAGGAGGCTCATCGCGACCCGCCAGCCGTCGCCCTCCGCGCCGACGACGTGCTCGGCCCGCGCGTGGGCGCCGTCGAAGAACACCTCGTTGAAGTCGCTGGTGCCGGTGAGCTGCCGGATGGGCCGCACCTCGATCCGGCCGGGCTGGTCCATGGGCAGCAGCAGGAAGGTGAGCCCGTGGTGGCGTGCGGACCGGGGGTCGGTGCGCGCGAGCACGAAGCACCAGTCGGCCTCGTGGGCGAGGGACGTCCAGATCTTCTGCCCGGTGATCCGGTAGGACCGTCCGTCGGGGGCGCGTTCCGCGCGCGTGCGCACGCCGGCGAGGTCGGATCCCGCGGCGGGTTCGCTGTATCCCTGGCACCACAGTTCGGCGCCGGCGGCGATCGGCGGCAGGAAGCGCGTCCTCTGCTCCGCCGTGCCGTGGGCGAGGAGGGTGGGCGCCAGGAGGTTCTCCCCGATGTGCCCGGAGCGGGGCGGGGCGCCCGAGCGGGCGTACTCCTCGGCCCAGGCGACCTGCTGGGTGAGGGTCGCGGTCCGGTTGCCGTATCCGTCCTCCCCCCACCCCATCCCGATCCGGCCCGCCGCGCCGAGGACGCCCTCCCAGGCGCGGCGGTCGCCGGCCCGCGGGACGTGCTCGGCGAGCCAGGCCCTGGCCTCGGCCCGGAACTCCTCGTCCTGGGGACTCGATCCGAAATCCACGGCACCGCCTCACGTCATGGGCAAGCTGCCCGGCTCAAGGGGGGCGCGGGGAACCGCGCGACCGGCCGCAGAGGACCCGCGCCCGAAGGACCACGGCGAGCAGGCTCAGGCGTTGGGGCGGTTCCCCTCGCGGGCGGCCCGGGCCATCTCCTCCAGCCGTGCGAGCATCGGCATGGGGTCCACTCCGACGGTGCGGGGCAGCACGTCGGCGATCCGCTCCGGCGTCCAGGGGCCCCCTTCGGCGTAGGCCGAGCGCAGTTCCCTGGGCTGCGCCCACACGGCGATCCTGGGCCCCGCGACGGTGTAGACCTGCCCGGTGACCCCGGCCTCGCGCGCGCGGTCCGACAGCAGGTAGACCACGAAGGCGGCCACGTCCTCGGGCTCGCCCATCTCGGCGAGTTCCATGGGGACGCCGGCCGACATGCGCGTCCGGGCCACGGGGGCCACCGCGTTGGCCGTCACGCCGTACTTGTGCAGGCCCAGCGCGGCGCTGCGCACGAGCGAGATGATCCCGCCCTTGGCGGCGCTGTAGTTGGCCTGGGACACGGAGCCCTGGTGGTTGCCGCTGGTGAAGCCGATGAGGGTGCCGGAGCGCTGCTCGCGCATCACCGCGGACGCGGCCCGGAACACCGTGAACGTGCCCTTGAGGTGGGTGGCGACGACCGGGTCCCACTCCTGCTCGGACATGTTGAACAGCATGCGCTCGCGCAGGATCCCGGCCACGCACACGACTCCGTCGAGCCGTCCGTACGTCCGCAGTGCCGTGTCCACGACGCGCCGGCCGCCCGCCATCGTGGAGACGTCGTCGGCGACGGCGACCGCCTCCCCGCCCGCCGCCTCGATCTCCTTGACGACGGCCTCGGCGATCTCGCTGGTGGGCGCGGCCCCGTCCACGCCGACGCCGTAGTCGTTGACGACGACCCGTGCGCCGTGCGCCGCCGCCGCGAGCGCCACCGCCCGTCCGATGCCCCGTCCCGCGCCCGTGACGGCGACGGTCCTGCCGGCCAGGAAGTTCGCCATGCCCGACCCCCTCCCAAAGTTTCTGACGGACCGTTAGATTCTGGCTGCGAGGACCAGACTGACCTGTCGGAGGGTCGGGGACAAGCCCCGGGGAGGCACGGAAATGACACTGCCGGCCGAGTTCCACGACATCGCCGAACGCGTCAACAACTGGGGGCGCTGGGGGGCCGACGACGAGATCGGCACGCTGAACCTGATCACCGACGACGTCGTGCGCGCCGCGGCCGCCGAGGTGCGCACCGGCCGGCGCGTTCCGCTGGCGCTGCCGCTGCGGGAGGACGGCGTGCAGACCGGGCTGATCCCCGGCCGGGTCAACCCGCTGCACGCCATGGTGCAGATCAACCAGGAGATCTTCGGGCCGGGCACGGTGGCGTGCAGCGACGACGCCGTGACGATGGGCCTTCAGGCCGGCACGCACTGGGACGCGCTGTCCCACGTGTCGCACTCGGGCAGGCTCTACAACGGCCGCCCGGCCGCCACGATCACGGCGCACGGGGGAGCCGCGTTCGGCGGCATCGACAAGGCGCCGCACGTCGTCTCGCGCGGGGTGCTGCTCGACGTGGCACGCGCGCGGGGCGTCGACCGGCTGGCGGGCGGTCACGCGGTCACCCCGGAGGACCTGGACGCGGCGGAGGACCTGGCGGGCACGCGCGTGCGTGCCGGGGACGTGGTGCTCGTGCGCACCGGGCAGATCCAGGTCTGTCTGAGCGGCGACCGGCACGGGTACGGCTTTCCGTCGCCGGGGCTGTCCGTCCGCACGCCGGAGTGGTTCCACGCCCGTGACGTGGCCGCCGTCGCGAACGACACGCTGACGTTCGAGATCTTCCCGCCGGAGATCGAGGACCTGTGGCTGCCCGTGCACGCGCTGCACCTGGTGGAGATGGGGATGATGCAGGGCCAGAACTGGAATCTCGAAAAGTTGTCCACAGCCTGTGGAGAAACCGGCCGTTACGCCTTCCTGCTGTCGGCGATGCCCGAGCCGTTCGTCGGCGCGACGGGAACCCCGGTGGCGCCGGTGGCCGTGCTCTGAGGGCTCCAGGGGCGGGTTCCAGGGGTGGGATCCAGGAGTGGGATCCAGGGGTGGGATCCAGAGGGGCGGGCGCGGTGGGCGGACCGCGCGAGGACGTCGGCCGGCGGTGCGCGGCCGCCCGCCCCGAGCACGGCACCGCACACCGCCATCCGACTCCGGCGTTCCCCCCCGGCTCCCCTTGGCCCTGAGGAAGCCGTCGACGCCGAATCGCGACCCACGCTCGGCAAGGGCTTCCGTCACCGAAGCCCTCGCCGTCCCCTCACGGCGAATCGCTGCCCACAAGCGTGATCAAACGGACACCGGACGTCAACACCCGGACGGCGATTTGTTACTTACGTCCGATTCACAGTGGGCGCGCACGGAAGCACGGCCGGGCGCACCGTTCCCGGACGGAGGGAGGACCGGCAGCGCCTTCCGCATCCGCGCACCGCGCCCCGCCGGGCGTTTCCCGGCCGTGCGCCGCACCGGGCACACGGCCCGCGCGCGTGCGCCGACGGCCCGTCACACCACCTCGTAGGCGAGGCCTCCGTAGGCCGGCGCGGGCTTCGGGCGCACCGCGAGGGCGCGTTCGGCCACGACCGGGCACTCGGTGACGCCGCTGCGGTCCGCCGACTTCCGGCCCGGCGCGCCGCAGCGGTCCAGCTCGCACCAGATGCGCTTGCCCGCGCCCTCGACGCTCCAGCCCCAGCGGTCCGCGAGCCCGTCGACGAGGGCCAGGCCGCGGCCGCCGGTCGACTCGTCGCCGGCGCACCGGGGCACCGGGGCTCGGTCGCTGGCGTCCGCGACCTCCAGGCGGACGACGGAGGGCTCGCCCGCGACGGCGGGCAGGGAGAGCCGCAGCACCGCCGGACAGCCGGTGTGCACCACGGCGTTGGTGACCAGCTCGGAGACGAGCAGGATCAGCGTCTCGGCGAGCGGCTCCTCGTCCTCTATCCCGGACCCGGCGAGGCGCGAACGGGCCCACCTGCGGGCGCGCCCCACCTCAGCGGGGTCGGGCCGGATCTCCAGCTGCACTTGAAGCACCTGCACCGCTCACACCATCCGAACCGGCGGACACATGGCCGTGCGCCAGGCGAACCACGCGAGTCGCGTGGGCACCATGACGACGGGGGCCACGATCGTAGCCATTTTCTGCATGGCCAGAACAACAGCCAGAGGCAGGGTGACGGAACGTGAATCCCTGAGGAGACAGCTTGGTTGACATACAGTCACCCCAACAAGCGCTTCGGGCATATTCCATCGCGAAGGAGTACCCGTGCGGCATACTGTGCGACGCTCGTTGCGGGGAGTCGAACAGGCGGGGGCCCACGGCCCGTCCGCCCTGCGAGCGGCAGCGCGCACCGCCGGATCCGGCACCGCCCCGGGGGCACCGCCGGCATGGCTCATGCTCGGAACCACTCGCATCCCACAGAAGGTACCGGAGCCGCCCGCCGACTCCGGGCCGTGACGGGTCACGCATCGGACACAACCCGGTCTCGACGCTCCGTGACGGCGTTCTGCCACGATCCGCGACATCCGCGCGGACGTCCGCCCGCCGGGCCGACCGTCACCGCAGGCAGGCCCCCTGACGGTCCGTCGCGGCCAGCAGATCCCGGGCGAGCAGCTCCTCACTCTCGGTGCCGCCGCCCGCACGGCGGGTGCGCACCCAGGCCCGTTTCAGCAGCAGATGGACGTCCGCCTCCCAGGTGAAGCCCATTCCGCCGTGCACCTGGAGGCAGTCGCGCGCGCCGCGCACGGCGGCCTCGTCGGCGAGCAGCCGGGCCGCCGCGATGTCGGCCGGGTCGCCGGTGACGGCGGCCGCGTAGACGGCGGCGCGGGCCGTCTCGACCCGCACCAGCGCCTCCGCGCACAGATGCTTGATCGCCTGGAAGGCCCCGACCGGCCGGCCGAACTGCTCACGCGCCCGGGCGTGTTGCACGGCCAGTTCGCACGCGCGTGTGGCGGTGCCGAGCTGCTCCGCGGCGGTGAGGAGGATCGCGACGGGATCGGCCGCCCCGCGCGCGGGGACGGTGTGCAGCGGGGTCAGCGGGTCCACGCTGTCCAGCGGCACGGCGCCGGCGGCGTCGCCGCGCACGACGTCCGCCCCGGCGAGCCATTCCACCAGGCCGCCGCCGTCGACGGCGGCGACGACCGTCTCCCCCTCGGCCGCGCCGGGCACCTCTCCCGCCGCGAGGTGCGTGGCCAGCAGCGGGCCCGGCAGCAGGGCCCGGCCGGCCTCCTCGAAGACCAACGCCGCCTCCGGCAGCCCGAGTCCCACTCCGCCGTCGGCCTCGGGCAGCCGCAGCGCGAAGAACCCGGCGGCGCCCAGCTCGCGCCACAGCGCCCGGTCCAGGCGCCCCGGCCGGTCCACGGCGGCCCGCAGGGCCTCCCGGTCGAAGCGGCGCCCCAGCAGGGCGCGTACGCCCTCACGCAGCGCCCGCTGGTCGTCCGTCGGTCGAAAGCGCATGGCGGACGCTCACCTCCCCTTCGGCAGTCCCAGGATCCGTTCGGCCACGATGTCGCGCTGGATCTGCGAGGTGCCGGCCGCGATGGTGTACGACAGCGAGGACAGCCGGTCGCGGACCCAGGGGTGGCCGAGGTCCAGCGCCGTGTCGCCCAGGACCTCGGCGGCGGCGTCGTACAGGTCCTGGCGGGCCTGCGAGTACCGCAGCTTGAACACCGAGCCGCCCACGCCGGGCACTCCACCGCGGGCGGCCTGCGCCTCGCTCACGTTCCACTGCGTCAGCCGCCACAGCGCCCGGAACTCGGCGTTGAGGCGGCCCAGCCGGCGGCGCAGGGCCGGGTCGCCCCAGCGTCCGTCGCGGCGGGCCCGCGCGGCCAGTTCGCCCAGCACGCGCCGGCAGGCGACGACCTCGCCCACGAAGGCGGTGCCGCGCTCGAAGGACAGCGTCACCATCGTGACCCGCCAGCCGTCGTTCTCCGCGCCCACCCGGTTGCCGACCGGCACCCGCACCTCGTCGAGGAAGACCTCGGCGAACTCGGTGGAGCCGGCGAGGGTGCGCAGCGGCCGTACGGTGACGCCCGGGGCGTCCATGCGCATGGCCAGCCAGGTGATGCCTTCGTGCTTCGGCGCCCGCGGGTCCGTGCGGACGAGGAGTTCGCACCAGTCGGCGACCTCCGCGTGCGAGGTCCAGATCTTGGACCCGCTCACGACGTAGTGGTCGCCGTCGCGCCACGCGCGCGTGCGCAGGGCCGCGAGGTCGGAGCCGGCGCCGGGCTCGCTGAAGCCCTGGCACCAGACCTCCTCGCCGCGCAGGACGGGCGGCAGCCAGCGGGCCCGCTGTTCGGCCGTCCCCTCGGCGGCGATCGTCGGCCCGGCGTGCAGCAGGCCGACGAATCCGGCCCCCACGTAGGGCGCGCCCGCCCGCTCCGTCTCCTCCAGGAAGATCAGCCGGACGCCGGGCGAGGCCTGCCAGTGCACGTCGGCGTATCCGGCGTCGTACAGGGTCCGCTGCCAGCCGAGGTCGTAGGCGCGGCGGCCGGGCCAGTCGTCCGGGGAGGGCTTCGGCGGGAGCGCGGGCAGGGTCTTGGCGAGCCATTCGCGCAGCCGGGCCCGGAACTCGGCGTCCTCGGGGCTGTCCGAGAGGTCCATGGTCCTCGTCCCTCCTTCGGGCGCCGGGCCGGCTACTTGTCAAGGTCCAGGTCGAGCATGCGGATCGCGTTGCCCCGCATCAGCTTGTAGACCGTCTCGTCGTCGAGGCCCTTGACGTGGTCGAGGGCGACTTCCTTGGTGTGCGGGAACGTCGAGTCCACGTGCGGGTAGTCGGTCTCGAAGGTCGCGTTGTCGCGTCCGACCGCGTCCAGCGAGGCGACGCCGTGCTTGTCGCGGAAGAAGCAGCAGAAGATCTGCCGGTAGTAGTACGTCGACGGCGGCTCGGGCACGAGGTCGCGGACGCCGCCCCACGCGCGGTGCTCCTCCCAGACGTCGTCGGCGCGCTCCAGGGCGTACGGGATCCAGCCCATCTGGCCCTCGGAGTAGGCGAGCTTGAGGCGCGGGAAGCGGACCAGGACGCCGCTGAAGAGGTAGTCCATCATCGACGCCATGGCGTTGTTGAACGACAGGGACGCCTGGACGGCCGGGGGCGCGTCCGGTGAGGCGGCGGGCATCTGCGACGACGAGCCGATGTGCATGTTGACGACCGTGCCGGTCTCCTCGCACACCGCGAAGAACGGGTCCCAGTAGCCCGAGTGGATCGACGGCAGCCCGAGGTGGCTGGGGATCTCGGAGAAGGTCACGGCGCGCACCCCGCGGGCCGCGTTGCGCCGGATCTCGGCGACCGCCAGGCCGACGTCCCACAGCGGGATCAGGCACAGTGGGATCAGCCGGCCGCCGCTGCCGCCGCACCACTCCTCGACCATCCAGTCGTTGTAGGCGCGCACACAGGCGAGGGCGACCTCCTTGTCGTGCGCCTCGGCGAAGGTCTGCCCGCAGAAGCGGGGGAAGGACGGGAAGCACAGCGAGGCCTCGACGTGGTTGAGGTCCATGTCGGCCAGCCGGGCCTTCGGGTCCCAGCAGCCGCGGCGCATCTCCTCGCGGGTGATGCCCTCCAGGGTCATCTCGTCGCGGTCGAAGCCGACGGCGGCGATGTTGCGCTTGTACGGGAACTTCAGGTCCTCGTAGACCCACCAGTCGGTGGGCGGGCCGTCCGGGTCCATGGTGATGCGGTACTTCC
Source organism: Streptomyces sp. NBC_00704 (assembly GCF_036226605.1). NCBI lineage: Bacteria > Bacillati > Actinomycetota > Actinomycetes > Kitasatosporales > Streptomycetaceae > Streptomyces > Streptomyces sp. NBC_00704. The sequence continues at coordinate 3,608,782 of NZ_CP109000.1, forward strand.
CGGCGACGTAGGCGAGTTCGCCGATCCCGGCGGTGAGGGGCTGCGGCCCCCGGTCCCGGTACTTGCGCGGCAGCCAGGTCGCGAAGAGGTGCGCGGGCTCGATCACATGGTCGTCGACGCTGACGATGCGCGGCAGTTCGGTGCTCATGGCTTCCCCTCCGCCCGGCGGCGCGCCGGCCGTCCGGCGCGCTGTCCGCAACGCGATCTGATGGACCGTCAGATGCGGTTGCTCCCCGCAGGCTAGTCCGCGACCCCTGGACCGACAAGGCGACCGGCCCTACGCTCTGCCGAAAATCTGACGATCCGTCAGTTGACCGCCAGGCCAGGGGGCCGCCGTGACCGACACCGCCACCGCCACCGCCACCGCCACCGCCCACGAGCTGAGCGGCTCGCGCACGCTGTGGGAACTGCTCGTCCGCCGCGCCGTCCTCACCCCCGGCCGCCGGGTCCTCCTCCAGGAGGAGCGCGCCCTGACCTTCGGCGAGCTGCGCGAGCGGGCCGAACGCACGGCCGCCGGGCTGTACGGCATGGGCGTGCGCCCCGGCACGGTCGTCGCCTGGCAGCTGCCCACCCGCCTGGAGACCGCCGTCCTGTCCTTCGCCCTGGCCCGGCTCGGGGCCGTGCAGTCGCCCGTCATCCCGTTCTACCGCGACCGCGAGGTCGGCTTCGCGCTGCGCGAGTCGAAGGCGGAGTTCTTCGCCGTGCCGGGCGTCTGGCGCGGCCACGACCACACCGAGATGGCCCGGCGGCTGGGCGCGAAGGGCGTCTTCGAGGCCTACGACGACCTGCCCGACGGGGATCCGGCCGTCCTCCCGCCGCCGCCCGCCGACGGCGGCGCGGTGCGCTGGATCTACTGGACCTCGGGCACCACCTCCGACCCCAAGGGCGTCCTGCACACCGACCGTTCGCTGATCGCGGGCGGCTCCTGCCTCGCCCACGCGCTGCGGCTGACCCCGGACGACGTCGGCTCGATGGCGTTCCCCTACGCCCACATCGCCGGGCCCGACTACACCGTCATGCTGCTGCTGTACGGCTTCCCGGCGGTGATGTTCGAGCATTTCGCGCTGCCGGACGCGCTGGAGGAGTACCGGCGGCACGGGGTCACGGTCGCGGGCGGTTCGACGGCGTTCTACTCGATGTTCCTCGCCGAGCAGCGCAAGCGGCCGGGCGTCCCCGTGATCCCCACGCTACGGCTGCTCGCGGGCGGCGGCGCGCCCAAGCCGCCCGAGGTGTACCACGCCGTCGTGCGCGAGATGGGCGTGCAGCTCACCCACGGGTACGGGATGACGGAGGTGCCGATGATCACCATGGGGTCGCCCGACGACACCGCGGACCACCTCGCGACGACCGAGGGGCGGCCCCCCGCGGGCATGGAGATACGCGTCGTGGACGGGGAGGTGCGGCTGCGCGGGGAGGCCGTGTGCCAGGGATACCTGGACCCCGCGCAGAGCGCGGAGGCGTTCGACGCGGACGGCTTCCTGCGCACCGGCGACCTCGGGCGGCTGACCGGCGGCGGGCATCTGGTGCTCACCGGGCGGCTGAAGGACGTCATCATCCGCAAGGGGGAGAACGTGTCCGCCAAGGAGATCGAGGACCTGCTGGCCGCCCACCCCGGCGTCGGGGACGTCGCCGTGATCGGCCTGCCCGACGCCGAGCGCGGGGAGCGGGTGTGCGCGGTCGTCGAACAGCCGCCCGGCGCGCGGACGCTGACCCTGGAGGCGGTCGCGTCGTACCTGCGCGCGGCGGGACTCTCCGTGCACAAGCTGCCCGAGCAGCTGGAGCTGGTGGACGCCCTGCCGCGCAACGACACGCTCCGCAAGGTCCTCAAGTACAAGCTGCGCGAACGCTACGCGCGGCCCGCCCGGCCGGCGGCCGCCGGCGATCCGGGGACGGCTATTCGGGGACGGTGAAGTAGCGCGCGAAGGCGGGGACGATCTCCGCCTCGCCGACCTTGCCGTCCGCGTCGGCGTCGAGGACGGCGGCGGCCCCGCGGGCGACCTCGTCGGGCGCTCCGAGGGCGTGCAGCACCCGGACGGTGTCCTCGACCGTGGCCCGGCCGTCGCCGTCGGCGTCCGCGACGTCCAGGGCGGCGTGCAGGAAGGGGCGGGCGATCTCCGCGAACCGCTCCGGGTTGTCCCGCAGGCGCTTGACCGCGCTGTTCACGAACTCGTCCCGGCTGATGCGCTGGTCGCCGTCCCGGTCCGCGATCCCGGCCATGCCCTGCCAGAACGCCTCGGCCCCCGCGTACAGCGCCTGCCCCTTGTCGGAGCGGGCCGCGGTCGAGAACTCCGCGAGCACCGCCTTGGCCGCGGCGGCGAAGTCCACGCGGTCGATGTAGCCGTTGCCGTCCTGGTCGAAGGTGGCGAACCGGGCGGCGATCCTGCGCTCGTACTCACTGCTGACCATGTCTGCTCGGGCCGCCTTACGTCGTCACGTCGTGGGGTGGGTGGTGATGCCTCCGGGCCTCGCGTCCGGGAGGGTTCCCGGCCGGTGCCTGCCCAAAGGGTTTCCCGGCCGTGTCCGGAGGGTTTTCCGGCGCGCGGACGGGAGTGCTTCCGGCAGGGAGCGTACGACGCCGGGGACGTCCGGGCGGCCGGAAGGCGACACCTGTGGCGAGACCGGAGGAATTCCGGGACACACGTGTGGCCCGGCGGGCCACGGCTCACGCCGAGAGGGGCTCGGTCCCGTCGTCCACGGCGTCGGCGAGATCGCCGTAGACGTCGAACAGACGGCGCACGCCCAGCGCGCCGAGTACCCGGTTGACGTGGGAGCCGTCGGCCGCGCCGTGCGCGGGGAGGATCAGCCGCAGCCGTCCCCGGCAGGAGCGGATCAGCCTGCGGGCCGCGATCAGCACGCCGACGCCGCTGGAGTCGCAGAAGTACACGTCGGAGAGGTCCAGGACGAGACTGTGGCGGCCCTCGGCCACCTCGTCGTGCACCCGTTGCCGCAGCACGGGCGACGTCACCAGGTCCAGCTCGCCGGACACGTGGAGCACGGCCCATCCGCCCTGCTCGCCGCCGGTCACCGTGAAGGCCACCACCACGCCCTTTGTTCGCTGTAGCTGGCTGGGAACGGAAGCTGTCCCTTCGCTTCCTTGCAGCGCGGCTGCCCAGCGGCCGTGCCCCGAAACACCGGCGTGAAAACAGAAACAAACGGAAAGAGGCTTGTTTCTGTCATATCCAGTCCGGTTCGATCCATGCCTGTCGGGTAGGTGCCGCCCATACCACTCCCTGACGGGCAGGGGGCGCACATTGCAACAAAGGGGCGTGCATTGTCGTACGTGCCGACTACATTCGAGGAGACGGCGGACGCACGCTGGACAGACGCGAGACCGAAGGACGCACGGCCGCAGGGACGGACACGGGTGAGGGGGCCGCATGGCGAAAAAGGACGCACCGCCCCGCTGGGACCGCAAGATGCAGCAGCGGCTCGCGCGCGGTGAGGCGGCCGCCCTCGGCGAGCTCTACGACCGGTTCGCTTCGCTCGTGCACGGTCTCGCCCACTGCGTGCTCGGAGACGAACGAGCGGCCGACGGCATCACCCGCGAGGTCTTCGCCCACGTCTGGGAGCATCCCGACGCCTACGACCCCCGGCAGGGCCCGCTGCGCACCTGGGTCGCCGCGCTGACCCACCGTCTCGCCGTGCAGCAGCTGCGCGCCACGGAGACCGCCGCGCTCGCCGAGACCGGCCGCGGCTCGGCCCAGGCGCGCGAGGAACTGGAGCACCGGGTGCGGCACGCGTCCGTCGCCGCCCGCGCCGACTACATCGTCCAGGCCATGCCCGCGCCCCTGCGCGCCGCCCTGGAACTGGCCTACTTCCAGCGCCGCGACTACCGCCAGACCGCGGCCGACCTCGGCGTCACCGATGACGAGGCGCGCCGCCGGCTCCGCCTGGGCCTCCAACTGCTGTCCACGGCCCACGACACCGCGGCCCCCGGAGCCCCGCCCGGATACGGGGGTGCCGCGTGAGCGACGCGAGCGCCTGGCCGTCGTACGACGGCGGCGACGGTTACGGCGACGACGACCGGACCGGAGGAGGCGAAGGGGGCCGGGGGAGCGAGGGCGGCCAGGACGGGAAGGCCCGGGAGGACGGGAAAGACAGGAACGCCGGGGAAGCCGGGGAAGACAGGGTGTCCACCGGGATGAACGGGCCGGACGACAGCGGACCGGGTGGGCCGGGAGGGCAGAGAGGGCAGGGCGGCCCCGGCGGCGGCGATGGCGGCGGTGACGGCGGTGGCCGGGACGGCGTCTCCGGCTCCGGGTCCGGTCGGCCGCCGCGCATACCGCTGCCCCGCGCGTCCGTCGAGGACGGCGGGCTGCCGCTGCCCGCCGCGCCCGCGCCGGACCTCCCGCAGCCGCTCCGGCTGGAGCACCCGGTCCTCAAGTCGCTGCTGGGCGCATGGGCGTTGGCGGCCTGCTCCGCCGAGGAGACCGCCGCCGTCGAGGAGCACCTCGGGGACTGCGGCGGGTGCGCCGACGAGGCACGGCGGCTGCGCGAGGCGGTCGGCCTGCTGCAACGCCCGGAGAGCCTCGACCTGGACCCGGGTCTGCGCACCCGTGTCATCGACGGCTGCCTGACCCGCCGTCCGCCCCGCATCCCGGTGCCGCGCTGGGCACAGTCGTACGACGCCGAGACCGCGCGGCTGGACGCCCTGCTCCAGGACTTCGGGGACGCCGAGTGGCACGCTCCCGTGCGGCTGCGCTGGTTCCGCGGCCAGGAGGCCGCCAGCCGGCGGACCACGGTCGCCGGGGTCATCGCCCATCTGCTCGCGGTGGACGGACTGGTCGCCCTGGCCCTGGGGCTCGACGACCCGCTGGAGACGGGCGGGGCACGGGACGCTGACGGGGCACGCGGGACGGGCGCGGACCGGCCGGACGCGCCCCCGGGCACCCCCGCGCGCCGCACCGAGGCCTTCTGGGCCGGCTCGCGCTTCCCGCCGACCCGCTCCGTGCGCGGCCCCTGGCGCGAACAGACCCACGCCCTGGTCCGCACGGCGGCCTTCACCGGCGGAGAGGCCGAGGGCGCCATGCCGGTGTCCTACGGCGGCTTCGAACTGCCGCTGCGGGACGCCATGCTGGACCGCGCCTTCGAGTGCTGGGTGCACGCCGAGGACATCGCCGAGGCGGTCGACTACCCGTACGCGCCGCCCGCTCCCCGCCATCTGCACGGCATGATCGACCTGGCCGCCCGGATGCTGCCGGAGACGCTCGCGGCCCGCCGCCGCGCCGGGCTCGCCGCTCCCTCGCACCACACCCGCCACCTGGTGAGCGCCGGCCGCCCCGGCCGCAGCCTGCGGCTGGAGATCGAGGGCTCGGGCGGCGGCCAGTGGCTGATCCCCCTCGACTCACCGGCCGCGGTGGGCTCCGCCGACCACGAGGTGGCCCATGTGGCCCTGGACGACGTGGAGTTCTGCCGCCTCGCCGCGGGCCATGTGTCGCCCGAGGAAGCGGCGGCCGGACAGCTCGGCGACCGCGAGGCGATCCGGGACGTGCTGTTCGCGGCGGCGAGCCTGAGCCGGATGTAGGCGGAGGGGCGGGAGAAGCGGCGGGAGAAGGGGGGCCGGGTCCCGGAACCCGGAGGTGCCGGAATCCGGAGGAGCCCGAACCGGAGGAGCCGGAACCGGAGGAGCCGGAACCGGAGGAGCCGGAACCGGAGGAGCCCGAACCGGAGGAGCCCGAACCGGAGGAGCCCGAACCGGAGGAGCCCGAACCGGAACGACGCCTACGGGAAGACGACCGTGCGCCGGCCGTTGAGCAGGATGCGACGCTCCGCATGCCACTTGACGGCCCTGGCCAGCGCCTGGCACTCCACGTCCCGCCCGATGGCGACGAGCTGGTCGGGCGTGACGCCGTGGCCCACCCGCTCGACCTCCTGCTCGATGATCGGCCCCTCGTCGAGGTCGGCCGTCACGTAGTGGGCCGTCGCGCCGATCAGCTTCACGCCCCGCGCGTGCGCCTGGTGGTACGGCTTCGCGCCCTTGAAGCTCGGCAGGAACGAGTGGTGGATGTTGATGATCCGGCCGCTGAGCTGCTTGCACAGGTCGTCGGAGAGGACCTGCATGTAGCGGGCGAGGACGACCAGTTCGACGTCCTGCTCCCGGACCAGCTCCAGCAGCCGCGCCTCGGCCTGCGCCTTGTTCTCCCTCGTCACCGGGATGTGGTGGAAGGGGATGTCGTACGAGCCCACCAGCTCGGCGAAGTCGGTGTGGTTGGACACCACGGCCGCGATCTCCACCGGCAGCGCGCCGATGCTGGCGCGGAACAGCAGGTCGTTCAGGCAGTGCCCGAACTTGCTGACCATGAGGACGATGCGCATCCGGTCGTCGGCCCGGTTGATCTGCCAGTCCATGTGGAAGGAGTCACCGATCGCGGCGAAGCTCGCCCGCAGCTTGTCCACGGTCACCGGGGACTCGGCGGAGAAGTGGACGCGCAGGAAGAACAGGCCCGTGTCGTGGTCGCCGAACTGCTGACTGTCCTCGATGTTGCAGCCGGTCATGAAGAGGTAGCTCGACACGGCGTGCACGATGCCCTGCTTGTCGGGGCAGGAGAGCGTGAGGACGTACTGGTCGGCGGGGTTCGCCGGGGCTCGGCCGGACTGCGCGTTCATGCCCGACAGGGTCCCATACCGCCCGTCGGCGTGGACAGCCGTCCCGCAGGGCGGAACGCGGGCGGCCGCCCTGCGTCCCCGTGCCCCTCGGCCTCCCGCGCGCTCCTACGCCGCCCGCGTCATGATCCGCAGGACTTCCAGCGTCCGGGGCGGTGCGTCCGGGTCGTCGCCGTCGCTCGCCGCCATGCGCACGTGTGCGTCCCGCGCCGCCCGCACCGCGTCGGGCCAGGCCTCGTGGTCGACGTACGCGGAGACCGGGGCGTCCGGCCCGACCTGGTGCATGATCCGCAGCACGCGCAGCACGGCGGTGTCGACGAGGGCCGCCTCCTGCGAGTCGCGGAAGATCGTCCCGACGTACTTCTCGGCGGACCAGTTGTCGAGCCAGGTGTCCTCGACCAGGCGGTACACGGCGTCGGTGACGTCCCCGTACCCCTCGGCGCCGGCCAGCCAGACGTTCTGCTGGAACACCGGATCGGAGAGCATGTGCAGCGCGGAGCGCACATTGCTGCGCCAGCGCCACCACGGCATGTCGTTGAGTGGCATGCCGCCCATGGTGAACGAGCGACGGCCGCGACGGGAAGAGTTCTCCGAACCTTGCACGGTCATCGATCGTACGTTTCGTCACCCCAGGGGCTTCACGGGCCCCTGGGGTTCACCGCGCCGTCACCGGCCGTCGACCGAGGGTCACCGGTCAGAGCTGGGTGGGGCCGCGCTGGGTCAGGCCGTACTTCTTCGCGATCTCGTTCCAGAGCTTCGCGGCCCGGCCCTTCTGGGCGCTGGCGGTGCCGCTCGCCCGGTTGCCGGCCTGCGCCTCCCCGGTCGCGCGGGCCGAGCCCTTCCGGCAGTTCTTCTTCTTGTCGCCGTTGACCTGGTCGGCCCAGGCGGCGTAGTGCTCGTCGGCCGAGGCGGACGCCTGCCAGGCCTTGGTGAGCGCGACGGTCAGCGCGGCGTGGTCCGGCAGCCGGTCCACCTTCAGCGCGGACAGCCTCGTGACCAGGCCGGTGCGCTGCCCGGCCGCGTCCCGCAGGTCCGTGGCGGCCTGCGAGAGGTTGTCGCACGACTTCACCGAGGCCACCGCGCTGATCACACCGGCCCGGCTGCTCCCGCTGTCGGCCAGCAGCTTGTCGAGTTCGACGGCCTGCTGCCGGGCCCCGTCGGCGGACGCCGACGCGGACCCCCCGGTGACGGGGGCCGACGCGGCGACGGTCTGGCCGGCGCCGCCCTTGTCGCCGCCGCCGCCCGCGAGCAACGCTCCCGCGCCGACTCCGACGACCGCCAGCGCCACGCCGACCGCCGCGAACAGCGGCACGCGCGAGCGCGTACGGCCCTCGCCGCCCCCTTCGCCGTCATCGCCCCGCGCCCCGCGTCTCCCGCCGGCCGCCGGACCGCCGGGCGGGACGGGGCCGGACTGCCCGTAGGAGGGCTGGGCGTACGAGGACTGGGCGTAGGGGGACTGGGGGGAACGGGCGGCCGGTCCGGCCCCGTACCCCTGGGGGGCGCCGTGTCCGGGGCCGTCCGGCTCGCTGAAGCGCGGGAGCTGCTGCGTGGACCCGGCCTGGCCGTCGCCGCCCGGTCCGTCGCGGAAGAGGTTCTCGAACCCGGCGGGCGGCTTCGCGTCCCCGCCGCCCTGGCCCGGAACGGGCGGAATGTACTGGGTGGCCTCGGAGTCGGGGTGCGCGCCGGGCTGTCCGCCCGGGAACGCTCCCGTGCCGGGCACCGGCCCGGCGGCGTCGCGCGGGGCGCGGCCCAGGAAGTGGGTCGACTCGGCCGGGCTCTCGGGCGGCAGCGCGCCCGGTGCGACCGGCGGAAGGTACTGCGTCGCGGCCTCGCCGGCCGGCACGGGCGGTATGTACTGCGTCGCGCCCTCGTCGGCGGGGACGGGCGGTATGTACTGCGTCGCGCCCTCGTCGGCGGGGACGGGCGGTATGTACTGCGTCGCCCCTTCATCGGCCGGTACGGGCGGTATGTACTGGGTCGCGCCCTCGTCGGCCGGGCTCACCGCGGGCGGCAGCGGCGCGCCCGCGCCGTACACGGCGCCGCCCGGGGCCGGGGCGGCCTCCGGCGGGAGCGGGCCCGGCCCCGCCTGTGCGCCGCCGTTCCAGGACGCCTGGGGGCCGTTCCACCGGTCCTGCCGCCCCGCGTCCGGGTCCGGCCGGTCCGCCGGGGCCTGCCGACCGTGGGCGGACTGCTGCGGGGCGGACGTCTGCCGGTCGGGGCCCCAGGGCTGTCCCCAGGTCTGCCCGCCGGCCGGCGCCGGCCCGCCGCCGTCCTGCTGCCCGAAGCCCTGCTGCCCGAAGTCCTGGCGTCCATAGTCCTGCGGACCGGGTTGCGGCTGCGGCTGCGGCTGCGCTCCGGGCTGCCCGTAGTGCTGCTGCCCGTACTGCTGTTGCCCGTAGGCCGGCTGCTGCGTGTACTGCTGCTGCCCGTGGTCGTCTCGGCCCTGTCCGCCGGGCTGCCCGTACTCCTGGCGTGCCGGGTCGGGCTGCCCGTACTGCCGGGCGTCGTACCCGCCGGACTGCCCGCCCTGCTGCGGGCCGGACCGGTCTCCCGGCCTCGGCACGCTCGGCGTCATTCCCGGCAGCAGGGGTTCCCCGCCGTCGGAGGGCAGCACGATGCCTTCGCGCGCGGGCTGCGCCGAGGGCTCCTCGCCCTGTCCACTCTGCGTCACCGGGACTCCTACGAATGGGGGACCTTCGGAATCGTCGGCTCACGCTACCGGGTCCCCGGAACCCCGTGCCACGCAGCTCAGAACCTGACCTGCCGCTTCTGGGCCGGACAGTGACGTTCCCGACAGATCCGGAGCGCCGTGCGCCGCGTCCGCCGCCGTCCCGTGGACGGACGCCGTTCCCGCACCCGCGCGCAGCGGCGCCCCGCCCGTTCACGCCGCGGTCTGCAACTCCAGCCGCGCCCCGAACTCCCGTACCACCGACTCCTCGCGGAACGGCGCGAGCCGCTGCTGGAGGTCCTCCAGGTACTCCGCGCCCCGGTTGGAGCGGAGCGTCCCCAGCAACTCGACCGCCTTCAGGCCGGTGTTGCAGGCCTGCTCGATCTCGCGCTGCTGCACCTGCGCCGTGGCCAGCAGGACGTACCCGATCGCACGCCGCCGGGCACGGCCGGGCGGATGCCCCGCCAGCGCCTGCTCGGCGCAGCGCGCCGCCGCCTCCGCCTGGCCGAGGTCTCGGTGGCAGTGCGCCAACTCGTCGGCCAGGTAGGCCTCGTCGAAGTGCGCGATCCACGCCGGGTCGTCGCCCGCGGCCCCGTCCGTCGCCTCCAGCGCCGACACCGCCCGCCCGGAGGCCGCCTGCGCGCCCCGGACGTCCCCCAGCAGGGCGTGTCCGCGCGCCTCGGCGGCGAGGAACATGGCCTCCGCGCGCGGGGTGACCCGCCCGCGCGTCCCCTCCTGCGCCGCCCGCGCCAACTGGGCGATCTCACGCGGGTTCCCGAGCTGCGCGGCGAGATGGCTCATGGAGGCGGCGAGGACGTATCCGCCGTAACCGCGGTCGCCGGCCGCCTGGGCCAGCCGCAGCGCCTGGATGTAGTACCGCTGGGCGAGGCCCGGTTGACCGGTGTCGACGGCCATGTACCCGGCGAGTTCGGTCAGACGGGCCACGGCCGCGAAGAGGTCACGGCCCACCGCCTCCCGGTAGGAGCCGGCGAGCAGCCCGGAGACGACGCTGTTGAGGTAGTGCACGACGACCGGGCGCACATGCCCGCTGCCGTACTGGTGGTCCAGGTCGACCAGGGCCTGCGTCATCGCCTTGACGGCGGCCACGTCGGACTGGCCCACGCGCGGGCCCGCGGACCGCGCCACCTGCGCGTCGGGCGCGGAGATCAGCCAGTCGCGGCTCGGCTCGACCAGCGCCGAGGCGGCCACGGACGAGCCGGACAGGAAGTCGCGCCGGCCCACGTCGCTGCGCCACAGTTCGCAGACCTGCTCGATGGCCCCCAGCACCGTCGGCGAGAACTGGAGCCCCACGCCCGAGGCGAGGTTCTTGCCGTTGGCCATGCCGATCTCGTCGATCGTGACCGTGCGGCCGAGCTTGCGGCCCAGCGCCTCCGCGATGATCGCCGGAGCGCGCCCCCGGGGCTGCTGCCCGCGCAGCCAACGGGCCACGGACGTCTTGTCGTAGCGCAGGTCGAGACCGTGCTCCGCGCCGCACATGTTGACGCGGCGGGCGAGCCCGGCGTTCGAGCACCCCGCCTCCTGGATGAGCGCCTGCAGCCGTTCGTTCGGCTGCCGCGCGACTAGCGGCCTTGCGGCCATGGGCACTACCCCCTGTGGCTGCGGTGACCGGGGCGGCGGGTGCCCGCCCACACACCGAGTTGACGTGTCTTGCACCGAAAAATTCCGGCCGAGCAGATCAATGCCCCACCGATCGGCCGAAAATGCGAGGCATGCGAGGATTGCCGATGATTGCCCCGCAATGACGGGCGACGCCGGTCGTGGCCGAGCCACGCCGTGTGGTGCCGTGCCGTTTCGTGCCGGGTGATGTCCGGCCGTGCCGGGTGATGTCGTGTGCTGCCGTGTCCTTGCGGAGAATCGCCGGTCGCCGACGGAAAGCCGCCCCCGCTACCTGGATACCCGTTCCCGCGCCCGTTCCTCCCGCGCGCCCCCGCACATGCACCCATGCGCCCCGGACGCCGAACCGATGCTCCTCCCCCGCGCATCGGCGGCGGGCGTAACCCCTGGTGACCGCTAGAGTTGTGTTCATCGTGGAAGAGACCATCGCGGGCGCCGAAGCCACTCAAATCCCGAAGCAGCGCGGGGAATCGCTGCTCGAGACCGCTGTTCGCTACGCCGAGGAACGTCATTGGGACGTCTTCCCCGGCACCTGGCTGGAAGCCGTCGACGGGGTGCAGGTCTGCTCCTGCGGCGACGGCGCGTGCGCCGCCCCCGGGGCGCACGCCGCCCGGCCGGACTGGGCGACGCAGGCGACCGGCAGTGCGACGGTCGCGCGCCGGATGTGGCAGAAGCAGCCCACGGCCTCGATCCTGCTGCCGACCGGTCGCACCTTCGACGCGATCTCCGTGCCGGAGACGGCCGGGTTCCTCGCGCTGGCCCGTATGGAGCGCATGGACCTGACGCTCGGCCCGGTGACCCTGACGCCGGACCGGCGGATGCAGTTCTTCGTGCTGCCGGGCGCGTCGGCGAAGGTGCCGGACCTGGTGCGCAAGCTGGGCTGGTCGCTGAGCGCCCTGGATCTCGTGACGCTCGGCGAGGGCACGTACGTCGCCGCGCCGCCCACCCGGTTCGGGTCCCGCGGGGCCGTGCAGTGGGCCTGCCGGCCGACCGCCGCGAACCGCTGGCTGCCGGACGCCGAGGAGTTGATCTCGCCGCTCGCCTACGCGTGCGGGCGGGACCGGTAGGGGGTCTCCCGCAGCTCATGCGTAGGGTTCGTGCATGACGTCCGTACGCGTGCGCAACCTCTGGAAGCGGTTCGGTCAGCAGGTCGCCGTCGCCGGGATCGATCTCGATCTGCCCTCGGGCAAGTTCATCGGGCTCGTCGGGCCGAACGGGGCCGGGAAGACCACCACCCTGTCCATGGTGACCGGGCTGCTGCGGCCCGACCAGGGGTCCGTCGAGATCGCCGGACACGACGTGTGGCGGGATCCCGTCGAGGTGAAGGCCCGGATCGGGGTCCTCCCCGAGGGACTGCGCCTGTTCGAACGGCTGTCCGGGCGCGAACTGCTGGCCTACAGCGGGCTGTTGCGGGGGCTGCCCGGCCCCGAGGTCGACAAGCGGGCCACCCAGCTGCTCGACGTCCTCGATCTGGCCGGCGCCCAGCACAAACTCGTCGTCGACTACTCGACCGGCATGCGCAAGAAGATCGGGCTCGCGGCCGCGCTGCTGCACAACCCCGAAGTGCTCTTCCTGGACGAGCCGTTCGAGGGCGTGGACCCGGTGTCCGCGCAGATCATCCGGGGCGTCCTGGAGCGGTACACGGCGTCCGGCGCGACGGTCGTCTTCTCCTCCCACGTGATGGAACTCGTCGAGTCGCTGTGCGACTGGGTGGCGGTGATGGCGGCGGGACGCATCCGGGCGCACGGCACGCTGGAGGAGGTGCGGGGATCCGCGCCCTCGTTGCAGCAGGCGTTCCTCGAACTCGTCGGGGCCCAGGGCCGGGACACCGGCTCCGACCTCGACTGGCTGGGCGGGGCGGGCCGTTGAACGCCCCCGCCGCGCCGGACTCCGCCACCGCTTCGGCCTCCGCCGCCGCCTCCGCACCGGGCCTCGTCGCCACCGTCGTCCGGCTGAAGCTGTCCCTGCTGCGCAACGGGCTGCGGCAGTCGAGCGGACGCCGGGCCGCCTACGTCGCCTCCGCCGTCGTCACACTGCTGTTCGCCGCGCTGCTGCTGCTCGGCCTGGTCGCCCTGCGGGGGCACGCGCACGCCGTGTCGCTGGTGGTGCTGCTGGTCGCGGTGTTCGGCCTGGGCTGGGCGGTGATGCCGCTGTTCTTCCCCAGCGGCGACGAGACCCTCGACCCGACCCGGCTGGTGATGCTGCCGCTGCGCCCCCTGCCCCTGGTGCGGGCGCTGCTGGTGGCCTCGCTGGTGGGCATCGGGCCGCTGCTCACCCTGCTGACGCTCACCGGGGCCGTGGTGGCCCTGGCGCACGGCGCGGCGGCGTGGACGGTGGGCGTGTTCGCCGTGGCGCTCGGCCTGCTGGTGTGCGTGGCGCTGGCGCGCACCGTGGCCACCGCCAACGTCCGGCTGCTGACCAGCCGCAAGGGCCGCGATCTGGCCGTGCTGAGCGGGCTGGTCATCGCGGTCGGGGCGCAGGTCGTCAACTTCGGGGCGCAGCGGCTCGGCACGTCCGGCCTGGCGGAGCTGGATCCGGCGGCGGCCGTGCTGCGGTGGCTGCCGCCCGCCTCGGCGGTCGGCGCGGTGGACTCGGTGAGCAAGGGGCACCACGGCGTCGCGGCCGCGCAGCTCGCCGTCAGCGCGGCGGCCCTGGTCCTGCTGGTGACGGCCTGGGCGCGGAGCATGACCCAGCTGATGACGTCGCCCGACGGCTCGACCCTTCAGGCCGCCGAACCCGCCGCGCGGAAGCGGCGGGGCCGGGCAGGCCCGGCGCGGCTGCTGCCGGGCGGGCGCACCGGCACCGTCATGGAACGCAGCCTGCGCTACGTCTGGCGTGATCCGAAGACCAAGGCGGCCTGGGTGACGTCGCTGGCCATCGGCCTGATCGTGCCCCTGTTCAACGCGTTGCAGGGCACCGGTTCGATCTACTTCGCCTGCTTCGCGGCCGGGATGCTCGGCATCCAGATGTACAACCAGTTCGGCCAGGACACCTCCGCGTTCTGGATGGTCGCCATGACGATCTCGTCGACGCGGGACGCCTACGACGAACTGCGCGCCCGGGCGCTGGCCCTGCTGCTGATCACCCTGCCGTACGCGACGTCGGTGACCGTGCTGACGACCGCTCTGCTCGGCGACTGGCGGAAGCTGCCCGAGGTGCTGGGGCTGTCCCTCGCACTGCTCGGCGCGATGCTCGCGACGGGCGCGTGGACGTCGGCGCGCTTCCCCTACTCGATCCCTCAGGAGGGCTACAAGAACGTCGCCCCGGGGCAGGCCGGACTGGCCTGGATCGCGGTGTTCGGCGGCATGGTCTCGGCGGCGCTGCTGTGCGCGCCCGTCATCGCGGTGACGATCTGGCTGAACGTCAGCGAGGGCGGCGACACCTGGACGTGGCTGCTGCTGCCGGGCGGAGCGGTGTACGGCGCGGGCATCACCTTCCTGGGACTGCGGCTGGCCGCGCCGCGCACGGCGGCACGGCTCCCGGAGATCCTGGCAGCCGTGAGCAAGGGCTGACGCCCCAGGTCCGGCACCCCGGCCGGGGCGATCCCGGCGGCCGTGAGCAAGGGCGGTTTGAGGCGTCCCCGGGCACGGCGCGGGCATCACCTTCCTGGGACTGCGGCTGGCCGCGCCGCGCACGGCGGCACGGCTCCCGGAGATCCTGGCAGCCGTGAGCAAGGGCTGACGCCCAGGTCCCGGCGCCCCGGCCGGGGCGATCCCGGCGGCCGTGAGCAAGGGCGGTTTGAGGCGTCCCCGGGCCGACGGCTACCGCCCGGCCGGGGTTCCGCTCAGGGGGCGACAGTCCCCCGCGCGCCCCGCCGGATGCCCGCCCGGCGGCGAGCGGCGGGCTTCGACTCCCGCCCGGAGGCCGCCGGTTTCCGCGAACGGGCCGACGGCTCCCGCTGGGGGGCTGCGGGGTTCCGCGCGAAGTCGCAGCCGCCCGCCCGGAGGCCACGCGTCGGCCCGGAGGCCGGCGGCCACCGCCCGGAGGCCGCCGGTTTCGCTCAGGGGGTGTCGGGGGTGAGGACGGTGTCCAGGAAGGGTTCGATCGCTGTGCGCCAGCCCTCGGGCTGGTCGTAGTGGACGAGGTGGCCGGCGTCGGCCACCTCGGCGTACTCGCCGCGCGGCAGGACGCGGACCATCTCCTGGGCCTCCGCGCGGCCCAGCTCGCCGTCGAGGCCGCGCACGACGAGGGCGGGGCACCGGACCTGGGTCAGCTCCTCCCAGTGCGCGTCGTAGACCCAGGTCTCACGGGACTTGAGCATCTGCTCGAGTTCGAAGACGGGACGCCAGCCGTCCGGCGACTCGTGCATCGCCTCCGCGTAGAACTCGCCCCGCGAGGGGTTCGGGCGCTCCACCCAGGGGTCGTCCTCGCCGAACCACTTGCGGA